>LNDB01000010.1 GCA_001515265.1 Candidatus Dichloromethanomonas elyunquensis
GCAGTGGATCGCCGGTTTTAGAATAGGAGGGTCTACTATGCCAGAAACAATCGAGCTGCTGGTTGCTGATGACGAAGCATTGGAGCGGGCTGTAATTATCAAAACGATTACCTGTGATGCAAGATGTGATGAAAATTATCAAATCCAGGTTTACCAGGCGCAGGATGGCAATGAAGCGATAAAAATATTTAGCCGCAAGCACATTTCGGCGGCGTTTTTAGATGTGCGGATGCCGGGCAAAAATGGACTGGAAGTGGCTGAACAGATCAAATTGCATTATCCGGAGGTCAAGTTCACATTTATCTCAGCCTACGGTGATTATCCTATGCTGCGCAAGGCCATCAATTTAGAGGCTAAAGATTATCTTCTGAAACCAGTACGCCGGAGAGAAATTGTCAACGCTTTTTGGAAAATGGTAGACCCTCAATATTTGTTATCGGACGAAGAAGAAAAAAATAATTCCGGAGACATTAACTGCTGGAATCCTTTAGACCCAACAAAGCGTATCATTAATGCGGCCAAGTCATATGTGCTGCAGAATCTTAGAAAACCGCTGACATTGAGAGAAGTAGCCGACCATGTAGGATTTAGCGTCAGTTATTTCAGTACTTTGTTCAGCAGAGAAGAAAATATGACATTTAAAGAATATGTCATTCAATCACGGATTGAACGGGCTAAAGCTTTTTTAGAGAACACAGACCTGCCGATGAAGACGATTGCCCGTGAGATTGGGTTTCAAGATCCCGATTATTTTAGCAAGGTATTCAGTCAAAAGGTTGGGACCACCCCTTCCCGTTATCACTTTCAGGAAAGAAAAGGAGACGGCTGGGAAGATTTTTTAACTAAACTAGTGAGGTAATTTATCATGAATTCAAGAGAAAGAGTTTTTGCAACATTAGATGGAAAGATCCCTGACCGGGTGCCAGTACTTGCCCAGGTAGGAGATCATGCGGGAATTAGTCAGGGTTTAACTTATGATGTAATGTACAAGGATGCTCGGAGAGCAGCAGATGCACACTTAAAGGCATTAAAACGGTATAAGTATGATTCAGTGGCGATCCAGGTAGAACCAAGCTGGCCGGTAGTTGAAGCATGCGGCGGAACGATTTTTTATCCTCCTGACAAATACCCGTGGATCACGAAAAATCCTATTTTGACAGCAGAAGATATCAAAAAGTTTAAGATGCCGGATTTTGCCAAAGCTCCTGGTTCAAAAGTGATGGTAGAGGGGACCAAAATCTTGGCGGAAAGTACAGATGTCCCTGTAGGAGCGTATGTAACCGGACCGTTTACTTTTTCAATGCAGCTATTTCCCTATGAAAATTTCATCAAGAGTGTTCGAAACAAAGAATTTATGCATGCCTTGATCCAAAAAAGCACAGAAGTAGTGAACGCCTATGCGCAAGCCTTAAAGGAAGCAGGGGCATCTTTCCTGGTAATATGTGAGCATGACCTGCAGATGTTCGCACCTGCAACGATGACCGAATTTTTTATCCCATATTTAAAGCAGGCGCTCACCTACAAATACAATATTTTGCACATGTGCGGGAAAATGGATACTCATCTTGATATGAACGGGGATGCTCTGGCTGATATGGAAAAACTGCAGATGGTCAGTTTAGGGCACCATACAGACATGCTCAAGTTTAAAAAGAAATATGCCGGAAAACTAGGTTTTGCCGGAAACTTAGACCATATTGTCTTTTTGCCTCAGGCTTCTGCAGAGGAAGTAGAGAAAAAATGCGGAGAGATCATCAGTGCCGCCAAAGAGGGCGGACAGTACATGCTGTCACCGGGTTGTGAAATTACCTCTGATATACCGCCGGAAAATGTTGAGGCCATGGTTAGAGCAGCAGAAAAATTTGGGCGGTACGCGTAAAGGAGGGTATTGGTTTGTTCAAATTCAACGCCGAACAGAAAGTCTATCAGATCGGAAATGTTACTATCGGCGGTCAACCCGGACAATATCCGACCGTGTTAATGGCAAGTATTTTTTATCAGGGCGACAAGCTGGTTATAGATGAAGAAAGCGGAACTTTCGATCAAGAAGGTGCTCTTGAGTGGATTAACAAAATTGATACGATGTGTAAAAGTGTCAAACTTCCGCTGATGATCGATATTGTCGGATCAAGTGAAAATGCTATGCGTGCCTATGTTGAATTCATCGGACGCAAAACAGATTTGCCGTTCATCATTGACGGGACAATTGCCAAAGTAAGAATTGCCGGCGTGGAAATGGCTGCCAAGCTTGGTTTGCACGACAGGGCTGTGTTTGATTCCGTAAACGTTGAGAGTAGAGAAGATGAACTAAAAGAAGTTAAAAAGCATGGTTTGAAGGCTACTATTGTAATGCTGAACAATTCAAAGAAGCCAACAGCCCAGGGCAGAGTGGATATTGCTGAAGAACTGATTGAAAAGGCTAAGACCTATGGTTTTGAAAAACTGATGCTTGACATGGCCGTAATGGACTCAGTTGAGCCAGGACCGGCAGCTAAAGCCATATATATGCTCAAAGACAAATATGGTTATCCTGCCGGCTGTTCACCAACCCATACGTTGATTACCGGATGGAAGAAAGCTTCTCTATATAACAAAGTAGAGGTAGCTTCCACTAAAACCAGCATTGCGACCAGCCTGCAGCTATTGGGTGCCGACTTTGTAATGTATGGAATCAAACAAACG
The DNA here is from genome assembly GCA_001515265.1 of Candidatus Dichloromethanomonas elyunquensis. Taxonomy (GTDB): domain Bacteria; phylum Bacillota; class Desulfitobacteriia; order Desulfitobacteriales; family Syntrophobotulaceae; genus Dichloromethanomonas; species Dichloromethanomonas elyunquensis. The sequence goes on from LNDB01000010.1 coordinate 2,683, forward strand.
GAAATAGTACCGTCGATGGCGGCAGTTGATGCTTTGGTTGCATACAGCTGTATGCAGCATGGGGTAAGGCCTGCCAGCCATGACCATCCTCTGTATCATATTTTTAAGTAAATTTTCATTTTTTTGGGGGGGTAAAAAATGTCTAATGTTATTGTCGCCTGCTATACTCTGAAAATTCCGTTGGAAAAAGCTATCGGAGTACTGGACGAGGACGAACAGCCGGATATTATTTACCTTCCTGCGATTATGCACCTTTATCCTGATAAGCTGGCAGCTGCTATTAAAGGGCTGCTTGCTTCTCTTAAAGGTATATATTGCGGAATAATAGTAGCTTTTGGTAATTGTGCCACAAAAATTGATGAAATAGTTAAGCAATATGGGGCAATTAGGGTTCCCGGTGAGTTATGCTATGGAATGTTTGTCGGCGAAGACAACTATCTGAAAATGATAAAAGAAGTGCCGGGAACCTTTTTTTTGACAGACGACATATGCAGAAATTTTTCGAAGCTGGTTACAGAACCTTTAGAATGGGAAAAGCGGCCCAAGATTAAAGAAATGATGCTTCGTAATTATAAACGGGTGGTATATCTGGATGCTGCGGGAGATGGTTCCCTTGACAGAAAAGCGAATGAAATCGCGGATTCCTTTAAGTTGCCCCTGGAAATTCAAAGGGTCGGTAATAAGCATTTTGAAACAATTATTTTGCAAACTCTAAGAGAAATTAAGCACTTTCCGAAGAACGGTGGAGGAAAGCTATGGCTGGCAGAAAAATAATTTTTCATCCCGAAGAGAAGACAATTTTTGCGGATGAAGCGAATACTGTTTTGGAGGCCTCGCAAAAAGCGGGCGTTTCTATTGAAGCGACTTGCGGCGGCAGAGGGACTTGCGGCAAATGCAGGGTGAGTATTCTACATGGGCAAAGAGAACCATTAACCAAAGTCGAGGAAAACTTCCTAAGTGCGCAGGATGTAGAAAAAGGGATAGCCTTGGCATGTCAGTGCCGGGGCTATGGTGATTTAGAAATCCTCGTTCCGGAAAAAGAAAATGGATCATCCCGGAAAGTAATATTAGAAACGAAAACTGTGCCTCTTGATACAGATGTGAAAAAAGAATATCTGGAATTGGAAAAACCTCATATCCATGATTTCAGGCCAGATGAGAAACGCCTTATAGATGCATTAAAAGGGAAACAAATTAATTCTTTGCAGCTCGATGTCTTATCTTCTATACCCTCTTTCCTGCGGGAAAACGATTTTAGGGTTACCGCCGTTCTTGCCGGGAGTGAATTATTAGCAGTAGAAGCAGGGGATACACGCAACAAAATCTATGGCGTAGCATTTGATATTGGGACTACAACTGTTGTAGGCTATTTGTTGGATCTATGCCAGGGTCTTGTATTAGGAGCGGCATCCCGTACCAATAAGCAGAGTTCTTATGGGGCAGATGTGATATCACGGATCCAGTTTTCAGACGAACAAGTAAACGGATTGAAGTGTTTGCAGGAAAATGTGATGGATGTCGCAAATGAAATAATCCAAGAGCTGGCACAGCAGAACGGAATTGATACTGAGACGGTCTATCAGGTATCGGTTGTGGGAAACACAGTTATGTCCCATCTGTTTTTGGGCTTATCCCCTGCTGCACTGGGAAAATCACCTTTTATTCAGGTATTTTCTTCAATGAAAGTAATCCCTGCGAAGAACTTGGGACTGAAAGTCAATTATCATGCTAAGGTCATTGTATTGCCCAACATTGCGGGATACGTTGGTTCGGATACGGTCGCGGCTTTGTTGGCGGTGGGCATTGACAAGAATACCGGACCGGCAATGATGATTGATTTGGGAACCAACGGGGAGATCGCCCTGACCTGTGAAGGAAAACTGTATACCTGCTCTACAGCCGCAGGGCCCGCTTTTGAAGGGGCACATATTTATCAAGGGATGAGAGCCACTGAAGGAGCTATAGAAAAAGTACGTATTGATAAGACCGTAAATATTTCTGTTATTGGAAATGCTGTCCCAAGTGGGATTTGCGGTTCCGGTTTAATTGACGGCATTTCTGAGCTGGTAAAATCGGGGATTATTAATAAAAATGGCCGGATGCTGCCACAGAAAGACCTGGATGGGAAAATACCGGAAGAGTTATGGCACCGGTTACGTATGAGGGACTCTGGTCAGGAATTTGTCCTCCATTATAGTTCAACCAAACAGGAAGATGTCGTTATAACCCAGCGGGATGTGCGTGAATTACAGATGGCAAAGGCTGCCGTCAGGGCCGGAGCCGAAATTCTTTTAAAGGAAGCCGGTATTGAGGCCAAGGATTTAAATACGGTAAAGCTGGCTGGGGCATTTGGCAGCTTTGTCAGGAAAGAGAGTATTCTCTCAATAGGACTGCTTCCCAGAGTCGATGGGCAAATTGTATATCCGGTAGGAAATGCAGCAGGAGAAGGTGCTATTTTAGCGCTTGCTTCAGAAGAAAAGCGACAGCACGCTGAGTATCTTGCCAGGAAAGCAACGCATGTCGAACTTTCGCTCAGACCGGATTTTCATACAGCCTTTCGAGATGCCTGTGCTTTTGTTTAAAAAAATTGGGATAGAAGACAAAGCTAACTTGATTGGAGGGAAGAAAAATGGTGGAATTTAAATGTCCGGGACATAATACAGAACATATTCCCGAAGAAGTCTTAAAGGAAGCTAGCATAATTTTCCCGAACGCTTACACGGATAAGAGCGGCATGGTTGCTCTTGCCAGAACGCAAAAGGAATACCGGAACGAAGTATTTGCCAAGGTGCCTTTTTGCGTTACGGTTGAAGCAGAAGCCTTTGGAGCAGATATAAAAATGGGTGATGCTGTGCACCGGCCGCGGCCAAATGGCCGTCGGTTCTCATCTCTTGAAGAACTGTCCGGTATCCAAGTGCCGGATATCTCTAAAGGCCGAATGGGAGAAGTACTGGATGCTATAGGGATCCTGGCCGAGTCGGGTGAAAAAGCAATACTTAACATCGTTGGTCCATTCACTATTATTCATGCTCTAATAAATCATGCGAATTTTTTCAATGGATTGCGCAAGGACCCGTCAAAAATCAAGGAAATCCTGGCCGTTATTGAAAATTGTGTTATTCAATACGGTATTGAGGGTGTCAAAAGAGGTGCCGCAATTATTTCTTATGAAGATGCAGTAGGGGTACAGGATATTGTAGGACCTGCTATTTATCGGGACTTTAGCGGACCATCCAGCCTGAGAATTATTAATGGAATCAAAGAAATTGGGGGAAAATTTCTGATTCATCTTTGCGGCAGGACCTCTGCCTCACTTGAAAACGCCGATATGGCCCGGTCTTATGTTATTGAAACCGGAAAAGCTTCCACCTATGATCAGGCTCTGGAAGAGGTGCTGGCTAAGTCAACCGGTCCTATTGTTGTCGGTCACAAGTGTATAGCATGGGGTTCAATGAAGATGGATCAGCCCTACGTTTGGGGAATAGAATTAACATAGATTACAAGATCATAATGAAGAACTTGACACAATGACCCGATTATGTTATACTTAATGAAATAAAAATTTATTTTTACAGGTGCCAACAATCTGTTGGAGAATAGGGAACCGGGTGAAATTCCCGGACGGACCCGCCACTGTATGGGGAGCAATTGCACCACTCCTTTTTGGGGGAAGGTACAGAACTGCAATGAACCTGAGTCAGGAGACCTGCCTGTAAAAAACGTTGTTAGCTTCGCAAATAAGCTGGCAGTTGTGAGGATGATGGTAAAATCTGCACCCATTTTGGATGTGGATTTTTTTATTTTTATATGATTTTTATCCTGGGAAGACAGACGTAATGAAATCGAATCATTTTCGGAAGGCGTGAAGAAGATGCATCTATCATTGGAAGAAGTATTATCCGGCATTCGACCGGTAGAACAGGCCTGGCGCGTAAAAGCTAGAAAGAGGCTTGATGATTTGGCTATTCCGCACCATAGTCTGGGGTATTTACTGGACTTAGCAGAGCAACTGGCTGCCATTAAAGAAAGTATGCTACCTTCAGTAGCGAAGAAAATGCTGGTAACCATGGCCGGTGACCATGGCGTTGTCGCTGAGGGAGTCAGCGCATTTCCCCAGGAGGTCACCCGGCAGATGGTACATAATTTTGTTGCAGGGGGCGCGGGGATCAATGTCTTGGCGGAAGCAGCAGGCGCCGGTGTGACCGTGGTAGATATGGGAGTCGCAGCAGATTTAAGCGCTTTGGTAAATCAGAAAAAGATACTTTCTTATAAAGTCGCCTATGGTACGCAAAATATGGCCAGGGGTCCGGCCATGACTGAGGTGCAGGCCGTACAGGCTTTGGAAGCAGGGATAGAAGTCGCCGGTATCATGGCCCAAAGGGGTATAGAGCTTTTGGGCACAGGCGACATGGGAATCGGCAACACAACACCCAGCAGTGCTATTTTAGCGGTATTTTCCGGTCGTTCTCCAAGGCAGGTGACCGGCCGCGGAACCGGTATTCATGAGAAGGCCTTGGACAACAAAGTGAGGGTTATCGAAAAGGCAATTGCGATTAATAAACCGGATCCGCAAAATGCTTTGGATGTACTATCCAAGGTGGGTGGCTTTGAGATTTCCGGGATTGCCGGATTGATTCTGGGTGCAGCCTACTACCGCATACCGGTGGTCGTAGACGGACTGATATCCTCTGCCGGGGCTTTGGCAGCACAAAAAATGGTACCGCATGCCGTTGACTATATGATTGCAGCCCATCAATCCATGGAACCGGGACATCAATACATGCTGGAAGCATTGGGTTTAAAACCGCTTCTGAATCTAAACTTGCGTTTGGGAGAGGGTACCGGTGCAGCTTTGGCCATGCCGATTGTGGAAGCGGCTTCTCGGATTGTCTATAAAATGCTGACCTTTACGGATGCAGGGGTTGCGGGACCGGTAAATTCGGAGGGGCTGGCTTATGCATGATCCTCAGGATATGAATCCACAATACCTGGAAGATCTGGCGATAGGATATTGGTATTCAGAAGTGCTTTTTACAGCTGTGGAGCAAGGGCTGTTTACACGATTGGAGCCCGGCGGCAAACTTGTGGCGGAGTTGGCCAAAGAATTAAACTATGAGTCCGGATGTTTAAAACGCTATCTGCATGTGCTGTCAAACTTGGGACTGGTCTTCGAGGCTGACGGGTATTGCACCAATACCAAGCTTTCCCGAAAATACCTGATTCAGGGGGCCGAGGCATATCAGGGCGATACTATTCTTTGGCGCAAATACCTCATTGAAAATTGGCAAAGCCTGGATCAATGTTTGAATAAAGGCACCCGGGTCGTTTTACCGCCTATAGGGGAGCCGGACGAGGCTGTCAAACAGCGTTTCCGCCATTATTGCCGGGCTATGGACTGTATTGTAAAGAATAAAATTGAAGAGATATTGCCGATTTTCTCCAAGCTCAAGCTGCAAGGAGAGATCCTGGATGTAGGTTCAGGCTTAGGCGCTTTTTCTGTCGGATTTTTAAGGCAGTTTCCGGGTACAAAGGCTACGCTGCTGGATTTGCCGCAAGTCCTGGAATACGCAGAAGAAATCCATACCGGAGGCGCATATGCAGCCCGGATTCAATATTGGCCGGCCAATATGTTAGAATCATGGGAACTATCCGAAAAAAAATACAGTTTGGTGATTCTATCCAATATCATACATGCCTTTGCTGAGTCAGAATCAGGACATGTGATTTCCGAAGCTGCTGCACGTCTGGCTGAGGATGGACTTTTACTTGTTCACGACTTTTTTCTGGAGCACGATCCGGATAAGGCAGCTTTATCCGATCTCAACATGTTGGTGAATACGTACAACGGCAAGGTCTATACGGCCTCCTGGGTGCAGCAGCAGTTGCGGTATGCTGGATTAACTGTGACAGAGCGGATCCCGTTAGGCTCAGATACGGCGGTTCTGCTGGCAGCAAAGCAGGCGGAAAGGCTGGAAGATTTGGGTATTAGCGTATTGCAGCAATTGTCGGTAAAGATCCAAACTTTGGGATTTCAAACCGTACAGCCGATTGATGTGAATTTGATCCACATACCGGACTGGGTTGGGCTGAAATGTGAATTTGGCTGTGACGGGTACAATCTTTCTCATTGTCCGCCCAATAGCATCAGACCTGAAAAAACGCGGGCGATACTCAGGGATTACACCAAGTGCCTGCTGCTGCAAGGCACGCCGCCGACACGTGATTTTCAGAGAATGGTGCTGCAAGCGGAACATACAGCCTTTAAAGCAGGCTATTATAAAGCATTTTCTTTTTGGGCCGGTCCTTGCAGCATTTGTCCGGAATGTGCCGGCAGCGGGAATTGCAATAACCATAAAAATGCACGGCCTTCGATGGAGTCCGCTGGCATTGACGTTTTTAAAACGATTCAAAGAGCTGGACTTACCCTTAAAACACTGCCTGAAAAAGACGATTATATTAAATATTTTGCATTATTGCTATTGGAGTGAAATCGATGAAAATACTTTTGGTGCAAACGCCGTCTGTGGAAAGCTTAACCGCTGAGCGCGTATATCCTATCGGCATTGTAACCTTGGGAACACATCTTATCCGTGCAGGGCACGAGGTGGTGCTGCTGGACATGAATCTGGAAGTTGATGCCTACGGTGCCTTAAAAGAGAAGCTGCTGGCAGAGCAGCCGGACATCGTGGGGTTGTCTTTAAGAAATATCGATCCTTTAGCGAATAAAACCAGCTCTCTGATACCGCCTTTGGTCATCAGCGTACGTATGGTTCATGCGGTTTTACCAAGTACACCTATTGTAGTGGGCGGAACCGGTTTTTCATTGTTTCCTGAGCGAATTATGGAGCAATTGCCGGAAATCCGGTATGGCATAAAGGGAGAGGCCGAATACGGATTTCCAAAGCTCTTAGATCATTTTGAACAGCCAGGAAATATTTCGGGCTTATGTTACCGGGAAAACGGTCGAGTCATGGTTCGTCCGGTCGTTTCAGATTTTACTTTTGAAGATTACCTTGTTCCCGACCGGGATTTGCTGCCGCCGGAATTATATCGGGATATTAATGACTATGTGCCGGCTTTTGGTATCGAAACCAAGAGAGGTTGTCTTTTGAACTGTGCTTACTGTGTTTATCCTCAGCTTCAGGGTAAAATCATGCGCTGCCGCAAACCTGCGGAAGTCGTTGACGAGATGGAAATGCTTCAAGCTAAATATGGTCTTCGGGATTTTCATTTTAATGATCCGGTGATCAACCTGCCCATCGGTCATCTGGAGGAAATTTGTGAAGAGATCATCAAGAGGAAACTGAAGGTTACCTGGACCGGCTTTTTCCGGGAAGACGTACTGGACCAAGAAAAGGTAAAACTCTACGAAAAATCCGGTTGCAGCTGTTTTTCTTTTTCGCCGGACGGCTATTGCCAAAACTCCCTGAACGTATTGCAGAAGAACCTTCAAGTGTCCGATATCCTCAAAGCCGCAGAGCTGACGGCACAAACCGATGTAGTCGTCATCTATCATTTCCTGACCAATGTGCCGGGAGAAAATGCCGAGACGATTGAACAAGGCAAAGCTTTAATGGATCGGCTTTATGAGATTCACACACCGAGGAGAAATCTGGGCGCCATCGTATTGAATAATATCCGGATTATGCCGGGCACACCCCTTGAAACCATAGCCAGAAGGCAGGGAGAGATTGACGGGGATACGGACCTGTTGTATCCGGTTTATTACAATCCCAAAAGGTACGCCGCAACAAGGTATTCCTTAGAGACCTATCATCTGACAAAGAATGTTTTCATGTGGCAGAAAATGAAGGTATAAGGAGGTCTGAAATGAAGGTTTTTCTTCTGGAGCATCCCCGGCAGATTACGATGGACAGATGCAATGATATTGCCAATACTCCTTTGGCATCCAGTTTGATCACAGGCTGTATCGCCGGCCTGCTGGACAGCAAGGGGCACGAAATTAAAATTGCCGAAGGATTTTTAGACAAGCTGACCTACGAGGATATTCACCGCCAGGTCATTGCCTTTGCCCCATGCGTGCTCGGTGTTCATTTAGTTTTTAACTGGGAAAACAACCGGCGATTGTATACTTTTCTCAAACAGCTAAAGGCGGAGGGTTTGGTCGGAAAGATTGTCGGATATGGTTATTATCCCACCTTTGCTTATGAGGAGATTCTTAAGTTCTGCCCGGAATTTGACGGACTGATAATCGGTGAGCCGGAGCAAACCTTTGCCGAATGGGTAGAAACAGGGATGCCTGTACCGGGTATGGCCTGGGTAAATCCGGCAGCAGAGATACAGATGCAGCGACGTGAGGTAAATTACGATCTGAATGCCTTGCCTGATCCCATCCGCACCGAAGCGATGATGCGCATAGGAGAGGTTAACATTGAAGGGAGCCGAGGCTGCTACGGGAGATGTACCTTTTGCTATATCAACCCCTATTACGGAGAAGGTTCCTGCTGGCGGGCTAAGAGCCCGGAGCGAATCATGCAGGAAATTGACCGTATCCTTGTCCAGCATGGACCCATGAAATTCTATTTTACCGACCCTAATTTCTTTGGCCCCGGCAAGCAAGGGCAGGAGCGTGCGTTGCAGTTAGCCGCTATGCTCAAAGAGAGAAAAATCCGCTTTGGTATTGAAGCTAGGGTTAACGATATTCATCAAGATACCATTGCAGCCCTTGTAGATGCCGGCTTGGAGGATTTGCTGATCGGGCTGGAAAGCGGTCGTGATGATTCGCTGAAGCGGCTCCATAAAATGACGACAGTCGAGCAGAACGAGAAAGCGTTAAGCATCCTGCGTGCTAACGGCATTGAACCCAATGTGGGTTTTATCATGTTCGAGCCGGACTCTTCCCTAACGGATATTCGGACCAATTTCGAATTTCTCAAGCGAAATTCTCTGCTAAAAAATGTATTTATCACAGCGAATGTCCTGTATCATCCCCAGATTATCCTGCAGGGAACCAAGGCCTACCGGGATTTGCAGCGGGAGAGACGGCTCATCCTCAAAGGAACCATTTATGAAGGTATGACCGCTTTTATCATTCCGGAAGTAGCGCGCCTGGCAGAAATAATCGGACAGATTACCAACTGCTTTTTTGTTCGCATGGACGATCTCTGGCAGGGAAAGCTTCAGGAACCTCATAATGCTGCAAGCCTCTATGAAGCTATTAATCAACTGTTGGTGAATGGCTTTGAGGAAACCTTAAGCCGGTTGGAAACGGGAGAATCCCTGGATGAAGAGGAAGCTATAGCGCTGACAGAGGAAATCAAAATAAAAATCAAGTCTATTTTTCATCAATTTGAGGAGGGAAAACATGTCAACATTAGAAGGAGCAATTAAAGGACTCACACTGGAGCAAAGAGAAGCTGCCGCGGTCGCTGAGGGAGTTTCCGCAGCAGTAATCGAGCAAGGAGTGGCCGCCGGTACGATCGTAGTGCCCTTTAATCCTTTGCACAAAGGATTAAAGCCCATGGGAATCGGTAAAGGGCTCAGAACAAAAGTCAGTGCCAGTATCGGGCTGAGCAGCAAAGACAGCACCGTGGCCGGTGAACTGGAAAAACTGAAGACGGCTCTGACTGCAGGAACCCATGCCGTCATGGATCTCAGCATAGCCGGAGATATGGATGACGCGCGCAGAGCCATTTTAGCAGCATCGCCGGTGCCCGTAGGTACGTTGCCTCTATATCAGACAGTCGCCGAGGCCAGTCAAAAATACGGATCAGCTTTGAAAATGACACCCGGACAAATGCTTGAGGTTATAGAACGTCAAGCTGCTGATGGTGTCGACTTTATGGCACTGCACTGTGCAACGACCTTTGAGGCCATCAAACGTGCTAAAAAAGAAGGCCGCATAGACCCTTTGGTGAGTTATGGCGGTTCGCACATTATTGGCTGGATGGTCCATCACAATAAGGAAAATCCCCTCTATGAGAACTATGACCGCATTCTGGAGATCGCGAAGAAGTACGGGGTAACCCTTAGCCTGGCGGATGGCATGCGTCCGGGTTGTCTGGCGGATTCCTTGGACGGAGCACAGGTGCAGGAGCTTATCATACTCGGCGAGCTGGTGGATCGGGCTGCCAAAGCCGGTGTCCAGATTATGATCAAAGGGCCTGGCCATATGCCGCTGAATCATATCAAGGATACGATAACCTTGCAGAAAAGCCTTTGCAAAGGTGCGCCTTACTTTGTTTTCGGTCCCTTGCTGACTGATCTTGCTGTCGGCTACGATCAGATTAATGCAGCCATCGGCGGTGCTCTCAGCAGCTGGTATGGCGCTGAATTCCTTTGTTATGTTACTCCAGCCGAGCATATCGGTAATCCGGATGCGTCACAAGTGCGTCAAGGTGTCATTGCTGCCCGTATTGCTGCTCAAGCCGGAGATCTGGCCAAAGGCATGCCGGAGGCCATCCAGTGGGACCTAGATATGTCCAATGCCCGCCGAGACATGAAATGGGAAGAACAAATCAGACTCGCCCTTGATTCCGAACATGCGGCATATATCCGCAAGACCCGAAACAACGGTGAGATATCATCCTGTGCCATGTGCGGGAAGTTTTGTGCTATGGAAATCATCGCCAAATATATGAAAATTGATAAGCACTCCTGCTAATGATTTTGTAAAAGGAAGGATGACATTATGACACAAGTATTAAAGGCCCGTGCCGGAAAAATAACGGAAGAAATGGAAGCCGTTGCGCGTAACGAACAGCTCGATGTGGAATTCGTAAGAAAAGGAGTAGCCGAAGGACGCATCGTTATTCCCAGAAATATTAATCGCAAGCCCTTCAAATACTGCGGGATCGGGGAAGGTATGCGGGTCAAGGTCAATGCCTTGATCGGCACCTCCAGCAACCGTGACGATATGGAAATGGAAGCCCGAAAATTGAGAGCGGCACAGGAGGCCGGTTGTGACAGCTTTATGGATTTGAGTACCGGTTCCTGCATTGATGCCATGCGCAAGCAAACCTTAGCAATGGCCGATATCGCCGTAGGCTGCACCACTATTTACCAAGCGGGACAGGAAGCTATTGAAAAATACGGAAGCGTAGTAGAAATGCGGACGAAGGATATCCTCGATAATATCGAAAAACAAGCTGCAGATGGTATTGATTTTATGGCCATCCACAGCGCCTTCAATAATTCCGTATTGAAAGTCATGCAAAAAACAGGCCGTGTAACCTGGGTGGTCAGTCGCGGAGGTTCCTTTATCACCGGCTGGATGCTGCACAACAAAAAGGAAAATCCCCTGTTTGAGCACTATGATCAAATTCTTAAGATATTGAAAGCCTACGACGTTACATTGAGCCTCGGTGATGCCATTCGTCCCGGTGCAACGGCGGACTCCCTGGACGGAGCTCAGATGCAGGGGCTGCTGGTGCAGGGAGAACTGGTCAAACAGGCGCAGGCCGCCGGTGTCCAGGTTATGGTAGAAGGCCCGGGCCATGTACCCCTCAATCATGTGGAAGCGACCATGAAGCTGCAAAAAAGACTTTGCAACAACGCACCTTATTTTATCTTGGGTACATTGGCGACGGATGTTGCCCCAGGCTACGACAATATTACAGGAGCTATCGGAGGAGCTTTTGCCGGCGCCTGCGGTGCAGATTTCCTCTGCTACCTTACTCCGGCAGAGCATTTGGGGCTGCCTTTGGAGGAAGATGTCCGCACCGGGGTCATCACGACTAAAATGGCCGCGCAGATTGCTGATGTAGCAAGAGGACATAAGCAGGCCATCGCCAGAGAAAATGAAATGGCGCGTGCCCGCGTGGCTATGAATATTGACCGGCAAATCGAATTCGCTTTAGCCCCCGATAAACTCATCGCTGCTAAGGAAACGGGCTGCGGACAGCACCTCTGTACAGCCTGCGGTAAAGACTGTGCTGTTCAGGAAGCCGCCCGATATTTTGGTATCGCCCAATGATTTGAATACAGTAAATGGCCCTGGGTTCTTTGAGCCCAGGGCCATTTGTGCTATGCGGTGGAATCGGAAGGTTTTGCAGCATCTTAGAAACTTTTTCTTACCTGCTGTTATCTGTTGAATTATAATAGAAGAGGGTAAGGAGGCCTTGAAGTATGTACCGAACTTTACGGGAGAAATGCTCAATATGGGTTTTGTCTGTTTTTGTTCTAGGATTTATGTTCATCTTATCAGGACTCGTCTCCGGGCAGGTGAGTCTATTGGGGGAGAATAATAAGGGGACTCCCGGCAACAGCGAAATAAACATGGAGACTTTGGAAAAACTCTTTACGCAGGTTCAGAAAATAGAGGGAATGCAAAATGAGCAGAAACAACTTTCCGAGGACCTGGAATCCCTGAAAAAAGAGATCGAAGTCATTCAAAAATCCATGGCAGATGAACAAATTGTATATTCCCGCAACAAAGGAAGCTTAAAACAGTTTTTGCAGACCTATCAAAAAATGGGGCCCGGGTCTTATCTTGAAATCGTTTTAGAATCAGATGATTTGGCTGATTTTCTTAGGCGGATCAGCATTTTACGAGATATAACCGGTAATACAGGAGAACTCCTGGCTCAGCTGCAAAACAGCAGAAACAAGCAATCTGCCGAAACAGTCAGACTTTCTCAAAAGTTTAGGCAAATACAGGATAAACAGCAGGGGCTAAAGGACGCCTTAGCGAATGAGATCCGATTTAAATCGGAATTGGAAAATGACTTGGCTGTGTTGGCCGGAGAAAAAGGAAACTATCAGGAATCATTGGCAGAAATGAAGCAAAGTTGGAATGAACTTAAACCTTTTATTACTGAAACTGTAAAGGAATTTTCCCGAATCCTGGAAGAGGGAAACATCCCGCCCGGGACTCTGAAATTAACAGCTTCTTTTTTCAGTATGACCGGAACCATGAGCGATGAAAGTTTAAATGCTATCGTAGCCGGAGACCGCCGGCTCCCGCAAATAATATTCACCTTTCACCCGGGAGAAGCGGAAGTAAATATACCGGAAAAACATCTTGTCTTGAACGGGACATTTGTGATCCAAGAGGGTCATATCTTGCAATATCAAGCGCAAAGGGGCAGTTATTATGGCTTACCTTTGGAAAAAAGCTCAATAGAAGAGCTGTTCAGGGAAAACGACATGAGGATTGAGTGCAGGTCCGTCTTAGGACGCTATGCCCTGAATTCCGTTGAGATCGGGGATGGGTATTTAAGATTTTCAGTTGTTCCCGGTTAAGAGGATAACATAGACGGAGGAAAAAAATCGTGATAGAAGCAAAAGGCGTAGCCTTACGGTACCCGGACCAAACTTTGGCGTTAAAAAATATCGACTTGGAAATTCAGCCGGGCGAGCTGATTTTTATCACAGGCCCGAGCGGTTCTGGAAAAACCAGTCTGTTAAAACTATTCTTGGGGATGGAGTATCCTACTTCCGGTTACCTGGAAGTGATGGGGCAGTTAATGAATCCGACTCAGGCGAAAGCAATCCGGAAACTCAGAAGGAGAATTGGCCCGGTTTTTCAAGAGTTCAAATTATTTCCTGGAAGAACGGTTTTTGAAAATGTACTCTTAGGCCATCGCTTTTTACACATGCCCAAAACTGATTTAAAAGAGAACAGTATGAATGCCTTGGAAAAAGTAGGTTTAGCACACAAGGCGTTTTCATTGGTGGAAAACCTGTCCTGGGGTGAGCATCAGCGGGTTGCCATTGCCAGGGCTGTGGCTAGGAAACCCCTCTTGATTTTAGCCGATGAACCTACAGGGAATTTGGATAAAGAGAATGCGCTGAAGATTCTGAATTTATTAGCTTCTTTTAAGGATAATAAAACTTCTGTCATCATTACTACGCATGCGACCCATTTACTTGACTGTGAAAAATACGATAAATTAATTGCCATACATCATGGGGTTCTGCAGTTGGAAAGGATCGGGTAATATATGATGAAGAATTATAGGGCGAATGCAGCCTATTTTATAAAAGAAGCTGTGACCATCTTTCGGTTCAATTTGTTTTCCAATATTCTATCCTTGTTCAGTATCGCACTTATTTTCTTCATCTTCGCCATGATGTTTTCCGGCTGGCAGATAAGCAACCATGCTGCGGAAGCGCTTCAAGGAGAAGCAGAAATCAATGTCTATTATAATCAAAATATCGGAACACAAGGGATATTCCAATTGTCGGAGAAAATAAAAGGCATTAATGGGATCAAGAAAGTACGTTTGGTTGATGAAAAAGAAGCGTATAGCAGAATGGAAAAGATTCTGGGAGAAGAATCGAGTGTCCTGAAAATATTTGATGAAAATCCTTTTAACCCTTATCTGGAGATAAAGATTGATTTGGAACAAACCGATCTGGTGCTGAACGGATTGAAGGTCCTGCCGGGAATCGAACACGTCCGGAACAACAAGGAAGTATTGGATCGTGTACACAGTATTGCCGGAACCATCAGAATTTTTGGCAGTCTGGTTTTGTTCGCAGTGGGGTTATCTACTTTGGTGATTGTTTCGCATATGCTCAGACAAGGAATTGAACATAACAGAGAACAAATTAATACCCTGAGATTACTGGGGGCATCGGAAGTATTTATCGGTATTCCATATTTATTGGAAGGTCTACTGTTGACTATGGGGGGAGGAATACTTTCGGGTTTGGCATCTGAATGGGTTGTCAGAAAGATGACAGTTCAATTGGCATCGGTTCTTCCTTTTATGCCTTTTCCCCAGGCAGGAGTTCTTTGCCAGCAAATATTATTTGCGTTAAGTGCACTCAGCATTTTTTTGGGAATAGCAGGAAGTATGCTGGCGCTGTCTTCAGCGAAACCCGATTAATCTCCTTTGTTAATCATTTTTTGGGGCTATTCTGTTTTGACTTGTTGTATTTTTTTCCGGCTTAAGAGGTAACTTGCTAACCAGAAGACAACAATAGCGATACTTCCAAGAAAGAGCCAATACTTAGTCTGGTTGGCTATTCCCGAAAACACAAGAGCGGTTCCTATATAGTAAGGTATAATAGATACTGCAGCAGTCCAAAGGTAAGGCCATATTTTGATGGATGGGATGACTCCGGCCGCATAATTTACAGCGAATGCCGGAATAGGCAATAGACGGGAGATAAAAAGACCCGCTGTCCCTTTTTCCTCCACCCAGTCGTTAATTGTAGAAAATCGTTCCGGCGCAATTATTTTTTTTACAAAAAAGAGCCCGTAATGCCTGGCAATGAAGAAAGTTGCCAGGCTGCTGATATTTGATCCCAGCCAGGCTAGGAGTATTCCCCAATAGATGCCGTAAATCTTTAAAAACATCAACAGAATTCCTTCCGAGGGAATAGGTGTCATGCAAACAAAAGCGATGACCAATATTGCAATTATGGCTCCGGGCCATCCGAGACCGGATATCACCGAAGAGATTGCATTTTTTCGATCAAGGTAAAAAAATACAGCTACCAAAAGGATAAAGACGGGAATTAAAAATGCCGCCGGCCAATTTTTATTCTTTTTCATAAATACTCCTAATTATAAGATTATTAATCCTTTTAAGTATAGGCCAGATTCAAAATGGATCTGGCTGCACGTTCTGCTGAATTCCCGTTAGATGCTCTGGCTGCGGCACGGCTCATTGTGCTGAGGAGACCTTCGTTTTGAATCAGTTCAGTGACAATATCCATAAATTCCTGTTGTGTATTGGCAATTCTTCCTGCTCCAATTTTCTGGATAAAATGGGCGTTATTTTCTTCCTGGCCGGGAATCGGTTTAAAAATGATCATGGGAAGATGTTTGGTTAAGGCTTCAGAAACCGTTAAGCCGCCGGCTTTGGTAATGATAACATCAGATGCTGTCATAAGTTCATCGATATTATTAACATAGTGGAAACGGACAATTGGATTCCGGGCTTCTTCTAAAACAGAATCTAAAGAACCGTACAATCGATTGTCTTTGCCGCAGACAAAAATCGCCTGGATATGAGCGTCAGCAGTTGCAATTAGTTCGCACATCCATTTGGCGTGCCCTAAAACGCCGTAAGCTCCCCCCATAATCAAAAAAGTAAGGCGGTCAGTCGCCAGTCCTAAACTTGTTAGTGTTTTTTTTCTGCTTAATAGGCGGTTAAACTTAGGACTCACAGGGATTCCGGTCACTTGGACAGACTGCGGGCGGATACCCTTTTCTATTAGGCCGTCCCGTACCTGGATACAGCCGACAAGATATAAATCTACCCCGGGGTGTATCCATTGACAATGAACGGAATAATCGGTAATCACCGTAACCAAGGGGATCCGAAGTTCGCCTACGGTCCTTGATTGAGCTAAAAGCCCTGAAATTGTCGGATAGGTACAAACAATCATATCCGGGTTCAAACTATAAATGTAATCAATTAATCGTTTATGCCCTATATTATTCACAAGACGCTGAAAGAGGGAATCATAAGATAAATTTTGTGTCCCCTGATAGAAAGTGCCGTATAACTTAGGAACCCGTTTAATTATCTTAATGTAGGCGTTTTTAATAACTGAGTTTAAGGCTTTGTTATAGAGGCTCAAAAAATCTTCATGAATGATTTGGGCCGTTGGTTCTGCATTCTTCAGTGCCTGGATTAGACCCTCAGCTGCTTTGACATGACCGTCTCCGAAGCTTGCTGAAAAAACCAGAATCCGTAAAGGCTTCATGATGTCAAATCCTCCTGAAAAGAATTTAATATTAGTTTTCATCATCTTGTTAACAATATACTTTTTTCAAAAAAGTATAGTTTAGAAAAGAATCCTTTAATTTCCTTAAATAAAAATCCCGTTTATTTTATTACACGAAATTTCTTCTCAAGAAATACGATAAATTGTTTATAATTTATTTATTAATCATTAATAAAACATTAATGTTTTTCCATTATGATTGTACATGAATGCGGAAAGCTGGTGAGCCGTTTTGTCGATTAAAAAGAAGCTGACGATATCCAATATAGTCATGATTTTAATACCAGTCGTGTTCTTTCTGATTCTTTACCAAATATCTACTGCCATTCTTAATACATATAAACAGGGGCCTCCCAAAGAATTGCATAGTGTCAGCGTTTTAATGGATATGGCAGGTTCTGTGGACAAAACGGACGATGCAGTGAAACTCTGTATGAAATTAGAAGGTGAAGGGGATTCCATAAAACTAACGAGAGATGATCAGGTAATTTTCCTTACTAAAGACTTCCAGTCAAGACAGAGTAGGTCTCAGGGTAATGATGTCAAGAACCTAGAAAACGTCAAACAAGTGATATTTTCTGATGAAAACGGTTCGGAAATCATTTCTCAAGATGTAAGGGAAAATCATTTCATTTCGCTTCATCTTATCAGCAATAATCCAGCTGCCGCTGAATTCAGCCGAAAGGATTTCGAAGCTGAAGCCGAGTTATTTCGCACGCTGCTCATCAGCATATTCCTTTTGACCGTCATTATCATTGCAATTACCAATGGCATGCTAACAACATTTATTTCCAGGAGTATCTTAACGCCATTGGGAATTTTGCACGAAGGCACCAACCAAATCAAACAAGGAAATTTGGATCATAGGGTAATGTACGATAGGAAAGACGAGTTTGGAACAGTATGTTCAGATTTTGAAGAGATGCGCAGGAGATTAAAAGAATCTGTCCAGGAACAGCAGAAATATGAAGAAAGCAGAAAAGAACTGATTGCAGGAATCTCACACGACTTGGGAACACCTTTGACACTCATCAAGGGGTATGTCTCAGGAATCCTGGACGGAGTAGCCAATACTCCCGAAAAAACCGAGACATATCTAAGGACGATTAGCAATACCGCGGATAGCATGCGTAGAATGGTGGATAATTTGTTCCTGTTTTCCAAGCTGGATATCAATAGTATTCCCTTTTATTTTGATCAAGTGGATCTCATTGAATTTCTGAAAAATTATTGGCAGGAAGTCAGAAACGATTTACATAAAAAAGAAATGCATTTGATTTTTACTGCCGAATGCAGGCAAGCGATGGTAATGCTGGATGTAATGCAGTTTGAGCGTGTGGTTTTTAATATTCTGGATAACAGTGTCAAATATAAAAAGGCCGGTTTAGGCGTGATTGCAATTTCCGTCAGAGAGAAAGAGGACAGTTTTTGGATTTCTTTTCAGGATAACGGACGCGGGGTGGCGCAAGAGGACGCAGATAAAATTTTTGATATCTTTTATAGAACGGATAAAGTAAGAAGCGAAACGGGAAAAGGGAGCGGATTAGGCTTAGCCATTGTGAATCAAATTGTCAACTTTCACAAAGGGAAGGTCTGGGCCAATTCAGAACTTGGTACGGGGCTCAAAATTGTGATTTCTCTACCAAAAGCGGAGAGGATCAAAACAGTATGAAAAAAATATTAATTGTAGAAGACGACAAAAAAATAGCGGAATTGGAGAGGGATTACCTTGAGGCCAATAACTACGAAGTGGATATTGCCCTTACAGGAGATGACGGATTGAGAATGGCCTTGCAGAACGATTATAGCCTCGTTATTTTGGACATCATGCTTCCGTTTACAGATGGCTTCAAAGTGTGTCAGCAAATTAATCTAAAGAAAGATATTCCTATCCTTCTCGTATCCGCAAAAAGTGAGAACATCGACAAAATCAAAGGACTTGGTCTCGGGGCAGCTGATTACATCGTCAAACCGTTTGAGCCCTCGGAACTGGTAGCCAGAGTCAACGCCCATATCAAAAGGTACGACAGGCTTATTTCTAACCACATCGATAAAAAAGAGGAAATCGTTATTGGTCAGTTACGGATTGAAAAGAATTCGCGCAGGGTTTTTCTGGATAACGGAGAAATATCTTTGCCGAATAAAGAGTTTGATGTCCTCTTATTTTTGGCAGAGAACCCGAATATTGTTTTCAGCAAGGATAAGCTTTTCTATTCTATTTGGGGATTTGACTCTTACGGGGACCATTCCACAGTGGCGGTACATATCAATCGGATCAGGGAAAAAATTGAGAGCGACACAGCAAATCCACAGTATATTGAAACCGTATGGGGAGCAGGATACAGATTCAAAGTCTGATAAATAGTACAATTAAGGAAGCGGAGGAATTCTAGTGAAAGAAAAATTAATCGTAAATCTGCCGGGGATTTTCACAGGAAAATTAGGGAAAAAACCAAGTAAAAAAAGATTGGTCATCATTGCTATCGTCATCGTTTTTTTACTCGCTGCGGGATTGGCCGTAAAACATTTTGCGTTCCCGGCAAAAAAAGCGGTTGCAACAGTCGTGGAAACGACCAATTTGAGAAAAGGAACTTTGATTAACAGCCTTTCGTCTTCCGGTACGATTTACAGTGCCAAAGTAGAGAATGTTTCTTCCAGTGTGGATTGTCCAATTGATAAAATCTACGTGGATGTCGGAGATAAAGTAAAAAAAGGGGATTTAATGGCTTCTTTAGATATGACTACGGTATATACCAGTTTCGACAAGTCTGAAGCAGCTCTCAATGCAGCCAAAAGGGACTTGGATGCGAAAGAAAAAGATTATAATGTCAATGTGCTTCTTTACAAAGACGGCGGAGTAACCGAAAAAGATCTGAACGCTTCACAAACGTCCTACGAAAATGCCCAAGAAACTTACCGGAATGCAGAAACTGCTTATAATGAGTACAAAAAAGAATTAACGGAAGGAAATCTCGCAGCACCTATCGATGGAACAGTTACGGAAAAGAACGCCGAAATCGGTCTCAAACCACCGGAGGGTGTGGCCTTTGTGGTGGAAGATGTTGACGATTTGTATGTGACTACCAGAATCAAGGAATTTAATGTCGGAAGTGTTAAGGTCGGGCAAGATGTCTTGATCAGCACCAATGTAACCGGCAATAAGACTTATAAAGGAAAGGTCTCCTGGATTGCGCCCAAGGCTGCCGGATCTGCTTCTTCCTCCTCGTCCTCATCTTCATCTTCATCTTCATCTTCGTCCTCTTCTACCAATGTTGAATTCGAAGTCAAAGTTAAAATTGATGAGAGAGACCCCCTCATGAAAATAGGGATGAACGCTTTTCTGCAGATTATTCTCCAATCTAAGGACAATGTCTTCTCTGTACCGTTTGATTCGGTAATAACCAAAAACCGTCAGAGTTCGATCTATGTATTGGACAGCAGCAACACGGTAGTGGAAATTCCAGTAACTGTCGGAATTGAAACAGCCACGAGCATAGAAGTTTCCGGCGATAAATTACAGGAAGGCATGAAAGTAATTTCCCGGCCAAGCAAAGTGACGGCGGGTCAAGTTATTTCCCAGGATCAACTGAGTGGTTCAGGCAATGGAGCGAGATATTCCGGATCGACTGGAACCAATAGCGGCAATGGGTCGACTGGTGGGTCCGGCACCGGCGGAACCCGGTCAGGCGGAACTGCGACAGGAGGATCTGCCAACAGACAGGGTGGTGTATAATGATTGAAATCAGCAATGTGATCAAAAAATATTATGTCGGTATGCCCAATGAACTTACTGTTTTAAAAGATATTTGCCTTAGCATACCGGAAGGTCAATTTGTATCCGTTGTTGGCGCGTCAGGCTCCGGCAAAAGCACGCTTATGAACATCATCGGGGCCTTGGACCGCCCGACCTCGGGAACTTATGTCCTGGACGGAGTTCCCCTTCAGGAAATGACCGAAAACCAGTTATCCGAGATTCGCAACAAAAAAATTGGCTTTGTTTTTCAAACCTTCAACCTTATACCCAGAACTACTGCTTTAAATAACGTTGAGCTGCCTCTGTTCTATATGGGGGCCGGCAAAGGGGAAAGAAGAAAAAAAGCTGAGAGACTGCTCGAACTTGTGGGGATGGGAGATCGAATGACTCATATGCCTAACGAGCTTTCGGGGGGACAGAAACAAAGGGTAGCGATTGCCAGAGCGCTGGCGAATGACCCCGCCATTATCTTGGCCGATGAGCCTACAGGTGCCTTAGATACCCAAACAGGCAAACTGGTGATGGATATCTTTTTGCAGATTAACCGGGAAGAAAGAAAAACGATCGTACTGATCACCCATAATCCCGAATTGGCGGAACAAACAGAAAGAATAGTAACCTTAAGCGACGGAAATATTGTCAGTGACCATATGAACAAGAAGATGGAGGGGGCAAGGGTATGATCTGGGAAAACGTGCTCCTGGCGATTGCATCTTTAAGGGCCAATAAAATGAGGGCATTGCTCACCATGCTGGGAATTATTATCGGGATTACCTCCGTCATTGCCATTGTGACCATTGGCAACGCCATGACGGCTTCCGTCAATAACAACCTGTCCTCATTCGGGACCAATAATATTACGGTATTTATCCGGGAGAAGTCTCAAAACAATTTTAATATCGCCGGAGGCATACCTTTCCTGGGAGGTGTTGCCCGTCCTGCTGGAGGCGCGGGCGGAGGAGGAAGACAACCGGTTGTCAGAGGGAGCGGCAATACATCCAGGCCGGAAGATTCCGACTTAATTTCCGATGAGATGATCAATCAATTGAAAGCCGAATTCCCCAATAATGTTGCGGGGGTTGCTCTGACCAATTCCGTAGGCAGCGCTACCGTCAAAGACGGTGAAAAATACGCCAATATCTCTGCTTCAGGAACCAATCCCGATTACTTGCTTTCCAACAATATGAACATACTGGAAGGCCGGTATCTCAATCAAAGTGATATGGATAATTACCGAAATGTTGCCGTGGTATCCGATAAATTGGTCAACAGCATTTTTCCGAGCGGAACCGACCCTATTTCCCAGCAAATCAAGGTCTATAAGACCAATACGATCGAAATTTATACGATTGTCGGTGTCTACAAGTACGAGGCATCTTCCGCGCAAGTTAGTACAGTTTCCGAAGAAGACGCTACAACAAATCTGTATATTCCCATTACAACTTCCAAGTTAGGGGCAACTCAGAAAAATTACTCGCAAATTACAGTTGTGGCCAAAGGGGACAGCAGCAGCGTGGTAAGTTTTACAACTCAGATGCAGGCCTATTTTGACGATGTATATAGAACCAATACGGTTTGGGGAGCCCGGGTCAACAGTTTGGAGACACAATTAAACTCCATCATGGATGTGCTGAATTCCATTAAATTAGCAATCGCATTCATCGCAGGGATTTCTTTATTGGTAGGCGGTATCGGGGTTATGAATATTATGCTGGTATCGGTCACGGAAAGAACCAGGGAAATAGGAACAAGAAAAGCCTTGGGCGCAAAAAATTTTCATATCCAGTTTCAATTTATTACTGAAGCTGCTATTATTTCCGGTATAGGGGGAATCATCGGCATTATCTTGGGAACTACGGTGGGGGCTATTGTCTCCGTGGTGTTAAAGGCACCAGTTACAGTTTCAATCCTGGTAACCCTGGGCAGTGTCTTGTTCTCCATGGGCATTGGCGTATTCTTCGGGTATTACCCGGCGAATAAAGCCGCAAAACTGGATCCGATTGAAGCTTTGCGATACGAATAAAAAAAGGGGGTAAACGAAGATGAGCAGGATAATAAAAAAAGTGGCAGTTTTAGTTTTATGCGGCACGATGCTTCTCGGATTTCCGCTTCAGGCTTTTTGTGTTGAACCCGTTGGCGTTCTTTCTTATGATATGCTTGAAAAGGAAATGATGGCCAAGAATCCGGACATTTTAGACAGAAATAAATCATATGGCCGAACAGTCGACAATGCAGACAGGAATAATTCATGGAGCATCAGCATCACTTCCCAAGGGATCAGCACAGAGAAGTCCAATTACCAAACTGTTTGGACTGAGCAAAAAGCTTTTGCCAATTACAATGATTTAAAGCGAACACTTTATTTAAGCCAAGCTAAGGAAGCACAGCTTACCTATCAGTTGAAAATTACAACTTTGAAAGAAAGTGTCGGCCGCGAAACGGAAGAGAATGTAGTTAAAGCTGAGAATGCACTTTCCGACCAAAAGAAAGCTACAGTCACTGCCCAGGATAATCTGAATAAAGCGCTGAGGGATTTTAATTTAGCCCTTGGACAGGATGTCGATACGCCTTTGACAATAGAATCTGTTCCGGAACCGGATTTGGAAAAAATAAAAGCCATTAATGCTGATGAAGACTATACTGCTGCTAAACTTAAATGCTACGAAATCCGGATAGCGGAATTGCCGGGCAACGGTTATGACGATAGACAGAAAGAAACGGTCTACAGGGAATTCAAGGATTCTTTTTACTCAGCTTATAAAGCGTTGCAGGACGCCTTGGTTGAATACGGCTATTCCCAAAAGTTAGCGGACATTGCCCAGCATGACTACGAAATAGCCCGGAAAAAATTAGGGTATGGAATACTCAGTCAACTGGACTACGTCAATGCCGATTATACCTGGAACAATAAACTTGCCGCTACCGTTTCCGCTAAGGAAGATTTATTCCTGGCTTATCAAAAGTACGAATGGGCAAAGAGAGGATTAATATTCAGTTAAAACATAGGATATTCGCATCGAATTAAAATCGGAAATTACGGACCTAGGGTTCCCTAGGTTATTTTTTTTACTAAAATTTACCTTAGCTTAAACTAAAATTTAAAGGTTTTTAATACAAACCTGATAACCTAAACGAAGGAGGTGGCAGGGATGCAAAGAGTTGTAAACTGGATGCAAGGCGGAGACCGGGCTGCTTTTCAACTCCTTAACCGTTCAGCGAAAAATACGATTACCGATACGGTTATGCCCCTAATTACAAATTTAGGAGGAGCGATATGGTCTGTAGTGATTTCTCTGATTTTACTGCTGAGCAGGGATGTTATTGTTATTAAAATGGGAGAGCGCTTAGCCTTAAGTCTTTTAATAAGCCATCTTGTGGTGCGGTTGGGCAAAAAATTTTTCCCGCGCCTCAGGCCCTATCTGGCCCTGGATGATGTCAATGTGGGACGGAAAATGTATAAGGACCCCTCTTTCCCGTCCGGGCATTCTACAGCCGCATTTTGTACCGCTACCGTTTTTTCATCGGTATTTCCGGCCTTATCAGTTATATTTTTTACGGCAGCTGCTTTAGTCGCTTTATCCAGGGTATACTTGGGGATGCATTATCCATCGGATATAACAATAGGAGCGGCGATAGGAATTATTGCAGCACAATTCATTGTTTTATAAGAAAGTAACAGAAAGTACCATTTGCGGACGATGCAAAAAGGCACATAAACTTCAAGAATTTAGCTTAAGATACATTAATAGAGGGTTGAAATGTATCAAAAACAATAAAAATTTGAGTCTGAACAATCTGTTTTTTTATTTTAGATGAAGTAATCACATTAATTGCTAATTCTGAAAGGGGTAGTGCAGATGTTTAGTATTACTTATGGAGAAGTATCCTTCGAAGAAATGGTTGCGCTGATCAAAGCTTATCTTTCGCAGGATATTTCTTATGAATATAAGATATCAATTGGAGCAGACAGTCAGAACTTTAATTACACAAAAGTCCCTATTACCATAGGGATCCATAAGATTGCAAACAAAATAGGTAAAGGAGGTATATTCTTTTCCGAAATTAGGAGATTCTCCAAAATCAATAATATCAGGCAAAAAATTTTCTTAGAAACAAGCTTAAGTCTCGAGTTAGCTATTCGCTTAAGAGAAAAATTTAAAGAGGAAAAAATTCCTAATGAAATCTCCGTCCACATTGATGCAGGCTTACATGGGCCCAGCTCCCAATGGGTCAGCGAAATACGAGGCTGGGTTGTCTCCTGCGGTTTCCCCTGTGTGATCAAACCGGATTCATATATGGCTTCAACTATCGCCAACAGACTTTCGAAGTAAAGAAACCAATGCTTTAATTTTCATCATTATTTTTCTTGCTGTTATCTTTCAATAAAAAATAAATAAGCACACCCATTACCCCAAGAATGATAAGACATGCAAAACCATATTTCCAATAATTCGTCATAATACGCCTGATTATATACCATTGTTCGCCTAAGTTGTAACCTAAAGTGATGAAAGTGATGCTCCACAAAAGAGCTCCCGAAAAAGCAAATCCGCCGAATTTTCGCAGACCCATATTGGCTATTCCTGCAAGGTATCCATTAATATGGCGGACACCCGGAATAAAATAGCCAGCTACAATCCAGATACTCCCGTAACGCAAGAAAAGTTCATGGGCTTTCTCAATCTTTTGTTCCGTAATATTGAATCTGGGTCCGTATTTCTTTAAGAAGGGCAACCCTAATTTATAACCCAGCAAATAACTTGCCGATATCCCGACTGAAGCCCCAAAGAATGCACTGGCAATGGCCAAAGAGTAAACCATGTTACCTTTAGTAACTTGATATCCGGCGAAAGTCATCAAAATTTCGTCAGGAAACGGGAAACCTACCATCCCGCCGGACAAAGCTAAAATAATACCTATGTAACCATACTGTTTGAGTAAATGGGCAAGCTGATATTCCAATTTTTATCTACTCCATCGGTTAAGAATATAAAATATTAACTTGGTCAGTATGATACTATCACAATAAGTATGTCTAGTGGTATGCTCCTCTATTCTAACATAGAAAGCATAAAATAGAATATCAAAAAACCCGGAATTTTTTAAACAAGCCTTTTGATTTATAATAGATGATACATATGATATAATAAAAAAAACAGTGAATAAGACAGTTCGCAATCCATCCTGTCTTTAAACAAAACTAGGGACGAACTACCTCTCTCGGTAGTTTTATGTTTTGGGAGCAGTTTGCCCTTATTTTATGAAATTACGATCGGAGGTAAAGGCAAATGAAGGATACAAGAATTGAAGGGCTATCTCATTTGGGTTCGCATTCCGGGTACGTTTACGATTACAGACCCGATCTTCTGGAATGCTTTGATAACAAATATCCTGACCAAGAGTATTTTGTCAGACTAAACTGTCCTGAATTTACGAGTTTATGTCCTATGACAGGACAACCGGATTTTGCGGCAATTAATATTCACTATATTCCTGGGAAAAAGCTTGTAGAGAGCAAATCTTTGAAATTATATCTTTTCAGTTTTCGAAATCACGGCGATTTTCATGAGAATGTTGTCAATATCATTATGAAAGATTTAATCCGGCTTTTAGATCCGAAGTATATCGAAGTAATGGGAGAATTTACACCCAGAGGAGGAATTTCGATTCATCCTTTTTGCAATTATGGACGACCGGAGAGTAAATGGACTAATTTTGCAGAGAACAGGATGCTGGATTATGGTAAGTTTTTAATCGAATTTTAATCTTTGGTTAAGTAATGTCTAATGATATGGCGATAGAATAAACCCATATTCGAGAATGGAGTTGATCGCAATGGGTATTACGATGGAACAAATCGATGAAATTAGGAAAAGAACAAACTGCAGTTATCAAGAAGCAAAAGAATTACTTGATCAGCATGACGGTGACCTGATTGAAGCCGTCATTGCCTTTGAGAAAAAGCATGGGCATAAATCAAAACACCATTCCTACTCCTCGGACAAAAACCACCGTTTAGGAAAAAAAGTGAAAGAGCTGCTTCAAAAAGGATTTGTAACAAGATTGATTATCGAAAAAGAAGAATCCACCGTCTTAAATGTTCCGGTAAATATCCTTCTTCTTGTAATGTTCATTACTATGCCCGTATTCTGGCTCTATATCATCCTCTCCATAACGATATACCTGATGGGTTATAAAATCAGAATCAAGAAAGAAGAGGGAGAAGAAGTAAATATTAACGATATTGTTGACGGAATCGGAAGCAAGGTAAGAACCGCAGCAGAGCAGATGCGTGAAAAACCTGGGGAGAAAGAGGGTAACAATCCTAAAAACAACAGTAAGGATACCGGCAAAAAAGACGATTACAATGAAGTGACAGTAGAATAACTTAGTAAAATGAACCTGTGTTGTCTGCAGGTTCATTTGCGTTTATAATGAAGCTGATTATCAGCCTGTTGGGCAGGAAAACAAATTGATGATGGAATGACGGGTGGAGTCATGAAGACAACAATTTTGGTGATTGAAGACGAAGTTAAAATAGCGAGGTTTTTAGAACTTGAACTGATGCACGAAGGGTATGCGGTGCAAGTCGCATATGACGGCAGACTCGGATACGAAAAAGCAATATCGGAGGATGTCGACTTAATTATTCTGGATCTTATGCTTCCCGGACTCAGCGGCATAGAAGTATGCAGAAGGGTAAGACGGGAATCCGATGTTCCCATTATCATGCTGACGGCCAAAGATGATGTTTCGGATAAAGTCATGGGACTCGACAGCGGCGCCGATGACTATATGACCAAGTCGTTTGCCATCGAAGAATTACTTGCCAGAATCCGGGTAGTATTAAAAAGAAAAGGGAAAAACGAGACAAACAACAACCGGCTTGAATCCGGTAAATTAAGTCTCTTTAAAGATGAATACAGGGTAACATATGACGGCAGAGAGATATTATTATCAAAGAAAGAATTTGAATTACTCAGGTATTTGATGGAAAATCAGGGCATTGTTTTATCCCGGGAAAAAATACTGGATCAGGTTTGGGGATATGATTTCTACGGTGATACCAATGTTACAGACGTTTATATCAAATATTTGCGCAATAAGATTGATCAACCTTTTGGCATGCAATTTATTCACACCGTAAGAGGGGTTGGGTATACTTTTAAACATAATGAAGAATAAAGACGAGAAAAGCGACTCGAAAACCGTAAGAACCAGGATTTTGAAGGTCATATTTTTCCCGGTTTCTATCATGTCTTTTGTGACCGGAGTGATCAGGAAAAAAGCTGAATTGTCGATCCGGCTGCAGTTGTCTTTAAGGCATATTTACATCCTGATCAAAGCTGTAATAGGGACAGGATTCATTGTCATTGCCATTTTTGCTTCCATCATAATACGTGATACTGTTCAGGAGGATTATTCGGGAATAGCGAATATCATCAAACAAGATCCAATAGTTTATGCCGAGATCAAAGCGTATTCTATGCAGAAGGGAATCCCTGTTGTCATCTATGACCGGAATCAAAACGTTCTCTATTCTACGGCTACCGGCCGCGAATATGGCTACTATCCTTTGGCAGGCATAATATGGAGCAGGGAGAATTTATACCTTGCAGTTAACAGAAGTGCAGTTGTTTCCCGGGAAACCGTTCAAATCATCACTTACTCGGATGTCAGGGATAATCTTCGGGAGATTATAAAAATCTCTCAGATTATTTTGGTTGTGCATACAGTTATTCTTCTAATTTCTGTCCCTGCTATAGCCGTGTCCGGAAGGAAAATTTTTCAGCCAATAAGGGAAATGACACAGACAGTAAAGGAAATATCGGAAAAGAACCTGAATTTGCGGATCAATGTAAGCGGATCAAAAAACGAACTGAAGGAACTTGCGCTTACCTTTAATGAAATGATGAACAGAATTGAAGATCAGTATAATAGACAAAGGCAATTTGTATCGGATGCCTCCCATGAATTAAGAACACCGATCGCTGTAATTCAAGGATATGCCATAATGCTCGACCGCTGGGGAAAACACGATAAGGAAGTTCTCCAGGAATCTGTCGATGCCATTAAAAACGAAGCAGAAGGAATGAATGAGCTGATTGATAAATTGTTGTTCCTTGCCAGGCATGATAACAGTACTTTTGTATTCGAAAAGGAAGAATTCAGCCTTTCGGAGATGCTTCTGGAGACGATCAAAGAGACCCAGATTATTGACACCACTCACAAAATAAATGGGAAGATTGACCAAGAAGTTTCTTTATATGCCGATAAAAGCAGGATAAAACAAGCAATTCGCATATTAATTGATAATGCCTTAAAATACTCTCCTGTTGACGGGGAAATCACCATCAGCTTGGAAAAGGAAAATAATAGAATTGCTATCAGCCTCAAAGATACGGGAATTGGAATGTCCCAAGTGGAATTGGAACACATTTTTGACAGGTTTTATCGGACGGATAAGTCCAGAACAAAGGAGAAGGGAGGCCATGGTTTAGGGTTGGCTATTGCAAAAATAATTATTTTGGGACATAATGGGAAAATAAAGGTAAGGAGCAAGGTCGGAGAAGGGTCAGAATTTATCATATTTTTGGAAGAAGGAATTATAACAGATTTGAAATAACTGGAGGCAGAAAATGATTACAGAATTATTATTTATTCCTGTAGGAGTTATTATTGGGGCACTGGCCGGTTTTTATGGGGTCGGCGGCGCTATTGTGCTTGTGCCTACTCTGTTGATAGTCGGATTTAACCCGAGTGGTGTAGTACCGACAACCCTCATGTTTTCTTTTGGGATGAGTATTTCCGGAACGATAGTCCACACCAAGATGAAAAATGTAAATTGGAAAATTGCCTTGATAATTGGGCTGGTCGGTGCTCTGTCAGCCCAAGTTTCCAAGGGAGTTGTCATATATATATCAGGAAAATATGATTGGATATTCAGCCTTTTATTTATCGTTCTTCTATGTTACTTTGCATTCTCGTTTTATCGAAGTAAATATAAAGAAAGCACACCTAACGAAATTCGGAATCCCTATTTTGTTTCGATAACCATCGGCCTGGTCATCGGTTTTCTATCTTCTTTACTGGGAATAGGAGGCGGTTTTATTACGATTCCCCTCTTGATTAACTGGCTTGGGTTTGATTCCAAAAAAGCCATTGGGACGAGCCTGGCAGGAATTATTATCATTTCGCTCGGAGGGATCATTGGCTATAGCACGAGAATTCATTTGAATTATTTATTGGGGCTTTGTCTGATAGCCGGAGCCTTTATTGGTTCACCGTTCGGAGCCAGGATGACCACAAAATACAAAAGCAGCGAAATGACGCAGCGGTTAGGCACACTGTATATTTTTGTTATCCTTTCCACAGTAATGGAGCTTATTGCTTCATTCACCCTGCCTTATTTAAAATATCTAAGCTTATTCATATTGATGCTGCTTTTAGTACATATGCTTTTTGACTTTTACAAACACCGCGGGGTACAAATAGAAAATACTTAAACTTTAGATCGTGAAAATTGATCCAAACAAGTAGCTGACAACCCGTTTTTCAGGAGAAAAAACGGGTTGTTTACTTGAATGGCATAATTTGTCAATTATGGCTGTTTTAATCTTAAATGAATGGACATTCAATTTTTCATTTTAATCAATAGATGAAGAATGCCTTTTGATGGGAGGAGACATATGGTTTATCACAAAACCGAGAAAGTATTAACTAAACATCAAAATTTAAGAAAAAAAATACTGCAGGCAGCAAAGCAAATATTCGCTGAAGAGGAAAAAGAACAAACCTCCATCAAAGCCATAGCGAAACGTGCGGGAATTGCAACGGGTACAGTCTACTTGTATTTTACAAATAAAGAAGTCCTGATGGAAACCATTGTTAAAGAGCTATATACGGAATTACTGGACATCATTCAGAAAGAGAGGGCTAAATACGGCAATACATTTGATAAGCTTCAGGCATCAATGGAAATATGTGTAAAGAAGTTTATGGAGGAGAAACATCTGGCCAAGATTTTGTTGGAGCATTTCCCGGAAATTGGAGCGGCTTTTCATACAAAATTTACAGATATTGAAAATGATTTAATTCAATTTGCCAAGCAAGATATTGATGAACTTATGCTCCAGGGGCTAATCCCTCGACAGGATACCCAAGTCAGTGCAACTGCGTTTGTCGGAACTTTCCGCCAGGTAATATTCTCCTGGATCAGTCATGGCGAGCCGGAAGAATTTGAGCAGGCCTATCAAACGCTAATTAAATATAATATGAGAGGTTTAGGAAAAGGCTTAATGACCCATAGGTTAACCCATAAGATAACCGATGGAGAACAAAATGCAAAAAATAAGTCCCAGAAAGGCTGTGCCTGCAAGTGTGGTGTTGAGACGGACTCCTTTTTTTGTCAAGATATCCTTGACCCGTGGGACCAACAGGGGAAGAGAAAACCAGGATAAGAGAACAGATAAAGGAGATATCCCCATAAACCACATCAGTAAAGGGATAAGATAAGCGCCACTGACAAGCATAAGATACTGAGCTTGGGTAAATTTTACGCCGAAACGGACCGCTAAAGTTTTTTTTCCTGCTCTCCGGTCCGTTTCAATATCTCTCAAGTTGTTGATAACCAAAATAGCGGTTACGAGCAACCCCGGAGGAATGGAAGACCACCAGGCAGCTGTAGGAATATTTCCTGCTTGGAGGTAATATGTACCGCATACTGCAACAGGACCAAAAAAGACAAATACAAAAACATCGGCAATGCCTTTGTAACCAAGGGGATAAGGACCGGCCGTATAAGCAATTGCGCAAACAATGGCCAGAATTCCAATAACCAGAATAGGCCAGCCCCCCACAACAATCAAATATACCCCGGCTAATGCAGAGAAGGCGAAAACGAAAATCATTCCCATAATAACTTGTTTTGGGGATAGCAATCCGGCTTGCGTAACTCTTATAGGCCCTAATCTCTCCTGTGTATCCGTACCTTTTTTAAAATCATATACATCATTGGCAAGATTTGATCCAATCTGCAAGAGCAGGGCAGCAAGCAGGGCCGCTAATCCCGGGCCCAACCGAAAAGAACCGTTTCCCAAGGCCAGACCCAAGCCGACAATTACAGGTCCTGCAGCAGCCGGAAGGGTTTTAGGACGGATAGCCAAATACCATATCTTAAAAATGCTTAATTCCGGTAGAGTGCTGTTTGTATGCATCGTATTTTTCCTTCTGTCTTCCCAAGATCTAATGTGTTCTTCGTTACATATTGTAAGCGATGTTCCAGCGGTAAAGCAAGGTGAATTTTAGCCGGGAAAATAGCCTGAATTAATAAATCTGAAATGAAATACGTAAAATTGGTTGAAGAAATACACCGGGCATATTGAACTTCCATATATTTACATGTAAAATATTTGCAAAAATATATTTAGGAGATTTTTGTGAGCAATGTATTAAAAATATTACTGGAAGTCATTATTTCTCTTATTATCATTAACCTGTATGCCCAACATGCCAACGCCCAAGAACCTTTCAGCTTAAGAATTTCAGGAAATAATAGATATGACACAGCTGCTGCCGTTTCCAGGGAAGGCTGGCAACAATCTTATTATGCGGTTCTGGCCAGCGGCGAAGATTTCACAGGTGCCTTATGTTCCGGACCGCTTGCCGAGAAATTCTCCTCTCCGGTACTATTAACTGAAAAAAAACGTCTTCCGGCCGAATCCATGGCGGAGTTAAAGAGGTTAGGGACAAAACACGTAATGATCATCGGGGGGCCCGAGGCAGTAGATTCTTCTTTAGACGAAGCCCTTCGTTTGGCGGGAGTCGAACGGGTTGAACGTATCTTTGGGCAGGATCGTTATGAAACAGCCGTTCAGATAGCCATGAAGCTGGATGCAAAAGGTGCTGCGGTTTTAGCTTCAGGGGAAAGCCCATGGGATGCAGCGGCTATGAGCACGATTGCGGCCTATAAAGAGCTTCCCATTTTACTTACAGGCAGAGATTTTCTGCCATCGTCTGTCGAAGCTTATTTACAGCAAAAGAATAACGCCAAAACCTATGTAATAGGAGGATTAGGGGTAATCTCTTCCTACGCGGAAGAAAAACTTTTAGGGTGCGTTAGAATAGGCGGCCGGGATAGGTTTGAGACGAATAAGCTTATCTTGGAAAACTTCTCAAACGATCTCGATTTCCATCATATCTTTGCAGTAACCGGAGGGGACGGTTCAGGATTTTCGGATGCGCTTAGTGTCAGCTCCTTAGCGGGCAGGTCCGGGTATCCCTTGGTCATGATTCAAGGAGAAATTCCCCAAGCAACTTGGGATTATCTTAAGACAAAAGCTTTTTTGGAAAGCAGGCTGGTTGCCATCGGCGGGGAACGCGCCGTACCGGAAGCTGTCTGCAGGGAATTTGACCGTTATGTCGGAAATTTAACGGCAAACCCCATGCAGGCAGGAACTGATACACGCAGAGGCGATGCAAGCGGAAGTGAATCTGCCCCTCCTGTTTCTACCGTAACCGCAGTTGCTTCGCCAAATCAAGATAGCGCATATAAGGAAGGAGATATTATCGAGATCAAAGTAACCTTTAGCGGGGGCGTAGAAGTAACCGGGATACCCGGTCTGAGATTGGAAACCGGTCAAAGCGACCGTGAAGCAGTGTATACAAGCGGAACCGGCACCAAAATCCTTACTTTCTGTTATACCGTCCAAGCCGGGGATGGATCAGATGACCTTGATTACACAGGTACCGATGCCTTGAACCTCAACGGTGGAACAATAATAGACAAGATGAATCATCAAGATGCCCAATTATTGCTGCCTGCCCCGGGCGGGCCGGGGTCACTGAGCAGCATCAGTAATTTGATCATTGATACCATTCCTCCAAATACGATCACAATATCTTCCGTCAACGAGATTCCCGGGAACGGCAGTGTTATCCTGACAGTAGAAAACGGACCGCTTGCAGATGATTCCTGGACGGATATTCTGAATGAAATCAAAGCCAATGTTAGTCCAGGAGGAAATTGGATAACAGGTGTTTCTGCCGGTGACCTTTATATTACACCCAGTCCCGAAGGCGATAATGCCGTGTTGGGCAACAGAAATGTCTTATCGGCAGCAATTACGGGGGATTTCGTAATTCCTGCGGGAAAGGTCAGGGACAAAGCCGGAAATACTGCTCTCGAAAATGCTTCTGTTGATTCCTGTGTCAGGGTTAACGCCGTTGCAGTCAGTTCGCTGACGCCTGACGGGTTTTACAAAGCAGGAAGCGCAATCCCCATTACAATTACTTTTGATGGGGAAGTCAGCGTAACAGGAACGCCTGCCTTATGTTTAGAGACAGGGGCAATAGACCGTTTGGCGGAATATACAGGGGGAAGCGGGTCAACGCAGCTTAGTTTCAACTATTCGGTTCAGCAGGGGGACACGAGTCCGGATCTTGAATATATCCGAACGAACGCTTTAACGGGAATCATCAAGGTAAAAGGGAAATCAATTAATGCCAACTTGGTGCTGCCTCTTCCCGGGGGAGCCGGGTCTTTGGGACAGGCCAAAAATATTGTAATCGACACTGTAGCACCGGCAGCGATTAATATTTCTATTCAGGGCAGTATTCCCGGCCATGGGCAAGCGGTATTAACAGCAGTGGAAGGGCCTTTAAGCAATACATCCTGGACAAATATTCTTAACCGGATAAAAAGCAATACAATAAATGGAAATTGGATACGGGCCATATCTTCAACCCATTTGACAATCACCATATCTGCTGACGGGGCAACAGCCGCTTTAAACAATAACGAAGCAGTTCCTGCTGTAATTATGAAAGATTTTGTCATTCCCGGGGCTGAGGTCGTAGACAAAGCCGGTAATTCGGCGGCAGAAGATATCACTATCCAGTCTTTCGGCAGTTAACAAAACCAAACAACAAAAAATTACTGCAAAAAACGCTATGCTGTATATTGATGGATAGTGTTTTTGGCAGTAAACTTATATAGGGGCAATTACAGGTATCAGCTGGGAGGTTACTATTTTTGAAAAAAAGCAAGAAGTATTCCCCAAGGCATTCGCCGGCCTTCGTTCTCCTCTTTCTGGCACGCGGGGCAAATTACGGCGGAGCCGTCCTAAAAATGATGCAAGAAGAGATTCCTTACTTTTTAGGGGATAGCGCAATGGTCTATCGTATGCTGCAGGACCTGGAAGAGGAAGGAGCGGTAGCTGCAAAATGGGAAATGCCCGAATCAGGCCGGCCGGTTAAATACTATGTTCTCACTGAAAAAGGATGGGAACAGTTACTGGATACCGAAATAGATATGAGAAACAGAATAGACAATCATCTGTTTTTCCTGGAGGAACTGAAAAGAGCAAAAAAATTAAGGAAGTGAGTAATCCGGCTCAGAAGTTGTCTATGCTATCCAATCGATGATATTAATCAAAATTATTGAAATTCCAGGGCCAGTTTTTCAAAGGCGGGAATGGAGTTAACAATGGTATTCATACTTACACAGTAGGAGATCCGAAAATAGCCCGGGCAGCAAAAGCCCGTTCCGGGCACAAGAAGCAGGTTATAGGTGACAGCCCTTTTAACAAATTCAATATCATCTTCGATCAGGGCTTTGGGGAACAGATAGAATGCACCCTGAGGTTTGATACATTGGAAACCGATCCTGGTAAGATTATCGTAGAAGAAATCTCGTTTTTTCTGGTAATCTTCAACATTGACTTTGGCTTGGAGGGTATCTCCTACTACTTTCTGAAACAGACCCGGTGCATTCACAAAGCCTAATGTTCTGTTGCAAAAACTCAGAGCATTGGCCAATACTTCAACATCTTTGATTTTGCTGCTCAGGGCGATAAAGCCGATTCTCTCGCCGGCAAGGCCTAAAGATTTGCTGAAAGAATTGACAATAATTGCATGATCAAAAATAGAAAGCAGGCTGGGCATCTTATGGGCATCAAAAATGATTTCCGCATAGGGCTGGTCGGAAAGTACAAAAATACAAGTCCCGAATTCCTCTTCCTTTTGCCTTAAGATACGGGCCATATCTTCCAGCGTTTCACGGCTGTAC
Source organism: Candidatus Dichloromethanomonas elyunquensis (assembly GCA_001515265.1). Lineage (GTDB taxonomy): Bacteria > Bacillota > Desulfitobacteriia > Desulfitobacteriales > Syntrophobotulaceae > Dichloromethanomonas > Dichloromethanomonas elyunquensis. The sequence continues at coordinate 38,151 of LNDB01000010.1, forward strand.
AATACTCCGGTAGGATTATTTGGCGTGTTGATCATAATTGCTTTGGTTTTTGGGGTAATCAGATCTTTTAATGCCGCTAAATTGGGTTCAAAGCTCGTTGTATCCGGAGGGACGATAACGACCTTGCCGCCGTGGTTATCTATATAAAAATTGTATTCTACAAAATACGGCGCAAATAAAATAACCTCTTCCTGGGGATTAAGAATCGATTTTAGAACAACATTCAAACCACCCGCAGCACCCACAGTCATCACGACATGTTCCGCAGAAAGAGGAATACCGCTTTCTTGTTGGAGGGATTCCGCAATCCTGGTTCTAACTTCAGGATAGCCTGCGTTGCTCATATACCGGTGTACCCCTTTAATATCACCGGAAATATATTTCTTTAAAGACTGTACGACTTCGTGAGGGGGTTCAGCATAGGGGTTTCCCAGACTGAAATCAAATACATTAGCTTCTCCGTAAATCTGAGTTAGTCTGGTACCTTCTTCAAACATAGCCCGGATCCAGGAGGATCGTTGGAGATTGCTGACAACTTTTTCTGAAAACACAAATACCTTCTCCTTTATTCCAAAATTTGTCATGATCGTTACCTGCTCTTTTGGCAATTCTACAATGACTGCTTTTTTCCTTCTGAGATATTGCCGTAATAAAGTATTCTTGTATTGTTTAGGAAATGTTATTTTTTTCTTTTCTCCGATAATGACAAGGGATTTCAATCTTCGTGTCGAAAAAGGATAAAAAAATGACGAAGGATTGGCATATATGGGCCTATTGACAATGGGCGAAAAATGGATTCTTCAGACAATCATATGTTTTTCTTTTATCAATTTTGTACTCGTCTTCTTCCTGAATAAAGAAAAAACATTTTCCAAGATGTTCGGACTCAGCTTTTTGCTTCCGTTTATTTTAGGCTTAATTTGTATATTTAATTCGGATCTGGCGGTGGACCGGGTCTTATTGCAATATGTCAATCTTATCTATTTAATAATGCTTTGTTTATTGACGCTATTATGGTCGGGGAAAAAATACTTGATTTCGTTGGTAATGCCAGTTTTTTTCCCTCTAATGGCGTTATTTTTTTTGACAAAAATGGAGCTGCCCGCATTTTTCCTATCCCCTTATTTGGGAGGAGGAGCGACCGTTTGTTTACTTGGAATAGACATTTTTTTCTTAAAAAAAACAATCGTAAAAAAAGAGAAGGAATTGTTTTGGGGAGTCTGTCTGCTCGGGACTTGTGAAACCTTATTCATTTTATACCCCGGTTCCGCGCTTTATTTGACGGCAGTCGGATTTTTAGCGGCCTATCTGTTACTGTTTATCTATGTCTTCAAAAAAAGTATGGAGCCCTATCTGGTCAGGATTAAAAAAGCGGAAGCCAAACTTTCGGACGTAAATAAAACGATAAGCGTGGAAGTCAAAAAAAGAATGCTGGAGATGGAGAAGCACAATGAGCATTTGTTAAACATGGTCCAAAGGGACCCTTTAGTGGATGCCTATAATAAAAAAGGAATTACAAATTTCATTCAGGAATTGGTCTATGACCCGGGCAGGGACCCTTTTACGATTATTATTTTTGATATTGATAACTTCAAAACAATCAACGATACCCAAGGGCATGTTGCAGGGGATATGGTATTAAAAAAAGTGGCCGGTATTGCCAAGCAAAATATAAGAGGGTTTGATATGCTTGGCCGTTACGGGGGGGATGAATTTCTTATCATCCTGCCGGGGACAAAGGTTTCAGACGCTTTGTTTGTTGCCGAAAGGTTCCGGAAAAAGGTTTGTGCCGAGTCCGGGATTTCTGTGTCCATAGGGGTTGCGGCTTTCCCAGACGATGCAACCACCTTAACAAAGTTAATCGAAGCAGCTGATGCCGGTCTTTATGAATCCAAAAGAATCGGCAAGAATGCGGTATCATATTGTCCTCGGGAAAAAACTAGATAATCACTATCCTATGCCCTCAACCTCTCAAACTATATTCCTAGAAAATAGCTTGTCAAATGGATTTTTTCGAAATTTCCTCAAAAACTAAAGTGCTTTGGGCCATTCTTGAACGCGGTCATCCGGAGATACTTCAATGCTGAGATATTTAACGAAAGGAATCCTGTCGCGAATCCTTCTTTCGACATCTTCAAGAATCCCATCCAATTTTTCTACGGTGGTGGCAGGCGCAATTTCTATTTCCATATTGACCAACAAGTCTTGAGGGCCGACAATCATGGTTTTCAAATCCGAGATATCGGCAACGGAGTCAACAGTCAGAGCAGCATCCCCTATGGCTTGTTCCAAACTATCAGGGGCAGACTGGCCGATGATCATTTCCTTATTCTGTTTAGCGAACAGCAAAGCCATAAATCCTAACAGGATACCGATTATAACAGATACCAAACCATCGAAAAAGAGGATGCCGGTTGCTTTGATATAAATTAAGGCGGATAATGCCAGCAGCGCTCCCAGGAAAGCGACTGTATCCTCGACAAACACAAATTTGAGGACAGGGTTGGAGACCCGGTGAAAATTACACAGCGCATACGTTAATCTCTTGATTCCACTTCGCTCGACCCGGAGATCTTTCAGGACACTGTTTGCTGCAACATTCACAGCAAAATACTCACTGCATACACTTATAGTCAACACAATGACAGGAAAAAATAAACTATCTATTTTTTCCGGGCTGAGCATATGTTGAACTCCCGCATAAATGGAACCTGCGCTTGTTACTCCCAGCATAAAGATGGAAGCCATGAACGACCAGAAATATACCTCTTTGCCATAACCAAAAGGATGGTCTTGATCCGGGGGGCGCAGTGCTAAAAATAAACCGATTAATAGAAAAACGCTGTTACACATATCTGCCAGGGAGTGCAGCGATTCAGAATACATTACGGCGCTGCCGCTTATCCATGCGCCGATTGCTTTTGTTAAGAAGATAATCAAGTTGACACTTAACGCAATAAAGATAGCTCTCTTGCTACTGTCTGCGTCCATTCTCGGACGTCACCTCTTCCGATTTCCGTCTTTCATCTTTGTATGGGTATTATATGAAGGATCTCCATACTTCATGACTTATCAGATATCCCCTTGGAAATAAAAAAACAGCAAAAAACCTTTTCTCATGGAAGGAAAAGGTTATTGAACCAATTCTTAGATTCTTTTTTTAGCAAATAATAAATTGCAATAATTTGTATAAGGCATTAGTGATACTAGAAATATGCTGCCAAAAATGTGAAAAAATAGTGCTCTTAAACCGGATGATATTATAAAAAATGTTCAAAATAAACAGTGGAAAGGGCAAGTTATCATAAAGGAGGGTAATATGATTAACAGAAAAAAGTTAATTGTTGCATTCCTAACCGCCATGTTCGTTTTGACGCTGATATTTCCTTTGATGGGAATGGCTGCCGCTGAAAGCGGTGCGCAGTCTCCTTCACGCTATGACAGGATCGTTGATCACATTGCCAAAGAAAAAGGAATCTCCACAGAGGAAGCAAAATCTCAGTTTGACGCCAAGCTATCTAAAATAGCAAAGAAAAAAGGTATTACCTTAGAGGAATTAAAGCAGCAAATAGCTGAAGGCAAGTTTCATAAGGGCCGCAAAAAACCCTTGGATGAAGCAAAGCTAAAAGAGATAGCCGAAAAGAAAGGCATTACGGTTGAAGAGTTAAAGCAGCGGATGAACAAATATCATTGCAACGATGCCAAAACTCAATAGGAAAGAACCCTGCCGAAACTAGAGGGTTGAGAAGCTAACCACTAGGCTTGCCCTTTCCATCTTAAACATTAGCGGCAGCGGGACAATCAGTACGGCTGTTCTCCAACTTAAGATTTTTTTGGCCCGCGTGCAGAATATTTCGAATCGCGTTTTCGGTTGAATCCTTGATGGTCAAACCGCTCTCTTCGAAGTGGATGTTCCAATCTTTCTCTCCGAGGCTGTCGGATTCTGAGGGGAGATTCCTCTGATAGGATTACCGGTGTGGTATTTGGTTCTTTGGTGAGGAGTTTCAAAGCTGCAGAAAGCAGAACAATGGAATCGCTCGTTTCCAAAAGCTCTTCCGCCAGTTCCTTGTATTTGTGAATATCCGGGTCTTCAATTGTCCGTAAAATTTTATCCACGGTCATACGTTGTTGGCCAACGAAAGCATCTGTCAAAGTAGGTAACGGCTTGCGTATAATCCTTCTTTTAGCAACCTGTTCAATAAGCCTGAGATGACCAATTTCTCTCGGGGTAACAAGTGTAACGGCGAGTCCGCCTTTTCCGGCGCGTCCGGTTCGGCCTATACGGTGCACATAACTTTCAGGGTCCTGTGGAATATCAAAATTATAAACATGCGTTACACCGCCGATATCAAGGCCGCGGGCAGCAACATCCGTTGCAACAAGTATTTCTGTCAGGCCTTCCTTAAAATGGCGCATTACAACATCTCGTCTTGCTTGGGTTAAATCCCCATGAATCCCTTCAGCCGAGTATCCCCTCTTGCTCAGACCTTCAAAGAGTTCATCGACCCTTCGTTTTGTTCTGCTAAAAACAATTGCCAAATCCGGAGAATGAATATCCAACATTCTGCATAGAACATCGAATTTTTGCTTTTCTTGTACTTCTACATAATACTGTTCAATTTGCGGGACTGTCATTTCTTTTGTCTTGATGCTAATGAAAACCGGTTCTTTCATAAATCGCTGGGCAAGGTCCTGAATTGTCCTTGCCATGGTCGCTGAGAAAAGCAGGGTTTGTCGTTCGCTGGGTACTCCTAAAAGAATGTTTTCGATATCTTCTATAAAACCCATGCTTAACATTTCATCGGCTTCATCTAGAATGACAACTTCAATCTGCTGTAAACGAATGGTTTTTCTCCGCATATGATCCATCAAGCGTCCCGGGGTCCCGACAACAATCTGCGGACGGTTTTTTAAAGCTCTGATCTGACGGTCGATATCTTGACCGCCGTAGATGGGTAAAGCACGCACTTCCTTAAATTGACCGATGCGGTTTAGTTCCTCTGCTACCTGAATAGCAAGCTCTCTCGTAGGGGTAATAACCAATCCTTTGAGGGCATCTCTTTCCGATGAAATTCTTTGGATCATTGGAATTCCAAAAGCGGCTGTTTTTCCGGTTCCGGTCTGAGCTTGTCCTATAATATCCAGACCTTTTAAGGCAAGAGGAATAGTTTCAGCCTGAATGGGGGTCGTTTCCTCAAATCCCATTTCTGTAATTGCCTTGGTCAAATGATCGCCCAGACCCAGTTCATAAAAATTAGACATTAATATAATCTCCTTGTCGTAATCGATAATCCTTTTTACTACAGATAATAAGGTTGGTCTTTGATTGATGTCAACCTTCTTGTTCATACGTTTTGTTTATACGTTGCTAAATATATCTTTAACTAGATTATTAATATTTATAAGACACAGAACAATAAAATATGGAAAGCAACAGTAAAATGTCATTTTAGAACATTTCCTCGTTAATGTCAACAATAACCAGAATATTGATTTCTTCATATATTACAAGAAAGTGCATATATATATGATTAACGATTGTGTGCGGGAGGTGTTGCAATGTTTACCAAGCATTGGATGCTGAGAGAGGTAGCCCATTGTAAAGAAGGCTGCAGTAGCAAGTCCCGGGCATGACCCTAAAAGGCCTGATCAAAGGACTGTTCCGAAGGAATAGTCCTTTATTAATATTTGATGCATGACAAGCCAATTTTGGTTAAAAATAAACATAGGTAAGGTAATCCAAGGGATATAATGATTTAACGGAGAATGAAAATGTTTGAAGAATTTAAAACACAAAAGGTGATATTTTTAGGTTGGATTCTGCTGCTGCTGGCTTTTATCGGGGGCTTGCATTTCGCTCTCCGGTCTAACGCTAAAATTTTGGTACAAATAGATGTATTGGAACAGGATCTCAAAGCTGAAAGATGGGAAACCGCATCTCAAGATGTTCAGAATATAAAAGTGCAATGGGAAAAACAGAAAGTTACACATTATTTGGCCAATGAGACGGAAACTCTGAGGGTATTTGAGAGAAAACTGCTTGAGTTGGAATATGTAGTGCAAAATCATGAAGATGATTCTCTGGAAATACTCCCGGAGATAAAGGAAATGATTAGAGATTTTCTGAATGTTTTTTAGGGGGAAAGTATTTTGGAGTTAATGGGTTATGCCCTGAGGGCGATAGTAATCTATTTGTTTACATACTTTGCGGCAAGAATCCTTCCCGGAAAAGCTATTGCTCAGATGACTGTGTATGAACTGACAGGCTTATTCCTTATCTCCACCGTTGCCGCCGAGCCATTGGTTACAAAAGTTACAGCCAAGGCGCTGGTAGGTATTGCCTTAATCCTTGGCATGATTATCCTGACTTCCCGTTTATCGCTGATTAATCGGATAACACCTTGGTTTGAACATACTCCTACAATTATAATCAATAAAGGCAAAATTGATTATAAAGCGCTGAAGGGTTCCTTCCTTTCTCTCAATCAATTGCAGGGCCTTTTAAGACAAAAGGGATATGATAAAATATCCGACATCGAGTATGCCATATTAGAACCGCAAGGAGAGTTATCCGTTTTTGTCAAAACCCAAAAAAGACCTGTTCAGGTTGCTGATCTGGCGATTGATGCAAAGGAAGAAGGTCTCACCTTCCCGTTAATTATGGACGGACAAATTATTCGGGGTAATCTCCGGCACCTCAATCTGAGTACCGAATGGCTAATTCAAGAATTAGCAAAGCAGGGAATTACAAATTATAAAAATCAGGTTTTCCTGGCCGAAATTGATGCCTCAAGCCGGCTGTCCGTTTTTCATAAAGAGAGATTTTAGGAACTATGGGAAAACTTATTCGCTGAAATCTTTGAGAGCGTCAAAGTCTTTAATCTTGATAGCCGTGCTGTAGAAATCGATTAGTCCTTCGTCCCGCATCCTGCAGAGTTCGCGTGAGAGCGAAGGCCTGGAAACATTGATAAAATCAGCTAATTCATTGCGATTTAGATTTAGCTGAAAAGTCATATTGCCGTGCTTTTTAAATTCTTCCAAAAGAAAAGTACTTATTTTCCCTCTCAGACTTTTGATGGAAAGGTATTCAACTTTTTTGTTCAGCATCAATGCCCGGTTCGATACTACCTTAAGCATATTCATAATCAGTCGTTGATGATTGGCACAAACCTTGTCGCAGCAACCTACAATTTTGTCGTTAGGAAAAAACATTACTGTGCTCTTGGTCTGAGCAATAACCGTAACCGGCCAAGATTTATTACCTGAATAAGCAGCCGTTTCTCCAAACATTTCACCGGGCTCCAACAAACCGATCATCACCCTGTTACCGGAAGCTGTTTCCTTGGTCAGGGCCACGGTCCCTTCTACGACCACCCCGATAAGAAAAAACGCTTCACCGGCAATTGTTAGATAATCGTTCTTCTTATACTCATGGATACTGAGATTCATACATTGAAGGATGACAAGCATTTCATCTTTGGGGATGCCTTCAAAAAGCGCACATTCGGATAAAGGTTTAAGCCACTTTTCATACATTTTACCATCACTCCGCCTCTATGTAACACCGGCAGGTCATATCTTTACCATTATACTCAAGGAAAGAATTTTAGTAAACTGGAATAAAAATTCATCATGACGGTCAAAAGATATTACTGAAGAAATTCTCCCCTTGGCGTGTGAATAATACGTTGAATTTTTTCTTCTGTCCCATCTGCGGCATTAATATAGATTAAAAACTCTTCATCGGCTGCTGTACCGCGGAATTCATAGCAGAATGCTTCCTGCCACCCAGGCAGAGAAATGACTGCCAGTCGGCTTTCTTTTAAAGAAAGGTCTTTACGGAGTTTGGCTGCACACTGGTCCTTTGTCAACTTCTTGCTCAAAGGGCGGGAATGATGGAACAGCCAGTAGGGGGTAGAATCATAGCCTATCATCATTCCATTATCTCTGCCTGCCGTTAAACGGATCTTGTCAGGGTATATCCTTATGCCGTTTTCCGAGCTTACAGCTTCCAACTGGATATAGCCCCCAAAATCTTCGGTAGATGTCACAACAAAGTTATTCCATCCCAACTTCTTAAGACTATTCATAGCTTGGGATGCAGTTTCGTCCACTGTTAATTTTTGCAAACCGAGGTCCCGTTCATCGCGGTATAAGGTTACAACCCCGCCTTTTTTGCATACATCTACAGTCGCAGTATGATATTTGAAAGTGTATCCCTCGAAAGAGCCCTTGGAAGTGCCGGACATTTCCGGTGAAGCACCCGGATAGCCGTTTATGGATAAAAAATCAGAGGCAATGTCTCTGGCTTGATCTTCAGTAACAGTACTCTCCGGAAGACCAAGCGGTTCGGGGACAGAATGGGTTTCCGTCTGTCCCGAATAGGAAAAGGGCGGAAGTTTTTGCAGCGAAACATCAAGCTGTTCCAATCCGGCGCCTATGGAAGCGGGCTGGGTTGCTTTTCCCTCATTTCCCTCCGCTGCAGCGGGAGCAGCTTCGTTGGGGTTCCCCCAGAATTTCCACCAGGAGGGCTTGTTAACCCAAGCAATTTTTTCGGTGTTCAGATCCGCATAGAGTTCTTGAACATCCCTGTTAACAGTAATGAGACGTTCATGCATTTCTTTTAATGTTTTTTCCTGTTCTTTATCCGGGGGGGTACCTTTGGCTACTTGTTGCGTTAAAATTCCGGTAAAATCACCAATTTGGTTCAGAAACTGGTCTATATAGTTTAAACCGTAATTCGCAGAGGGCAAAAGTGATAAATCTTTTACAGCAGTATCACTCTGATGCAAAGATTGAGTAAGATAATAGACCTGCTGTGTAGCGGTACCGGCAGCCCGGCTTTTGGCCATGTTTGTTTCAAGTCCGTCCAGATGGGTGACAAAATCCGAAAGTGATCTTCGGTATTGGTTTTCTGAAATAATTGTTAGGTTTTCAGCCTTTCTGTATTCGCTGATGCCCCAGGCCAACGAAACCGCAAGCAGCACCCCTAAAGCCCCAAGCCAAAACCTTCTTACCATAGTAACTCCCCCTAACGCGTAAATATATGATGCCCGATCTGGACGATTTGCGGTCTGGACCAAACGTAGCCGTTGCTTGTTTTGGCCGGATTAAAGAAGAACAAAGCGCCATAAGCCGGATCGGTGCCTCTTAACGCTTCATTGACGGCATTGATTGCAGAGGAGACCGGCTCCTGCCAGATTTGTCCGTTATTAACAGGAGAAAAGGCCCCGGGCTGATAGATTACATCAGGAATGGTATTGGGAAAGGATGAACTTTTAATACGGTTAATTACCACAGCCGCAACGGCGATTTGACCTCTGTAAGGTTCACCCTTAGCTTCGGCACTAACCAACCGGGCCAAAAGGTTGACATCGGAATTCTTATAACCTATGGAAGTTCCTCCGCTGTTTACACTTTGGCCGGTGAGACGCTTCAGTTCTGCAATCGTTCGGCTCCCTGCGATGCCATCGGAAGTTAAACCATGCTCTTTTTGGAATAATTTTACCCTTGCTTGGGTCCTCGTCCCATATATGCCGTCAATCGGCCCGATTACGTATCCGAGACGGGAAAGCCTCTTTTGGAGATCGGCTACTTCAGGCCCCCTGGAACCCCTGGCTAGGGTCCGGTCGCCCAAAGCGGCATTACTTACCGATGAAGTACAAATAGATAGGACAATTGCAATAGCTGCCAACATGAAAATTTGACGGGTCCGAAGTGCCATACCATCACCTTCTGATCTTTTTGTCCTATAGTCTGGCACAAGAACGATAAATTTATCCAAGGAAGAGAATCGGCAAAATTTTTAATCAGACATTTGCTATAATAAAATTAATATTAATCCTGAAGTTCGGAAAGGATGGTCCGAAGATGGTTCATATCCTGATCGTAGATGACGATAAAAATATTTGTGAACTCTTAGAACTTTATTTGGCGGACCAAGGATATTCCCTAACTTTTGCGCATGATGGAAGTCTGGCGCTGGACATCATCAAAAATCAAGATATTGATCTGGTAATCCTTGATATCATGTTGCCGGTGATTAACGGATGTGGAAGATAAAGTTCAGGGGTTTGAACTGGGGGCCGATGACTACATTGTGAAACCGTTTGAACCGAGGGAAGTAGCAGCCAGGATTAAAGCGCGGTTAAAAAATAAAGAAACCAAGAACCTTTTAAAGTTGGGCAATATTGAAGTGGATATAGATCGCTATGAAACAAAACTTGAAGGAAAAAGAATTGACCTAAAACCAAAAGAAATACAATTGTTGTATTTCTTACTGCGAAATAAGAATATTGTTTTTTCCCGTCAACAACTTTTAGAAAAAGTCTGGGATTATACGTTTGAAGGAGATACCCGTACAGTTGACGTTCACATCAACAGGCTCAGAGAAAAACTGGAAGGAGCCTGTACGGCCTGCCGTATTAAAACGGTATGGGGTGTAGGGTACAAGCTGGAAAGCAATGGTTAAAGTAAAAAATACAATTTTCCGGAAGCTATTATCTGCATACTTGCTGCTCATTATGACAGTTTTATCGATAATCGCTTTTCTTCTCTCCTGGGGTTACAGCAATTATGTGTTCTTGGAAAAACAAACAGATTTGCGCTCCGCCGCTGCCAAGACAGGAAAACTCATCGAAAGTTACCGTAACGGTCAGATTGCCGCCGCAGAACTGAGCCGCTCCCTCGATATCCTGAGTTACATGACCGATTCGAAAATCTACGCGATTAAACTAACCAGGGAGTCTTTGCAAAACAAAAACCTGATGATGGATCAACATTTTGTCGATGGGTACCTGTTGGACGATTTAAATACCATCCTGGATGGACGGGAGGTCACCCGGAAAAAACAATATTCCGATCAGTTTGGCAGCTATGTCGTTTTTGTAGGGGAACCTTTGCAGAATCAAGACGGTGTTGAAGGAGCCATTCTGCTGTTCGCTCCGATTGACCAAATCAGTGCTCAGATTACCCGGATCAACCTGGCCATTTGGCTTTCAGCGCTAGGGGCAGCTGTTTTAAGCGGTATTGTCATTTATTCTATTTCCTTAAAAATCTCCAAGCCTTTAAGAGTTATGGAAGAAGGGGCAAGAAAAATTGCCGCGGGAGAGCAGATTGAGGATCTGGTTGTCCGGACGGGGGATGAACTGGACAAGATGGCACAGGCCTTCAATTTTATGAAGAACAGGATCTTTGCTGCTGAAGGTATGCGCAGGGAATTTGTTGCCAGTGTTTCTCATGATCTGAGGACCCCTCTTACAACAATCAATGGTTTTGTACAGGGAATGCAGGATGGATTGGTTAAAACGGAAGAATATCCAAAGTATCTGAAGATTATCAGAGAGGAAACGCAGAGACTGATCGGACTGACAGGGGATATTTTGGAGCTGGCAAAGCTGCAATCAGGGGGGATAACTCTTTCCAGAAAATATTTTAACAAAATGGAAATATCACAACGAAACAGAAAATTTGTAAACCAAATGTAATATCTTAAATAAAGGGATTGCGGATCTGCAGAAGATTTTAGCCGTCTAACCCCGGCAGGAAGTAGAAAGGTGCCGCTAACCATGTTTGGCGGCACCTTTCTATTAATGTCGGATTGTGACAGCAGCACCGATTGAAATATAACCGGCAAGTTCAACCACATCATCATTGTACATTCTGATGCATCCACTGGAGATTTCCTTTCCGATCGATGCGGTGTTATTGTTGCCATGGATTCCATATTCCGGTGCGCTTAAGCCTAACCAGTAGACTCCGAATATTCCTCCCGGACGCGGTACTTTGTTGACCACGGTATAAGTTCCGGTAGGAGTCGGAGTTTGTTTCTTTCCTATCGCAATCGGATACTTTTTTATTACAGTACGGTCTCTTAATAAGAAAAGCTGTTTTTTGCTTAACGATATAAAGATGGAATAAGGCATTCTTTTCCTCCTCTTTGAACGGGCGCCACGACAGAAAAATTTAAACCATTGCTATATAATATAGTCTTCTTCAATAAACTGTGAAGTATCGGACTTCTGTGCAAGCAAAGACAAGTTTTTTATACATTTTTTTGGGCAAAGTTTTGAATAATAAGTCTGTAACAGAAACTTTCATGCAGGGAGGATTTCAGCATGCCAAAAATAAGGGCGACTATGGACGGAAATGAAGCAGCGGCACTTGCTTCTTATGCGCTGACTGAAGTTGCCACCATCTTTCCAATAACTCCTTCATCCCCTATGGCCGAAGGCGTCGATGAGTGGTCAGCCCATGGTAAAGTCAATATCTTCGGACAACCCGTCAAAGTAGTCGAGATGGAGTCCGAAGCGGGAGCAGCCGGAGCGGTTCATGGTTCTCTTGCCTCAGGAGCATTAACGACTACATACACGGCATCCCAAGGGCTCCTTTTGATGATACCCAATATGTATAAGATTGCGGGGGAATTGCTTCCCTGTGTCTTCCATGTCAGTGCCAGGGCCTTAGCTTCCCATGCCTTGTCTATTTTTGGAGATCATCAGGACGTTATGGCTTGCCGCCAAACCGGATTTGCTATGCTTGCTTCCAGCAGTGTACAAGAAGCAATGGACCTTGGGTACGCCTCCCATCTGGCGACACTAAAATCAAGAGTTCCATTTCTGCATTTTTTCGATGGTTTCAGGACGTCCCATGAATACCAAAAGATCGAAGTGCTAGATCAGGAGACCGTTAACCAACTGGTCGACCATCAAGCCATTCAGAATTTCAGGGATCATTCTTTAACCCCCGAACATCCGATTATGAGGGGATCTGCTCAAAATCCCGATGTGTACTTCCAGTACCGGGAAGTCTCCAATCCCTTTTATGAGAGGGTACCGGACATGGTCGAACAAACGATGCGGGATATCGAAAGAGTTTCGGGCAGGATATATCACCCGTTTAACTACTATGGCGACCCGAATGCGGAACATATCGTTATCGCTATGGGTTCCGTCTGCGACACTATAGAGGAAACTGTCGATTACTTACAAGGCAAAGGGGAAAAAGTAGGGGTTTTGATCGTTCACCTGTATCGGCCGTTCTCAGCGGAGTACTTCTTTAAGGTCCTTCCTAAAACAGTCAAGAAAATTGCCGTTTTAGACCGGACCAAAGAACCCGGGTCTTTAGGGGAACCGCTTTACTTGGATATCGCGGAACTATTTAATAATAAACCGGACAAACCTTTCATCGTGGGAGGCAGGTATGGGCTGGGCTCAAAGGACACAACTCCGTCACAGATTTTAGCAGTTTTTAAAAATCTTAAAAAAGAACAGCCCAAAAACCGTTTTACGATAGGGATTGTGGATGATGTTTCCAACACTTCTTTACCTGAAGAAGAAATGATTGACACCACTCCGGCAGGAACGATCAGCTGCAAATTTTGGGGGCTGGGTTCGGATGGTACGGTTGGAGCCAATAAATCTGCCGTGAAGATTATTGGCGATAACACAGACCTCTATGCGCAAGCGTATTTCTCCTATGACAGCAAGAAATCCGGGGGGACGACCGTTTCTCACTTGAGATTCGGCAAAAAGCCGATTAAGTCCCGTTATTTGGTTTTTGATGCCGATTATATTGCTTGCCACAATAAGTCGTTTCTTTACCAGTATGATCTTGTAAAAGGATTAAAAGAAAACGGTACATTTGTTTTAAACTGTCCCTGGCAGCCGGAAGAACTGGAAGAACACCTCCCTGCCTATCTAAAGCGTTATCTGGCCGAAAAAAATATTAATTTCTATATCATTAATGCGATTGATATTGCTCAGAAAATTGGCCTCGGCGCCAGAATCAATATGGTTATGCAGGCCGCTTTTTTCAAATTGGCCAATGTCATTCCTGTGGATGATGCTGTGAATTATCTGAAAAAATCCATCGAAAAGATTTATGGAAGAAAAGGCTCGAAAATCGTGGAAATGAACCAGGCTGCCGTGGAGCAGGGGATTGAAAAGCTGGTTAAAGTTGTAGTTCCCTCATCCTGGACCAGCGCACAGGACGAGAAAACCGCCGTGAAAAACGAGCCTGACTTTATCAAAAAGATTCATCGTCCAATTGAACGGTATGAAGGGGATAAGCTTCCCGTAAGCACTTTTGTGGGTATGGAGGACGGGAGGGCCCCTTTGGGGACGACCGCTTACGAGAAGCGCGGAATTGCAGTGTTTATCCCGGAATGGCAGATCGATAAATGCATTCAGTGCAATCAATGTTCCTATATCTGTCCTCATGCCACAATCAGGCCTTTCCTTTTGAACGATGCGGAAAAAGCCAAAGCCCCGGATACCTTTAAAACGAAACAAGCTGTCGGCAAAGGATTGGAAGGTCTTCATTTCCGGATTCAAATCGCCCCGCTGGATTGTACAGGATGTATGAATTGCGCCGACATTTGTCCGGCACCCGGGAAGGCGTTAATCATGAAACCTGCTGTTCCGGAAATAGAGATGGAATCAGAAAATTGGGAATATGCCATGACTATCACCCCGAAGGAAGATCTTGCGGACCGGTATACCTTAAAAGGCAGCCAGTTTATCAGGCCGCTGCTGGAGTTTAACGGCGCCTGCCCGGGCTGCGGGGAGACTTCCTATGTAAAACTTCTCACCCAGCTCTTCGGAGAAAGAATGATGATAGCCAATGCTACCGGCTGTTCTTCAATCTGGGGAGGAAGTTACCCCTCCATTCCTTATACGACAAACGCTGAAGGAAAAGGACCGACCTGGGCCAATTCTCTTTTTGAAAATAACGCGGAATACGGGTATGGTATGTATTTGGGGGCAAAGCACCTCAGGGAAAAAATCGCTAAACTGATGAAAGAGGCGCTTGATTCACAGATTGACGGTCAAGTAAAAAGCGCATTTTTAGAATGGCTGGAAGCTTTTGACGATGGAGACCGGTCCAGGTTTGCCTCGGGCAGGGTATTGCAAGTTCTTCAGGCACAATCTGAACAACATCCGATTTTCGCAGAAATTCTGAAGAGAAAGGATTATCTGGTGAAACGTTCGGTATGGGCAGTCGGAGGTGACGGGTGGGCGTATGATATCGGCTATAACGGGCTGGACCATGTTCTGGCAAGCGGAGACGATATCAATCTCCTGGTTATGGATACAGAGGTCTATTCCAACACCGGCGGTCAATCCTCCAAGGCAACACAGACTGCCGCCATAGCCAAATTCGCTGCCGGCGGGAAGAAAATTCGAAAGAAAGACTTGGGCATGATGGCGATGTCCTATGGTTATGTGTATGTAGCCCAGATTGCCATGGGGGCCAATATGCAGCAAACCATCAAAGCCATCCGGGAAGCGGAAAAGTACAAAGGACCTTCGTTGATTATCGCCTATGCTACCTGTTTTACACACGGGATCAAAAATGGGATGGGAACCAGTCTGGCCCAACAGAAAAAAGCTGTCGATGCGGGGTATTGGCACCTTTACAGGTATAATCCGGAACTGAAGAAGCAAGGTCAGAATCCCTTTGTTTTGGATTCCAAGGAACCCAAAGGGAGCTTCCGGGAGTTTATCGAAAGTGAGATCCGCTACTCTTCACTCAAGACAGTCTTTCCGGACATTGCGGATGAAATGTTCACTGCAGCTGAGAACCATGCCATGATCCGGTATGAGACCTACCGGCGAATGGCCCGGAATGATTGTTTCCGCTAAAAACAAAATGAAGGCAGGATAAAGAACGTACTGCCCCGGATTTCGGGGCAGTACGTTCTTAGGAAAATATAGCATATATGCAGAAATTCTATAACTGATTGGAATCGACCCATTCTTTGGCATTGTGGATGTCATATTCCATCGGAATAACGACCTTGGATTCAGGTTTAACTTCTTTCCAATTCCCGATCCAAGCGGCAGTCTTATGATTCTCTATTGGCAGAGCCATAAAACTGTCTTTCCTCTTTCCGTCATTCATTTTCTTTTCACTCCAGTGTACATTTTTTAATCCAGTTTCGTGAATAGTTTTTGATTCTTAAGAAAAAACATACCCTGTTTTGCTTGGAAAATCTTTGAAGAGCAGAATTCAGTCATGCTTAGAACGGAGTGCATTTTTCATCTTGCTGATCGTTTCAATTAATGAATCCGCAGCCTTGATCACGATTTCATCTTTTTGTACAATTCCTTGAGAGAATTTTTCCCGGATGGTATGCTGCACTTGTAAAGCCCTCGTTTCTAATTCCCCGATTACTTCATGCATATTATCCGCAAATATTTGTTCGGTTTCCTGAAAGCTTTCCCCCATGAGAGACTTCATTACAGTGACATTCTCCATGAGTCCGTCTTTAATAATCCGGGCTTCTTCGGTCGTTTCTTCTTTAATTAAATTGGTAAGCTCGTGAAGTTTTGCTTTGATATTTTCTAATCCTTCCTGAGACATAGAAACAACACCTCTCTTTCTTACTTTATTATCATTATCATAGCATAATTAATGAATAAGTATGAGAGCAGATGTCAAAAATTAGATGAAGTATGATAAAGGCCTTTGCGATCCGCCCTGCATCACAGAGATCTTTCCGAAGTAGTTTTCAGGGCAGCCTTTCTGCAGGATTAGCTTTGCGGATAAGGGAACTGAGCTTGGTATTTTACAAACATATCCAGGGCATCATTCACCTGTTGCTGAGTAGCCGTATCCGCCTGATATTCACCAAGATTAAAGAGCTGCTCGAAAAGGTGCCGATGCAACTGTTTGATATTGCTGAGGTTGTTATTGACCAGGGTATACAGCTTTTCACACAAAATTTCTTTGGAGCCGGTCGTGTATGACTCAATAATATATTTTTCACTGGACAGCGTATCATTTAATCTGTCCCGGACATTGTAACTGGAATCTTTTTCGGCCGGCAGAACAGGCGATTTTCCTTTGCCAATTTTTTGAACTCCGAAAGGGCTTGTTACCGTTGAAGTGTTGTCAATCATTGTACCATTCCTCCCTGTGAAGACTGCTGCTGAAGGTAAGACAAGAGGCTTCGATAATTCTGCTGATGAGTCTGACCGGCATTGTGAAATACGCCTTTAAAGTTGGGGTCAACTTCTTGATTGGCATATTCATTGCACTTTTTCGCCATGAGAAGTTCCCATGAGAGAAAATCCTTAATGTAATTCAATTCTTTGGCAGATAACATATACAACCCCCTCAATAAAATTTTTTGCTTTAATATTCTTAGCAATGTTTAAACAGGTTATGTAAAAAAAACAAAAAACCTTCTCTGTTTAACAGAGAAGGTTTTTGTACTGCAATGCTATTTATCTTACCAGTTGTTTCTGGAACGGGGCTGGTAGCAATCACGGCAATAAACAGGTTTGTCACCGGTAGGCTGGAAAGGAACTGTGGTTTCTTTGCCGCAAGCCGAGCAAACTGCGGCATACATTTCGCGCTGCGGACGGGAATAACCGCCACGGGTCTGAGCTTTTCTTGCAGCACGGCACTCAGGGCACCGGCCCGGTTCGTTGGTGAACCCTTTTTCAGCATAGAACTCCTGTTCAGATGCAGAGAAAGTAAATTCACGGCCACATTCTTTACAAGTTAGTGTCTTGTCATTATACATGTAATGACCTCCTAGATTTTATTACCCGCCACATGGGAAGTACGTTCGACATCTTCCCAGAGCCTGAGGCAATCGAGAAGGTCTTCTAAATCCACATAAATCCAACGAGTTTAATATAGTATACCCAATAATTTGCAAATTGTCAAAGATAGTTAAAAATAAAAAAACAAAAGCCCTTAAAAATTCCGCATAATTTTTCTGAAGAAGAGGATTTTAGGATTATAACTATAATTATTCTAGGAACAAAAAATTTCGGAGGTTGGATATGAAGAAATTACAGGAGTATTTCCTCATAAACCTTGGACTCCTTTTCGTAGCGGTGGGGATTGTGCTCTTCAAAATACCGAATAAGTTTGCTACCGGGGGCGTAAGCGGTGCAGCAATCATTTTAGACAAGTATTTTCCTGGAGCACCGGTGGGTTCATTAATGTTTATTATTAACATTCTCCTGGTTATTTTGGGTTTTGCCTTTCTGGGTAAGGATTTTGGTTCTAAAACCATGTATTCGAGTTTCGTTTTATCCGGAATGGTTTGGGTGTTGGAACGGATATTTATCCTGACCCAGCCCCTTACGGGAGACACGATGTTGGAACTGGTTTACGCCATTCTGCTCCCCGCAATCGGGTCAGCTATCGTCTTTAATTACAATGCCTCGACCGGAGGAACGGATATTATCGCCAAAATACTGAATAAGTATACCTCCATTAATATCGGAAAAACGCTTTTATTAGCGGACTTTGGGATAACGGTAACGGCCTTGATCGTTTTTGGAGTGAAGACCGGTATGTATTCCATACTTGGACTTATCATGAAGGCATTTATCATAGATTTAGTGATAGAGAGTCTCAACATCAGCAAATATTTTGTAATCATCAGTCATAAATCGGATGAGGTCAAGGAGTTTATCGTCAAAGAGCTCAAGAGGGGAGCAACGATTCATAAAGCATATGGGGCTTATTCAAACGAAGAAAAAGAGGTTATCACCGCAATTATGAGCCGGAGACAGGCGGTGAAACTGCGGAAGTTTATACGGGATATTGATAAGAACGCTTTTATTTCCATCACCAGCACTTCGGAGATTATCGGGAAAGGATTTAGAAATGCAATGTAAAATTTAAAGAACCCTTTTCGCTCCAAGATATCTGGATTTCCAATATGAACTTAGGCTGGTGATCAGGACTCCTTTGGAAGAAGAGGCTTGGATAAATTGCCCGCCGCCGATGTATATTCCCACGTGATCGATAATCTTATCGCCATCCATAGAGAAAAAGACTAAGTCTGCCGGCTGCAGGCTGCTGAATGCAACGGGTTGCCCGATGTTGTATTGATCACGGGAAATGCGGGGAAGGGTAATTCCGTTCTTGGCAAATACATATTTGGTGAAACCGGAACAGTCAAATCCGGAAGGCGTTGTCCCGCCCCAAACGTATTTTACGCCGAGATACTGCTTCGCGGTATTGACAATCACAAGTGCTTTGCTGTTTGTCTCCGTACCCGATGTGCTTATCGCAGTCGCTGTGGTTTTGGAACTTTGACTGCGAGAAGGGGAAGGCGTAGTCGTGGCTCTTTTTGTGGAAACAGAAACGACTTTTGGTGTTGCTGATTTTGTCTGGACATCGGAAGGAGGGTTATCTTGAGTAACCTTCTCCTGTTGTGTCTCCGGATGCGCAATAACCATTTGATTCCCGGTTGTTTGTATTCCATCAATAGAATGCGGCGGGGTTAACCCCACCACCAGGGTGAGAATCAAAATAACCGGTAAAGAAATATGATAGTACCACTTAATAAGCCGCACATCCTTTCACTAATCTAGGACAACCAACTGACAATCTCGTAAGTACAACGAAGATGTCTCTAGTATACGGGACATTGTACAGTTTTTCCTTAGATTAATTTTGGACATGCAGTAAAAAAGTTCCATTCGCTTAACAAACAGCAATAAAATTGATAAGATGGAACTCAAGTTCTCTTGAAAGGAGAGTGTTCATCTTGCTCAGGATCTTGGCAATCTCTGAAGATTTAAAAACGCTTCCAATAAATTTGGTTGAAGAATTAGACTGTCCAGGCATTTCCTGGTATTGGCTTGATTTTTGCGACCCGGATGAAAGAGAAACCATCGTACTTGAGGAGTATTTTCATTTCCACCATCTGTCTATTGAAGACGCTGTCTTTTCCTTAAACCGGCCCAAAATGGATTATTATGATCAATACATTTTTTTGATTATTAATGCTCTGAACCAAGAAACATTGGATCCGGAAGAGATATCACTGTTTATTGGAAAACATTATATTGTATCTTATCATAAGAAACCGCTTCCCGAGATGGAGGAAGCCTGGAATAAAGTGGTGAAAAACCAAAAAGGCTGGGAGAATGGTCCGGCCTTTGCAGCGCATCAAATCATGGATAAAGTTGTCGACCGGTTCTTCCCTGCGGTGAGTCAAATTGAGGACTACCTCACTGACCTGGAGGACCGTTCCGAAAAACAGTTTATTCGGAAATTGATTGATGAAGTCTTTTTGGTAAGAAGAAAACTTCTCAAACTGAGAAGATTGGTAAATTCTATGCGTGATCTTCTTTACCGAATCATTAACTCAGAGAGGTTAGAAAGTTTACAAAATCATAAGATGTATTTTTCCGATATTTATGACCACCTTTTAAAGCTTTCGGATATGATTGAATCCAGCAGGGACATGACAGCAGATATGCGGGACAGCTATTTGTCGATTAATACCAATAGGATGAATACTCATATGGTGGTCTTAACGGTGATCACAACCATTTTTATCCCATTAACCTTTATTGTTGGGATTTATGGAATGAATTTCAAATACATGCCTGAACTGGAGTGGAAGTACGGATATTTCATGATCCTCTCCATTATGCTGGTACTTGGCATTGGGATGTACCTGTGGTTTAAGCGCAAAGGCTGGTTTGATTCGTTTTAGAGGGGGAAGAAAGAATGCATTTCAAAATTTTGACCTTTGCCGGTTATATGCAGGGGTCTTTGCTACTAACCCAGCTTCCGTCCGGGTGCTCGGAAAATCAGGTTACCTTTTCGAAGGCCGGCTAAGAAAGAGCATTACGAAATTTGGTCAAACAATAGACCAATTGTTATTTGCTAAAGTCATTTAATGAACTTAAGCCTTGCCCAAACGAAAACGGAAAGGCTTCTTTTTTTCTTTCTCCATTTGGGCATTGGGGGTAACAAGCTTATCCATGATACTGTGGTTAAATCCATAGAAGAAATACACGGCCAATCCGATAGTAATCCAAATAATGAGTCTGATCCAGGTAGCGGCAGGAAGGTTCAACATTAGATATAGACAGGAAATCATAGCCAGACCGGGCAGGATTGGAACAAAAGGAACTTTAAACGGTCTTTCCAGGTCAGGTCTGGTCCTGCGCAGGATAATTACCCCTAGGGACACTACGGCTAAAGCGGAGAGGGTGCCGATGTTCGCCATTTCTGCAATAATTTTGACAGGGAAAAAAGCTGCAATGAGGCAAACCGCCGCCCCAACCATTAAGGTATTAACATAAGGAGTTTTATATTTTGGATGGATAGCCGCAAAAAGCGGAGGTAAAAGTCCGTCTCTTGCCATAGCAAAGAACACCCTGCTTTGAGCAAAAATTACGGCAATTAAAACGCTGGTTAATCCTGCCAGGGCGCCCACCGATATAAACGCTGAAGCCCAGCGTATTCCAGCTGCAAGTAAGGCAGAGGAAATCGGAGATGGCGTATTTAAATGGGTATATTTGAGCATACCCGTTAAAATTGCGGCTACAAGGATATAGAGTACGGTGGAAATGGAAAGAGAAGCAATGATTCCTCTTGGAAGATCTTTTTTGGGATCTTTCACTTCTTCTGCAGCGGCAGCAACTGCATCAAAACCGATATAAGCAAAAAATACAATCGCCGCTCCAGCCATAATGCCGGTGAAACCAAAAGGAGCAAAGGGAACCCAGTTGGCAGACTTCACTTGAAATAGACCCACGGCGATAAACAATAAAATTACGGAAAGCTTAATCAATACGATAAATTTAGTTGCTTTGGCGCTTTCCCGGGTACCGCGGATAGCTATCCAAGTGATCAGAAGCGTTATAAGCACCGCCGGCAGATTAATAAATCCTCCTTCCCAAGGGGAGAGGGTTAAGGCGGCTGGCGCCGGAGTTCCGACTGACTTCAGCATATCGCTGAAATAACCGCTCCAGCCGACTGCAACAGCAGCTGCGGCAACTAAGTACTCGAGGACCAGGTTCCAGCCGACAAGCCAGGCAATAATTTCACCCAAAGAAGAATAGGTGTAAGTATAGGCGCTCCCCGCTGCGGGTACAGAAGAAGCCAATTCTGCATAACACAGTGCGGCAAGTCCTGCTGCCAAGCCTGAGATGATAAAGGAAATGATGACTGCCGGTCCGGCAAAATTTGCTGCGGCCACACCGGTTAAAACAAAAATGCCGGTTCCGATGATTGCTCCAACACCCAAAGCGGTAAGATCTAAAGCGCCTAGTGTCCTCGCCAGATTTTTTTTGCCGCTTGTTTCAGCTTCTTTCATGGAAAGCTCAATCGGTTTGGTCCTTAACGCAGATTTCCAGGAAAACATGGACTCGCCTCATTTCAATAAAATTGGATTATTATATTTTTTTCATCCATACTAAAAATAATGAGGATAAATAGTTTCCATAAAATCTAAAAAAAGCTAAAGGAATTAATCTTATATCAGATGAGGACAAAGCAGCTTTAGGATGTATGCCGGGTCAGCACCCTTTGTATCCGGTATTTCCCCTGTCAGATTGAAGATTTCGCAAGAGCTGGCTAAACGTATTGGGTTGGCTTGCAGCCCACCAGGAACCGGTTCCCCAGGCGTACCATGGATAACAGGGAAGAGAGGAGCAGGTGGGGCAGTCATAGATTGTACCCCGGGTCGTATTGCCGCTCCCATCGTAAACATCAACATGGACGTGCCCGCCGACACTCATGTTATTCCAATAGGAGGTTCCTGTGCGTTTTATAACTTCAATCCGTCGAAATCCTGCGTTATAGGCGGCTTGAGCGACTTGAATAAATGTTTTTTTCGGAACTGAAATATCTGCGGCTAATCCGGACTGATGAGTTGACTCACCCCGGTAACCGCTCGTAATAATGACAGGAACACCCAGGATATACCGCATCGTTTGCAATTGGTCTACCAACTTGCGCATCACTCCGTACGGGCGTACCCCGGAAAGATGGAATTCTCTCATTCGGAAATTAGGGGAAACAAACTGATCATCCCGGTAGAAAGTGCACCTTCCGTTATATTCCCTGATTAACCCCTGACCGTAAGGAACCCGGCTAAGACATCCGGAATCTTGCACACCCATGAATATCCTCCTCTCGTAGGTCAAACAAGTAATACAATATGCATTTTTTGTTTTATGTTCTGCTAACATGTATATGTCGGACCTCAGAGTACGGTTAAGAACTTCCTCGTAATTAAACATGCAGAAAAGGATAAAAATAGGGGCTGTTGGCAAACAGCCCTTCTTAAAAAGTTTTCTCGATCGTTAGCTTTTAGGTTTAAAAGTGTCACATTGCGTATCTTCTGATTCCTTGGAATGTTTTGTTTTACAGTGATTCACCTGAATCATAGGA
The DNA here is from genome assembly GCA_001515265.1 of Candidatus Dichloromethanomonas elyunquensis. Classification (GTDB taxonomy): domain Bacteria; phylum Bacillota; class Desulfitobacteriia; order Desulfitobacteriales; family Syntrophobotulaceae; genus Dichloromethanomonas; species Dichloromethanomonas elyunquensis. Next base: position 61,320 of record LNDB01000010.1, read on the forward strand.
GCATTGCACATGATGTCCCGGTTATAATGACATTCCCGTACGGTACATTTAATATCACTCATTGTTTTACCTCCTTCAGGAAACAATTTTTACTCCCGGATCATATTATTTGCATTTTTCTTTTTAATATGTTTGAGTTTTATGCTAAACAGAAGAGAGCTGCCTTTAAACAGGCAGCCCGTTGTTCTTCTTAGTATAGATAATGAGTCGAAAATTGATAACCACTATTTGGTGTCATATCCAATATTATGATATGCTATTAAATAAGAAGATGGTACTAATTGGCAATGAAAAATCAATATCCGCATAAACCTGTTTTTGGGGTGGAGGGTTTGCGAGAATGAAATGTTTTATCATTGATAAATTAAATGTTCAAAGAGGGAATACGCACATCTTAAAAGACGTAAATCTTCATATTCACAATGGAGAATTAACTGCACTGATTGGACCGAACGGCGCGGGTAAAAGCACACTCTTCAAAGCGCTTATCGGAGATATTCCCTATACCGGGAGCTTTTACTATACCGATTCTCCTTATAAGAGGCTAGGCAAGCCCAAGATTGGGTATGTCCCGCAAAAGCTCGAATTTGATTACAGTTTTCCGGTAAGTGTGCTAGACCTTTTTTCAGCAAGTTTAAGCAGATTCCCAGTTTGGCTGTCACATAGGGGGAAAATGAAATCCGTTGCCACACGCTCCCTGGAGATGGTTCATGCTGAAAATTTACTGGATAAAAGGGTAGGGACTCTTTCCGGCGGAGAGTTGCAAAGGGTCTTATTGGCCCTGGCCCTCAATCCAATTCCGGACCTTCTGTTATTGGACGAGGCTTTCTCAGCAGTGGATCAAAGTGATTTAGTTCTTTTTTATAGCTTGGTAAAAAATCTGGTGGAAAAATATAATATTGCCGCTATTCTTGTTTCCCATGATCTTACTCTCGCCGCCAAATACTCCGGAAAAATGATTTTTCTCAATCACTCTGTGCGATCGGTCGGAACACCGGAAGAAGTATTTGCCCATGAAACTTTTATTACGACTTTCCAAAGAGGAATTCAGAATGATTGTTCTGCAGCCTTGAAAACCTGATTCGGTTTGAGTAACGAGAAAGAAAGTTTATGGAAAACATTACCATAACTTGGTGCATATGATAATACGGATCAACATCAAGGGAGTTAGAGGTATGCATCATCCGAAGAATACTCCGGTTATTCAAGGGTTCGGCACATGTTCTTCCGGAATCTATGGAAGAACCGCGGTTCCTTTGATAAATGCGACTTATCAGCGCGCAAATCCTTATGGCCTGAAAGCCGCCCCCCCCAATTTGCTGCTGCTTACCCCCGCAATCTTCGGCGCAACAGGAATGTTTATTCTTGGTTTTAGTTTTTATGGCCGCCCATTAAGTTTTGGCTATTCAAAATTTATCTTTTTCGTTTGTATCGGTGGAATCATCTGCTCTTTGGGCGCAGGCATGTACATTTATGAACTATTGCTCATGAAGGATGTCGATTCGAGATTATATGATATCGTACTGCCTTTATTAACTGTTGCCATCTTTTTTGCCACTGCGTACAACCTTACTTACTCCCTTTATCCTTCAAGTTTCTCAGGGACAATAGGGAAGACGAGGATAACCCAGTTCCTGTCATTTTTAGCATTAAGCATAGGCAGCATTTCCGTTGGCGAGACCTTTGATGTCTCCCCGCAGACATCGGAGGTTCAGATTCTTTTAGCTACAGAATCTTTCTGGAATTTATTTGCTCTGTCCCTGTTAATTTCGTTATTGGTCTGATCATGACGTTGGATACTCTTATTATCTTCTGCGCCGTCTCACCGGCAGGCAGATGACCTGGCCGACTCTGAGGTTAGACGGTTCCACCCCCGGATTTAAAGCTGTGATTGCTGCTATGGATAAACCATACCGTTGAGAAAGTTTGGAAAACGTGTCCCCCGCCTTAATAATATACCTGTTTCCGGGAGAACAGGGAACGACACTCCTGCGAATAGGAATACAAATAGACTGTCCTACCTGAAGATTGTTGGGACTGACGCCGGGGTTGACGGAAGTAATGGCCTTTATGGTGGTATTGAATCTTTGAGCGAGAATATTAAATGTGTCACCCTGTTTTATGCGATACGGGATCGTGCCCCTTGGACATAGAGACATCAAGCTCACTCCTGTATATTTTTTTTCTTTTTTATCTTATGAAGTCTTTCCTTGTCTGTCTGCCGCAAGGACATCCCGGAAGCATGGTTTTTATTTAGACAAAAAGAATAGCGGGAAGAAATAATTTTAGACTTTTAGTAAGAAAAAGGAGAAAAACAGACTTAGTTTGATTGCTAAAATGTTTGACAACCAAATTATAGATGAGTTAATATTTGGATGAGTACCGGAAGGAAGTGTGATGATGGAGAGGTCTTTCAGCTGTGAATTAACCGAGCTTCTGGTCAGGACCTTTAATGATATTCTGGCTGTGGAGGAATATGAAATACAAAAAGGACCCCTCAATAACCTTACGATTACTGAAATCCATACCATTGAGGCTATTGGGATGTACCGTTCAAGGACCATGTCTCAGGTGGCGGCGGGCTTGGGAATTACAGTCGGGGCCCTGACTTCGACCATAAATCATTTGGTGGAAAAGGGTTATGTGAGCAGGGAACGAGATATTTCTGACCGCAGAATCGTCAACATCAGGCTGACCAAAGAAGGGAAGATTGCGTTTCGGATTCATGAGAAATTCCATTTGGAAGTGGTTAGGCAAACTGTAAAAGGTTTAACCGAAAAGGAAAATATTTTAATTGAATCTTTGCAAAAACTTAATACGTTCTTAAATACGAAATATTTGTTAAACAATTAGAAACTGGAAAACCAATCATAAAAAAGGAAAGGGATTAAAAAATGTACGATGTAGAAATCGTTGGAACAGGTAGTTTTGTTCCTGAAAATAGGGTTACGAACGAAGATATTTCCAAATTTGTAGATACCAGTGATGAATGGATCAGTGAAAGAACGGGGATCAAAGAACGGAGGATTTCTATTTCCGAAAATACTTCGGACTTGGCGTTCATGGCTGCCCGCAGAGCACTGGACGATGCAGGAATATCCCCTGAAGAAGTGGACCTGATCATCCTGGCCACCATTACCCCTGACTATTTCTTTCCATCAACAGCATGCCTGGTACAAGCAAAGCTTGGAGCCCATAAAGCCACGAGTTTTGACATCAGCGCTGCTTGCTCCGGCTTTATTTTTGGCCTGACGGTTGCAGAACAATTTATTAATACCGGTGTCTATCAAACGGTCCTTGTCATTGGAGCAGAAGTCTTATCCAAAATAGTGGATTGGAATGACAGGAGTACGTCCGTGCTTTTTGGGGATGGTGCCGGTGCTGCCGTGTTAAAAAGGGGAAAACAAGGGATTATTTCCAGGGTCACCGGCTGCGATGGCAGCGGAGCGGCAAGTCTCGCCTGTCCTGCTGTTCCTCTAAAAAATGCTTTTTGTGACTTTTCCCAGGAAAAAGCAAATGTGCTTACGATGAACGGAAGGGAAATTTTTAAATTTGCCGTAAAAATCATGCCGGAATGCGTAGAAAAGGTTTTGGAAGATTCGGGACATTCTATCGATGAGATCAGGTATATTATCCCTCATCAAGCCAATATCAGACTTGTTGATGCCGCAGTGAAGAAGCTGCAAATTAATCAGGAAAAAGTCTATATCAATATCCAGAGGTTTGGAAATACCTCGGGCGCAAGCATTGCCCTGGCGCTGGATGAAATGTCCAGGGGCGGGCTGCTGCGAAACGGGGACCTCCTTATCCTTGTTGGCTTTGGATCAGGACTTACTTATGGAGCTATGCTGCTAAAATGGACGAAGGAAGGCAATGATAACGGGGAGGAAAAAAATGACGCTAAAAAAGATTAGGGAAATTATTGCTGAACAGGTCGGAATGGAAGAAGAAAAGATCACATTAGATTCAGATTTTAAAGAAGATCTGGGGATAGATTCTCTGGATATCTTCGAAATTATTATGGAGATAGAAGAAGTGTACGCGATAGAGATTCCCACGGAAGATCTGGAAGGCATGGGAAAAGTAGCGGACTTGGTTCGATATTTGGATAGCAGGGTAAGCTGAACAGGAATCTAAGAAATCTGATATAAGGGAGATAATTATGAATAAATTCGTTTTTTTTCATAAGCTTGGTATAAAATATCCCATTATTCAGGGGGGGATGGCCTGGATCTCGGACAGTTCCCTGGCGGCCGCGGTTTCCCAGGCAGGTGGACTGGGAATGATTGCAGCGGCTAATGCCCCTGTGGAATACATCAGGCAAGAGATTCGAAAGGCCAAGGAGCTCACAGACAAACCCTTCGGCGTAAATATTATGCTTTTAAGCGAAAATGCAGAAGAAACTGCCAGAATGGTGTGTGAAGAAGGTGTCAAAGTTCTTACAACCGGAGCAGGCAGCCCCGGTAAATACTTGAAAATGTGGAAAGATTACGGTATTACCGTGATTCCGGTCGTAGCCTCTGTTGCGCTTGCCAGGAGGATGGAGAAAGAAGGGGCAGATGCAGTCATTGCTGAAGGAGGAGAATCCGGCGGTCACGTAGGGGAACTGACTACCATGGCCCTGCTGCCTCAGGTAATCGATGCCGTGAAAATTCCTGTGATTGCCGCGGGAGGAATCGGAGACGGCCGGGGAATCGCCGCAGCCTTTATGATAGGGGCAAGCGGCGTACAGGTGGGTACCAGATTCCTGGTCGCCAAAGAATGTACGGTTCATCAAAATTACAAAGACAGAGTCATTAAAGCAAAAGATATTGATACGGTCGTTACCGGAAGACCGACAGGACATCCGGTCCGGGTCTTGAGAAACAAACTGACGAGGCAGTATGAAGAACTGGAAAAAACCGGGGCTTCCCTAAAAGAGTTAGAAAAGCTGGGGGCTGGGGCTTTACGTTTGGCAGTCAAAGACGGGGATATTGATAACGGATCTGTCATGGCGGGTCAGATTGCCGGTCTCATCAGAAAAGAACAGACTTGTCAGGAAATTATTGAAGAAATGTTTGCACAGGTTCAGGAACGGCTGACTGCGTTAGATGATGAAAGCATTGTCAAGTAACGGATTTCGGAGGAAATGATGGGTAAAACAGCTTTCCTGTTTTCAGGACAAGGTTCGCAATATGTAGGGATGGGGAAGGACCTCTATGAGCACAATCCGGCGGCGAGGGCAACGTTTACCATCGCAGATCAAGAATTGGGTTGTCCCCTAAGTGAACTATGTTTCCTGGGTCCTAAAGAGGATTTGGATTTGACAGAGAATACCCAGCCGGCAATACTTACCGTAAGTATTGCTGCCTATAATGCTCTGGCGGACCATCGGATCTATCCTGATGTGGTAGCCGGGTTCAGCCTGGGGGAATATTCGGCATTGGTTTGCAGCAGTGTAATCGCCTATGAGGAAGCGGTAAAATTAGTCCGCAAAAGAGGACAGTTTATGCAGGAGGCTGTACCCCCTGGCCTTGGCGGGATGGCTGCAATCCTTGGTTTGGAAACGGAAAAGATTGAAGAAGCCTGCAAGTCGGTTGGTTCTATAGGGGTAGTACAAGTGGCAAATTACAATTGCCCCGGGCAGATTGTTATTTCCGGAGTAAAAGAAGCTCTGGAAGCAGCATGTCGCAAAGCTGCCGAATTAGGGGCAAAACGGGTCATTCCGCTTGATGTCAGCGGCCCGTTTCACACCGGGTTGCTTGAATCTGCCGCCCAAAAACTGGCTGAAGAATTAAAGAAGATACCTTTTCAAGAGCCTCGCTTCCCGGTCATTTCCAATGTTACCGCTCAAGCAATGAACGATGCCGCCGAAGCGGCAGGACTTCTTCCCAAACAGGTAAAAAGCCCGGTCCTCTGGGAAACAACGATCAGGAAGATGCTGGATAGCGGAGTGGATACTTTTGTGGAGATCGGTCCGGGGACGACACTAAGAGGATTTGTCAGGAAGATAGAAAGGAAAGCAAATCTTCTAAATGTCGAAGACATGGCATCTTTGAATACAGTGGTTGAATATTTTGGAAACCGGAATTAACGAATATGTTTATTGAGATGCTAATTAATTATACGAAAAGTACTTGATTTGGAGGTTTAAGATGCTCAAGGGAAAAACGGCTGTGGTCACCGGGGCAAGCAGAGGAATCGGCCGAGCAATTGCGCTGAAGCTTGCCGGTGAAGGAGCCAGCATTGTGCTTAACTACGCCAATCGCAAAGACGAAGCGGACCAGCTGATGCAAGAGATTGAAAAGCTTGGAGTAAAAGCTTTGGTGGTACAGGCGGATGTCAGTGTCTTTAGCCAGGTACAGGACCTGATTGCCAAAGCCAGGGAAGAGTTTGGTTCCCTGGATATTTTGGTAAATAACGCAGGCATCACCAGGGATGGATTATTAATGAGAATGTCGGAAGAGGATTACGACCGTGTCATGGAGGTAAACCTCAAAGGGGTGTTTAACTGTACCAGGCACGTTGTTCCCCTGATGGTGAAACAAAAGTCGGGCAGGATCATTAATATTACCTCTGTAGTAGGTCTGGTAGGAAATGCCGGTCAAACCAATTATGCCGCTTCTAAAGCAGGAATCGTGGGGTTTACGAAGTCCTTGGCCAAGGAAATTGGGAGCAGGAGCATTACAGTCAATGCCGTAGCTCCCGGTTTTATCGAGACGGATATGACTTCGGAATTACCGGAAAAGACCAGAGAAGCTGCGAAAGAAAATATTGCTTTAAAGAGATTCGGAAGACCGGAAAATGTAGCCGATGCGGTTTATTTCCTGGCTTCCGATATGGGGGAGTATATTACGGGCCAAGTCATCAGTGTGGACGGCGGAATGGCATTTTAGGAGGGAATAAATATGAAAAAAAGAGTGGTTATAACCGGAATCGGAGCAGTTACTCCTCTTGGTAACGATGCGGAGAGTTTTTGGCAGGGGATTAAACAAGGGAAATTGGGTATCTCCGGTATTACAGCTTTTGATACTGCCGGTTTCAAATCCACTTTGGCCGCTGAGGTTAAAGGATTCGATCCTGAAACACTTTTAGATAGAAAAGAAGCCAAAAGGATGGACAGGTACTGCCAACTGGCTATGGTTGCCGCAGAAGAAGCCTATAAAGATGCAGGACTTGAGTCGGCTGAGATTAATAGGGAAAGACTTGGGGTTATTGTCGGTTCCGGGATCGGCGGCCTTCTAACTATTGAAGAGCAGCACAGCCGATTGCTGGAAAAAGGTCCTGGGAGGGTTTCGCCTTTCTTCATACCGATGTCCATCTGCAATATGGCTGCAGGGAATATTGCCATTAAACTTAATGCCAGGGGAATATGCACCTGTATTGTGACCGCTTGTGCTACGGCAACAAATGCCATTGGAGAGTCCTTCCATAAAATCAGAAACGGCGAAGTAGACATCATTATTACCGGCGGGTCTGAGGCTCCTATCACACCATTATCCGTAGCAGGTTTTATTTCGATGACAGCTCTCAGCAGCAGCTCAGATCCCGCGAGGGCATCGATTCCGTTTGATAAGGAGCGGGATGGTTTTATTATGGGTGAAGGCGCCGGGATTCTTGTTTTGGAATCATTGGAACATGCCCGGCAACGGAATGCTAAAATCTACGGCGAAGTGCTTGGCTATGGGGCGACCTGCGATGCCTATCATATGACAGCGCCTGCTCCCGGAGGGGAAGGCGGTGCCAGAGCCATGCAGCTGGCTATAGAAGACGCCGGGATCAAAGCGGAAGAAGTTTCCTATATTAATGCTCATGGAACGGGTACTCCTTACAATGATAAATTTGAAACGGAAGCGATCAAGTCCGTTTTTGGAGAAATAGCCCGCAAGGTCCCTGTAAGTTCTACCAAATCCATGACCGGCCACCTTTTAGGGGCCGCCGGTGCCATAGAAGCGATTGTCTGCGTCAAAGCGACGCAAGAGGACTTTATACCGCCTACGATTGGCTATCAGGCAGCGGATGAGGAATGTGACCTGGATTATGTGCCGAATATTGGACGCAAACACCGCGTAGACTATGCGCTATCCAATTCTCTGGGTTTTGGTGGGCATAATGCAACCATTATTCTAAAAAAATGGACAGAGGATAAATAAAATGGATTTAATACAGATTCGAGAACTTGTAAAAATAATGGACGAATCAGGTTTAACTGCTTTTGAATTAGAAGAAGAAGGACTTAAGATTGTTCTAAAGAAAGAAATTGAAAAGATTGCACTAAGGGAATTTGCTCCAAGTCCAGCCGCAGGGGGTCAAGTCTTCCAGGGGAATCAAACACCGGTTCAGGGGGATGTCATTGAATCTGAAAAACCTTCCGCGCAGCTTCCTACCATAAAGTCGCCGATCGTCGGAACTTTTTATAGTGCGCCTTCTCCCGGTGAAGAACCTTTCGTCCGGCCCGGAAGCGATGTCAAAAAAGGGGACGTTTTATGCATCATCGAAGCGATGAAATTAATGAACGAGATAGAAGCGGACGAAGATATTCACATTATTGATATTCTGGTCGATGACGGGCAGATGGTGGAATACGGTCAGCCGCTGTTCGTTGTAAGCGCGAAATAGCAATATGGAGGTACGTATGTTACTCGGAGTGAAAGAAATTCAAGAAATTCTTCCGCATCGGTATCCCTTTCTTTTAATCGACAGGGTTGAAGAATTGGAAGAAGGAAAAAGGGTTGTAGCCTATAAGAATGTATCCATAAACGAGTACTTTTTTCAGGGGCATTTTCCTCAGGAACCGGTAATGCCTGCGGTATTAATTATTGAAGCTTTAGCCCAAGCAGGGGCTGTCGCCATGCTGAAAATGGAGAAATACCGAGGGAAAATTGCTTATTTTACGGGGATTGACAAGGCTAAGATCCGTAAAAAGGTTGTCCCGGGAGATGTCCTCAGACTTGAGGTCGAGATTATCAAGATAAAAGGACCGGCAGGCGTTGGAAAAGCCGCAGCCACAGTTGATGGCAAGAAGGCCGTTGAAGCAGAATTGATGTTTTTTATTGGAAATGATGAAAAAAGGTTATAGAATAAATAAGTAGGTGAAATCTTGTTTAATAAAATTCTCGTAGCCAATAGGGGAGAAATTGCGGTCCGCATTATCAGAGCCTGCCGTGAGATGGGAATCCAAACGGTAGCGGTATATTCCGATATTGATCGTCAAGCGCTGCATGTGGATTTGGCAGATGAGGCTGTTTGTATCGGCCCCGCTAAGGCAAGAGACAGTTATCTCAATGCGGAGAATATTATCAGCGCTACGGTTCTCACCGGGGCTGAAGCGGTTCATCCGGGATTTGGCTTTCTGGCCGAAAATAGCAGGTTTGCGGAAATGTGCAAAGAATGCAACATTTCCTTTATTGGCCCCGGTCCTGAAGTCATTGAGATGATGGGGAATAAAGCCAAAGCCAGACAGATGATGCTGCTGGCCGGTGTTCCGGTAGTCCCGGGAGTAGAAGGAATTTTGGAAGACTATGAACATGCCCGCAGGGCTGCGGAGACCATAGGATATCCCGTTATCCTCAAAGCTTCGGCCGGAGGAGGCGGCAAAGGGATCAGAATAGTAGAGAATGAGGAAGGACTAAAGAAAGCCTACGACACTGCCAGGACAGAAGCCAAAGCTGCATTTAACGATGATTCGATGTATCTTGAGAAATATTTGGAAGAGCCAAGGCATATCGAATTTCAGATTTTGGCCGATCAATATGGGAATGTTATCCACCTTGGAGAAAGAGACTGTTCCATTCAACGCCGGAATCAAAAAGTGATTGAAGAAGCGCCTTCTATCTTTTTAGCATCCGACTTGCGGCAAAAGATGGGGGATGCGGCAATTCGGGCAGCCAAGGCCGTCAATTATAAAAATGCCGGGACCATAGAATTCCTTGTAGATAAAAAAGGCAGCTTCTACTTTATGGAAATGAATACGCGCATTCAGGTCGAACATCCGGTCACGGAGATGATTACGGGAGTGGATATTGTACAAGAACAGATTAAGATAGCAGCCGGCGGAAAGCTTGAGTTCAAACAAGAAGACGTTGTTATTCAAGGTCACGCCGTAGAATGCAGGATTAATGCCGAAAACCCGGCACTCGGATTCAGGCCTTCGCCGGGAAGAGCAAATATTCTTCTCTGGCCGGGGGGGAGCGGTATACGGTTGGATAGCGCCATATATCACGGCTATGAAATCCCTCCGACTTACGATTCCATGATTGCCAAGCTGATTACGCATGGAAAGGACCGAAACGAAGCCTTAAACAAAATGCGGCGGGCCTTGGATGAATTTATTATCGAAGGGATTGATACCAATATTGAGTTTTTGTTTAAGATACTGAACAACGAAAATTTTATTCATGGTATAATTAGCACATCATTTATTGAAAAAGAATATACTTTAAAATAAAGGACGAGCCTTTATTATAGTTTCAAATGGTTGGTGCAAATGTTTAAGATTAACAAAGTTTTTAAAAAACCACATTATTTGACCCTACAACAGAATAATTCCCAAGACGTTCCGAAGGAGAACAACGTTCTTCCGGCAATACCCAATGGGTTGTGGATTAAATGCGAGTACTGCGGAGAGATAATATATAATAAGGATTTGAATACCAACCGTAAGGTTTGTCCCTCCTGCGGACATCACTTCAGGATGAATTCCCGGGAAAGAATCGAGCTAATTATGGATACCGGAACCTTCAAAGAGATTAATGCGGACCTTAAAACGGTTAATCCGCTGAATTTTGAAGGATATGAAGAGAAAATAGGCGATAACAGTAAAAAAGCAGGAATTCCGGAGGCTGTCGTAACAGGATACGGAAAAATTCATGGGAATGATGCTGTTATTGTGGTCATGGACAGCAGCTTTATGATGGGGAGTATGGGTTCTGTAGTAGGAGAGAAGGTTACCCGGGCTTTTGAGTTTGCCACCGCCAAGCGTAAACCGGTCATCGTGTTTACGGCTTCGGGAGGTGCCCGCATGCAGGAAGGGATTATTTCCCTGATGCAGATGGCTAAAACCTCGGCGGCTGCAGCCTGCCATGATAAAGCGGGGGGACTTTATATCACTGTCCTCACGGATCCGACTACCGGGGGGGTTACTGCCAGCTTTGCCATGCTCGGAGATATTATCCTTGCAGAACCGGGAGCCCTTATCGGGTTTGCCGGGAAACGGGTCGGGGAACAAACGATTGGACAAAAGCTTCCGGAAGGATTTCAGACAGCAGAATTTTTGATTGACCATGGATTTATCGATAAAATTGTGACCAGGGACCACCTCAAACTGACCTTGTCTCGTCTGATAAAACTTCATTACGCCTAAATCAACAAACCCTTTTTGAAATAAATATGTATACAATTGGAGTGTGCCCATGCTGGATCGGGAAAAAGATATTGCGGATCTAAGTATGAAAATTGAAGACTTGCGCAAGTTCGCTCAAGAGAAGAAGGCAGATTTGTCTGCGGAAATCATGGTACTGGAAACCAAACTTCAGAAAATGGAAAATGAAGCTGCTGTTAATCTGGGACCAATGGATAAACTGATGTTATCCAGGATGATCGAAAGGCCCACGACCCTGGACTACATTGAGAAGATTTTTGATGGATTTATCGAACTCCACGGTGACCGCAAATATCGGGATGATCCCAGCATCGTGGGGGGGATTGCCAGGCTGCAGGATTTACCGGTTACCGTCATTGGACAGCAGAAAGGGAGAAATACCAAAGAAAATGTAAAAAGGAACTTTGGGATGCCCAGTCCGGAAGGTTTTCGCAAAGCATTGCGGATGATGAAGCAAGCCGAAAAGTTTCAGCGCCCGGTCATTTGTTTTATTGACACCCCCGGTGCTGATCCCGGTGTTGGCGCTGAGGAAAGAGGTCAGGGAGAAGCAATTGCCAGGAACCTAATGGAGATGGTGGACCTGCGCACTCCGGTTATTTCTATTGTGATCGGTGAAGGCGGCAGCGGCGGCGCTCTAGCGCTTTCTCTAGGCGATGAGATATGGATGCTGGAACATTCTGTTTACTCCGTACTTTCTCCTGAAGGATTCGCCAGTATTCTCTGGAAAGATTCCTCCAGAGCGAAGGAAGCGGCTCACATTATGAAGATAACGGCCCAAGATATTGAAGAGCTGGGAGTCATCGACAAGATCCTGCCGGAACCTCCCGGCGGCGCTCATAAGGACCCTGACGGGATGGCCGCAGTGATCAAAGAAAATCTGTTAAAGGTTCCTTTTAAGGCCATGGGAGAGAAAATAGAGGACACAGTCAGGAGGAGATACACAAAATACAGAAAGATTGGAGCCTATCTGGAGTGACACAGCTTAGACTGGATCCCGATAGAATTGTAAAATTTCTCCAAACCAAAACGCTGGGCAGAGAAATCGTTCGATTGGATTCGGTCGATTCGACAAACAGTGAATGCAAACGGAGATCTTCCGAAAAGGAAGGGTTATTGGTCCTCAGTGAGGAACAAACGGCGGGGAGAGGCCGTTTCGGCCGCACCTGGGCATCTCCGAAAGGGAAAGGCATCTGGATGTCTTTGCTTCTGAAGCCTGATCTTCCGCTTCCGAATATTCCTCAACTTACTTTGGTCGGTGCTGCCGCTGTTTACAGGGGATTGGAAAAAGAAGCCGATTATTTCTCCGGTCAGATCAAGATAAAATGGCCGAATGACATCTGGATTTCCAATAAAAAAATCGGAGGAATCCTTACCGAGATGCAGACCGGCGCCGGCAGTGTCCAGTCGGTCATTTTAGGGATAGGATTAAATATTAATCTGGCTAAGGAGGATTTTCCGCCGGAGCTTCGGACTGCGGCAACTTCACTTTTTCTGGAAAAGGGGGAGCTTTTTGAACGTGAAATCATCATTGCCAATATCCTAAACGAATTTGAACGTTTTTATCTGGAGTTCTTAGTCCAAAGGAAGTTAGGTGAAGCGCTGACAGTCTGCCGCGAAAACTCCGCGGTAATCGGTAAAAAAGTAAAGGTTTCGGACCAGGAAATGGGGATTGAAGCACGGGTCATAGACCTTGGGCCTCAGGGAGAACTCCTGGTGAAAATGAACAATGGAAAATTGGCTTCTATTATTTCCGGGGAGATTTCACTTCAAATTCAGGGATAACACATCTTTATCTACCCGGCGAATCGTATTTATTACAGGAAAAGTACATATGAATAAGAATTAACGGAGGATGTAACATGCATCAAAATATCATAGAAACATACCGTCAAAAAAGACTTTCATATTTCCAATGGCGCAGCCAGGCAACCTTCCTGTCTAAAATAATCCTGGCAGGAGGAATTGCCTGTTTAACGGGACTGCTGGCGCAAGTTAAAATTTTCTTGCCATGGACACCCGTACCCATCGTTGCTTCCCAACTGGGTGTTATGCTGGCCGCTGTTCTCCTTGGGAGAAGGTGGGGGGCGGCTAGTATGTTGATGTATGCCCTTGGAGCCTTAGCAGGGATACCGTGGTTAGCGGGGTTTAAAGGCGGAGCAGCTGCTCTGGCCGGTCCCACCGGCGGGTATGTTCTCGGATTTATTCTGGCTGCCTGGTTCATGGGGAATTTGCTGGATAACCGAATTGAATCACGTCGGTTTTTACCGTTAACGGCCAGCATCCTTTTTGCCCAGTTGGTTTTGGTATATATTCCCGGTCTGATTCATCTCGCTTTATGGCTAAACCTTGTTAACGGACAGTCCGTTACCCTTTGGGGAATTTTGTGGATGGGTTATCTTCCCTTCGTCTTGGGTGATATCCTAAAATCTCTTGTTGGTGCGGCTATTGTTAAGATCATCATTCCGATGGAAAAATATTAAGACGTATCATAACTGAAGAAACAGGTCTGCTGCCAAACGGATGCAGCAGACCCTTTTGCTTAAAGATTAGAAAATTACTCCCAGAATCACCAAGATTAGAAAGAACACCGTGAGGAAAGCAGCGCTCCAGCCATAGCTGAAAGGATAAGCAACCATTTTTCTTTAGCCTCCTTATATAAGGCTTACCTAGGTAATAGGGTATTCGATGGCTAATATAGTTTATGTACCTGCTTTTTTGTTTGATCATCTTCTATTCAAATTAAAATTGGCAGAGGAAATACATGGCTAAATTCCTATAAGAATAGGACCATCTTCTCTTGTGGTTCCCTTAGAATTTAGGATATGCTTAGTTCATAGCGATTGGCATTTCCTCTCTTTACAT
>LNDB01000011.1 GCA_001515265.1 Candidatus Dichloromethanomonas elyunquensis
ACCGTTCACTGGGTTTAAACAATGTAGCTGATCTTTGCTTTTGGAAATCTCCTGGCAAGTTCTTGCTGAAAAAAAAATGCTGCATTAGAATGAATTTCAGATTTGTAGCAGTATTTTCCCCGTCCTTTAGGCTGCATTTTTCCTTTGTCGAAGATATTTGCGGCTTTGGGGAGAGAGATACAGTTAATCGTATCATTCGCTAATCCGTAAGTCATAAAAATTAACTCAAAAAAAGTGTTCTGTTGGAGCCGGTCATCCAGTTTTGAACTAAGTTCTTCCAACAACTCCAAGTATTGCTGCTGCCAATCATCAGTCAAGATAATTGGAGCAAGATTAAGTCCTACCCGGTAGCCTGCATGAAACATTTTATTAGCTGCGCCAATCCTTGCTGTTAAATTTGCTGTACCGATTTCTACCTTTCGGATCAAATCAGGCGGATTCACACTTATCCTGATTTGCGTTTTCCCCCGGTGATCAATATCCAGTAAATCATCTACATTAGCAAATTTGGTGGCAAATGTGCAACGGGCATTCTCTAGCCTGGAGAATTCTTCGATAGCCCATTTTAGGTTGCCGGTTATCTGATTTTCCAAAACCAAATCACTGTTGGAACCTATTTCGTAGATTTTTGTTCTTGTTTGCTTTGAAGCATTTCGCTTGATTTGGTTCATCATTTCTTGTCGATTGATGAAGATTCGTAAATAGGAATTTTTAAAAAATGTACAGACGAGATAACAGTAGAGGCACATTGCAGAACAACCTGAAGAAGTAAAAGGTACAATAAAATCCGCTGACCTATTATTCGGCAAGAGGCGAAGCGATTTTCTGATCCCTAACACCAAATAACGTTTCATTTTGGGGAATTCTATATCCGGCAATTCTCGCAATTCCGGTATTCTGTTATGATCTTCTATTTCAATGAGAGGTATTCCTTGGTCCTGGAATTGATCGAAAAGAGCTCTGCCTTGAAAGTAGGTCAATATACTTTTTTCATAATATACTCTTACAGGTGCAAACTGGGGCAAAACAAAAACCTCCGTCTTTTTAGAGTTAGTATGGGACGGAGGTAAGAATTTTATGACCAATTCGGTTTATTTAAGAGCATCCAAAGCTTGTTGATAAATGTCCTGTACAGAGAAGGGCTCCCTATTGCCGGGTTGATTTCTGTCAGGAGGGTTAGTCCCATTTGGGGGGGCTTGATTATACCCGCCGTTGTTAGAATTATTGTTGTTATTCGAATTGTTCCTTTCTGGTCTTTGGGCTAAAAGGCTTTTTTGCTGGTCTGTAAATACGCCGGTGATCACAGCTGCTTCTTTCTGCAAGAAATCATCAGTAGGATTGGAAGTGTTCATTAACTCCTGCAGAACGGGTTTGATCTTGCTGATCTGGTCACTGCTCAGAGCTGCTTGTTGATTTCGCTGCAGTTGAATTACTTCCATAGCAGCTCTCGTTGCGGGATTCATTTGCATTCTGCCCTGCCCTTGACCTGACTGACTATTAGCTGCTGGGTCCTTCCCTGATTGACTTTGCGTCTGCTGCGTGGATGCAGATTGCGATCCGCAGCCTGAAATACCGAAGGCAGTGATGAAAGTAAGCAGGAGAAGCAAGGCGATTTTTTTGGCGGGTACCCGCGTCATTCTTCCTTTGTCCATAACCATTCCTCCTAAAATATTTTAGTCAAAGATTAATATATTTTTTATGGATCAACATTCAAATGGTAAAACCATCCATCAAGATAGTCTCTTTATAACTTTAATCACTTTTTCTGAATTCTATCTTAAAGCAAACTGAAAGTTCTCTGAAAAGTTACTGAAAAGGCCTGATATATTTTCAGTAAGAGCCGGCTGCATTTTTTAGAATCCTGAGATAAGTGTAAAAAAATATCGAAATAATTTCATATAAACAATATAATGGAGTAAAAGCTTCCTTAAAACAAGGGAGGTTACAGCGATGGATGATAACTTTTATAAGGAAATAATTGAACAATCTCCAATAGGGTATGCCTATCATAAAATCATATGTAAGGATGACGGGACTCCCTGTGATTATCAGTTTATTGAAGTTAATTCCGCTTTTGGAGACTTTACCGGACTAAAAGGCTCGGAAATTATCGGTAAAATGATTTCCGATATTCTTCATGGTATCGGGGAAGATGAATTTGACTGGATTCAACTTTATGGCAAAATTGCCATTACTGGCGGCAAGAAGGAGTTTGAAGCGTATTCTGAAAATTTAAAAAGGTGGTATCGTATCGTTGTTTATTCTCCGAAAAAATATTATTTTGTTACTCTTTTTATCAATATTTCTAAACGCAAGCAGATAGAAGAAGAACTGAAGCTAAACCAGAGGCGACTGATGGACATCATAGAGTTTTTACCTGACGCTACGCTGGCTGTGGATCGGGAAAAAAGAGTTATTATTTGGAACAAAGCCATTGAGAAAATGACAGGTATCCCAGCCGCAGAGATGATAGGCAAAGGGGATTACGCTTACACCATACCCTTTTACGGGAAGAAGCAGCCTCAATTGATGGATCTGATCTTTCAGGAAGACGAAGTGATTAAGACCCGCTACGGGCACTTTCGAAAAGAGAGGGATACGCTGCTCGCAGAAACTTTTTGTCCTGCACTCTATCAAGGTCAGGGTGCCTGGGTTTCCGCCAAAGTATCCCCGTTGCACGATCAAGCGGGGAATGTTATCGGAGCTATTGAAAGTATCCGGGATATTAACGAACAAAAACTGACAGAGGCAGGATTAAGAGCAAAGACTGCTTTTTTAGAAGCACAGGCTAACGCCTCTTTTGACGGGATACTCGTGGTCAACGAAAAAAAGCAAAGAATTCTCACCAACTGCCGTATAGCAGAACTTTTCGATGTGCCGCAGAACATTCTTGATGATGAAGATGATGCCTTGCTGCTGGCGTATGTTGCAACTTTGAGCAAAAAAACGGAACATTTTTTGGACAAAGTGAATTATCTTTATGACCATCCCTCCGAAATAAGCCGTGACGAAATCGAATTGAAAAATGGAATGGTTCTGGACAGATACTCTGCACCGGTTGTCGATAACGAAGGGAAATATTACGGCAGGATTTGGACCTTCCATGATATTACGGAACGTAAAAAGTTAGAAACGGCTTTGGCCCAAGAGAAGAAACTTTTGGAAACAACACTGATATCGGTAGGAGATGGGGTTATTTCAACGGACGATCAGGGAAATATTATGCTTTTAAATCGGGTTGCCGAATATTTAACCGGTTGGACGCAAAGAGAAGCAAAAGGAAAACCGCTCGAAGAAATTTTTAATATTCACGATGAGTTTACCAAAGAAAAGTGTGAAAATATCGTAGAGAAAGTACTTGTTAGCGGAAAAACCCAAGAATTGGGCAATCATACCGTGTTGATTTCCAAAAACGGTATTGCGCGTCCTATCGAGGATAGTGCCGCCCCGATCGTACAAGAAGATGGAAAAATAGTCGGAGTGGTTCTCGTCTTTCGGGATTTCACCGAAAAAAAGCAAAAGCAGGATGAAATAAAATTTTTAAGTTATCACGACCAGCTTACCGGAGTCTATAACCGGAGATTCTATGAGGAAGAGATTAAAAGACTGGATACAGAAAAAAACCTTCCACTTACTATTGTCATGGGTGATGTTAACGGCCTAAAACTGATCAATGATTCGTTTGGGCATGCAGCGGGTGATGAATTGCTTAAAAAGGTTGCGGAAGTACTGAAAAAAGGATGCCGTCCCGGTGACATTATTGCCAGACTGGGGGGGGATGAATTTATTCTTTTGCTGCCGAAGACCGATGCCTTGGAAACGGAAACGATTATCCGGCGGATCAAGGTCCTGGCAGCAAAGGAGAAGGTTGGAGCCATCGGTATATCCATATCTTTTGGCTATGAAACAAAGAAAAATGCCCAGGAAAATGTTCAAGAGATCTTCAAAAATACGGAAGACCAAATGTACCGGCATAAGGTCTGGGAGAGCTTGAGCATGAGACGTAAGACAATCGACCTGATTATGAATACACTCTATAAAAAAAGTAATCGGGAGATGCGGCATTCCAAAAGAGTCGGTGAAATATGCAAAATGATTGCCACCCAGATGAACTTTAATCAAGATGATATCAATCAGATGAGAATTGCCGGGTTAATGCATGATATCGGGAAAATTGGAATTGACGAGAAGATTCTGAATAAACCCCAAAAATTAAATGAAGATGAGAGGAACGAAATCAAAAGGCATGCTGAAATTGGCTATCGGATATTAAGCTTGGTTAACGAATTTTCGCAAATAGCGAGGTTTGTCCTCGAACATCAAGAAAAATGGGACGGAAGAGGATATCCGAGAGGCCTCAAAGGGGAAGAAATATCGCTGCAAGCCAGAATCATTGCCGTTGCCGATGCTTATGATGCCATGATGACGGACAGGCCTTACTGTAAAGCATTAAGTAAAGAAGAAGCGGTACAAGAAATAAGGAGATGCTCCTCGACACAGTTCGATCCCTATATTGTAAAAATATTTCTTGAAAAGTGTGTACTAAATAGATGTGAATGAATATAAAATTTTATAGATGTGAATGGATATAAAATTTTGTTGAAAATATCAATATCATGTTATAATTTATATAAAGTTTGTTTAAAGATATTTGTGAATAATTTCAAATATAAGGAGTCGAATTCTATGGCTGTAGTTGATGTCGTAAAATATGACGGCACCCCGGATATCCTTGCTTGGAAATTTCCAAAAGAGGAATTAGGCACATGGACACAGCTTATTGTGAATGAATCACAAGAGGCCGTATTGTTTAAAAGCGGCATCGCGCTGGATGTTTTCGGCAGTGGCAGGCATACATTGGATACGGCGAATATTCCTTTGCTTAACAAAATAATTAATCTTCCGTTTGGCAATCGTTCGCCTTTTACGGCGGAGGTATGGTACATAAACAAAGTGTATTCGCTTGATATCAAGTGGGGAACACAGACTCCCGTCCAGCTTCAGGACCCGAAGTTTGGCATATTTATCCCGGTTAGTTCTTACGGACAGTTCGGGGTCAGGATTGCAGACGCCAAAAAATTCCTGGTTAAGCTCGTAGGGACATTGAAAATTTTCGACAAAGACAGCATTTCCAGATATTTCCGCGGACTTTATCAGACGAAAGTCAAGGATGCGATATCCTCCTACTTAGTGAATGAAAAAATCGGCATTCTGGAAATAAATGCTTCTATCGATAAGCTTTCGGAATATTTGAAAGAGCGGATGGAGCCAACCTTGGACGAATATGGGATAGTGCTGATCAATTTTTTTATTAACGGGATCAGCGTACCTGAGGAAGACCCAGGGGTGATAAAGCTCAAGGAGGCGCTCGCTAAACGTGCGGAAATGAATATTATCGGGTTTAACTACCAGCAAGAGCGTTCTTTCGATACGCTGGAAGGGGCGGCAAAAAACCCTGGAAGCGCTTCAGCAGGGGTCATGGGGGCAGGTCTTGGGCTCGGAATGGGTGTTGGCCTTGGCGGTGCGGTAGGCGCACAATTTGGAGGTATAGCCAAAGAAATAAATGTCAACAGTCCGCTAAAAATTAAGATATGCACGGGATGTGGCGCGGAAATGGATGCGGATAAGCGGTTCTGTGCGGATTGCGGCTATGATACACAGGATAAAAAAGAAAAACAAAAAAATTACATTATCTGCAGCGCATGTGGAGCGCAGCTTGAACGAAAAATGAAGTTTTGTCCGGAATGCGGCAAAAAATATACCCCTTGCCCGGAATGTGGTGCCGATTTACCGGAGGATGCAAAAAAATGTAATAGGTGCGGAGTTCAGCTTATCAATAAATGTCCCCAATGCGGTGCTGTTGTTGGCGAAGGAACAAAGTTCTGTCCTGAATGCGGTGAAAAACTTAAGTGATGGGAGGAAAAAACTATGTCTAGCAGGAGAACAGTTCCAGCCGCAATTATCGGACTGATTATTGTCTCGGTTACACTGCTTATTTTCTTCGTAGCGGTTACTGAACGACATGCGATACAGTGGGCAGGCCTAGGCTTTATTATTCTGGCAGAGCTGGTTGGAACCGGAGGAGTTATCTTCTTCAACGAGGAATATTTGCGGAATACATCGGGAGTGATGCTGCGTGCAGGGGGTTATAGCCTGCTATTCCTATATTTCCTTGCTACGGCTGCGGTTTCTGTTCACTATATATCCGGATACGGCGGCAGCATAAAATGGCTGGTGACGCTAAATCTTATTATTTTAGCGTTCACCGCGGTAATCATGATCCTAATTTTTGTCAGCAGCAGGCACAATTATGACCAGAACTACGCAGTACTCCGGTCGGTTGCAATGATCAAACAGATTTCTGATTCGGTCATGCTTTTAAAAAGCAATATCCAAAACAGCAAATACAGGAACCCGCTTGAAAAAATACATGATGCCCTCAGGTATTGTGACAACTCGGTGTATGTTTCGACTGATGATCTGATTAAAATTAAAATTAATTACTTGGAAGAGATATTAGGATCGGAAACAGTTGATAAAGACGAAAAAGTCAGGGTTATAACCGATGAGATACTCCTGCTTGCCAAAAGAAGAGCAGCTCAAGCCAAGGAGATTAAAGCAGGGGGCATATAAATTGGAGGAGAATACATTGAAATTCAACCAAAGAAAAGTTACATTTGACTGGATTGTCGGTTTAATCTTCAATATCATTGGCTGGATATTATTGGCATCGATAGCCTCTTCTTTCATCATGCTATTCAAACTGCCTTCCCCCAAAATAGTATCTTCATTGACACCTTCGATGGCGATAACATTCTTTTTCTTGGTAATTATTTCTTCAATCTTTTTCAGCAAAGGGCGCATGATGCTGGCGAGGGTCAAGACCTTTAAAATGTATACAGCGATCCTTTCTGTTGATCCGACAAATTCCATTGAACGTATTGCTGCCAGTACCGAGATTCCCAAGGTAAAATTTATACAATCGAGCAGTTCCGATAAAACTCAATTTGTTCAGGACTGTATTATCAACATGATCAATCATGGCTATTTCCCGAAAGGAACTTTTATTGACCCTGAAAAAAAAGCAATTGTCTTCCCTGCGGCTCCGGGGAAAACAACGACCAGCCCGGTTACAGCTGAAGAATATATTACCTTTACCTGTAAAAACTGCGGAGCATCAAATAAAATTGTTAAAAGCTCTGAGAATGAATGCGCCTATTGCGGAACGTTATTTAATTTTGAATAATAGCATTCATTTACGACTTTATCTTGATACAAAGGTATACCTTTAGTTGTTGTTATTTTTTCATGACTGAAGGTATTTTTTTTGCTCAACTATTTATTCAGGATGCTTAGGGAGTTTTTTCTAAAATAAGAATAAAAGGTGGGAGTTGACATGCAAGGGAAATCATTTCGAAAAGGATGCTTAATTACAGTAGTAGTTTTTGCGGCAGTTACCGCATTAATATTTTTTGTCCTGGCTTTTGTTGGAGAAGTTCCTGTAAAAAAGCCCAATATTTACATTTATCCTGAAAAGACGGAAAATATTACTGTGAAAGTGAGTCCGAGAGGTGCGATTACAAAGTCAATTCCAAAGTACAAAAACGGCTGGACTGTTTCGGTAGAACCGGATGGTAAAATCGACGGACAATTTAATTACTTGTTCTATGAAGCGAATGTGAAATATCCGTTTACGCTGAATAAAGGATGGATAGTAAACAAGTCCGATTTTTCTTCGCAGATGAATGTGATTTTACGAGATATAGGTTTGCAAGCTAATGAGATCGAGGATTTTATTTGCTACTGGAGTAAGGAGCTAAAGTGGGATAAGGATAAATACGCAGTTTATTTAATTTCCCAGCAAGAAATCAACAAAGCGATACCGCTTGCAATTTCTAAAACTCCCGATTCTTTGCTCAGAGTATATTTTTATTTTAAAGCGACTGATAAGGATTTTATTATTGAAAGACCCAGTATTAATACTTTTGAACGTAAAGGGTTTACTGTTGTGGAGTGGGGTGGTATTGGCCAATAATAATTTCTAAACAAAAATAGCAAAGGATGATCATGTTGAGAAAAGCGGTAGTCTTATTATCGGGAGGGATGGACTCCTCAACAGTTTTGTATATAGCCAAGTCCCAGGGTTTTGAAGTTTATGCTTTATCTTTCAGCTATGGCCAACGCCACGTTAAGGAGCTCGATTCAGCAAAGGCTGTTGCCCGCAAAGCAGGAGTTAAGGAGCATATTATTGTTAATACGAACATAAACGCCTGGGGGGGCTCAGCTTTAACAGATAAAGAAATAGAGGTGCCCGAAAGTGATCCCAGTAACAATAAAATCCCGGCAACCTATGTTCCTGCGCGGAATATGATATTCTTGTCTCTGGCCGCTTCTTACGCAGAAGCAATCAGTTCCCAAGACATATTTCTCGGTGTCAGTGAGGTTGATTACTCAGGGTATGTCGATTGCAGACAGGAATTTATAGCTGCTATGGAACAGGCAATCAATATGGGTACAGTGTGTGCGGTGGAAGAAGGTAAGAAAATTAAAATACATACACCTTTGGTCCATATGTCTAAATCGGAGGAAATAAAACTTGGGATGAGCTTAGGAGTGGATTACGGGCTTACGTGGACGTGTTACAAGGGGGGAGAATCATCCTGCGGAACATGTGACAGCTGCATGCTGAGATTAAAGGCATTTAAAGAGGCAGGGTGCCAGGATCCCATAATTTACAAGAAGGATTAATACCTTTTGCTTAGTTTTAATTGGAGGTTGAGTGTATGGCATTTGCTACAATAGTTAAAGAGTTTACCTTTGATGCTGCGCATAGACTTGAGGGCCACTGCGGACATTGTAAAAACATCCATGGGCACACGTATAAACTATTGGTTGGGGTATATGGCGAGATTCAAAATCAACCTGGCAGCACGAATGACGGTATGGTTTTAGATTTTGACGCGTTGAAACAAGTAGTTAATACTGAGATCATAAACAAATTGGACCATCAATTTATAAACGAGATTTTGCCATTTCAGCCAACAGTGGAAAACATTGCTGTTTGGATGGTCCGTGTTCTTCGCAGGGCCGGTCTGCAGCTTAAATTTGTAAGGGTGTACGAAACGCCGACTTCTTACGTGGAAATTGAGGAAAGGGATGTGCCTGTTGAGTAATTTATACCCTATCTGTGAAATATTTGACAGCATCCAGGGTGAAGGGATTTGGACAGGTATACCCGCTGTTTTTGTACGCTTCCATGGCTGCAACCTGAGATGCTGTTGGTGCGATACGAAGGAAACCTGGTCAGGGAAAGCCAAAGAGATGACAACAGAAGAGATTCTTTCGAAGATCAATCTTGAGCATGTGATTATTACAGGGGGTGAGCCTCTCCTTTATGATTTAACCGAATTGTTTGATCTTCTTCATCAAGAAGGGAAAAAAGTCCATGTGGAAACAAACGGAACCCAATTATGGAAAGAGAGTTATCCCCCGGACATTTGGATCACCGTTTCTCCTAAGAAAGAAAGCGGGTATAGTATCCATCCATCTCTTCTAGCAAGAGCGGGTGAATACAAATATGTCGTGGATGAAGGATTTAATCCGGATATCATTCCTGAATTTTCTTTGGCTAAGGGAAAGGAAAAGCTTGTATTTTTATCGCCGGAAAATGTTCGTCCTGAGATGATTCAGAAAGCTTATGAAATAGTATTTCAATATCCATACTGCCGGCTTATGGTTCAAATGCACAAATTGATTGGCGTAAAGTGACCCCATAACCGGTTACTGTTTCCTTGCATATATTAGCCGGCCCAGGTGGATGTTTTGAACTGATTATATTGAATATAAGGGGAGTTGATGACATGAATCTAACGGAGATACGCAGTCAAGCCAAAGTGAAACTAGCCGGGGTCTGCCAGGTCTGCAGAATTTGTGACGGTAAAGCCTGTGCCGGAAAGGTGCCTGGAATGGGTGGTATCGGCACAGGCAGCAGCTTCAAACATAACGTGGAGGCTCTCGACAGATATTCTTTAAATCTTCGTGTTATCCACAAAGTGAATGAACCATGCTTGGAATATAGTCTCTTCGGAAAGAAGTTAAAAATGCCAGTAATGGGTGCTGCCATTGGTGGGGGCACAATAAATTATAATGATGCTATAACAGAACATGATTTGAATTCCGCTATCATTGAGGGTTGCTCTGTAGCCGGCAGCATAGGACAGTTGGGAGAGGGCCCATCTTTAGATTACTTTCGGGACGGATTGGAGATAATATCCGGAAACAACGGGTGGGGAGTACCCATAATTAAACCGCGGGAGCAGGAAGAAATAATTAAGAGAATAAAAATGGCGGAAGAAGCAGGTTGCTGTGCGGTCGGGATAGATATAGATGCTGCCGGATTAATCAATATGCGGGCAAACGGACAGCGTGTGGAAGCTAAATCGTTGCAGCAGTTAGAGGAGTTAACAAAATCCACCTCTTTGCCTGTAATTCTAAAAGGTATCATGACCCCGGATGAAGCGGAGAAAGCCGCCGTATCAGGCGCAAAGGCCATCGTTGTATCTAATCATGGCGGCAGGGTTCTTGATTGTACCCCTGGTACAGCGGAAGTTCTTCCCGGTATTGCCAATGGGGTGAAAGGAAAAATAACAATATTAATAGATGGCGGTATCCGCACGGGTTATGATGTTTTGAAATGTCTGGCTTTGGGAGCAGATGCAACCATGATAGGCCGCCCTCTGGCTCTGGGCGCTATAGGGGGAGGAACCGGGGGAGTATCGCTCACGCTTGAACAAATCTATCAAGAACTTTTTGTAGCTATGATTATGACGGGAACAGCCGAGGTCACTACGGTAGACCCAGCGATTTTATTTTATGATTAATTTATCTCATTTTCCGAGTATAAGCTATACTTGTTAGGGGGTATACCTACTGCCTTCTTAAAAACTCGTGCGAAATAATTGGGATCGTTGTACCCCACCTTTTTTGCTACTTCGCTGATAGTATAGACATTAGCGAGTAGCAATTTTTTTGTTTCTTCTATGCGCACTTTTGTTAAATAATTAATAAAACTCATTCCTGTATAGCTCTTAAAACCGTGGCTGAAATAATAAGGATTCAGATGGATGTAACTGGCTACTTCCTCTAGTGTCAGAGGTTTAAAATAATTCTTGTGAATATACTGCAGGGAGTTTTCAAAGGAGGAAAGGTTTTTCTTTTTGCGGGTGGCAAAAATTTCTCTGCCTATGTTTTCTACAGTCTTTTCCATGCAGCGGGATAGCTCGTTTGCCGTGTCACACTCAGCCAGGATGCGGATGGTAGTGGCGCTGATATCTGATAATCGCTCTACGCTAGCCCCAGTTTCCACCCCTACCTTGATCAGCATGATCGTGATATCAATAAGCCTGGTTTTGATAAAAAGCGGATTGATATTGTTTACGGCGAAACTTCGAGCCAGCATATCGTGAATAATTTTAAAGGCCTCGTGGGAATTGCCGTTAAGTATTTTCACGGTCAGTTCAGACTCTATTTCCTCAGAAAAAATGTCCAAGTTCTCAGAATATGGAAAAATTTGCGAGACGTGAATGACCTGTCCGCCTTGAGTGAAGAATTTACGGGAGCATGCACTTTGCGCCTCTTTATAGGACAAATGGATATTCAAGATATCATGGTAGGGGCGCCCTACTCCCACCGTTACAGTATACGCTGTTTCTCGCTGTACCCTATTAATAACCAGGGCACCCAGGGCCAGTCCTTCCTCCAAATCACCTTTGCCTGCTTGTTCAATTCTTACAAGTAGAGCAAAGGTCTCATCGGAGATATTGATGACATAAAGAGGAATTTCCTGGGTCAGTTGTTCTAGGATAGCAAGAATATTTTGCCTTATTCTTTGTCTTTGCAACTCACTTTTATTTGAAGTCAGTGAGTAGAAATTATCGATAGTGAGTACTAAAACGGTGTTAATATTTACATCAATGTGCAGGAGTTTTTTCAAACGTATGACTTCCCTGGCATTACTTATGTTATTAAAAAGTAAATCGCGTAAAAAGCCGCGTTGGGCATAACTGTATAATGACCTAATCATAGGATGTACCCTCGTTGCCTGGGATTTTAAACCCTTTCTGCCGTAGGTTCTTTCGCGCGACAGGGTATCCGGCATCGGCATAGCGGACAATACCCAGCCCAGGATCCCACTTAAGGACAAGGTTAAGCTTCTCCTGTGCCGTTTCGCTTCCGTCAGCGATAATGCTCATGCCGGAGTGAATGGAGTAGCCAATACCAACACCACCGCCCTGATAGATTCCCACCAGAGTTGCACCGCAACTGGCATTCAGCAGTGCGTTTAACACAGGCCAGTCAGCAATGGCATCCGAACCGTCAAGCATTTTCTCTGTTTCCCGATAAGGAGAAGCTACTGAACCCGCATCCATGTGGTCTCGGGTAATGGCAATAGGAGCACTTAACTTACCGCTTCTCACCATCTCATTTATTACTTGGCCAAAAAGAGGCCGTTCTTCGAAATTCAGCCAGCATACCCGGGCGGGAAGACCGTGAAAGGTGAAACGTTGTTGAACGAACTCGACCCATTCACGAAGTTTTTGGTCATAGGGAAAAAGTTTTAGGATAACGTCATCAGTTTTATAAATATCTTCTGGATCACCCGACAATGCAATCCAGCGGAAAGGACCGCGCCCTTCGCAGAAGAGGGGTCTTAAATATTTTGTGATAAAGTTAGGGAAGCAGAAAGCATCGATCACCCCGGCTTTTTTGGCAGCTCCCCGGATATTGTTGCCGTAATCAAAAACCACAGAACCCTTTTTCATGAAAGAAATCATTGTTTTCAAATGACGAGCGAGGGTAATTCTAATTAACTGCTCATAATGTTCCGGGTTGCTTTCTCTGAGAGAGGCTGCTTCTTCTGGTTTCACACCCGTAGGTATATAACTGTTGTAAACATCGTGAGCAGGGGTCTGATCTGTTACGACATCGGGTTTAATGCTGCGGGTCAGGATTTGTTCATATATATCAGCTGCGTTACCGACCAAACCAATGGAGAGAGGTTCTTTTCGTTGAACAAAGTCTTGTATGTAATCGAGAGCTTCATCAAGCGATTCTGCCATAATATCAATCATGCTGGTATGCAGACGTTTTTTCACGACTTGCTTGTCCACATCCACTACCAAGCAGACCCCCCCGTTGGCTGTGACTGCGATGGGCTGGGCACTGCCCATTTCTCCCAATCCGGAAGTTAGAATCAGTTTGCCACTCAATGTACCTGCAAAATGCTCCATGGACACTTGTTTAAAGGTCTCCCATGTTCCCTGCATGATGCCTTGAGTGCCTATATATGACCAGGAGGCTGCCGTCGATTGGCCAAAGGTCGTAAGATTCTTTTTTGCGAGTTCAAAATAGGTCTCCCAAGTACACCACTTGGGGACAAGCATAGTGCCAGACATCAAAACCCGGGGTGCCATGCGGTTAGTCAAAAAGATGCCTACCGGTTTACCAGACTGGATTAGTAAGGTTTCATTATCTTCCAGACTGCGAAGGGCATCTTTTATACGATGTAGCGATTCATAATCGCGGACGGCTCTGCCCGTACCTCCATAGACGATGAATTCATTGGGCAATTTGGCAATATCAGGATCAAGGCAGTTTTCCAACATGCGCAAGATACCTTCTTGCTGCCATCCTTTGCATCGTAATGTTAGTGAACTGCTCATTTTGAGTCAACTCCAATCAGCGCGTTTGTGAATACGAAGGGTATTCAATACTATTATATATTAATATTTTTCTAATAGAGCAAAATAATCCTGTTGCAAGTACTTTTTTTTGCAGATAGTAATTTGGAATAATAAAATAAGACCATTTTATGTACGGCTGATTTGCAAAAGTTTAAGGGGGATTTGATGTGATAAAGAATTTTGATATTTCCCGCTCGATGACAGTGAAGTTGGCATGTGAACTGCCGCCTGCTCCTTGCTTTGCTGAGGGTGTTAGAAGGGCACCTGACCGTGGATTCCGGTTAACCCAAGCCCAGACCGAAATAGCCCTAAAAAACGCGCTTCGTTATCTTCCTGAGGAGCTGCATGACAAAATGGCACCTGAATTTATGGAGGAGCTCTTTACTAGGGGACGGATTTATGCTTATCGTTATCGCCCGGAGGGCAGGATTTATGGAAAGCCTATTACGGAATATAAGGGGAACTGTTTAGCCGGCAAAGCCTTTCAGGTTATGATTGACAATAACCTGGATTTAGATGTGGCACTTTACCCCTATGAACTGGTTACATATGGGGAAACCGGAAGTGTTTTTCAAAATTGGCTGCAATACCGTTTGATAAAAAAATATCTCGAAATTATGACTGATTATCAGACGCTGGTCGTTGAATCCGGACATCCCTTGGGGCTTTTTCCATCCAAGCCGGAATCTCCTCGCGTAATTATCACCAATGCCCTGATGGTGGGTATGTTTGATAACCAGTATGACTGGGAGATAGCCGAGCAGATGGGTGTTGCAAACTATGGGCAGATGACTGCCGGCGGCTGGATGTACATAGGACCGCAAGGAATTGTGCATGGAACCTTCAACACAATCTTAAATGCCGGGCGTCAGAAATTGGCAATTCCTGAGGATCAGGATCTGCGCGGTTATCTTTTTGTTTCTTCTGGACTCGGCGGAATGAGCGGTGCGCAGCCGAAAGCTGTAGAAATAGCTAATGGCGTTGGTATTATTGCCGAAGTAGACTATTCCCGGATTGAGACACGTTATAAGCAGGGCTGGGTAAGCAAGGTTTCATCGAATCGGGACGAAGTTTTCCGTATTGCGTTAGAATATAAACGGAAGAAAGAGCCGATTTCTATCGCATATCATGGGAATATTGTGGATCTGTTGGAGTATTCAGTAAGTGCAGACATAAAGATTGACTTGCTATCCGACCAGACTTCTTGTCACGCCCCTTATGAGGGAGGGTATTGTCCGCAGGGTATTTCCTTTGAGGAACGAACACAGATGTTGGCCAATGATCGCGAGAGATTTCGTGGCCTCGTAGATAGTACTTTACAACGCCATTTCTACTTGATTAAAACTCTGGTGGAAAGAGGCACTTACTTTTTTGACTATGGCAATTCTTTTATGAAAGCAGTTTATGATACCGGCGTAAAAGAAATCTCCAAAAATGGCGTAGACGAAAAGGATGGCTTTATTTTTCCGTCCTACGTTGAGGATATTATGGGACCTGAGCTTTTTGATTATGGATATGGGCCTTTCAGATGGGTTTGTCTTTCCGGGAAGCCTGAAGACCTGACAAAGACAGACAACGCCGCTATGGACTGTATAGATCCAAACAGACGGGGACAGGATCGTGATAATTATATCTGGATCAGAGATGCTAAAAAAAACAAGCTGGTAGTAGGCACTCAAGCCAGGATTCTATACCAGGATGCTGAAGGTCGCAAGCGCATCGCTCTAAGATTTAATGAGATGGTGCGTAAAGGAGAAATAGGTCCGGTGATGTTGGGCCGCGACCACCATGATGTCAGCGGAACCGACTCTCCTTTTCGGGAGACATCGAATATCAAAGACGGCAGTAATGTGATGGCGGACATGTCAGTGCAGTGTTTTGCCGGAAACGCGGCGCGGGGTATGAGCTTGGTAGCTCTTCATAATGGCGGCGGCGTCGGCATAGGTAAATCCATCAACGGTGGTTTTGGGTTACTGTTGGACGGCACATTGAAAGCAGATGAAACGATCCAATCCGCCTTGCTATGGGATGTTATAGGAGGGGTGGCGCGGAGAGCTTGGGCCAGAAATGATCATTCTATCATCACCAGCATGGATTTTAACAAAAAATATAAAGGGCAGGGTCATATAACCCTTCCTTATTTACCCAGGGAAGGGTTAGTGGATGAACTGGTAAAAAAAGCTTTTCAGAAATAAGCTGATGGCTGGAAGAGAGGATGCGGAGGATGTCAAAACTTGTTGAGTGTATAATGAATTTCAGCGAAGGCAGGAACACGGAGGTAATAGGGGAACTGGGTGAGACTATATCGTCTATACCGGGAGTATTGCTATTGGACCACTCTGCAGATCAGAATCATCATCGCAGTGTGTTTACCTTTGTCGGCACTCCAGAAAAGGCAATAGAAGCAGCGTTTCAGGCGGCTAAAATTGCGGTAGAACGGATAGATTTGACTAAGCATCAAGGCGAACACCCCAGAATGGGGGCAGTTGATGTCATACCTTTTGTACCGATTAAAGAAATGAGCATGGCGGAATGTGTAACCTTATCACGAGAGCTAGGCCAAAGAATTTACGATCAGCTAGGTTTGCCTGTTTTTCTCTATGAGGAGTCAGCCTCAGCGCCACATCGCAGGAATTTGGCCGATATCCGTCGGGGTGAGTTTGAGGGTATGCCGGAGAAGTTGCTGTTATCTAACTGGAAGCCGGATTTCGGTGGCGTAAGTATCCATCCTACGGCGGGGGTAGTGGCCATAGGGGCTCGGATGCCGCTGGTGGCCTATAATATCAATCTGAATACTTCAGACTTAAACATTGCTAAAGCGATTGCCAAAATTATTCGCGAATCCAGCGGGGGCTTACAATGCGTTAAGTCCATCGGCGTTATGCTGGAGGATCGCAATCTAGTCCAAGTGTCAATCAATATGACCAACTACGAAACAACGCCGATTTACCGCGTTTTTGAAATGGTTAGGATAGAAGCTCAGCGCTATGGGGTAAGCATCGCCGGAAGCGAAATAATTGGTCTTACGCCGATGAATGCCCTCATTGATTCAGCCATGTACTACTTGCAGCTGGAAGGCTTTGACTCGTCAAAACAGGTTCTGGAGAACTATCTCCTGCAAGGATAGGAAAGCTCACGAAAGGCGGGATATCCATGCCTGGAAAAATTGATTTACTGGTACGCAATATCGGTTTGCTGGCAACACCTCTAGGCAACGAAGCTAAGGGAGGTAAGAAACAAAGTAATATTCTGCTGATACAGAATGCGTATATCGCTGTCTCAGATGGTCGAATTATTAAAGTGGGTATAGATAATGAATATAATAAAGACATATCCAGTTTTCACACTCGCGTAATCGATGCCAAGCATTCCCTGGTTACACCAGGGTTAGTTGATGCCCACACTCACTTAATCTTTGCCGGATGGCGGCAGAAAGAGCTTTCCTTAAAGCTGAAAGGATATACCTATCTGGATATCTTAAAGCAGGGCGGAGGAATCCTTAGCACAGTGCAGTCTACCCGTAAGGCAAGCCTGGAGGAATTAGTGGAGAACGGGAGTCATGCCCTTGATATTATGCTGGCCCATGGTACTACTACCTGTGAGGTCAAGAGCGGATATGGTCTAACTGTCGAAGATGAACTTAAATCACTGCAAGCGATACGCGAATTGCATAAAAGCCAGAATGTGGAGCTTGCGGCTACTTTTATGGGGGCTCATGCTATACCGGAAGAATTCAAGAATAATAAAAAAGGCTATATAGAACTGATTTGTACCCAGATGATTCCCCAGGTTGCCAAGCAGGGCATCGCCGAATTTTGTGATGTTTTTTGTGAAGACAGTGTATTTGACTTAGCAGAATCGCGGCAGATATTGAAATGCGGTAAGTCTTACGGACTCATCCCCAAAATACATGCCGATGAGATAACGTCGATGGGAGGAGCGCGTATTGCCGGGGAAGTAGCCGCTATCTCCGCTGAACACTTGATTCATGCCGGTGAAGAAGAGCTGGAAGCCATGTCCCACAGTAACACTATTGCCGTATTACTGCCGGGAACTTCACTTTATCTGGGCGAGGATTTCGCCCAGGCTATGCGTATGAAAGAACTAAATATACCCGTAGCTATTGCCACAGACTTCAACCCGGGTTCCTGCCCGACTGAATCTTTACAGCTGCCTATGACGCTGGCCTGTTTAAAATACAAGCTTTCACCAGAGGAAGTGCTTACTGCGGTAACTCTCAATGCAGCTGCTGCTGTTGCTAGGGCCGAACAGGTGGGAACGATTGAAAAAGGCAAACAGGCAGATTTCGTAATCTGGAACGCCCCGGATTTGGAATTCCTTTTCTACCACTATGGTGTTAACCTAGTTAATCAAGTTATCAAGAAAGGCAGAATAGTAGTTGACAGAAGCTGCTAAGAGGAATTTTATATGGCGAAAAAGAAGAAAGGGGGATGAGAACTGAAAGGGAATAAGAACAGATCATATCTGGTTGTTTTCGGTTATTATTAGAAAATGAAGAGGGGGAGAAAAATGAAAAAGATTAAAATTATTTCCGCTATTGTAATGCTGATGTTTTTGTTGACTCAAGTATTAGGTTGTAGCGGAGGCCAAAAGGCTGCTCCTGTTGAAGAGACCATTAGAATAGGAACGATCTTTCCTTTAAGTGGTCCGTCTGCCTTAAATGGACAGGATACTTTTGACGGTGCCGACATTGCCAGAGAATTGTTTAATGATAAAGGCGGTATCAATGGCAAAAAAGTTGTTTATGTGTCGGCAGACGCGCCTGACGCAAACGCTGCTACCCAGGAAGCCGATCGTCTGATAAGTAAAGAAAAAGTACCGGTTATTCTCGGGACTCAGTCCAGTTCTCTGGCTTTTGCGGCCAGTGCAGTAGCGGAAAGAAATAAGGTCGTTTACTGGGAAGTTGAAGGTATTGCCGATAACATTACCTCCCGTAATTTCAAGTACGTTTTTAGGTCGACCTTCAGCGCATCCAATATGGGTCTCCAGATGGTGAATTTTGTTAAGGACGTCTACGCTCCTAAAATGGGAAAAACGATTCAAGACCTAAAAATCGCCCTGGTTTATGAAGACGGAGCTTTCGGGAGCTCCACGGCTAAAACCATTCAGGATTTGTCCAAAGAATTGGGCTTCACCTTTGTTAAGGAAGCCAGTTACAGTGCAAAGTCCAACGAGTTAAACTCACTTGTTATTGATCTGAAAGCGAAAAAGCCGGACGTGCTTTTTGCCGCTTCTTATGTTAACGATGCCATTCTTCTTTCTAGAACCTCAGAAGAACTTGGCTTTAAACCCGGCATAATTATCGGTACCACTGCCGGACATGGAACTCCCGACTATGTCAAAGCTATGGGAGACAAATCCAACGGCGTATTCGCAGCTGGAATTCCCAATGCGGTTAATCCGGATAATATGAAACCCGAACAAAAAGACCTTTACAATGAACTGACTAAGCGTTATAAGGCCAAGAGAAATAAAGACATCAGCGTTAACGTGCTGAATGGTTTCAACGGTGCCTGGATTCTCCTTTCTAAGGTCCTCCCCAATGCTAAGGAAATGACAGCTGACAACATCAGGGATGTTGCCCTTAATACTACTATGGCTAAAGGTGATACAGTGCTGGGCTATGGGGTCAAATTTGCCGGACCTGATGCTCCCAATTCTGGACAAAACGTGGAAGCCTTTGCAGGGGTTATGCAATGGCAGGAAGGGAAATTATATACGGTATTTCCTGAAATCATCGCTCTCAAACAACCGAAATTCTAAGAAGTAACTGGTAGCAGGTGGTTAAGGAGAAGGGGCCTGTTTCCTTCTCCTTGCACCGAACTCGGAAGGGGGGGGATAATTATTTCTATCTATCTGCAGCTCGTCCTATCAGGGATTCTTTTCGGTGGCATTTATGCGCTGGTCAGTATTGGCCTTACCCTCATTATGGGTGTAATGGATATTACCAATTTTGCTCACGGCGAATACTTAATGCTCAGCCTTTATGCCAGTTTTTGGCTTTTTGAATTTTTTCATATCGACCCTTATCTATCTGTTTTGCTTGTGATACCTTTGATGTTTCTCCTGGGACTCCTGACGGAAAAGTTTTTAATTAGGCCAACTATCGGGAAACCCATGTTTATTCATATTTTTGTGACTCTCGGTCTATCGGTTATTCTCCAAAACCTTGCTTTACTGCTGTGGTCAGGAAATTTCCGGACCATTCAGGTACCTTTTGCTACGCATACGATTAATTTTGGTGACATATCTATCAGTACGCCCCGCCTTATTATCTTCATGGTGACCTTGACAGTGGCATATCTGATTCATCTTTTTCTAAATTATACATGGATGGGTAAGGCCATACGTGCTACCTCGCAAAATCGAAATTCCGCCCAGTTGATGGGGATAAACATCAACCGGGTCTTTATGGTTACTTTCGCACTGGGTACAGCCTGCTTAGGGATTGCAGGACCGCTTCTGATGCCTATTTACTACGTTTATCCCACTATTGGGTTCCAGTTCGTATTAGTGGCCTTTGTGGCAGTAGTAATGGGTGGACTAGGCAGCGTTAAGGGAGCCGTTCTGGCCAGCATGCTGATTGGTATTATTGAAACTTTAAGCGGATATTTCCTTGACCCTGCCATGAAGCAGGCAATTTATTTCTTGCTCTTTATACTTGTATTGATCTTCAAGCCCAGTGGTATTTTTGGCGAGGAAGGCAAGGTGGTTTAAAAATGCTTGAGAAAATTATCAATAACAAGGTCAAGATCATTGCCTTCCTCATTTTTGTGATAGCTCCTTCCCTGTTATCTAAGGACGATTTCTATGCAGGCATTCTTTTTCAGACCTTGTTGTGGGCGGGAATGTCGGGTACCTGGAACCTGCTGGGTGGTTATGCCGGTCAGTTTTCCCTTGGGCATGCCGCTTTTTTTGGGATAGGCGCTTATACCAGTTCGTTGCTAGCCAGCGGGCTTCATCTTACACCCTGGTTGGGTATGCTGGCTGGGGCCAGTTTATCGGCCATGGTGGGGGTTATTCTTGGTGCGATTTGTTTTCGCTTAAGAGGCCACTTTTTCTCTTTAGCTACCTTGGCCTTTGGACAGATCGTTTATATTATCGCACTTTCTTGGCGAAGTGTGACTAATGGCTCAGAGGGAGTACTCATCATGTCTTCACCGGGCTGGAGCGAGATGGCCTTTAACAGTAAAATGGCTTACGTTTATTTGGCCCTAATTTATATGCTGATTGTAGTTGGCGTTTCTTTTTATCTGGACCGTTCGCGGCTTGGTTACTTCCTGGTGGCATACCGAGAAAATGATGAGGCGGCAAGAGCTATAGGTGTTAACACTTTTCTAGCCCGAGTCATTGTTTCAGGGATCAGTGCTTTTCTGATGGCTGCCGGTGGGACGCTCTATGCGCAGTATATGTATTATATCGACCCCGACAGTGTTTTATCGATTGCTCTTTCCGTCCAGGCACCGCTCATAGCAATTGTAGGTGGTCTTGGAGGGGCTTTGGGTCCTGTTTTCGGTTCCTTTTTGATTCTTCCTATGACCCAGATGTTACGGGCTTGGCTAGGCACCTCTTTTTCAGGTCTGCATCTGATCATTTACGGAGTGATTCTTATAGTTGTCCTCTTGCTTATTCCAGAAGGGATATTTCCAAAACTTACGGAATATCTGAAAAAAAGGACAGAGAAGGAGAATTCCAAATGCTGAGTGTTAGAGGTATCCACAAAGCTTATGGTGGCCTGCAGGTGCTTACTAATGTGAATATTGAGGCTCCCACCGACAGAATTACGGGTTTAATTGGTCCTAACGGTGCAGGGAAAACGACGCTGTTTAATGTTATTACTGGCTTTGTAAAACCCGATTCGGGCTCATTTAGTTTTAACGGACGTGACTTGACTGGTGTTGCCCCCGAAAAAGTGTGTGTGTATGGCATAGCTAGAACGTTTCAATTGGTCAAGACTTTTAATAATCTCACAGTGGAAAAGAATGTAGCTATTGGTGCTCTCTCCCGGGAAAAGACTATTGCTCAGGCTCATAGCAAGGCAAGGGAAATTCTTAATTTCCTCGGAATGAACCACAAGCGAGCTGCTCTGGCCCGCAACTTAACGCTAAGTGACAGAAAGAGGCTGGAAGTTGCCAGAGCTCTCGCTACCAATCCCAAAATGTTATTGCTGGATGAAGTTATGTGCGGGTTGAATCCGACTGAAATTAACGGGATGATGGAAGTTATCCGTGCAATACACAGGACGGGCGTTGGCATTCTCTTAATCGAACATATTATGAGTGCTGTAATGAGTTTGTCTGACCATATTATTGTTCTAAACAACGGACAGAAGTTAACGGAAGGCAATGCTGAAAAAGTGTCTCATGACCCTGCCGTTATCGTAGCTTACTTGGGGGAGGAATATGCCCGTGCTTATAATTAGAGGATTATCTGCCGGTTATGGAGATATTCAAGTACTCCATGAAGTTAATCTAACCGTAGATAAGGGTGAATTGATAGCTCTGTTGGGAGCAAATGCCGCGGGAAAAACTACTCTTATTAACTGCATCTCCGGGCTTGTAAAGGAAACCAGCGGCACTATTGAATTCGAAGGGGATGCCATCAATGCCTTGACTGCCTATGAACGGGTTAACCGAGGTTTGATTCAGGTCTGTGAAGGACGTAATCTTTTCCCTCTCATGACGGTAGCTGAAAATCTGCAGCTTGGAGCATATTCCCAGCGTGCTCGTCAGAGGATTAAAGAGAATTTGGAGATGGTTTATAGTTTTCTTCCCATACTTTTTGAAAGAAGAAAACAAAAAGCAGGGTCGCTAAGTGGCGGACAGCAGCAGATGGTTGCTATCGGCCGCGGGTTGATGGCGGATCCCAAGATCTTGATGCTGGACGAACCCTCGCTGGGTTTGGCTCCTGTAATTAGCCAGGCTGTTTTTGAGACAGTCCAAAAGATTAAGGAACAAGGGGTAACGATACTCTTGGTGGAACAGAATGTAGTAAAAGCTCTGCAGATGGCCAGCAGGGGTTACGTATTGGAGAACGGAAGAATTAATTCCAGCGGGAGTGCCGGTGAACTCCTGGATGATGACGGCGTTCGCAAAGCCTATATGGGTATTTAACGTTTAAAAGGAGGCTCGCATTAAATGTTAGTACAGGCGCCAAGGGGTAGTCAAATTAGCTGTAAAAGCTGGCAGCAGGAAGCAGCCATGCGAATGTTGATGAATAATCTTGATCCGGAGGTGGCTGAAAAGCCAGAGGAATTAATAGTTTATGGCGGCAGAGGTAAAGCGGCCCGCAATTGGGATTGTTATAAAGCTATTGTTAAAGCACTCCAGGATTTGGGGAACGATGAAACGTTGCTGATTCAGTCCGGTAAACCCGTGGCTGTCTTTAAGACTTCAAAAAGCGCTCCCAGGGTGTTAATTGTTAACGCAATGCTTGTACCGGCCTGGGCTAATGCAGAAACCTTTGATGAGTTGGAAAAACTAGGCCTCACGATGTATGGACAGATGACAGCAGGAAGCTGGATTTATATCGGCTCTCAGGGCACGCTGCAGCATACCTATGAGACTTATGCCACTGTGGGTGAAAAGTATTTCGGCGGATCCTTAAAAGGAAAGATTGTCTTGACGGCTGGTATGGGGGGTATGGGCGGTGCCCAACCTCTGTCGATCAAAATGAGCGAAGGCGTAGCTTTGGTAGTAGAGGTTGATCCCGAAAGGATTAAGCGGCGCATCGAGATTGGGTACTGTGACGAGATTTGCTATAACACCGACACAGCGATTGCCTTGGCTAATAAGGCTGCAGCAGAAGGAAAGCCTCTGGCTATCGGTCTGGTGGGAAACGCAGCCGATGTCTATCCTGAATTAGTGAGCAAAGGCTTTAAACCTGCGGCCGTTAGTGATCAGACCCCGGCCCACGACCTCCAGCGCTATGTTCCGGCTGATTTAACTCTGGAGCAGGCTACAAAGTTGAGAAATGAGAACCCTCAGGAATATTCGAAGAAAGCCTTGGAGAGTATCTGTCGTCACGTTCAAGCTATGCTGGATTTCCAGAAACAGGGCATTAAGGTCTTTGATTACGGAAACAACATTCGCACTCAGGCTAAGCTGGGAGGGGTCAAGGATTGCTTTAGCATACCAAGTTTTATTGTGGAATTTGTACGTCCTTTATTCTGCCTCGGGAAGGGACCTTTTCGCTGGGTAGCACTCTCGGGTGAGGCGGAGGATATTTATAAACTAGATCGCAAGATCCTTGAGGTTTTTCCGGAAGACAAGAAGCTGCACCGCTGGATTAAACTGGCTGGTGAAATGGTTAAATTCCAGGGCTTACCGGCTCGTATTTGCTGGCTTGGTTATGGAGAAAGAGCTAAATTTGGTCTGGTTATCAATGAGATGGTTCGTAAGGGTGAATTAAGGGCACCCATTGTGATTGGCCGAGATCATATGGATACCGGCTCTGTTGCCTCACCCTGCCGTGAAACGGAAGGCATGCTTGATGGTTCTGATGCGATTGCCGATTGGCCTATCTTGAATGCCTTGCTGAATTCCATTTCGGGAGCGACCTGGGTATCGGTACATCACGGCGGTGGGGTTGGCATCGGCTATTCTATTCATGCCGGGCAGGTATTAGTGGCGGATGGTACGGATGAGGCTGCCCAACGTATTGAATGCGTACTTACCAATGACCCTGGCCTTGGAGTAATCAGGCATGCGGATGCTGGATATCCTTTGGCCCTTGAGGTTATTGAAAAAACTGACTTGAAGGTTCCGCGGTTGTAAAAACGGGAGGTATTACAATGAAGGTAAACGTGAACTGGGGTCAAGATACAATCGCTGTTGACTTGCCGCAGAACTGGCAATACAAGGGAGGCATCAGCAGTCGAAAAAGGGACGGGCTCAAGGAGGGTTTCGTTTATATCCGCGAATCTTTGGCGAACCCCACAGCAATGCTCCCTCTCAGCAAAAGGGATCTGAGCGGGCAACGTGTGG
Organism: Candidatus Dichloromethanomonas elyunquensis; assembly: GCA_001515265.1. Taxonomy (GTDB): domain Bacteria; phylum Bacillota; class Desulfitobacteriia; order Desulfitobacteriales; family Syntrophobotulaceae; genus Dichloromethanomonas; species Dichloromethanomonas elyunquensis. The sequence goes on from LNDB01000011.1 coordinate 24,749, forward strand.
TGATTGTCGTGGACGATATCACCCGTCCCACTCCGGTTAAGTTGCTTTTTCCGGAGGTTATGGCAGAACTGCTTAAAGCCGGAGTTAAAAAGAACGAGGTGAAAGTCCTTTTTGCACTAGGCAATCATCGTCCCATGACCCGGGTAGAAATGCTGGAACGGTTAGGTCTTGACAGTACCGCGGAGTGCAGCCTCCTTAATCACCAGTGGGATACTCCTCAAGCCCTGGAAGAAGTAGGCGTGACTGGCGGCGGTCTGAAGGTTACAGTAAATAGAGAATTGATAAAAGCTGATCTAGTTGTGTTGATTGGAACAATTGAACCGCATCCTATCGCCGGCTTTGGCGGTGGCCTCAAGAATATCATCCCCGGCTGCGCCGGAAGGGAAACCATAGCAGGAACACACCTAATAGGCGATGCGGCTATTCGTTTCTCATCTGTTGGTAAAATAGGGGATGAAAGCCTATCCCGGCGACTGTTAGAGGAAGGCGCTTTCATGGTGCCAACCGAATATTTTTTGGTTAACACAGTACTGACATCTGAGGGTAGGATTGCCGGCGTTTTTTGTGGGCATCCTGTACTGGCTCACCGGCAGGGTTGCCGACTGGCATTGGAAATATATGGAACAGTGGTGGAACGGAAAGCCGATGTGCTTTTAGCGGAATCAACTCCCATGGATATAGATTTTTGGCAAGGCAGCAAGGTTTTTAGCAACGGCTCGGGTGGTCTCAAAGAAGGAGGGGTATTAATCGCCTTTCTGCGGTGCAGCCAAGGTATTGGTGATTTGGCCCTTAGCGAGAGGACCTTTTTACCGCCAGATTTAATGAGGCTGTTTGCTCAGGAATGCGGTGTGGAAAAATTAGTGGATATACGGGAAAAACACTGCGGGGCATTGAAGACGGAGGAGCGTTTCATGATGGAACTTTTTACTGAATTGTGCCGGCGTCACCATATCTTGGTATACGTACCGACATCTGTTCCCGTTGATATTGGTGAAAAACTGGGTTTTTTCGAGTTGTTCCATGATTTGGATAAACTGATGAACAGAGCAGCAATCTTGGCCCCTCGGGAAGCTGTCGTCTATACTTTATCCCACGGTGGAACTACTTTCGTAAACAGTACACAGTAAAAAAGGAGGAAAGTCAAATTGAAGCTTACAGCTAATGAACAGGCGATGCTGGAAGGGAAGTATGGAGCAGGTGCAGCTCTTGCGATGGAAATTCAGGTGGCTATCGGCGAGTCTTTTGATGCCGAACGAATGGTTGAGATTACCAGAGCACATGTCGCTACGAGCAATCAGGAGGCTGATACCTGGTTTGCTGAAAAACTTTTACTGGGTGGAGCATACTGCAAAATTCGCCCCACGGTCAATCCTGGGTTTAATTTAAAATATTTCCAGCAAATTTCTGAAGTGGCTGAAGAAGATGCCAAAATGATGGAGAGAACCCATAATACCTATAAAGGATTGGGAGCGGTTCTCACCTACGATTGTACTCCCTATCTGGGCAGCAATATTCCTCATCTTGGAGAGATTATAGCCTTTTCCGAATCCAGTGCCACTCCATATGTAAACGCGGTATGGGGTGCCCGCTCTAACAGAGAGGCATCTCAGAGCGCACTCTGTGCAGCTATTACCGGAGTAGTCCCGGAATTCGGCCTCCTGCTTGATGAGAACCGCAAGGGTGATATCCTTGTGCGGGTGGAAGCAGATATGAAGAGTGACTTCGAATACCAGCTCCTTGGTTTTACCGGTAAGAAAATTGGGATTGGCGTTCCGGTCTTTGTCGGGCTGCCTGCCAAAATTTCGCCGGAAGCACTGATGAATTTGGGAGCGCAGCTTAATACCTCAGGTGCTTTTGGAATGTACCATATTCCTGGCATCACGCCGGAGGCCCCGACTCCGGAGGTTGCTTTTGGCGGTAAGAAACCCGTCCGAGAAGTCGTCATCACCAATAAGGATCTGAAAGAGATTTTGGAATACTTCTCGCCTGCTAGTGGTACGATTGAATTTGCCCTTCTTGGCTGCCCTCTTCTTACAATCAGCCAGGTGCGGGATATTGCCCTAGTCATTGAGAACAAAAAGCTTAAAGTGCCTATGTTTGTTCTTGTGAATAGTTTGACTAAAGAACTGGCTAAGCGCATGGGATATCTTGACGCTATCCGGGAAGCAGGAGGTCATCTGGTGGAAGATACCTGCATGGATCAGCCTCCGTTCTGGCACAGTTTTAAGGGTAAGGTTGGTGTCACTGAATCTCCCAAATGCGCTTTTTACATGAACAGGCGCGAAATGACATATATAGTGAGAGATATAGAAACATGTGTAGAGGCCGCTATAAAGGGGGAAGTAAAGTGAGTCAAGATCAGAATGTGTTCAAATGTCATAAAATATCGAAGGGGGTTGCCTCAGGAGAAGCTTTGGTTTCTCAGGATGATATGAATTTCTATATGGTTGAACCTTCTACCGGCATAGTTGTGGACAGGGGCAATTCTATTGAAGGAAGAAATATTACGGGTACAGTGCTGATCTTTCGGGGAGGGAAGGGCAGCTCGGTGGTTATGGCCGATGGCTTATATCAGTTGACTATGACAAAAAGGGCACCTCGCGCCATGATCATAAAGAACCCAGAAACAGTTCTGGTTGCCAGTGCAATCGTCATGAAAATTCCGCTGGTGGATCGAGTCGATCCCAAATTTTATGATACGGTGCAGGACGGAGACCTTGTGGAAGTCGATGCTAATCAAGGAATCATTACAGTCACCAGGAAGCAGGCATAATGTCAGGTTATTAATGAAATAAGGGGGGATATGACATAGCTAGTAAATATGCTAATCTATTTGAACCCATCAAAATAGGAAAAATGGAAGTTAAGAACAGGATTGCTATGGCACCCATGGGGGTATTTGGTTTTGTCACCCAGGACAACTGTTTTAACGAAAGGGCCAAAGACTATTTTGTCGAGCGGGCCAGAGGCGGGGTGGGGCTTATTATTACAGGCCTGGCCAAGATTGAAAATGAAGTCGAAAAGTTTAAAGCGGGACTTGTTCCCATTACATCAACAAACCCATCCCATTTTATTACTACGGCAGGAGAAATGACGGAGGCTGTTCATTCCTATGGGACAAAGATATTTCTCCAATTGGGAATAGGCTTTGGTCGCGTCGGCCATCCCAGCAAGTTGGACAACGGACCGGTAGCTCCTTCCGCTATACCTAATTATTGGGAGACCCGTATTACCTGCAGAGAATTGACTACCCAGGAGGTTGAGCTGCTTGTCACAAAAGCCGGGGAAGCGGCATCAATTGCCCGCGAATCCGGTTTTGACGGCGTAGAAATTCATGCTGTCCACGAAGGTTACCTGTTGGATCAGTTTACCATAGCCATGTTCAACCACAGAACCGATAAATACGGTGGGGACCTGCGCGGAAGATTAACCCTGCCCATTGAAATACTGCAGGAAATAAAACGCTGCGCCGGACAGGACTACCCGGTCCAGATGAGACTTGGCCTCAAAAGCTATATTAAGGACTGGGGCCAAGGCGGACTTCCGGAAGAAGAATTCATGGAAAAGGGACGCGATATAGCCGAAGGACTGGAAGTAGCCAAAATATTGGAAGCGGCTGGTTATGATTCCCTCAACGCTGACACCGGTTCCTATGATGCTTGGTACTGGGCACATCCGCCGGGATATATGAAACACGGTTTAAATCTGGGTTTTACAGAAAAGCTTAAAAAGGTGGTCACGATCCCGGTTATTGTAGCAGGCAGGATGGAGCTGCCAGATATGGCAGCGCAGGCTCTTCAGGATAGTCAGGCTGATATGGTCTCCTTGGGCCGCGGACTCCTATCGGACCCTAACTGGCCAAATAAAGTGGCGTCAGGTGAAATTAACAAGATTAGACCATGCCTAGGCTGCCATGATGGATGCATGTGGAGGGGATACAAAGGTAAACCTCTTTCATGCGCAGTTAACCCGTCTTGCGGACGAGAACGGGAATATGCCCTGCAGAAAGCATCTGTAAGCAAAAAGGTTGCTGTAGTCGGCGGAGGTATGGCCGGAATGGAAGCAGCACGAGTGGCGGCCTCCAGGGGGCATCAGGTCACACTCTATGAAAAAAGCCCAAGGTTAGGCGGTCATGTCATTGCTGCTTGTATACCGGAGAACAAGGATGATGAAGCGAGGCTGATAAATTGGTATGAGAATGAATTGACTCAGTTAGGTGTCACCATTCAGCTTAATTGCGAAGTGAAGCCCGCTCTGCTTGAGGAACATGGGTATGCTGAAATAATTGTGGCGACAGGTTCAACAGCAATTATTCCAGCGGTGCCGGGTGTCAAGAAAGAGAATGTGGCCTCCGCTATTGAGATCCTGCTGGGTAAAAAGCAAGCGGGGCGGAGTGTGGTGATAGTGGGCGGCGGTCTGGTGGGCTGCGAGACTGCATTATGGCTGAAGGCTCAAGGCAAAGAAGTAACTATAGTGGAGATGGCGCCGGAGCTGATGGCTGCAGGTGCATCAATTCCCCATATGAACCGCATGATGCTGCTGGATATGCTGAAATACCGGCAGGTAAAAATAGTAACAAACACTGCCTTGCTTGAGGTGCTTGATCAGTCTGCAGTTGTTATCAATAAAGACTTTATGCGTCAGGAAATACCGGTTGATACCGTTATTCTGTCAGTTGGGTATAAAGCGAATCAGCAGTTGTATCGCGAATTGCCTGTTGAATACCGAGCTAATACGCATGTAATCGGTGATGCCAGAGAGCCAAAGAATATTATGAACGCTATTTGGGATGCATACGAAATAGCCCGCAACCTCTAAGATCAAAGTAATTACACAATTTGGCGGAAAAAATTGATGTAGACAGTGCAGGCTGTTTACGTTCCCCAAAGAAAGGATGAGAATAATGTCACTAACCGAGTATAACCTGAAGGAGTTCATATCCATTCTTGCTTCCAAAGAACCTGCTCCGGGAGGGGGATCGGCGTCTGCTTTAGCTGGGGCGGTGGGGGCGGCTTTGGCTTTAATGGTCGCCAACTTAACCTTAGGCAAAGAACAGTATATCCATCAGGAGCCGCTGATGCAAAAGATTATTTGGGAAGCCGGTAATTTACAAAAAGAGTTCATTGAATTAATTGATCTGGATACCGAAGCGTTCAACCAAGTGGGGGCAGTTTTTGAAATGCCGAAGGACAGCGCAGAGGAGAAGAAAAAAAGGCAGGCTGCCATGCAGAGTGCCCTAAAATATGCTACCATGACGCCCCTGGCCATTATGGAAAAAGCTTTGATGTCCTTACGATTAATTGATGAGGCTCTTGGTAAAACCAATCCATCGGCGGAGAGCGATTTTGGGGTAGGCGCGTTGTGTTTAAAAGCCGCAATGCAGGGTGGTTGGCTTAATATGAAAATTAACCTAGGTTGTATTAAAGACCAAGAATTTGTGATCAAATACACCAGAGAAGGTGAAAGTATTTTGGTAGAGGGGCTATCTCTAGCCGATAAAATCTATCGGCAGGTGTTAGAATCGTTAAACTAGCTGTATATGACACATTCAATAAGGGGTGAGGAACACCGTGGGTAAGAAAACGATCATTTTAGGGGTTATTGGCGCTGACTGTCATGCGGTGGGTAATAAAATCTTAGATTTTATTTTTTCATCTGCCGGTTTTGATGTGATTAATATCGGGGTCTTAAGTACCCAGGAAGATTTTATTAATGCTGCCATTGAAACCGATGCCCAGGCCATTTTGGTATCTTCTCTTTATGGACATGGGGAAATCGATTGCCGGGGCTTTCGGGAAAAGTGCCAGGAAACCGGTTTAGATAACATAATCCTCTATGTTGGCGGTAATCTGGTAGTGGGTAAGCATGAATGGACCGATGTGGAAAAGAAGTTTCTCCAAATGGGCTTTAACCGCGTTTATCCGCCCGGTTGTAATGCCAATGATGCGGTGAAAGACCTGGAGCATGATTTGCTGATACGGGGAAAAAGCAAATGGCGGGTGATTTAAGTGCAGTATTTGCTGATCGATTTTGGCAGCACCTTCACGAAGCTAACGGCAGTTGACTTAGCCCATGAGGAAGTGATGGCTGCAGCCAAGTCACCCTCTACGGTGGGAACCGATATTACTATCGGCTATAATCTGGCCTTAGCCGAATTGGAACATAAATTAAGCGGCATTCCTCATCGATTTGAAGAAAAGCTAGCCTGCAGCAGTGCTGCCGGCGGCCTGAAAATTATTGCCAGCGGCTTAGTTCCCGAATTAACCGCGGAGGCGGCCAAACGTGCGGCGCTGGGTGCGGGAGCTCGCATCCTTAATACATATAGTTTTGAATTGGCCCAGGAAGAGATCAAAGAAATAAGAGAAGCAACCCCGGATATTATCCTTTTGGCGGGGGGAACCGATGGGGGAAACAAGGACTGCATCCTCGGCAACGCCCGGACCATTGCCGAGGAACTGCCGGATATCCCGGTGATTGTCGCCGGGAATAAGAAAGCCCTGACGCAAATTGAAGAGATTTTTTTAGCCAAGGGTGTTTTTTATCGGACCAGTGCAAATGTCATGCCGCGTCTAAATGTCTTAAATGTGGAGCCGGTGCGGGAAACCATTAAGCAGTTGTTTATCGAGAGAATTATTGAAGCTAAAGGTATGAAAAAGGTGGAATCCTTTATCGGTAATGTCTTGATGCCGACACCGGCCGCTGTTTTGCAGGCCGCCCAGCTTTTAGCCGATGGCACCGACCGGGAGAATGGGCTGGGAGAGGTCATGTTGATTGATATCGGCGGGGCTACTACCGATGTGCATACCATCTCCAATCCCGATATCACTGCTCCGGGCGCAACCCGGCGAGGCTTGCCGGAACCTTATGCCAAACGTACTGTCGAAGGCGACTTGGGCATGCGGGTCAGCGCCAGAGCTCTGTGGGAGGTGGCCGGAAGCAAGAGAATCAACAAATTTATACCTGTTATAGCATATGACGCTGAGGAACGCTGCAGTTTTCTGGCCAATCATGTAACAACGATAGGGGGGAGCCCCGCCGAACGTGAATTTGATCAAGCTTTAGGCTGCACTGCCGCTGAACTGGCTGTGGAGCGGCATGCGGGGGTGCTGACCAGCCAGTATACACCAACGGGCATCATCTATATCCAGGAAGGGAAAAATTTGCAGGATATAAAGCGGGTCATTGGGACCGGCGGGGTGTTAATCCATAGCACCAACCCCCGGAGGATCCTGCAAACTGTGCTTATGGATGAAGAAAGCGGAGGGTATTTAAAGCCGGTTGCTTCGGAATTGCTGCTTGATCAGGAATATATTCTGTCAGCGATGGGTCTGTTGGCCGTGAAGCACCCTGACAAGGCATTACGAATGATGAAAAAATATCTGAAGAAAGTGTAGAGCGTGAAAATATGAATTTGCAGAATAAGAAGTGGAGTGAAGAAGAGTTTTATCAGATCAGGGAGGAAGTACTGCACCAGTGGGAAACAGGGCAGGATGTCAATATGCAGGAAGCCGTTGACTATATGAAAAAGCTCCCGGAACACAAAAATTTCAGCCATAAGCTCAATAAGGCGAAACAGGGGGGAATTACACTGGTGCAGCCCCGGGCAGGGGTAGCCTTGGTGGAAGAGCATATTGAACTTTTGCGCTATCTGCAAGACGAGGGAGAGGCCGATTTGCTTCCTACCACCATTGACAGCTATACCCGGCAGAATCGCTACCATGAATGTGAAAGAGGAATTGAAGAAAGTAAAAAAGCCAAACACTCCATGCTAAATGGCTTTCCTGTAGTCAATCATGGTGTGCAAAATTGCCGTCGGGTCCTGGAAGCGTTGGATTTGCCGGTGCAGGCCCGTCATGGCACACCTGATGCCAGGTTATTGTCCGAGATAATTCATGCAGCCGGCTGGACCTCCAACGAAGGGGGCGGGATTTCCTATAACATCCCCTACGCCAAGAGCGTTAGCCTGGAGAAATCAATCCGAGACTGGCAGTATTGTGACCGTTTAGTGGGTTTGTATGAAGAAATGGGAGTGGAGATTAACCGGGAGCCCTTTGGACCGTTAACCGGAACACTGGTTCCGCCCAGCATCTCCAATACCATTGCGATTCTAGAGGGATTATTGGCTGCCGAACAGGGTGTCAAAAATATAACTCTGGGTTATGGGCAGAGCGGCAATATTTCGCAGGATGTTGCAGCTGTGCGGGCTCTGAAAGAACAGGCGGTAGAATATTTTAAGATGGATGGCTATCAGATAAATCTTTCCACCGTTTTCCACCAATGGATGGGCGGTTTCCCCGAAGATGAATCCAAAGCCTTTGGCATTATTTCCTGGGGTTCAGCTACCGCTGCTTTAGCCGGGGCGACTAAGGTTATCGTAAAAACCCCGCATGAAGCCTTGGGTATCCCGACAAAGGAAGCCAATGCCCAGGGAATCAAAGCCACCAAGCAGACACTTAACCTCGTTTATGGCCAGCGTATGACGATTTCCCGAGAAATTGACCTGGAAATCGAAGTTATCAAAGCGGAAACGAAATGCATACTTGATAAAGTCTGCGAAATGGGGAACGGCGATTATGCCCTTGGGACAGTGCGGGCTTTTGCAGCAGGAGTCTTGGATATCCCCTTCGCACCGAGCAAATATAATGCGGGCAAGGTTCTCCCGGTCCGTGATTATCAAGGAGCGGTCCGTTATCTGGAATACGGCAGTGTTCCCATCTCTCGCGAATTGATGGATTATAATCGGCAGAAGCTTGATTTACGGGCTAAGGAAGAAAACCGGCCGCTTTGCTTCCAAATGGTTATTGATGATATATATGCTGTGAGCCGCGGGGCTCTGGTCGGGAGACCGGCTGATTACGCTATGTCGGAGAGGCACATGCAATAGAATGTTTGCTGTTGGCTTCTCAAGAAAAAGAAGAGGGTGGAGGAAGACATGAAAATCATTGAGGTAATTTGTTCCCCTGGGCGCACGGGCTTTTTCTTCGATGACCAGCAGGCGATTAAAAATGGGGCGGAACATGATGGTTTCAGCTATGTGGGTCAGCCGGTAACCAGCGGCTTTACAGCGATTCGCCAGGCCGGCGAGTCCATCTCAGTCATGCTTTTATTAGAGGATGGGCAATTGGCTTTCGGGGACTGTGCCGCAGTGCAGTATTCCGGAACAGGCGGCCGGCATCCGCTTTTTTTGGCCGGTGACTTCATTCCGGTCATTGAAGAGCACATTGCCCCGCGGCTGAGGGGGCGGGAGTTGATCAGCTTCACCGATCTTGCCGAAGAAATGGACAATATAACAATTGACGGGAAGATGCTGCACACAGCCTTGCGCTATGGTATAACTCAGGCTTTGCTGGATGCGGCAGCCAAGGTCAAAAAGGTGACGATGGCGGAGGTAATCCGCGATGAATATGACACAGGAGTAGAATTGAAGCCCATCCCGATTTTTACCCAGTCAGGAGATGACCGCTATGATAATGTCGATAAAATGATCATAAAAGGGGCCGATGTACTGCCCCATGGCTTGATCAATAATATCCCGGAAAAACTGGGAGAAAACGGCGAAAAACTGTTAGAATATGTGGGCTGGCTGTGCAGCCGCATCCTGGCTCTGCGGACCCGGCCAACGTATCAGCCGGTGCTCCATATTGATGTCTACGGAACAATAGGCTCATTATTCGGCAATGACAACGAAAAAATGGCTCATTATCTGAGCCGGCTGGCCGAGGCAGCCCAGCCTTTCCGCCTGCGGATCGAGGGGCCCATGGATATGGAAAACAGAACCGACCAATTGCTGGCGTTAAAAATATTGCGGCAGACCCTTAAGCAGAAGAACATCCCGGTAGAAATTGTGGCTGACGAGTGGTGCAACACGTGGGAGGATATAAAGTTATTTGCCGATGAGCAGGCTGCTGATATGATTCAAATAAAAACGCCGGATTTAGGCGGGATCAACAATATCGTTAAAGCGATACTGTATTGCAAAAAGCAGGGAGTAGGCGCGTATTGCGGCGGGACCTGCAATGAAACCGATCGTTCAGCACAAATTTGCACCCATGTAGCCCTGGCCTGCGGCGCCGATCAGTGCCTGGCCAAGCCGGGTATGGGCGTTGATGAAGGATACATGATTGTTTTTAATGAAATGAACCGGGCCCTAGCTTTAGCGGCGGCGCGAAAACGATACCAAGCTTCCTTGGCAGGATAAACAGAGAGAGTATTTGAACAGTATCAGGCAGGTGAACTGAATGGATATTAAACACCCGGCAAAAGCCGGCAGCCTGGAATCCAACGATATTTATGTAATGGTGGAGCCTTCGTCTGAGGAGGGTATTGTGCTGGAGCTGGACAGCATCGTTATGCGGCAGTTTGGACGGCACATTGAGGCTGCCATAAAGGAAACGGTTACAAAGCTGGGCATCGATAATATACGCATTGTCGCGAAAGATAGAGGGGCTTTGGATTTTACCATTAAAGCCCGGGTGGAAACCGCTGTCAAGAGAGCGTTAGAGGAGTGAGGAGCATGGAAGGATGCCGGCGAAGCATGCTTTTTATGCCGGGCAATAATCCCGGAATGCTGCAAAGCGCGGGCGTTTTTAGTGCAGACAGCATTATATTCGACCTGGAAGACGGGGTAAGCCTCCAGGAAAAGGACAGCGCCAGGCTGTTATTACGGAATGCCTTGCAAACCTTTGATTATGGCGGCACCGAGGTGGTTGTGCGGGTTAATAACCTGACGGGCAGTCCTTACGGCCTTGCCGATGTTGAGGTGATAGCTCCGGCTGGTGTGGCAGCAATCATGCTGCCCAAGGCCACCGAGAAAGAAATAATTCTATTGGACAAAATGCTGGCAGAAATTGAAACAAAGACAGAGAGGACTACCGGAAGCACTAAGATATTTCCTTTAATTGAAACGGCCTATGGCTTGATGCATCTTAAGCGGATAATTAGCTCCTCGATTCGAATAGCGGGGGTTTTGTTGGGGGCGGAAGATCTTACCGCCGACCTGGGTATCAAACGGACCAGGGATGGCGAAGAAATTTTTATGGCCCGCTGTCAGGTGGCTATCGCCTGCCGGGCAGCCGGTATTGACGCTATTGATACGCCCTTTGCCGATGTGCAGGATCAAGAAGGCCTGATTAAGGACACGCAAAAAGCCAAAGCGTTGGGGCTGACAGGCAAAGCAGCTATTAATCCCCGGCAAATAGGGCTTATCCATGAGGTTTTTGCCCCCTCTCCTGAGGAAGTACTTTACGCCCGGGAGGTCATCACGGCCATGCAGGAAGCGGAGAAAGAGGGGAAGGGGGTTTTCTCTCTGCATAATAAAATGATAGACGCACCGATTATCTCTCGGGCTCAGGCTGTTTTGGCGAAAGCCCGGCAGTATGGGTGGAAAGAGGGGGAAAACCATGCTTAATGCTGTTAGAAGGGAACTCCCCGAATATATCGAGGGCTATGGCCAGGTTAAAACCTTTCAAGGAGCTAATGTGGAACAGGATAAGCCTGTGCGTCGCCAGGTCGTCATTGATAAAGATTCTGTCGATGGTAACAAAGTCCTTAGTTCGCTGCAGGAAGCTATGGCCAGATGTGGACTCACCGATGGTATGACCATCTCTTTTCATCACCATCTACGCAACGGTGACCATGTTTTAAATATGGTTTTAGAAGAGGCGGCCCGCTTAGGTTTTAAAAATCTTAAAATAGCCGCCAGTTCCATTTTCCCAGTACACGCGCCTCTGGTCAGGCACATGGAAAACGGTGTGGTAACCGGTCTCTGTACCAACTATATTTCCGGACCTGTGGCAGAAGCAGTTACCCATGGCTTGCTGCATACGCCATTGGTCATGCATACCCATGGCGGCAGAGCCAGGGCCATTGAAGCCGGAGATCTGTCCGTTGATGTGGCCTTCCTGGCAGCTCCTTCCTGCGATGCCTGCGGCAATATTAATGGAGTCAACGGTCCGGCCGCCTGCGGATTTCTTGGCTATGCCATCGCCGATGCCCATTATGCCCGCAGGGTAGTGGCCATTACCGACAATTTGGTGGAGTATCCTAACTGCCCTGTCGAAATCAGCCAAGAATATGTAGATTATGTGGTGCCTGTGGCTTCTTTGGGTGATGTGCAGGGAATTATTTCGGGAACGACCATGATTACCCGCGATCCTGTGGGCTTGAGAATTGCCCAGTTTGCCGCGGAGGTTATCGCTGCTTCCGGTTTGCTGAAGGAAAACTTTTCATTCCAGACCGGCGCAGGGGGCATTTCTTTGGCGGTGGCCGCTTATGTGCGAGAAATGATGAAAAAGCAAAAAATTACCGGCAGCTTTGCCTCCGGCGGAATCACCGGTTATCTGGTGGAAATGCTGGAGGAAGGGCTTTTTCGGGCTGTTTTTGATGTGCAGTGCTTTGATTTGCTGGCAGTCGAATCTCAGCGCCGCAATAGACGGCACCAGGGTATATCGGCCTCGTTTTATGCCAATCCCCATAATAAAGGAGCTGTTGTTAACAATCTGGATGTGATGATTCTGGGTGCCACGGAAATCGATAAGGATTTCAATGTCAATGTTACCACCGATTCCAACGGTGTATTGATAGGCGGTTCGGGGGGGCACAGCGACACTGCAGCCGGAGCTAAGCTGTCTATTGTAGTGACGAAGCTCACGAAAGTCAGGCTGCCCATCATCAGAGATGCCGTCACGACGATTACCACGCCCGGCGAGACCGTGGACGCTGTTGTCACCGAGCGGGGAATCGCCGTTAATCCCCGCCGTGGGGACCTCCGGCAGCGGCTGGAGCAGGCCGGACTTTTGGTTATGACGATTGACGAATTGCAGGAAATCGCTCAGGCTATGACCGGGAAACCTGATAGTTTGCCGCCGGGGAGGGATATAGTTGCGGTGGTGGAATACCGGGACGGTACAGTGATTGATGTGGTTTATAAGGTCTGACAGCTAATAAAAAAAAGGCGATGGGAAGATGAAGATTTTCGGAATTAATTTAGCCGGCCCCGTCCGCGAGGAAGTTGAAAGGTTTCTAGCTTCGAACGGGCTCAAGCTGGAAAAGGATGTGGAGTACACCGCTGTTGCAGTATGCCGTGAGGAGATAGTGGGCACCTGCTCCTTTGCCGGTAACGTTGTTAAATGCTTTGCCGTGCGGCCTGATTGGCAGGGTGCAGGAATCGCCGCGCAGCTTTTAACCCATATCAGCGATATTCTGTTTAGCAAGGGCATTACCGAAACCTTTATTTTCACTAAGCCAGAGAACGGCCAGCTCTTCAGCGGGTTAGGCTATCGCAGTGTGGCGGCAACCCCCCAGGTGATACTGTTGGAGGGGGGCACGGCCAATATTGGCCGTTATATTAATGAAATGGTGCGGGAGGCCGGGATAAACGGGACTGAAAAGGCGGCCATAGTTATGAACTGCAATCCCTTTACTCTGGGACATAGATATCTTATAGAAACAGCCGCCCGCGAAAATGAGCAGGTAATTGTTTTTGTGGTGGAAGAGAATCGTTCCTGTTTTTCTTTCACGCAAAGACTTAATCTGGTGAGGCAAGGGACCGCTGATCTAACCAATGTTATAGTCATTCCCGGCGGCAGGTACATTATTTCAGCCAACACTTTTCCCACTTATTTTTTAAAGGACCGGCAGATCTCTGTTTACCAGGAGCTGGATGCCCTGATTTTCGCCCGGTATCTGGCTCCGGCCTTTAATATTAGAATTCGTTATGTTGGAACAGAACCTCATTGTCAGGTTACCAACAACTATGTGGAAGCCCTGCAAAAGATACTGCCGTCATATGGAGTTAAGGTATGTCTGGTTGAGAGGGTCAAAAGCAAGGGTGAATGTATCAGTGCCTCCCGGGTGCGGCAGCTTTATGAGAAATGCCACTGGGAAGAGCTCCGTGATCTGCTGCCCCCTTGTACATATGACTTTCTGAGAAATTATCCCAATCCGGGGAGCCAAGCAAATCAGGCTGATTAGGGAGGAATATGGTGATGAACAGTATCCTGAACGATCGGGAGCAAAGATTTAATCAGATCCTGAAAATATCGGGCTATTTTCGTCTCCCGGTCCTGTGCGGACGTACTAATTTTCCCGGTCCTGAGAAAAATAATGGTTTAACGGAAAAGGCTTTTTTGGCTTTAACGGAAACTATTCAAGCGACTTTCGGAGCAGCAGCGGTCTATCAAAACGAGCTGGGCGGAGCTGATGGACAAAGCATCGTCATGGCCTTAGTGTTAGACTCCCTCACGGCAAAAAAGATGGCAGTTAAAATCGAAGAAGATCATCTGCTGGGCCGGATGTTTGATATAGATGTGTATGATGAACAAGGATTTCCTTTAGGCCGGGAAGCCTTGCGCAAGAAGCCCCGCAAATGCTTAATCTGTGGTCAGGAGGCCAAATTGTGTACGCGAGCCCAGCGTCACAGCGTGGCGGAAGTTCGGCAAGCCATGGCCTTTCTGGTCAAATCTTATGAAGAGAGTAAAAAATACTATGTCTGATTGTATTTCTCCCGCCGCCTGGAAAATAGGCGAAGCGGCACTGCGCGGCATGCTCTATGAAGTGGGCTGCTATCCTTCGCCCGGGCTGGTTTCCCCCATCTCCAGCGGTCTGCACACCGATATGGATTTTTTTACTTTTCTTAACAGCACGGCTGTGCTGGCGCCGGCGATGTATCGCTGCGCCCAAATCGGTCTAGATGAGGAAGAAAACCTGCTGCCTAAGCTGCGTGTAATCGGACAGCAAACCGAGCGGGAGATGTTTCGGGCTACAAATAAGGTTAACACCCAAAAAGGACTGCTTTTCTTGGCAGGGATTGTTTGCGCGTCCGCCGGGCAGTGTGTGAGGCAGGGTGAAAAAGTAATCCGCCAGAATATTGTCGGCCATTGCCGGAGAATATGCAAGGGCATTGTGGGACAGGAACTGGCAGCCGTTTCAGTTGATGAACAATTAAGCCATGGGCAACGATTGTATAAGGAGTTTGGGGCGCTGGGGGTCAGAGGAGAAATAGCTGACGGATTGCCTTCAGTTATTCAAGTCGGGTTGCCATTGTATGAAGAGGCCTTACAAGGCGGACTGACTGCTCGAGAAACCGTGGTCCATTGCCTGGTGGGGATGATGTCCAGAGTTGAGGATACTACTGTAATGCACCGCTCCGGTTTGGACGGGCATCACAAGATGCGCAAAGCAGGAGCCCGTTTTATCCAACTGGGGGGTATGAAAACTGCTTCCGGACAAAAATATCTTACCTTTTTGAAAAGCTTTTTTATCAAAAACAAAATCAGCCCCGGCGGAGCAGCTGATTTAGCAGCAGTAACTATCATGATATATCATTTAGAAAAGAGTAATTTTTCAGAATTACATTCTAAAAACCGGTAAAATTTTCAAAATTTTCAGTGCTATAATATGTTTAGAGCGAGACGATGAAAACCAAAAGGGATGCCAATCAGCGGGCTGCATGCAAGTGTATTGAAAGTGTCGATCAAGACCCGCAATCCTCGCATCTCTTGATGAAGCGGACACCGAAGTGCGATGAGGTTCACCTCGCCAAAGCGGGTACAGGAAAAGTAGGGAGGGTAGACCCGTGAAAAGTATATGGTATTATAATTATCCCATTGGGACAATCGGGATTGCCGAGAATGACGGCGCTATATCCCACGTATTTTTTGGCAGGGACAAAAACCGGGAGGGATTTGAGGTCATCCAAACACCGCTCATTCAAGAAGCGGCTGTTCAGCTTAGCGCGTATTTCACCGGCAAAGGCAGAGAATTCGATTTGCCGTTATCTTTGCAAGGTACGGAGTTTCAGCAATCCGTATGGAAAGCCTTGCAAACCATAGCCGCAGGTGAAACCAGCAGCTATAAAGAGATTGCCGTCCAGATTGGAAATCCGAAAGCAGGACGCGCTGTCGGTATGGCGAATCACCGCAATCCAATTGCGATCATTGTTCCCTGTCATCGTGTTGTAGGCGCCGATGGCAGCTTAACCGGCTATGGGGGAGGCCTTCCGAAGAAGCAATACTTATTGGACTTGGAGAAGCGCTATTATGCCTGAACAGCAGTATTTTGAATATGGAGAGAAAGAAATTGCCTACCTGAAATCCCGCGACCCTTTACTTGGCGCTGTGATCGATGAAATTGGACACATAAACCGCGCCGTTATCCCTGATATGTTTATGGCTTTAGTCAATGTCATTGTCGGCCAGCAAATATCCGCTAAGGCTCAAGCCACAGTCTGGGCGAGGATGCGGGAACAATTCGTTCCTATGACGCCCGAAACTATAGGGGCAATAACGGCGGAAGAATTGCAGACTTGCGGAATATCCCTGCGCAAGGCGTTTTATATCAAAGAAATTGCCGATTCAGTCTTAAACGGCAGTTTAGTTTTGGCGTACTTATCAACACTTTCGGACGAGGAAGTTTGTAATCGCCTCAGTCAAATTAAAGGAATCGGCGTTTGGACAGCCGAAATGCTAATGACCTTTTCCCTGCAGCGCCCGAATGTGATGAGTTTCGATGATCTGGCAATTCTCCGTGGCTTGCGGATGCTGTATCATCATCGAAAAATTACGCCGGTACTGTTTGCCAAGTACAAACGCCGCTATTCGCCGTATGCCACGGTAGCAAGTCTCTACCTTTGGGCAATAGCGGGCGGCTCTTGCCCCGGACTTGCAGACTATGCGCCTAAGTCGGAGGCGCAGAAAAAGGCGGATACCAAAAAGCGGCGAAAATAAGCAAACATGAAGAGGTTAGCGTTCTAGTTACTCTCAGATACAAGACGGTTGTATTTCATAACTTAGTTTGTCCGTTTGGCGTTCTGCAAAGGTTATTCGGTCGATACACGAGACTGTATATTGGGGAGGGAAAAATATGAAAGCCACAATAAATAAAGATTGCTGTATTGGCTGCGGAGTTTGTGAAGCTGCATGTCCGGAAGTATTTAAACCTGGTGAAGATGGCACTTATGAGGCGGTCGACCAGCAGATCCCGGAGAGTCTTATGGAATCAGCCCAGGAGGCCAAGTCTTCTTGCCCGAATGAATGCATTACGATTGAATAAATAAAAAATCCTAAATCAAAATTTGATGGGCATAAACAGTCTTCTTTACTCTTAATAGTTTTGGAAGGCTGTTTTCCATTAAGAATGTATTTGTAACATTAGATACCGAAAAATAATGAGTATCTAACTTAACTATAATTCTATGGTGCTTATCAACTTGTTTAAATTACTTAAATTAATACCTGATCTTCTGATGTAAGGTGGGTTTTAACGACAATTTCATCTACAAAAACCATGTCATATTCTTTTTTAGCAAAAAGAATTAAAGCATATCCAAAATGGATCGACCTAGTAAAACGGAGTGGTACAAAAATTTATCAATTATTGAAGGAATATTAAAGGTCATTACGAAATTGAATATATAGGGTCCCTTAATTCCCTGGGTTCCCCTAGCAGACGATAAAGAAGGAAGAACGCAAAAAAAGATCGGAGGGATAATCGTGAATTTAGTAAGCTTAAAATATTTTATCGCGATAACCGAGTACTCAAGTTTTTCTAAGGCAGCAGAACACCTGTACGTTACACAGCCAACCCTTAGTCGCCAAATAGCTGACCTTGAGAAAGAGTTTGGGGTACAGCTGTTTGAACGTACCAAGCGTTCCATCAGTTTGACCGATGCTGGGCGTATCTTGCTTGACGAGGCTAAGGAAATTGTACACCGTTGTGACTGTTTAGCTAAAAAAATAAAAAATACCCAGGAAAACATGATAGGTTCGTTAAATATAGGGTATCAAGGCTTTCTCGATAACCGATTACTTAGTGACTCGCTCAAGTCACTATCGAAAAAATACCCCCAGCTCAGTATCTCACTTTTTCACTGCAACTTCGCTGAGCTAAACCATTTTCTAATGAATGGCAAGTTTGATGTCATATTCACTATAGTAGCAGGTTTGCATACACTGCCTAGAGTAAAGCGGATAAAGGTTGAGAAAAACACGCTACAAATAGTTGTACCTTCTAATCATCCCTTCGCAATTCAAACCTCCGTTAAGGTAAGTGATCTTGCAGATGAGAATTTTATCATGCTAGAACGGAGTACTTGTCCATTTCCGACAGACTACGTAGTAGAATTATGTTTGAAAAATGGTTTTTCCCCCAATGTCTCGTGTTACGTACATGATGCGCAGACCTCGTTTTTAATGGTGGGTTCTGGAAAAGGCATTGCCTTTATGTCCTCACGGGTTTTAGTGCATAACATGGAGGATGTAAAGTTTTTAAGCTTAAAGGATTGTGACCTTGATTTTGACATTGTAATGGCATTTAAGGAAGAAAACCGAAACCCAGCCATTCCTCTATTCATATCTGAAGTAAAGAATAAAAGTATAGTTGCCATGTACGAATAGTAAAAAAGGAAATCCATAAATCGGGTAAGAGGCTGACCGTTATTTGGTTAGCGGACCTCCCACACCACCGTATGTACCGATCGTTAGATAGTGCTTTTGTCAAGATAGGGCTTTAGGCTGTTCGCCAATAGCCTTTTTCTTGTGTTATCCCACATCCATACTTGTTGTTCCTTAATCCCAAGCTTCTTTAGATTCGTAAAACGCGTGTGGATTCCATTCCATCGCAGACTGAAGGTATTCACCATCGAGCAAATTGCCATGTGTGGCGAACAACACATAAGCCGAAACAGAAGCTCTGAGTTTATTGACATATAAATTTTCCGAATATCAAATCAGATTCTTATACAATTTAAGCATTTCACAACTCAAAGAAAGGCTGTTACATTCTAAACAGAGGAGCTTAATAAAAAGTGGTTTGCAGAGCATTTAATGATGAATTTATTGCCTTTACTGACCGCTGGTTATCCTCTAAGAATGATTATAGTTGATAAGAATGACGTTGCGAAGGTTAAATATGTTATAATCGCTGACCGAGTAGTGGCTGAAAACTGGCAAATTGTATGCTGAATAAAACCAAATCTCGTAAAAGATTTAGGAGAGGGAGGAATAAAGAATGGATTTGATTGCGAGAAGGACAAGGTTTTGGTTTACAGAATCTGGGGAGGGAGAGCCGGTAATATGTATTCACGGTAATGGCGCTAGCCGTGTTTCATGGCGTCATTTTGTTCCTGAGGCAAGTAAGAATTTTAGAGTTATTGTATATGAATTAAGGGGAACGGGTGAATCCGAAACAATCGGGAATCCAAGGCAGACATTTACAATAAAGGATCATGCTGAGGATTTGGCAGCAATAATGGATGTATTGGGTCTTAAAAAAGCTGCAATTGTTGCTCAGGCATTTGGGGCTTTTATATCTATGCAGTTTGCAGCCTTATATCCTGAAAGAGTTAGTGCTATGGTCGTACATTGTACTTCGGCACGAGTCGAGGGAAAAACTAGGCAAGGACTTCCTAAATGGGCAGAAATCGTAGAAAAGGAAGGCAACTTTGATTCATTACTCGATGAAGCGATGGTGCGCTGGTTTACAGATTCATTTAAAAATGCTCACCCTGAAGTAGTAGATCTTTATCGAAAAATGTATGCAGCAAATCCGGCGATGGGATATGCTGCGAACTGCCGCGGTATCGTAGAGTATGACATTGTTGACCAGTTGCATAAAATTAAATGCCCAACCTTGGTAATTGCCGGAGAATCGGATGCTTCCACACCAGTTAAGGATAGTGAATTGGTAGTCAGCAAAATTCCCAACTCAGAATTGGTGCTAGTAAAGGATGCATCACATGCGGTTTCAGAAGAACAACCTGAAGAATTTAATCAATTAACTATTAACTATTTAAAGAAAAATTTATAGGTTTTCCGTCAATGGTTGGGGACCCAAAACTATTGTTCCTTAAGTAAGCTAACCGGGGGAATCCGGAGTAAAATTCCCAAATTATGCATCGTATCCTGAATGGTGGTGATAACGGACTTCCACCGTCGAGTAAATTGCTATGTGTGTCGAACAACTCATAAGCCGAAACAGAGGCTCTGTTTTCGGTCTTTTTTATATCTTTTGCTTTGCATTCGACTAATGTGAGTTTATTGACATATAAATTTTCCGAATATTAAATCAGATTCTTATACAATTTAAGCATTTCACAACCTAAAGAAAGGCTGTTACATTCTAAACAGATGAGCATAAATAAAAAGTGGTTTGCGGAGCATTTAATGAGATGAATTTATGTAAATTGCTTTCACTGACCGCTGGTTATCCTTTAAGAATGAAACGATGACTTAAAAAGCTAACAGTATAGATATACTAGATTTCAAAATTTATTAAAGGGGGGAGGGAGCGGCATATGAAGTTTACAGGTGTTGAAGTTATTGAATTTAAAGCAAAGGGAAAGACCTAGATGAAGGCAATCACAGGGAATTTCGGACAAATTATATTAATAGATTAAACTAACAAGGAGGGTACAAGTATGAGTATTCCTTTAGAACCGGGCAGAGTAAAGACTCCCTGGCGGTTAGAACGGCTACCATCATCGAATTACCTAAAGCTTATTGCCGCAATTCTGGGATTAGCTTTTTTTCTCGAGGCTATTGATGCTGGCACTATTAGCTATTTTCTCCCGGTGTTTTCAAAAGAGTTTCATCTTATAGGCAAAGATTTAGGGTGGTTAGGTACTGTCAGTAATGTAGGTGTTGCCATTGGGACTCTGACCTGCGGATTATTCAGTGATATGTTTGGCCGAAAGAAAACTATTATTATTTCGATGATTATCTGGGGCGTGGCTGGTTTCTTTCAAGCTTATATAACAACATTAGAACAATTGATTGTGGCTCGTATAATTTTAGGAATTGGCATTGGAGCCCAACTTCCTTCGACAGTGACCTTATTATCCGAATTATTGCCATCTAAAATACGCGCCAGGTACCTTGTTACAGTAGTGGCTCTGTATCCATTAGGTATGGCCGCTGCAGGGATATTGTGTTACTTTTTAATTCCAACCATCGGCTGGCGCGGAGTGGCGATTGTAGAGGCCATTCCGGCTCTGGTCGCCATTCTCGTTTGGAAACTTACGCCGGAATCTGCGGTTTGGCTGGAAACCAAAGGTAGGTACGCTGAAGCCGATGCCATAATGACGAAAATGGAACAAAGAGTGGAGAAATACATTAACGCTCCCTTGCCGCAAGTTGTGGTGCCGGCTGAAGCTGAAAGCATCAATAAGGCAGTTACTAAGCTGCCCTTGGGTAAGATGGTCAGTAAAAAATATATTAAGGCAACTATAATGGTCTTCTTTCTGTGGTCAGCGCCGTTGCTGGCTACAACCGGTTTACAAACCTGGTTTAGTATGATTTTTGTTGAAAAGGGAATTTCAATAACAAAATCCATCGGTTATGTTTCAATTATGACCTCGGGCGGGGCCTTAGGCGCTTTAGTTGTACCTTTTCTGCTTGGGCGCTATGGGCGTAAACTGACAGTTGTTATTTTATCAATTTTCACTTTTATTATTGCTATTCTTTATGGCAGTATAGACATAATATCTTTAATGGTGATCTTAGGTATGGCTTATTATCTTGGGACATATGGTATGGGTCAGACAGCTAACACCTATACTACCGAACTATATCCCACCAGCTTGCGTAATACAGCACTAGGCTATGCCGGCTTTGTCGGCCGCATCGGAGCTATTATTGGTCCTGTAATTCTGGGTTATCTAATTCAAGGATCCGGAGTCCGAGCAGCAGTATATTTTGCCGGAAGTATGTATATCATATCTGCACTTGCTGCAGTCTTACTTGGGACTGAAACAAAAGGAAAAGTTTTTACAACTGAATAAAGGTTCTGTTATTAGGACTAATTACATTTATTCTAGCGCTATCAACTTGGTTACCTAATATCTTGTTTGGTACTTAGCCTGGTTATTACCTAGATTATGTTTCAAGGGAATAAATAAAAAGGGGGTAATACTTATAACTTCGAAAATCTGTATACTAACCAAAACAATACGAATGAATGGTATTACCCTTAATTAAAAATAAGGATGATATAGGAGTATAAAATAATGATATTAATACAAAATGGAAATATCATTACCGGTGATGGGAAAACCATTATCAGAAATAGTTCGGTATTTATTGAAAATGGCATAATAGAAGAGATTCTGAACCAAAGCCATCCCACATACAGCCGAGCTGACGAAGTAATTGATGCAAATAATGGGTATATCATTCCAGGCCTGATAAACCACCATGCTCATGGAATTACCACAGGGCCCTTCTGTCCTCTCGGAGCTAAGCCCGTTACATTGAAAAGAGCCCTTGGTAATCTTGATAGGCATTTGGAATATGGAACTACTAGCATATTGAATCTAGATGGGTTAGCCTCGATCAGTGAGGTCAGATATATTAATAAATTGCATCCAATAAAAATTGATACGGCCACCCAGCATACGGAAAAGAATTTTATTCATGCGTCTATCGGGGACGGAGAAGGAATAAGGAAGTATCATAAAGATTTACATATCGAGACTATGGTCAAGCTGGGAGTTCCGGCTATCGGAGAACTTTTTGCCATGGGACCCATTTATAATATCAAGAAAATAGAAAGTGAAATTGGAACCGTAATAGATATAAGTTATATGGCCGCTATAAAGCAAGCTGTTTTAGGAAATGGAATGGATGTCAATAGTTATGACAGTAATGCTTTAAGGAAGATATTGGAAAAGAGCGGGCTTGATAAATATGTAGAGCCTGACCAAATGAAGGATCTAATAATAAGGTTTGTATATGATCCATGGAAGGCAGGTTACGATGCGCTTTGTGAGAGTGCCGAATATGCGATCAAATATGATATACCTGTAATTGCCCACAATTCAATTGAGACAGGAGAAAAACTCATTGAGGTAAGCGCTAGATTAGGTAATAAATTGGTAGCATCACATTCAAGTGCAGGTTATGATGATGATCCTGAAAAGGCAGTTAGTGTAGCAAGAAAGCTTAAAGCAAACGGCGCATTAATTGATATGTATTCGGGAGACTTTCATGGAGTAAATTCATTTAAGAACAATTTAAATACTTATTTGACTTTGTTTAAGGAAGGATTAGTGGATATGCTTTCCACTGATTATTGTGCAGGACATTGGGATCCGATGCTAAAGATAATGGAAATGCTTGTCAGTAAAGGAATATTGAGTATAGAAAAAGCAGTTGCTCTTGCAACTGGAAATGTGGTAAAGGCTATTCCGAAGTTTGCATATAATTCCGGGTTGATAGAAGTGAACAAAAATGCGGATATTGTCATACTCGATAAGGATTCGATGTCTAAGGTGGAATATGTATTGATTGACGGAGTAACATGCATTGAAAAGGGCAAAAGGATATATCGGAAAATATGATAGATACAGATCCTTGTTATGCAATGTTAAGCAGGAAATGCAGAAATAATAAAAAGAGGGATGTGAGAAAAATGCAACAAATTTAAGATCACATGCTATCATGGATGTTTTGCATAGTCTGTAAAAGGCGTAAAGGCAAAAGTAGCGGCTGAATTTGGAGCCAAGCTGTCGGTCAATGTTATCAATGGATTTGTGCTTACAGAAAAGCTTCAGTGGGATGCCTATAATGAAAACAGGACATTGATTGGCTCACTGAAGGGCTAAAAAGCAAAACACGGATTTTATCCTGAAACATAACTATTCGTTAAGCAAGTCCTGCTTAAATATGAAGCACAAAAAGGAGGCATTATCTTTATATGGATTTTATTGAAATTGATAGCAAAAAAATTGAATTGAATGAGGATGGATTTCTAAAGGAACTGGGTGAATGGAACACTGGAGTTGCAGAGGCAATAAGCCTTCAAGAGGGGATAGAACTCAGCGAGAAGCATTGGATAGTAATAACTTTTGTCAGGGAGTACTATACAAAATATAACGTACCTCCTATGATGAAGAAAGTATTAAAATCGACAGGTTTAAACTTAAAAGAACTATTTTCCAACAACCCTGTCGAGAGTGTAATGAAGATAGCTGGCTTACCAAAACCTACGGGATGTGTTTAGAAAATGTAAAATTTGTTCATATTCAAATTAATAAATATTTATATAAAAAACAAGGAGGTATAATTATGATTTACGGTAATACAAAAGATGTGCAATCAAGGGAAATAAAGTCCTATCCATACAAAGGTAAGAGTATGCCAGTAGGGGGAACGTCTATTCAATGGCTTTCTCAGGTTGGAGACGCCGCTTTGCCGGAGTACGGACTGAGACTTTTCACTGTAAAACCCGGGGGATTTATCCCCATGCACCAGCATGAATACGCTCAGACTCAAGTCATAATATCGGGCAAAATTCTTACTACTGCTTATGATAGTAATGGAGGGGTAGTTGAGGAAAAAGAATTCGGCCCAGGAGACTTCTTCTATGTGGAACCAATGGAAATTCATGGTATGAAAAATAATACCAATGAAACTGCTACTTTTTTCTGCTGCATTTGCGTTTTGGAAGGCGAATGCGAGGTTTTGTAAATATTTTAGAAATTTATATTAAGGTATGAAGTTAGCTTCCCTAAAAAAGGAAGCTACTTTCATCTCCAAAAAGTCAACAAATTGAACCGAATTCTCGTCTGCATAATATTCGATTAAACTCTGAATCCAAGAGCCTAAATTTCATTACTAAGACATCATAAGCCAAAATCGAAAAAGGCCGAGAGACTATATTTTACAAAGGAGGAAATGAATTGTGTTTTTTAATATCTACATGATCTTAGCAGTCTCTTGTTTTATTATTTTTTCAGCATATAAAGCATGGAAATTCGCAAAGATGCCGATTCACAGCCGTCTTGACCTGTACCCTATTCCTAAAGAGGCCGGAAGGGCTGAATACGGCGGTTCATATTACGAAGAAATTGAATGGTGGAATAAACCCAGAGCCATATCCCACATAGGTGAAATTAAGGATATGCTGCTGGAAATGCTTTTTATAAAAAAATTATTTGTTAAACAAAAAAGACTATGGTGGGCTTCCTATTCTTTTCACTTGGGGATTTATTTTCTCTTTGGTTGGACTCTTTTACTGCTCATTAATTTTGCCTTGCCCTTAGAGTTTATTTCATATATTACTTCTACTGTTGGCATTATGGGCTTTACTTTAGCGTTCATAGGAAATTTTCTTTTGTTAATGCGCAGGATTTTTGATTCAACACTTAAGAAATACACAACTCCTCAGGAATTTTTTAATTTAATACTCATTTTATCTGTACTTATTACCGGTATTTACGCCTGGACCACCTGTATTTCTCCCCAGCAATTTATAGGACAGCTGCTTTCCTTCAGCACCCTTCAACCAGGAGGTGCTGTAACAGTTCATTTAATTTTACTTGGTGTCATGTTCATTTATATTCCCTTATGCAAAATGAATCATTACGTTGGAAAATACTTTGCTTTTCATAAAGTCCTTTGGGAAAATGAGCCCAATTTACCTGGCAGCAATGTAGAAACAAAACTTATTGAAGCTGCAGTCCATCCTCCCCAGACAAAATGGTCTGCACCTCACATAAGCCAATAGTACGAGGAGTGATTAAGATGAGTAAACAATTGGATTTGCAGCTTAAAGATATAGATAAAAAGACAGACCGGCTTGTTGAGATTGATTCACTAATGCCGTTGTCTGCGCCTTATGATAAAGAAGGCATGGAACCTGACTTTGTTAAAGTCAAAGATGCCTGGAAGGAAAAATATTGCACTTCGTTAGATGGTATTATCGGTGTGGACACTTTGGTACGTCCATCAACTCCTGAAGAAGATAAATTTGTCCATAAATTTATTAATGGCTTAGCTAAATTATTTGCCGACAGCAACAAAAATTTTCTCCAGCCGTTAACGCTTACAATGGAATACTGTGTCAAGTGCAACACTTGTTCAGAGGCTTGCCATATTTACAAATCAACAAATCAGAATGAACTTTACAGACCAATTTTCCGTTCCGAGGTCCTCCGTAAGATCTACAAGAAATATTTTACTCGTGGCGGCAAACTATTGGGTAAATTTGTCGGTGCTGACATTGATATTAACTGGGAAACCATAGCCCGTCTCGGTGAACTAGCTTATCGCTGCAATCTGTGCCGTCGTTGTGCTCAGACCTGCCCTCTTGGCTTAGATAATGGAATGTTGACCCGTGAGATCAGAAAGATTTTTAGTCAGGAACTTGGGATTGCCCCTACATTCCTTCATTCCAAAGGTTCTGTGCGACAACTGGAAACGGGATCTTCAACAGGAATTACTAAAGCTGCTCTTTTGGATAATCTTGAATTTATGGAAGAGGATATTGAGGAAAAGACCGGCCGTAAAATAAAGATTCCAATAGATAAAAAAAGTGCGGATATACTTTTGACCCATAATACCGGGGAATTTATGGCTTGGCCGGAAAATCCTGCCGCTTTTGCCATATTATTTGAAGAAGCCGGGTTGAACTGGACGTTAAGCAGTTCCATGATGGGTTACGACAATGTTAATTATGGCATCTGGTATGACGATAATATGGCCCAAAAAATAGCACTGCAGCAATTTCAAGCAGCAAAAGAACTCGGTGTCAGGCGGATCGTGATCGGAGAATGCGGCCATGCCCATAAAGCTGCCGCTATAAGCGCTGACCGTATGACCTACGGGGAGAACAAAGTACCTGTAGAAAGCTGCCTGCCAATTTTATGGGAATTGGTAAGAACAAAACGCCTGACTTTTAATCCGGCGAAAAACAATTTCCCGGTTACCCTGCATGACCCCTGCAATGTTGTCAGGCAAATGGGAATAGTTCAGCCTCAAAGAAATATAATAAAAACTATTTGCCCGGGGTTTAGGGAAATGACTCCTCACGGTGTCGACAATTATTGCTGCGGCGGAGGGAGCGGATTTGCCATCATGCAGTCTCTAAACTTTGCTGACTTTAGAAATAAAGTGAGTACCCGAGTAAAATTTGATCAGATTCTCAGGGCCTTTGGTGATGATGTCGGTAATCGGGATATTGTCAAGTATGTCTGTGCTCCTTGTTCCAACTGCAAAGGTGCTATCAGGGATATGTTAGCATATTATCAGGCGACAGATAAATTCAATATCCATTATGGCGGCTTAGTTGAACTGATGGTCAATGCCCTCAGTACCATTGATAAACCTTACTTGACATTCACGGATGAACTAATGCCGTGATGCCATGGATTGCAAGGAACGGAAAAACTTCGAAGAATTCAAATTATAGTCTTCTGATGCGAGTTGAAAAAAGCCGGTTATGCGAATGCCCTAATAAGCGCTCAGAAGGTATTGGCCAAAGAAAACTTTTCCAACTTCACGCCTCACCCTTTGGTCGTTAAGCTGACGTATTCCCATCCTCCAATCAGTCAGCACATTGAAGCGCTTGTTACGAGTTGGCATCCGTAAAGATTTTAATCAGTTCCATTTTACTGTTAATATTCAGCTTCTGGTAAATATTTTTGATATGATATTTTAGGGTGTTCTCACTGATCAATAGTTTTTCGGAAATCGCTTTATAGGTATATCCTTTGCGTAACAGCTTAACGATTTCCGTTTCCTTGCCGGTCAATCGTTTGTTGTCTTGAAAAACCGTGAAGGGTTCTTTTTGCTCTTCTGCCTTTACTTCTGATTCAAAAATAAAGGGATGGCTTTGCAATAAGATTCTGAGCTGCTTTTGGAGAACCGGCAGCAAAATCAGGACACTAAAGATGACAAACAGTGCCAGGATGACTGCATAATATATGGCATATGGTGTTAAAAAAATATAATCCCCGACAAAACCGCCTAAAATGATTCCTAATACATTCATGGAGAGCCCCATTCCAAAGATTAGGGCCGGATTACGGTAATAATCAAGAAGGTTGCCTAGAATACTCCAAAAAAACAGATCACAAACCCCAAAAGCGCCCAGCATAAGAGTGTCAATCAATAGATAGGTCGCCACGGATTTTTGCAGCAGCATAAATGATAAAAAAGAAAGACCAATCATAATCATAGCTACATAGAGAATATAGGCCTTGCTGATCTTTATGGATAAATTACGCAGGATTAGCAGCGTCACGATATAAGGAACCGCCCAGTAATAGCTGGCCAAAAATTTGTATTCCGCGAAGACTGGATTAACCACGCGGTACATCAGCCCGGAGTTAATGGTAATCATTACGATAAAAATACTTAAAATTACAAGCGGTTTATAAGCTAATCGCGGGTATTTGGTTAATGGGATACTTATCCTGGTATTTCCACCGGAATAGCTTTGCAGCCTGAAGGATAGGAAGAAGGATCCAAGAAGTAAGAGCATCTCAAATCCCAAGCCAATATAGGCTGAAAAATTGATGGCCAGAATGTTGGCCAAAATCATCAAGATGTTGGATAGGATCAGTACATTGGCGGCTGTTTTCAGACGGTCGTCCTTCTGAGTATGGGCCTGAAAGAAAAACCCCCACCCGGCAACGACCAGACCGGCCGTGTAAGCCATGACTGCCAATACAAGGTACCAAAGCCAGGAAGAATGAAATAAAAAAATAATACTGCCTGCCAGACATAAACCGGCAGATAAGGATAAGACTGTTTTAGCGGCCGGCAGTTTATTAATGATGAAACCGCCGGTTATTAGTCCGGTGAAATGGGCACATAGTGCTGCCAAATTTAGAAAAGAATAAGACAATGCTTGAGATTCCAATAGAGAAGAAAGAACTTGGCCCTCAAAAGGAAAGGATAATAACCAGCCGAAAAACAAGGAAAAACTTAGTGTTGAAAATAATTTTTGTTTATTTAATTCCTTGAGTCCCAGTAAAAACATAACTTTTTCCTCGATCTTCCCCGTTGCATTATTTAATTCTACATTTTACACTATTTTTGTAAAGTATAGTAGAGTTTTAAGGATATTAGCGAGGATCTTTGCCTACCTTTCGATAAATGCAATAAGGGGTGCTTTTAGACACCCCGATGACAAATTATGAACTTGCGTTCTTCTTAATTGCTGCTACGCTGAACCGGCAGGAAGGGGATAATGGTCTTGGCCAGGTTCATGGCCGGCATGGTCTGCAGCCAGACGGGTCCTGGTCCCCTGAGTTCAGTGAGGAAGAGTCCTTCGCCGCCGAATAACACATTTTTAAAGCCTTTGGCCATTCTAACTTCCATTTGAACATTGGATCCGTGGGCCGCTACGTGTCCTGTATCTACAACCATAACCTCTCCAGGCTGAAGGTTATGCTGAATTGTGCTGCCGTCAATTTCTAAGAAGGTCTTTCCGGGGCCGGTAATACGCTGCATAATGAAGCCTTCCCCTCCAAATAGACCTGCGCCCATTTTCTGTTTGAAATGGATTTCCAACTGGACGCTTTTCTCCGCGCATAAAAAGGCTTTCTTCTGGGCGATGATGCTTTCCCCGGATTGGAGATCAAAAGGAATAATACTCCCCGGGAAGGAAGCGGGAAACGAAATAACCCCTTCCCCATTGCCGCAGGTATAGGTCGTCATAAAAAGGGATTCCCCTGAGAACTTACGGGTAAGACCACCCAGCAAGCCGCCCTCCATATTGGTGCTCATGCTGATGTTTGAACTCATCCAGCCCATCCCGCCGCTTTCGGTGAAAAGGCTCTCTCCAGGCGAAAGTTTACAAACGACTACCGGCATACTGCCGCCAAGAATTTCATACTGCATATTGACACCTCTTTCCAGTCATGTAAATGAATATTATTTATTTTAAGCCGACAAATCAGACAATGCCGCAGCGGACCAAGACCAGGCCAGAAGCTCTGTTACCTGGGAAACTCCTACCGGGCGAATACTTAACTGTGATATCGTTGGCAACGTTAGAAAGAATAAAGCCTTTGAGCTTCCGTAGAAGGTCATGATAAGCGGTTTATCCATCCCCGGACCGGCAACGTTGACCTCAAGAAAAAGGCTATTGCGGGTAAAAGCCTGGGCTAATTCCCATCCCACAGGGGTGAGCCAGAAGAAGTCGTCCTCCAAAAGAGGAGCTTCTGCCTCCGCGTTCCAGCTTCCGGTGAGGAGACCGTCAGAGTACAGTGATTTAAGAGCCGGCCACAAGAGCTCCGGGCCTTTCGCTGTGAAAGCGCTTATCTGCCCGGCGGTCACCATAGCTATAACTCCGGCTTCCAGGTATTGAATGAGTATCTCACCCAGCTGGCGAAGCAGGGTGTACGCATCCTCGTTCAAAGAAAATAATCCCATGTCAGAGGCTGGATAAGGGACCAAGAATCGTCCGGTTTCTTCCTGCATCTGTTTAATAGCTTCAAATACACTTGCGTAGCGGCGCACTGTGCTGCCACGAGTATCGGAGCTGGAAGTAAAAATGCCATCGGCTGACGTGAAGAAACCGGTGGAAAGAGAGCTTTCCGCCTGCCAGCCGGTTATCGACATCATTCTAACCAGATTTCCAGTATTCTCGTTCATCTACATGCCTCCTTTTCCATTTAGTGAATTGAGAATGTTTTGCAGCTGTACCTGCTGGTCGGAGGGTAGACCGGGGACGGTAAGGCGTTGCTGCAAAGCTAGTTTCTGCGCCTCGTTCAGGGCGTTTTGCATTGCGGGGTCAGACCAATTTTGGACCACAGGTGCTTGTGGGCCTAAGTCGC
Organism: Candidatus Dichloromethanomonas elyunquensis; assembly: GCA_001515265.1. GTDB lineage: Bacteria > Bacillota > Desulfitobacteriia > Desulfitobacteriales > Syntrophobotulaceae > Dichloromethanomonas > Dichloromethanomonas elyunquensis. The sequence goes on from LNDB01000011.1 coordinate 55,308, forward strand.
CGGTAACTCCGTCCATGGCCCTATTGGTCAAGTACTCTACCAGTTTGGAGGGGCTGGCGTCATAGCCTAATGTGGCTTTGGTAGCGTATTTGAAAGCTGTATCCCCCAAACCGACTACCGGATTTTTTGTAAGGACGGTTTTTACCCCTACCTGAATGCCGGATTTGGTTAGTGCTTTGACCGTCGAGTCACCTGCCGCCATATAACCGGCAGTGTAATTGGCAGCATCATTCACCTTGGAAATTATATTTACACCATTACAGAAATTCTCTTCTCCGGGGGATACACCATACAGATTATATTGTTTTGCCATATCGGTAATCCCGGTATGAATACCCAGTCCATCAAAGATTTGTTCCCTTTGATCATTGAAAGGTAAAGGCGCCCCATCCATTATTTCCTGGCGCAGGGCGTACTTTTCGTTATACGTTAAGTTTGGTTTATTGGTATCCTGCAGCATCTGGCTCAAGGCATGATTGATACTATTTTTATCTCCTAAAGTCTGGCCGTTTGCGTTCACGGTCATGTTCTGCACCAATTTATTCATATCATCATAGGCTTGACTGGTGGGAGCATTCTGGATGATCCAGAGTTTAGTCTGAATATCATCGGTGCTGGACCATAACCCGGCCTGTTTGGCAGCCATTTCGGCCTGAACAACCTTATTCAGATCAACCTTATTGCTTGTAAACTCCTGCCAGTGCTGATTACGGCTGGCTTCGGTCTGAGCCAAGTCATCGGGAGTCTTCCAGCCCCATTCTTTGGAATAAACCATGCCCTGCTGTAAAAATGACTGATCCCTGGCGAATTGATCCTTAGACACCCAACCGCCGCCGTCCACCTCGGACCAGACCAAACCCTGCTGATTAACCGTGCCATGGGCAGGAGGATAACCGGCTCCGTAAGAAACATCAGGAGTGGGACTCGGAGTAAGAGGTATGGCGGGATCAAGGGCAACCCCTCCAAAGGAGCCGGCTAATAATGAACCGACTAAAGCTCCCAATGCCGGAGGTAAACCTATAAGAAAGGCTCTGATGGATCCTTCGCTTCTCAGCCAGGAACCAAGGTTCCCCCCGGATTCCACCCAACCGCCGTCATCGGCCAGCGTATTCGCGGGAGTGCACAGAATCAGGATAATATTGAGGCCAATATATAGAAAAAGCCAGGAATAGGAAGTTCTGTCTGTTCGGCTTTTTTGGACAAAAGCCAATACAATTGAAAATAAAATAAGCAAATATATGCTGTACGGTTTGAAAGGAAGTATGGCAAAAATTACAAATCCAACAGCTATACCACCTAACGCCGCGATAGCGGTATTGCGGTTAAAGTTTCCTGCCGGTTTGTTTTTATGGAATAAACGGTTCCAATCTGACCATGCCAGCCTGGCGATGGTAAAGAATATACCATCGCTTTGGCTGCTTAAACTCACAACTATAACCACGGCCAGCAACAGGCAGGCCAAAGGATTTTTTATTAACAGACTCAGCACAAGGCTTGAAGCGCCAAAGATCAGCATTATTAACAGGCCCAGGTTTCCGGTCTGTTTAACGGCCTGGATTATAGTTGACGGCACATGCCCAACTTGTCCGAAAAATGAACCGAGCTGTCCTTGTTTTAATTTAGTAAACAAAGATATAACCAACCAGGACAGGATCATCCAGACAATTGTTCCACCGGCTACTTGCCCTCTCAGGGCTAAAATATTGGATAAAAAAGTAGCTTCCGGAGCAAATCCGCCGTTGGGACCCACTACTAAAAAAGTATGAATGAGAAGCACCAGCACACCCATTAGGATCATCCGGGGCAAATTTTTAATAAATCCCTTGAGTAAACTTCTTAGAATTTGGAGAAGAAACTTAGCTAACGTTTCCGGAGATTTCCCGGTGGTGTCCTGGTGGTACATCGTCCAATTCTGTCCGTCCCATTTAAGCCAGCTGCCATCCTGATGATTAATCTGCCACCAAACGCCATCCGGAGTTTGCAGCCGAATGTTCTGAGTCTCCTGCACAAACCGGTCATAATTTATAGCTCCCATGCGAAGCTGAACCTTAAGATGATCATACATCCCTTTAGCTTCTTCGAAAGTCAAGGCATTCCCTCCAATCTTTTATATAATTGCTGCACAGCTTCCGGTGAAAGACGGTTTAAACCGTCACGGGTACCAATCCAGATATTTCCTTCAGCATCTTCCAGCACCTTTTTTACCTCGGAATTAGCCAAGCCGCTTTTTTCGTTTAAGACCAGCTTCTTCCCATCTTTGTATATGGAAACACCGTCATATTCGGACCCCAGCCAATAATAGCCCGGGGTATCCTGAGTAAGAGACCTGACCTTGGCTCCTGCCAGAACATCCTTTTCATTCAAAACCTGCTTAATCTTCCAAAGTTCACCTTCCTTACTAAGGATGCAGGCTCCGCCTCGATCCAACAACCCCCCTCCTGCCCAGACCAGTCCTTCCCGGTCTTGATACAAGGTGCTGATATTGTTGTGAGGCAGTCCCTGAGCCACGGAGAAATATTGCCACTTACCGTCTTTGTAATAACTTAAACCGCCCTGGGGGGCTATCTTTGATCCGAACCACAAGCCGCCAGCATTGTCTGACAAAATGACGTTAACCATATCAGCCAATAAACCGTCATTCTTCGTGAGGATTTTTTTTATTCCGTCCCGGTAATAAACCGCCCCTCCCCAGGTGCCGGTCCAAATTCCACCCGCAGAGTCGCTTTCAAGAGTTAAAACCCTATTATCCGGCAGACCATCGGCAGTGGTTATATTGGTAAACTTATGGCCGTCCCAACATGATAACCCCTGGTCATGTCCGATCCATAGACGTCCCGAGTTATCCAGAAGAAGAGCCCTGACCGAGTGCAGTTCAGGCTGGGCCGCCAGCTTCTGTAATACTTGGCCGTCACTGCGCCTGATCTGGTAAACTCCTTCCTCCCCGCCGGCCCACAAAATATCTCCTTGCAGAATCAGTGCGGATACTTCATGGGGAGGACGAATAAGCTGCCAGCCCTTGGGAAGAGGTTGTTTAAAGTTCTGGCTCAGTAAGTGGCCGCCCAAAGAAAAAATAGCCAAAATAACAAGTACATAAAATGAGATTCTAATTTTGTTCCAATTCATCTTGCCGGTTCAGGACACCTCCTTTCATATGCAGAATCCTGTCTGATATTGTCCTGGCCTCTACCGGATCATGAGTCACATAAAGGATGGTTATGTGGTTCTGCTCTGTTATCCTTAAGATAAATTCCAGAAGTTGTTCTCTGCTGTCACTATCCAGGTTGGACAAAGGTTCATCCATGAGAATACTGCAAGGATAGGGAGCGATAGATCGGGCCAACGCCACCCTGCGGGCTTCACCGCCGGAAAGATTAGAAGGATAACGTCCGGCCAGCTTTTCCAGTCCGGTTTCTTCCAACACATCTTTTAAACGTCTGTCAGCCTCGAATTTCTCCATCTTTTGCAAACCGAAGCGTATATTGTCCGCAACGGTCATATGCGGCCACAGGGCGGGAGACTGGAAAACAAACCCGAGTCGGCGGCGGTGTGGCTCCAGAATCCATTTTGATGTGCTGACACATTCGCCAAACAGGTTGATACTTCCCTCATCCGGTCCCTCCAACCCCGCTATAATACGCAGCAATGTGCTTTTACCTATACCCGAGGGGCCTACGATCACAGCGCGCTCCCCCGGCTCGAGGTCTAAATTAAGACCCTGCAGCACTTTTCGGGATCCATAACTTTTAGTAATCTGATTGGCCTGAATAGCTTGAATTGCTTTAGTCATCTTCCCCACCCCACATGCGCAGTACGGATTTTATAAGAACGAAACCCACCACCGCTGATATTAATGCAATCAGGAGGCATAGTCCAGCTACCTGATCGGATGAGCCGTAATGCAGATAATTATAAATTTTCAGTGTCAGTGTACCCTGTCCGGGCGGAACTACCAATAGCGTAGCTCCCAGTTCACCTCCCGTGAGAATAAAAACCAGACTGGCCGCGGCAATGAAACCGGGAGACATCATGGGCAATGTAATCTTAAAAAAGGTCTGATGTCCATTCTTCTGTAATATACGGGCTGCTTCCAGATAGACCTTATTTTGCCTGCTTAATTGAGCTTGCAGTATCATCACGGCCCAAGGACTGAAACGAGACAGAGCCGCCATTACAGTCATCAGAAACGTGCCATAAACGGCCGATGTTTCAGGCCTGTTCCACAAATTTATTAGTCCGATTCCTATGAGCGGTGCCGGCATAACTAAGGGGAATAAAGCTGGAAGTCCGCCCAGAAAGAAGCGGGATCGTTGATTCAACCAAATAGCCACAGCGTATGCTAAAGGTAGCGCTGCCGCAGCGGTAATAAACATAATGCCGAAGGTGTAAGCTATTTCTATTTTGGAAGAAGCCAGAGAAACCACAAAACTCTGCCAGGATCCCACAAGTTTAAGCAACATCAAAATCGGCACAATGATTTGCAGCACCATCAGTGTCACAGAAATACGTTCGAATAACCTCCATCCGGGCCAACCCCGGAATGTAGGCAACCATTCTAAGAATCCAAAGCCTGGCTGAACGGACGCTTTCTTCCAGGTCAGACCGGCCGCTCCGGCTATAATTACCGCCAATATCACCAGCGGTAAAGCCAGTAGTAAAGCCCTTAAAGGATCATTGGTGGCACTAAATTCCGCGAATATTTCCAGAGGATATATATTTACCTGAAACAACGAAGGTACGCTGTAGTCCATCAGAGTAAGCAGGAAGATAAGCAGTCCTGCTCCGGCTAAAACAGGTGCAGCTAAGGGCAATATCACCTGTTTCATTACCTGACGATCACTTTGCAGCATATACCCGGCTTTAACCAAATTCTGTTCAACACAGGCCAGGGCCATCAGGGATAATCCCAGAGCAAAAGGTAAAAGGGCCATGGACTGAACCCACAGGCTTACTCTCCATCCCTCGACAGGCAGACGCCATCCTGTAAAAAACTCCATAGACTGATTGAAATAATATAAAGCGGATGACCAAGACAAAGCATGTATATAAGGAGGAACAGCTACAGTGGCAACGGACCACCACAGGATCGTCCTGCTTAGCCTGCCGGGCCGGCGCAGAAGAGCAAAAGCACCAGTGAAACCAATTAGCAGTGTAATAACTGAAACTCCCAGGGAATAAGACACAGTTTTGCTGAGCAGCAGTAGGCGGCGGCCGGATGGTATAATCAACTGCCAAAAATCAGAGGGTATTTTCTGCGCCTGAACCCATTTTAAGACCAAGCCAATAAGCGGTCCCAAAACAATAACCATAAAGAGTAAGGAGCCAACGCTTATTAAAATCGTTGACCAGGATATTCTGAACTTATTATTCATGGCTTAGCGTACGAATATTTCTTTAAGCTCTTTAGAGCTCAAATTCAACTGATTATAGATTTCCTGAAAGGTAACGGGCATATTTTTTACTCCTCCGGCGGGCAGCTCCATTTTCTGTTCAGCTACCGGATGCACAGGAATTTGGCTGAAACCGATTTCCACCATATTTTTTTCAACTTGGGGGCTAAGCAGGTAGTCAAGCAGCTGCTTACCGGTGTCGGGATTCGGTCCGCCCTTGATGAGAGCAATGGTATCCGGGATTACCAGCGTCCCCATTGAATCCTGATCGGGGAAAATGATCTTAACCGGTTTACCTTTTTCTACAGCATCCCAGGCATCATCGGTATCAGTCAGTCCCGCCGCGAGCTGACCCTCGGCGACCATATCACGAACCACTGAATTACCATCGACAACTCTTACCCCAAGTTTATTCACGTTTTCAAAGAAACTCCGGGCTTTTTCCGGACCTAAGTAAGCATAGAGCGCTGCCGCCTGGTTTAACGTAGTTCCGAAAAGGGGGTAAGCCAAGCCGTAATGGTTTGAGGCCTTGACAGGATCAGCAAAGTCCAGGACAGACTCTGGATATTGATCCGGCGTTAACAGATCGGTATTTACCAGAATAACTCTAGCCCGCCCGGCAAAGGCAGTCCAAAAACCTTCAGGATCTTTATATATAGGCGGTATGGACTGGGCTGAAGGTGATGAATAAGTCGTCAAAAGACCTTCGTTTTTCAGCAAGAGGGTCTGAACAAACTCCGAACTCCAGAAAACATCAGCCTGGGGCCGGTTTTTTTCCGTCAGCAGCCTGTTGACCAGTCCGGTTGTCTTCGTGGATTCCACATCATAAACTGCACGAACCTGGATGCCTGTCGTCTTTTCGAAGTCCTTGAGTATTGGCTCGGCGACCACCTGATCCACCGAGGTGTAAATCACGACTTGCTTAGATGAAGAGCAGCCTGTAGACAATATAAAACATAGCATCAACAAAAATAGCCCGACTTTTTTCAACATCCCCATCATCCTTTATTTCTATAAATTGTTTTATTTATTTCTACTTCACAACAAATTTCGCAACACCGGATTCCTTGCCGTTTAAGATAAGTGTAGCCTGATAGTTGCCCACCGGCCAGCCGTTGGTGGGGCGGCTCAGACTGAAGCCTACCCGGGCATCGCCGTTGATCTTTTGGGTCGGTCCATTAATAGACTGGTTCTGCTGGTCAAGGTAAGTCCAGCGAATGTCCACCGCGGTATTGCCTTTGACATTGGTAACCATCGCAGAGAAAAAGATTTCCGGGGTATCGGTTTTAAACGTACTGGTAGGATTCTGCAAATTCTGCGCGCTATCCAGACCCAGACCCACACCCATGTCTTTTATGGCCATTCCCCCGCTCTTTTCAACGGTAAACTGGGCAGTCGTCGTAAAGGCGACAGCGCCGCCCATTAAAAGGCAAAAACATAAAAACCAACACAAAATAACCACAAAGAAATTACGCCTTGAGTACCAGCGACGCAGAAGGAAGCTCACAACCATAATAGCTCCGTAGACAACCCAACCTAAAGGCTTCGCTCCGCCTGCGCCAAAAAAGATGGCATAAAATAAGCCAATGAGGATAAATGGAACCCAAAACTTAAAGGCGGATACTTTACCTTTACTATTTGGAGGGTTGTTCGCGGAACCGTAAGGCGCTGCCCCGCTTGCCTGATAAACGCTTTGATAAACACCGCCCGCTTGTCCGGACTGATTTTGATATCCAGGCTGATTATATTGCGGAGGCTGATTATACTGTTGTTGAGGTTGTTGATTATATTGAGGTTGTTGATTGTACTGGGGCTGCTGAGGCTGCTGATTATACTGAGGCGATTGCGGCGGTTGTTGTGGCGGCGGAGGAGGCTGCATTTGCGGTTGGGGCGGTGGTGTTGGTTGAGCCGGCTGGGTGGGTTGTGTATAGCCTTGAGGCCCATAGCCCTGAGGAGTATAACCCTGGCCGGGAGGCGCTTGGGGCTGGCTGTGTAAAGGTTGGGCAGGCTGATTGACTTGCTGGTTGGGCGGCGGATTCTTTCCTTGAGGGCTGAAACTTCCAAAAGCCCCGCCAATAACGCCGCCATCTTGATTTTCGGGCTTACGATAATCGTCACTCATCTTTTTCATCCTCCAAAACATGATTTTGTTGTTAATTAAAGCTTTATGAATACAAATAAAATGATAGCCGCTACGGCCATAATAAAGAAAATGATACCTGAGGCACGGTCAGCTCACCGTTCCTTTTTCAGCACAGCCCATATAGACACCTCTCTCATCATGCTGTAATATGAATGATATCAGCTAGCGGCAATGGATATAACACACAAAATATGTAGTCAAGAAAAAACACCCCACACAAAATGTGTGAGGGTGTTTTTTGCGTGATAAAGAGCGTTGTTTTATTAGATTGTTTTGGTAATTGTCAGACCAAGACCGAATTTTCCTTTTTTCCCTTTATAGAATCGTGTAAAAAGGTTTTTTAAGTCCTCGGGATCAAACCCTGGACCGTCATCACTTATCGTTAAAACCAATTGATCGGTTAGAAGGTTGCTAATATCTACTTTAATGTCTATCTTGCTTTTGGCATAACGGAGGCAATTACTGATAATATTCGTTAGGGCCCTGGATAGTTTTTCTTCATCCCCTATTAAGAAAACTTTATTTTGGGGGAGTTGAAGGGAAATTTTGATATTCTCCTTATTCGCCAGAATTTTCATCCGTTCAGTTACGTCTTTGACGGCATCACTAAAATTGACGGATTTAAAAACGTACATTTCTTCATCCGTATCCAGCCTGGACAGATAGAGCAAATCTTCCACCAGTGAACAAAGCCGTTTCGATTCATCGATAATAATATCCGTGGCAGTATGATTTTCTTCCACAACTCCGTACTTCAAACCTTCAGCATAACTTTGGATGACCATCAGCGGGGTTCTGAATTCGTGGGAGGCATTTTGCAAAAATATTTTTTGGGCTTGATCATAAGCTTCTAATTTTTCGGACATCCGGTTTACGTTCTCGGCTAGCTCCTGGATCTCGTTATCTGCCACGATATTTACGTTGGAAATGAATTTCCGATCGGCCAGCGAACGGATATGTTCTTTTAAAGAAGTAAGCGGGCGTGAAATCCGCCTTGAGACAGAAGAAGAGACTGCTAGACTCAGAAGAGCCGTTACCAAGATAATGATTAAAAGAATAAGATTAATCACATTCTTCAAACCGGCTATTTGTTCCAGACTCGTATATAGAACAATATAATTAATATTAATTTTGTTTGCAGGGGCAGGAATAAGGATCGCTGCATATTTAGTATGTCCATAATATACGGTAGCTTTTTTTCATTATGATTATCACCAGCTGATTTTATTAATTCATTCAAAATGCTGTTCTCCAGTGTTTGACCTTGAGAATCAACCCTATCCGGTTGGACAACATTTAACTTATCATTCACTAAAAAAGACTGAGCATTGATCACGGAAATATTCTTATTAAATGAGTTCACAATTTTATGGGAGGCCATAACCAGAGAGCGGTTATCATTCGTCAAAAAAGTAAAGCTGTCAGCTTGTTTGGAAAACGTATCTTTTGTTGGACCGGCACGGGAAGCCAATTGAGTCATGTCCAATCGTCTTTAGCTGGACAAAATGGTCAAGTTTTAGACGGTTATGATATAGCAGATTGATTTAGATTATAATAAAAGTTAAAGTCTTTGATTGCAGGAGCAAAAGCCTTGTTCTTCACTGGAACAGGGCTTCAGTTTATTCCAAATCTTTATTATGCTTTAGAAATTCAACAGGATGAGCAAATTGCTCAAACGCTTGCCAAATTTGAAGAGGATCATCAAAGACATGCCCATCAACTTGCCCAGAGAATCAGCGACCTCGGGGGTCGGCCTAAAGCAAGTACAGGTTATACAGGTATTATGGCTGATATAAATTCAGTGATTAATTCCTTCCGGGGGCCGGAGGAGTTTCTAACACAAATATACAACGGGGAAGATAAAGGGATTCATGCTTATGAAGACCGCATTGATGAAATTGATCCGGTAAGCCAGGAAATTGTAAAACAGATCATGCGTGAAGATCATGAACACCTGAAATGGTTTAAAACGAGGATGGAAAAGGAAAAAGCCGAATATAACCAATAAAATGATTTCTTATAGCGAGGGTTTGACTTTGCCAAGTATGACCATGGAATTTAAATAATAGGTATAAGTAAAAACAATCCTGGAATCACTCAAGGAACCTTAGAACCCTTTTATCAGCATAATTATTATGATATAATAAAATTAATTACATTATATGTAAATGGATTTAGATAAACTGGAGGAACACGTCTATGGCTATGATTTATACCATTAATGAAATAAAAAAAATCGCGGGCGAAATCGCCAAAAGTCATGGCGTGGAGAAAATGTTTCTCTTTGGCTCCTACGCCAGGGGGGACGCCAAACCAGATAGTGACTTGGATTTTCGCATAGATAAAGGTTCTATCCGTGGACTATTTGCGCTCGGCGGATTGTATGCTGATTTAGAGGATGCTTTTAGCGTACCTGTGGATTTACTCGTCACTGAAAGCCTTGATGAAGCTTTCCGAAAGGAAATCTCATCTGAGGAGGTGCAGATTTACGGATAAAGCTAAAAGAGATCTAGGTATTATTTCTCGTATACTTTTGTACTGCACAGAGATTGACCAGACTGTTGCCCGCTTTGGCAACAGCTATGAGAATTTTAACTCGGATAAGATCTATCGTAATGCCGCCACAATGTGCATCCTGCAAATCGGTGAATTAGCCGGTCGGTTGTCGTCGGACTTTACTGCGGCCAATCCTTCGGTTCCCTGGAGAAGTATAAAGGCAATGCGCAATATTGCGGCACATGCTTATGGAAGCATGAGTATTCCGGATATCTGGGATACCATAACCAGTGACATTCCAGCGCTTAAGGAATTCTGCCAAGAATTATTAAAAATATAATATTATTGGAGAGTCTTTTGATTAAACAAAGTGGCAAGTGAATTTATTTGATAATTAAAATTTTGCAAAAAGGCTATGGATTCTTTTACTGAATAGACTTTCAAAAACGGAACGCTGTCATAATTTTTGGCAGCGTTCCGTTTTTAGACGAAGAAGGGTTTAGGCGCAAAAAATAATTTGCTTCTATCGTGACATACTAATACATGTCATGTTATGGAACCAAGAAATGGAGGCTTGTTAATGATAAATGCGAATAGAAAATCTAATAGGCTTATTAATGAAAAAAGCCCCTACCTCCTCCAGCACGCCTACAATCCGGTAGATTGGTATCCTTGGGGGACGGAAGCCTTTGAGAAAGCCAAACAAGAAGATAAACCAATATTTTTAAGCATCGGCTATTCCTGCTGTCATTGGTGTCACGTGATGGAGAGAGAATCCTTTGAGGACGAAGAAGTAGCGGAAATTCTCAGCAGGAGTTACATTGCCATCAAAGTGGACCGCGAGGAAAGACCGGATATTGACCATATATATATGACTTACTGCCAGGCCCTTACAGGAGCGGGCGGCTGGCCGCTCACCGTAATCCTGACACCTGATAGGCAGCCCTTTTTTGCGGGAACTTACTTTCCTAAACACAGTCAATACGGTCGACCGGGACTCTTGGATATTCTGAATCAGGTTACCGTACTCTGGCAGACCGGGAAAGACAAGGTTCTTGAGAGTGCAGACGAACTTTACGAAGCGGTTTCACATCAGCAGCTTGAAAGAAAAGACAAAATGGGGTGGGGAAGAACCGGTATTCCGGTACAAGCTCCAAAGGAAAAAGAAAGTGTTTTTTCCTGGGGAGCCGAAGTGCTCCGTAGAGGATATGACCTGCTGGAAAAAAGCTTTGATACGAAATTCGGGGGATTTGGAAACGCACCGAAGTTCCCTTCGCCCCATAATCTCGGTTTTCTGCTGAGATTTTCACTGGGTGAGACTGGAAGCCAGGCTTTGGCCATGGTGGAAAAAACGCTTGACCATATGGCTGAGGGAGGAATTTATGATCATATCGGTTTTGGTTTTGCCCGGTACAGTACAGACCGGTACTGGCTTATTCCCCATTTTGAGAAAATGCTGTATGATAATGCGGGACTTGCCTATATTTACCTGGAAGCTTATCAATTGACCAAAAAAGAGCGTTTCGGGCGGATTGCCAGGGAAATTTTCCACTATGTTCTCCGGGATATGACTTCGGCTGAAGGCGGATTCTATAGTGCGGAGGATGCAGATTCCGAAGGGGAAGAGGGAAAATATTATGTTTGGAGTAAACAGGAATTAAAACAGGCATTAGCGAACGGACTTCAGGATCTGGCCGAGGGAAAAAGCAGGACAAGACCAAAGGGAAAAGAGAAAGCCCTGCTGGAACGCTATGCAAAACAACAAGAAAAACTGGTCGGACTTTACTGTGAAGCTTACGGGATTCATGAAGAAGGAAACTATGAAGGAAAAAATATTCCAAGCAAGATATTCAGTATCTGGGAGGAAATTGCTTTTCGTCATCAATTAAAACTAGACCAACTGGAAGAACTGATGAACTTTTGTAATGAAATCCTTTTTGCTCAACGGGAACAAAGGATCAGACCTGCCAAAGACGACAAAATCCTCGTATCCTGGAACGGCCTGATGATTGCTGCACTTGCCAAGGGGGCCCAGGTATTTACCGGGAAGGAAAACTTCTCACAAGAAAGGGATACGTTACTATTGGCAGCAGAAAATGCTGTAAAATTTATTTTATCCAGAATGTCTGATCGGAATGGCAGGCTATTAGCCCGCTACCGGGATGGAGAGGCAGGTTATTTGGGTTACGTTGATGATTATGCTTTCCTTATCTTCGGTTTATTAGAGGTATATGCCGCCTGTGGAAAACCGGAATACCTAAAACAGGCAATTCGCTTCCAGGAAGAACAAGAACGCTTGTTCCGCGATCAGGAGAACGGAGGTTATTATTTTACCGGGTTGGATGCGGAAGACCTGCTGGTAAGGCCCAAACAAGTTTATGACGGGGCTATGCCGTCAGGAAATTCCTTAAGTGCGCTAAACCTGGTCAGAATTTGGAAAATGACCGGGCAACCGAGATGGCAGGACCTGGTGGAAAAACAGTCCGTTTTTTTAAAGACGGGACTTCAGGATTATGCCCCCGGTTATACAGCGGCTCTTCAAGCTATCCAATTTTATCTGGGAGAGAGTGAGGAGTTGGTCTTATCAGGCTCTCTTCATTCTCAGACGCTTCTCGACATGCAAAAAGTCATTTTCGAAGATTTCCGTCCGTTCTCTGTCCTGGCATATAACGAAGGTACGGTAGCTGAGATAATTCCAAGGATGAAAGACTATCCGGTATCTGAACAACTTTCAGCCTATTACTGCCGCAGCTCCACCTGCCGGGAACCGGTGCACGAGGCACGGCAGTTAAGGACTTTACTGCATGAATAGTGATTCGAACTATTAGAATAGATAAAAAAGTTGGGGCTGTTGCAAAACGACTTAAAAAAGTTTTGCCCGGCCCCAATAATATTAGTATTTAGCAATTTCCCTTATATCCAGAGCGTGGTGAATCCGCTCAAATAGCAACCCGCCTACAAACCAGACTGGAGCGAAGGTGAAGGTAATTAATCCGTTTACTGCAAGAGGGTCGGAATAGTGCCAGGGATAAACGCCGAGGATGCGGTGAAGAAGCGAGCCGGTAAGATATTCTATCCCCCATATCAATATCAACCAGAAAATTCCGCGGATAGGCCACCTCCAGTCCGTGATGTTATCGTGTAGGGGTTCAAGAAAGACAGCGCACCCGTAAATAAAAAACATCCAAAGATTGGTAAAACCCATTAACCGGAGATCACCCCTGACCAGGGAGTCTAAACCGGTCCAGATAATTTCCGAGTACCACCCGATTAATCCATAAATTAAAAATCTTTTTATCATAGATTTAGTTTGTTCTTAAAATTTGGTTTTTAATAATAGTAAAATATGTTTTTGCAGTATAATCATGTAAGGATGACCGGAATACTTATGTAAAGGTGAACAATTTAAACGATTTACGATTATGAGGTGCCCTGCCGCCATGAAAAAATGGATTCACACAATATTGCCTCTTTTATTTTGGCCTTTAGGATTCTTGCTTTCATGCATAACTGCATTTTTCCCTAAACAGGTCGAAGTTGTATACGCAAGAGGCTTTTCTAAAATAGTCACGGAATACTTAAGCCGGGTAACAGGATTTGTTCCTTTTTCTCTAGCGGAATTAATAGTATGGGCATTTGTTATTAGTGTATTTTTGTTATTCTTGCAGGCGATCATTGTCAGCTTAAGAGCAAGATCAAGCCAACGGAATCAAAAAAAAGGGGGACTTCTCCTTCGCATGATCGGATTGCTTGTTTTGTTAGGAATAGTCTACTTCGGTTTCATTCTGGTCTGGGGAATCAATTATAACCGCCTGCCTTTTGCCGAAATAGCCGGATTTAAAGTCGATGGCTATCCGGAAAAAGATTTGGAACAGCTCTGCGAGAAGTTGGTGGTAAAAGCAAATCGCCTGCGGATTAACCTGCCAGAGAACGAACAGGGGATTATAAAAATAGAGGGTGGTTTTCAAGAGATTAGAATGACCGCCCCCCAGGGTTATGCTAAAGCTGCATTAATCTATCCTGAACTCGGAGGGATATTCGGCCAGCCCAAACCCGTGTTCTTCTCCAAGCTTATGTCTTATACCGGGATATCTGGAATCTACTTTCCGTTTACCGGAGAAGCCAATGTCAATACCGATATCCCGGATCCCATCCTGCCGGCTGCAACCTGTCACGAGATGGCTCACCAGCGGGGATTTGCCCGGGAAGATGAAGCCAACTATCTCGCCTGGGTTGCGTGCAGCTGCAGTACAGTTCCCCAGTTTCAATACTCAGGCACCTTGTTTGCCCTGATATATGCCATGAATGCACTGTATGAGAACGACCCGATTCAAGCCGCCCAAATCAATAACAAATATGGCCCAGGCCTCCGGAGAGACTTCCGCGCTATATCGCAGTACTGGAAGCAATATGAGGGAAAGGTGGAAGAATTTACTTCCGATGTCAATGATACTTATCTGAAAAGCAACTGGCAGAGAGAAGGGGTCGAAAGTTACGGCCGTATGGTGGACCTTCTCCTAGCCGAACAAAGCACAGACCCCGGCAAAAAGTTTTTGCCTTAGGATAACCTGAGTAGCAAATCAGGGTAAGATGAATAGCTCAGACAAAGATCCGGAAATTTGAATATCTTCTTTTAAAATGAACCCCGGGTTTCTGCAGCCTTGTTCTCCGTATTCAATTGCTTTGCGTATCACATGAAGGCTTAAAGGGGCAATATTGAACCCGGAGCATTCTTCGGGACTGAAAAAACCGGCCTGCATGACTTCCCCCGGATCCGGGAACAGTTTGCCCCCAACGTAACGAAGCAAAAAGACAATATAGATGTCATGTTTTACACCGCGGGCATCCTCGGGACGGTCTTTGACAGCCAAGATACTAACCGGTTCGGTTAAGATCCCTGTTTCCTCCTTCATCTCACGCACCACAGCATCTGCGATTTTTTCATTTTGCTCCACATACCCCCCGGGAATAGTCCATCTTCCTCTTCCCGGATTGATAGCACGCTGCACAATAAGGCCCCGTTTTTCCTGGAGAAGGACGCCGCCTACTCCCACCGAGTATTCTCCCCAGTGGATATAGCTGCATCCGGGACATTTCTTTCTAACTTTACTTTCAATAAGCATATTTTCTAATCCGGAACCGCATATAGGACAATAATGAAATTCATTGCAGATCTGTGGCATTTGTAAACCCTCTTTTCTGGTAATCCGTTAAGTCTGAAATCTATTTTATCATAATGGGACGGCAGAACATATTTTTGTATTTAAGGCATCCGGCAAAAGGATTCTAAATTTCTTTGTAGAACTACTAAATAGCAATGATTTCGAGATTTTTCAACCTATGGGGGATATTTTAATGAAAAATGAAAAGGAGATCTGGTTAGATACCGAAGAGATAAAGCAACTCCTTGAAGGAGGATTATACTGGAACGATATCGAATCTAAATTTTCCGATCATAAGAGACATTCTATCCAAAGACCGCTGGACCAAGACGCAAGTCTGGATATTGATATTGAAGAAAAGGCTCAGCTCATGAAGGAGTATGACGAAGAAGATGTACGCGCCATTCTTTTAGGTGAAGTTAAGGATTTGGATCAACTAAACGACCCTTTACTGAAAGGGAACGCTTCCGTAGTTGCAGATAGACAAATCAATTTAAGTCATGTTGAGGAAGAACTTGAACATCCCTTTTTTGCCGAAAGTGCTTCAGCAGAAGAGGAGAAACGAATTCAGACAGGAAATAACGAAATAGAGGAATCGTCTGAAACCCAAATTTTCCGAAATGAGCTTTTTCCCAACGAGGAGAAAGATTCAGAATTCAAAGAAATGATCTTCAGCAATGAAATTGGATCGGAGGAAGGACCTTCTTTTGGAGGGAAGAAACTGATTGTTATCTTAATCGTAGTTGGAATAATTACTTTTGGCTTTTGGTATTATTTCTTAAGCAGATAAAGTATTTCTGTTTTCAATATAA
>LNDB01000012.1 GCA_001515265.1 Candidatus Dichloromethanomonas elyunquensis
TTAAGCGACAGAATAACCTATTAAAAAAAAGGAGAAAAGATAACTATGACTAAGTTTGAACAGATTACTCAATCAATAGATTCACTTGCAGAATTTCTGGCCTCAGAAGCAAAGGGAGAAAATAGGGGTTGCGCAGGGTGTAATAACCTTGAATCTTGCACTGGTAAAGAAACATGCAAAAAAACATGGATTGATTGTTTAACCAGCAAAGCATAGCCGCCAAGATATAAAATAACCGAACAAACGTTTGTAAATTTACTTTATATGGAAAGCATAGTATGATAAAATATAAGCAGGCAAAGTAGGAGTAATTAACCTACTTATAACGCTCCTGGAGGCGTTGCCTGCCTTATATTTTCTCCAGGGAAAACACACTTTTCCAGGAGGTGTTATACTATGCTGAGCCAAATCAGCGCTACTGCCCAACTTCTGTTAAACGATGTCTTTTCCATCGTCTGGGGATCACTACCTCCACCCGATGAGCTTAAGACACAACTTTCAGAGGTTTTTTCATGCTATTTGATCCGACCGGCTCCGGTCCCAGAAGGGCATCCGGATCTAACTCAAAAAATCGACTTTTTCCTGGCAGGCAAGAAATTAGAAGGACTAAGCGAACAAACATTGAAAGGATATCTGATTGACCTAAGAGTCTTTGCCCGGCATGTCAACAAATCAACAGTTGAGATAACTACAACTGATATCCGGGAATACCTGCAGCATTTTCCACACCTGAAACAGACATCAATATCCGGTAAAATCTCGGTATTGAAAAGCTTTTTCGGTTGGCTCCATAACGAAGAGATCATTACCAAAAACCCTATGATTAAAATCAGATCTCCCAAAAAGGAGAAGCGACTACCCAAGGCACTGGGCGTAGATGAATTTGAAATGCTACGGGAGGCCTGCACCAACCGCCGGGAGCGGGCGATTATTGAAGTGTTTTACAGCACAGGCTGTCGATTATCAGAACTAAAAGGAATGAATAAAGCTGATATTGATTGGCAATCTCTTACTGTTAGAGTCCTTGGAAAAGGAAACAAGGAGCGCGTTGTCTATTTATCCTTCAAGGCAGCCTATCATCTAAAAAAATATCTTAGCGAAAGAACAGACACAGACCAGGCCCTGTTTGTCACCGAACGCCGACCACACCATCGGTTATCAAACCGAGCATTTGAAAGAGTTGTAAAAGCCGTTGCCATACGAACTGATATCCCTAAAAATATCTATCCTCATATTATCAGACATACTTTTGCCACAGACTTACTCAACAACGGCGCCGAGCTTGCGGCGGTACAGGCACTGCTCGGTCACGCGGATCCGGCCACAACACAAATATACGCGGTCATGTCAGATGACCGAATAGAGCAGACACATAGAAAATATCATGCACAATAAAATAATATTTGATAGCTAAACGCCTTAGGGCGTTTTTCTTATGCGAAAAATGAAGGGAGGAATTGAATTGGAAGCAACCGCACCGCAGTCGGTGGCTGTCTGCGAAGAAAGGCACAAGGCACTTGGAGAGTATCTCGGTAACGATAAGGCTAAATTACTTAAATATGACACTGAGATAAAAAACGTTCAAGAAGCGATCGTAGTTCTAACGGCCATACAAGCTAGGCATGAAACAGAGATTGATGATCATGAGGGTAGGCTCAGGGGCATTGAATCCAAGCCTGCAAAACATTGGGAAAACATCGTTGGGCAAGTTATTCAGCTTGTTATTGCCGCCATTGCCGGTGCTGGCATATCAAAGGTATGGCCATAAAGGAGGTGATCTATATCTAACGGTCCCACTTTTAAATAAAGAAAGAAGGTGAATTAATTTGTACAAGCCAAGTCTTAAATTATCCCAGCCGGATGAACGAGATTATCATGTTTCTGGATTTATCAAGGTAGAGTCCAAATTTGAGAGAAAATATGATCTTCCTAAGTTTCCGATTATACCCGTGGTAGATCAGGAAGAAGTATGCGATTGCTATGCTTGCGCTATGAGGGTAGAGCGTGAATATGTCGAAATGATTCAAACCGGCATATATGTCGCTTTGTCCCAAGGCAGTGTTTATGGAAACAGGGTACAAGGAGACGATATGAGTCCCGGTTTAATTCCTAGGGTAACAAATCAAAGGGTTATGGACAGGGGCATATGCACATCGGCAATTTATCCTGAGAATATTGAAGTCCCTAAAGCTATTGAACTTTACAATCGAAGAATTGTTGAAATTGAAATTGACGGAAAAAAACGCAGATTTACAGCCTACGCCCTAGCAAGGAATAACGATGAAATCAAGTCCTGCCTTAAGATGGGTTTTCCTGTTTTAATAGGAATGCCGGTGTATGAGGACTTTTATAATGTCAATGTTCAAAGTCCAATAGTTACCATGCCAAAGGGTAAATATGAAGGCGATCACGGCATGGTACTTTGGGGATGGGATGATGATATGGGGTCTGGTAGTTGGCATGACCGAAATAGCTGGGGTGAAAAATGGGGAGATAAAGGTAATTGTTGGATTCCTTATGACTATCCAATAAGAGAGGCGTGGCTTATTGTGGATGACCTGATTCCAAAAGTCGAAAGCACTAAATACGAAAGAGATATTAAAAAAATCGTAGTTCATCATATGGGTGATGAAAAAGGAACAGATGTCTCAATCGTTTCCCGATGGAACCCATACGGATACGAATATCCGGAATACGATTGGGGCATTGAAGGTGACGGAAAGGTTATTCAAGGAAGGCCATTATCTGTTATCGGTTCTCACGCTATCGCAACCTATCAGGATTATACCACTGGCGAATATTATGATAAAGAGAATAACTGGTGGAATAAAAATTCTATAGGTATTGGGTTAGCTGGTGACTTCACCATGTATTCTATGCCTAAAGAGATGTTCGATTCTTTAGTGTCTTTAACTAAAAAGCTGATGGCGCAATATGGCTTAACCGTTAACGATGTACTTCCTCATAGGGAAATAACTGCAACCCAATGCCCTGGGGATAATATGGGATGGTCATGGGACAAGTTCATAGAAAAAATATCAGAAGGAGAAGAGGAAATGATTGATAATATCGTTATTTATGCAGACGGAGACACTGGAACAGCATTGATTTTAAGTCAAAAATTAGGATGCCCGATGATTCATAAAGCAAGCTCAGATAAATATAAAGCAACAAACAAGCATTGGATTGGAGTCCAGGGCACAGACGGTAACGGAAATTTCTACTATGCGGGTGCTGATAGAACAGATACAGCAAAAAAGGTTTTATTATAAGCAAATAGCCGTTAATGCGGTTTTAATTGTTTAAGGAGGATTTTATTATGGAAACTCAAAATCGTTTTAAATCATGGGCGCTCTGGCTCAGCGTAGCATCATTGATTGGATTTGTAGTCAAAACATATTTTGGTTACGAAATCCCACAGTATGACACCCTTGTAAATATGGTTCTGGTTGTTCTGTCCGGATTCGGGATTATTAATAATCCTACCGATCCCAATAACCTGTAATCCAGGCTAAAGACCAAATTTGGGTTATCTCATGTCGTGAGACACAGCTCTAACCCTCTCTTTTAGAAAGGCTTCGATTTTAAATCGGGGCCTTTTTCTATTCCGAATTTAAGGGAGGAACGAACATGAACGAATTAGTTAAAATCAAGAAAAACGATTTATTTACTGATAGCTTAGTAATTGCAAACGAAACAGGCTTTGATCATTCTGTAATCCAAAGGAAAATTAGGGATTATCAATCTGAATTTAAAGAACTTGGCGAGGTAGGGTTTACGGTTGTCAAAACCGAAAACCTATCAGGTGGTAGACCTAGAAAAATATATGATCTAAACGAGCCTCAAGCATCCTATCTGATAACTTTACTTGACAACACAGATAAGGTAAGGGCATTCAAACTAGACCTCGTAAAAGAATTTTACCGGATGCGGCGGTATATCGTTGAAAAGCAATCCTCCGATTGGAAACAGTCCAGGCTAACAGGAAAACAAGTTCGTAGAGACGAAACTGACGTTATCCTTGCAAAACTAATTCCTTTGGCTGAATCCCAAGGCAGCAAAAACGCTGGTAAGCTCTATATGACTTATTCCAAGCTGGTAAACATGATCCTTGGAATTGAACCCGGGCAGCGAGAGAATATTCCGTTGTCCTATATTGAAGCTATCAAATTTCTTGAGCGAGCAATAGAAAATATCATATCGCTGGAAGTAGATAAGGGAACTAACTACAAAGAAATTTATCAGGTATGCAAGGCCAAGTGTCAGATCATAAAAGATCTGGCGTTTTTGCCTTCGTTGAAATTGATATCATAAAAATAGAAAGCCCCCAGATCTCTCCGGGGGCTTTTTTTGCGTTTATCCCGGCTTATGTACATATCAAATAATCAAAGATCGGTATATATCAAAGGGGCTCCAAGTTATCCCCTATGGAGGCGGGTTCCCGCGACTCCCCGGAGGGAGTTTCGGCTGTGTCCCAGACAGCCATCGTCAGGCGGGGATTACTTTGCTTTACTAAATTTGTGTTTCAAGGTTTCAAGATCATAAAAATTAGTTTGCCAGCAGCAGCTCCCCCTGTTATAAATCTCGGTAATAAGCGCCTTTTCAGTTTTTGAAATACGGGTTATTTTCTCACCCCTCAAAAATTCTCCTACATTAAATTCACGATTCTTACAAATGTAGCAATTAGGACATTCTCCGCAGCCGCTTGGTTTGTGCATTTCGCAATATGTCATTAGTATCATTTCCTCCTTTGTTATCATACTGCTGCTTATTTTAATTAACATTATGATAATAATATATACTAATATAATTATGATGTCAACTATTTTAATCATAATATTGACGATTTTAATTATATTTGTTATTCTTTCATAAAGGAGGTTGATGTCGTGATCGAAAATAAATTGAGCGAGATAATGGGCCGTAAGCGCCTGAAAATATCTGATGTCCTTGAAGGTACCGGACTTGCTCGGAATACAGTAGCCGAGTTGTATCACGGAAGGGCAAAGGGAGTACAATTTGAGACATTAGACCGGCTCTGCTCTTACCTAGGAGTTGAGGTAGGAGAGTTGCTGGTGCACGAAAAAACAAATAGATAAACGATAAAAGAGATACCCGTTGCCAATTCCGGCTAACAGGTATCTCTTTTGCTTATATGTCGTTTGTAATATATTACCATATTATGGGTATAGATGTAAATTAGTAAGAAACTTTGGAATTACTTAGAACTACCAAATTTACTGGCTAAACCACTGAAAGCTGTAATCATATTTCCAGTAATCGCATCTCCTAATTTTGTAAGGTTTTCATCTGAACTTAATATTTTCCATTGATTATCTTCTTTTATAAATTCAATTTGCGCTTCAACTGTTGTCATAGGACAATTTGGGTCATTAACACTATTAATTATTAACTGGTTCATGAAGGTATCAGTATTTTTACTATCTTTACCTTCAGAAAACGCAGTTGCAAAAGCCATTCCAAAAGCTTGGGATATAACAGTACCCATAATTCTTGTCATATCTGGCGCAGTAACTTTAACTTTTACAGTAGCCTTATCATTTTCTTTTCTATCTAAAGAAGGAGTTTCATAAGTTATTTTTGAAAAAAGTGCCTTTAACATTAAGTCATTAGTCTTATCGCTGTTACTAATCGGATCTGTTCGGTTATCGCTTTTTGACAAATAATTTGTAGCTGTTATTATATCTGCTTTTTTAATACTTTCTAAATATTTAGCCATTACGGAGTTTGGGCTTTCGATAGAAGAACATCCACTCGCAATAAAGATTAAAACAAGACATAAAAAAATAATACTGATTCTTTTCACTATTTGATTCCTCCAATTTTCTTTTTAATAAATAATTCTTTACAAAAATGGAATTTCCTTCATAGAAATAACAATATAGGTGTAAATTAGTAAATCTTAAACTCCTTATTATCGTTCCACATTCTTACGAATTGTATCGCGAAATCTTGTGCTACCTGGGAATTATTCAGAACTACCAATACTTCATCATTATTTACAGTAGCATCCTGGGTCCCTAATCCTGGAATATCCTTCCCAAGGGTACATTTACCCATATGATTTAGCTTAAAATAAGGACGGATAATCTTTTGGGTAAATTACGTCAATAACTTCTAAGACTGAATATTTATCTTTTACCGGCTCCATATTTTCATCATAGTCAACTTCAACTCTTAATTTTACTTTCAAGCTGACTCCGGCATAAAGCTTAACTTTTCCTTTTTTAACTGTATCAAGCCATTCTAAATCCATAATTGATGCGTTTATATTTTTGTTGTAAATAAATTCCCATTGTGAATTTCCGACAAAATCAACTTTTTTGACAAGTAAATCTGCTATCACTTCTTGTATTTTTGTCTGTAAATTATTTATTATCTCGGAAGATATTATAGGACTTTTCATCATCTCATATTCTGATTGCTCAACCCTGAGCTTTTCGTCATTATTGTGCTTTACGATTAAAGCCTTTTTGTTTTTGTCTTTGCCTAATGCCTCGAAGATTTCTCCAATATCACTATCTATTTTGGGATCGTTTATATAAATATTTAAAGCTGGAATATTGAAAACTCTGGATTCTCCAGAGGCATTAATTATAGTTCCGTTATTTATCTCCTTTGGTTTTTCTCCTTTTAGAAATTGCTTTATTTTAAAACAATCAATCAAAATATCAAGAAGTGATTTTGCATAGGAATAATTACCATTTAATAACGTGGGAATCATGGAAGTTATAGCCGTTAAGTTAATCACAAAGCTTCCTGATTCCAAACAATTAACATTAACCCTTACAAAAGCGTCCGAATTTTCTTTTGAATTAATATATTGTAATGAATGAACCGTATTACTTAATACAATAGCCAATGTCTCTGCGTCTATTTGGCTATCTCCTTCTAATTTGTATGAAAAATTGCTTGTTGTTTTATTAAAAACGTCAATCATTTCTCCATCTCTTCACTTGCTTTTAGTAATATTATACCATAAATATTATAATACTTGTGGAAAATATGGAATAATGTTCAAACTTATATAAAAAAATAACCAATCTTTTGGTTATTTAAAATAGTCCGGGAATATGTATTCTACCGTTTCGCCAAGCTCTTTAGGTATTGATGGTAAATATTACAACTATAAATATGTACTTTTTTACTACATAATAGTAGTAAAAAATATTAAAAACTCCTTCTTGGAGTTTTTCTCTTTTTTTAAGCGTTATAAAAGATGTCCTCAACATAATATTTTTTGCCGGTGTACCTTGAGATTCTTGCCGCAATATCAATGGCTCGTCCTAATGATGGTTGTCCTTCTTGATTTTCATACCTTCCAATTACTCTTTGGTCCGCCTTGATAATTTCCCCCATATCTGACTGAGTAAGTTTGACCCCCATCTCGGCTGAAATCTGAAGCCTAATTTGCAGCAAGCGATTCTTTGTTTTCACTTTTGAAGAATCACTTCCATATTTAGCTATTTACATTAGTATACAAGAAAAGCTTAATAAAGAAAATATTATATTTGTCGAAAAATATTACGCTTGCCAATAACCATATGTGACAATTTTTACATTTAATTTTTGCAATATTGGAGTATTATTATGTCGCTAGGAAAAAAAATCCAAAAAAGAAGGGAGGAATTAGGGTTATCTAGGGACGAGTTGGCCACATATGTCAAAATAAGCAAGGGATATCTCAAAGGAATCGAGACTGGGCAAGTGAAACCCGGAATTAAATGCGTTTTTAAAATCGCCTTGATTTTAGAGATGTCGCTCGGTGAATTGTTGGGAGGTGATGATAATAATCGACTTTGAGGCTAAACAAAAATGAAGTCCTGCTTGGCCAAGCTAGGACTTCTTGAAACCTTAAACCCGAGATGGATTTCCTATCTCACTATAATTATCACATAACGAGAAGCTCTAAACAAGATTAAATTTCAAAATATACATTTATGACGGAAATCCTCTCTTTTGCTAAAAGAGGAGGAAGATAATGAAGATCAGAATTGCAATCGTGACCAACTCAATAGGCACAACCAAGCTAGTATATTCAAGTACGGATAATATTCCAGAACTAATGATAAGTAGGCATATTTTTGAGAACGGGGCTTATTTTAAGGAGGCTTTAATAACCGCTTATAGGGAAATAATAAGAAGAAATCATATTAAAAACGTGCCCAAAACGTGCCCAGAATGTGCCCAGAATGTGCATGATATGCCCAAAAAGTGCCTTAAAATAGGTAATTTATAGTAAAAGTAAGTAAACATAACCAAGCAAAAAAGAGAGGGTAAAATCCCTCTCTTTTAGTATTCATGCTGATTTCAGCGTTTTTTACTGGCAGGGGATGCAGGAGTCGAACCCACACTAACGGTTTTGGAGACCGCTGTTCTACCATTAAACTAATCCCCTAAAAATATAAACAAAATTTTAAGACGAATGCTATTATATCGGAATTCCTCATAAGTGTCAATAATAGAAAGACGACTTATTAATGTCTTATTGTTTAATTTTTCCTCATATCTTTTGTTTCAGAAATATTTTGAAGGATTTTTGTATAAAAAAAAGAATACATTATAATTATCACTCATTATGGCGAGAGGAAAGAAACCGGGTTGAAGGCAGATTTACATATTCATACAAAAGAATCTGACGGGTGCCTTTCGGTAGAAGAAGTACTCTCAGTCGCTTCGCAATGTGGTCTTCAAATTTTGGCCATTACGGACCATGAAACAACTTCTGCGGCGGAAAAGGCACAGAAAAGTGCTTATTCCTTTGGAGTTCAGATTATTCCAGGGGTTGAGTTAAGCACTGTTTATCAAGGAGAAGAAGTTCATTTGCTCGGTTATTATAAAGATATTCAAAACGATCTGTTACAGGAAAAACTCCTGAAAATCAGAAGAGAAAAAACGGCAATCACAAACCTTATGTTACAAAAGCTGAATCAAAATGGCATTGACCTAGAGTGGGAAGAAGTGATTAAAAGCGCAAGCCAGGATGGGGCTGTATGTAAAACACATATTATGTATGCTCTATACAACAGGTCTCCGAAAAACGGACGACTCGACTGGAACGAAGTTGCGTCCTGGTTTAGGCCTGGCGGGCTAGCCTATGTCCCTTATTTAGGCAATCCCTATTCGGAAGCTGTGGATTTTATATTTAATACCGGCGGATTTCCGGTATTGGCTCATCCAGGTCTAATCCGGAATAAAGCCCTGGTTAACGATATGTTGTCCTATAAACCCATTGGGCTGGAAGTGTATTACGGTTATTGGGATCGGAGAGACGAAAAAGTGGCATGTTTTGAAGAAATTTTAAAGAAAAGTGCCGTACTTTCCACAGGTGGAAGCGATTATCATGGTTTCTTCAGTCCGGCTGGAATCGGTCAAGTCTTTGTACCGGGGAAATGTGTAACGGATCTGAAAGAATATCTTCAAATTGATTAAGGGAAAATATCAAAGAATTTTGCTATTTTTGACGATAATACTGGATAGGGAGTGATGGATTTGAAATTATTAGGGAAAATTTTTATTAAAGGCCTGGCTCTTTTGTATTTGGCTATGGCCTCAATTGGCTTTCTTGGATACTTTGAGGCAGAAAAATTCTCCGCAAATATCTTTGCCTTTTTTCACAAATTCATGGGAAACTATGCCTTAGTCCTTCCGTTCATTTGTTTGCTTTTTACAATGCTTTGTTGGAAGATATCCAAAACCAAAGATAGAGATAAGGAAGGAGATGCTGAGGCCTTTGATCTGACGGAAAACAGACAAGAGCAGCTGGTAAGATCTTCCGGCAGAGATAAGGATCCTTTGAAGTATTCCCAAAAGCCGCATCTTTTTGATAAACAACGGAACGGGAACGGTTTTTTATCTTATTTTAATGGAGATTTGCCTATCCTTGACCATAAGCGGATGGACGAAAATCGATTGGAAAACTTGGGGACTAATTTTTCAACATATTTTGGGCAAGGTCAAAAAAATATCTACTTGCCGGTAAAGACGGTTGATTTACAGGGATTTCGAGATTATTTCCAGGATCGAAACACGCGTGTTCAAAAATATGACCAGGCCGCGAATGATATCGTTAGAAGAGAAAACAACCTGGAAACGGAATCAAGGATTTCGCTCAAAAAATATCCCTTTCCTCCTGTTACAATCCAGTTCAGAGGACAAAAGCCTGAAAATTCCGATATGCATGATGATACAGAGGACAAGGCAACGGACACAACACTGGACTTTAAAGAGAAGACAAAGCAGAAGAATTGGATATTACCTGGTTTAGAACTGCTGGTCCCGAAGGAAAGAACAGAAAGTAAGATGGAGCAGCATAATCCCAAATTACTGGAGGATGTGCTGAGTACATATGGTGTAACGGCTAAAGTCATTCATATCAGTACCGGCCCGGTAACAACACGTTATGAGTTGTCTCCCGCCCCTGGAACAAAAATCAGCAAGATTGTAAATCTTGCCGATGATATCGCTTTGGCAATGGCCTCAAGAGATATCCGAATTGAGGCGCCTATCCCTGGAAAAGCAGCTGTGGGAATTGAAATACCCAGAAAAAATCCTAGAACAGTATATTTCCGGGAAGTAATTGATTCTGAAAACTTCCGGGGTGCCAAGGGCAAATTAAAGATGGTTCTGGGTAAAGACATTACGGATACTGCCGTAATCGGTGAACTTGAAAGAATGCCTCACCTATTGGTGGCAGGAGCGACCGGTTCAGGGAAAAGCATCTTTATCAATTGTTTGATTAACTCTCTCTTGTATACGGTTACCCCTGACGAAGTAAAACTTCTTTTGATTGATCCCAAAATGGTCGAGCTTAGCCAGTATAACGGAATACCTCATCTTTTGACACCCGTGGTGACTGATCCCAAAAAAGCAAATAAATATTTGAAGTTCATCGTCAGGGAAATGGAAAACCGTTATGAGTTATTTGCTTCTTCTGGAGTAAGGGATATTGATCATTATCATAAAACTCCCCATCTTAAAAAATTACCGTATATTGTCGTAATCATTGATGAGCTTGCTGATTTGATGATGGCAGCCTCCCATGAAATCGAAGAAACGATCTGCAGATTGGCTCAAATGGCCAGAGCTGCGGGTATTCATCTGGTGATCGCTACTCAGAGGCCGTCAGTTAATGTCATTACAGGTTTGATTAAAGCCAATATTCCGAGCCGAATTTCGTTTGCGGTATCCTCACAAATTGATTCACGTACAATTTTAGATGCCAGCGGTGCCGAAAAACTGTTAGGCCGGGGGGATATGCTCTATTCACCGATAGGCCTTAGTAAGCCCCAGAGGGTTCACGGATGTTTTATCGATGAACAGGAAGTAAAAAATGTAATTGAACATTGGAAAAACCAAGGCCGGCCAGAATTCGCCATTAGAGAAGAACAATTGGAAGAATCCGTTTCCACAGAAAAAAAAGAAGATGAATTAGATGACCGCTTTACGGAAGCGGCTGAACTGGTGATTTCTTCAGGAGTTGCTTCGGTATCGTTTTTGCAGAGACGTTTAAGAGTAGGCTATTCCAGAGCAGCACGCCTCATGGATATGTTGGAAGAAGCCGGAGTTGTCGGAAGGACTGAAGGAAGCAAGCCGCGGGATATCCTCATGTCCATGGAAACGTTCAGCCAGAGTTATTGTTCATAGACTGATGTTTTTATATCTTTAAAGAAAAATAAGACATTCTGTTTCAGAAAAGAAGCAGGATGTTTTTTGCATGAAAAGACAGAAATTCCATTTTTTACATTACTTGTCCCTTAAAACGAATTATGCATCGATAAATGGACATAATGAATAATGAAAATTTTATAGTTGGGGTTGAAACATGAAGATCATAGAGAAACCATTCCCTAAGATAAACCTTGATCACATGGATAGAAGAGATGATATCATGGTTTATGCCACAGACCTCGCTCAATTCCATCATTGGCTGGGCCTTAAAAATACCGGTAAAAGTCTTCTTCCTGTGATTCGACAACATAGCGCCTTTATCAAAGAAGCTTATCCCAAAATCAATGAGTTTTATTATAAGACAGATGATATTATTCCCGCTGCAGAATGGTATCTGGATAACTATTATCGAATTAATGAGCTGATGAATGAGCTTATCGAAGATTTGTCCACGCAATACGAATCAAAACTCCAGTATTTGGCCGGGGGGGACTTTACCGGTTTTCCGCGGGTTTATTTGCTTGTGTCTGAATTTATGAAGACTAATGAAAACCAATTAGATTTTCAGGTTCTCAGGCAGTTTATTGTCAAATATCAGACTGAATCCCCGCTTTCGTCCGCTGAGATATGGGCGGTTCCTATCATGCTTAAAATTATTATGTTGGAAAAAATCGCTTATCTCGTGGAGCGCATTCTTTATATACAGAAAGAAAGAGCATACGCTGAGAGCTGGATTAACTCCGTTCTGGGTCAAGGAGATAGTAAAATCGATTTCTCCCAACAAGAATTGGATTTAAGTAAGACATTTTCTTCAGTATATATCGAAAGAGTTGCCAAAAGACTTAAAGAGCTCGGGACGGATGCCAAAGTATTACTCCATTGGCTGGAAAATGTAGCCAATAAGCAAAACATTACTGTGGATAAAGTCATTCACTCCGAGCAATATTATCTGACTTCTCACGGAGTTCTCATGGGAAATATCATTACAGCCATTAAGATGATAAATTCCCAGAGTTGGTCTGAATTTTTTGAAGGGGTAAGTTTAGTCCAGCAAATTCTGCAAGGGGACCCTGCAGGGATTTTTTCAAAAATGGATTTCGAGTCACGAGATCAGTACCGTCATACAATTGAAAACTTGGCTCATAAATTTAAAGTTTCGGAATTGACGGTAGCCAGAACTTTGGAAATTCTGGTCAAATCCAAACAGGAAGAACCCTTCAACCATGTGGGTTATTATTTATTGGGCAAAGGAAGGATTGACTTAGAAAAAGAACTTACAAACAACTGGGGAAAAGTCCGTCAATCCTTTCACGGACTATCCTGTTTCCATAAAAATTATCCTGCCCTTTCTTACTTGGGTTTCATCTTTTTAGCCACCCTAGTGCCATTTTTTCTTTTCTTAGGGGCCGGTCTGGGCGGATTATGGGAAAAATCATTCGGCTCATACCTTTTTACTGCACTGGCTTCCCTAATTTTGATCAACGGAATGGCGGTTTATTTTGTTAACAGGTCATTTTGCAGCATTTTGCCGGCGAGTTTCCTGCCCAAACTTGACTTCGGAGAAGAGATTCCGGAAGATCATAAAACGGTCGTTGTAATACCAGCCATTTTTAACAATCCGGAAAAAGTAACCGATTTGTTGGGACAATTGGAAATCCATTATTTAAGCAACCGGGAAAAGAACCTCTATTTTGCTCTGCTGGGTGATTTCACTGATGCTGAAGAAGAAACGTTACCCGGTGATGAAGAGGTCGTTTTAGCTGGTATTCGCGGAATACAAAAATTAAATGACCAATACGGAGATAAATTTTTCTTTTTCCACCGGAATCGAAAATGGAACGATAGAGAAAAGAGCTGGATGGGATGGGAACGAAAAAGAGGAAAGTTGATTGAATTCAATCGTTTCCTCTTACGGGACGGAGATACAAGCTACTCTGTCAAAGCAGGGAATTTGGAATTACTGCAAAATGTGCGATATGTGATCACTTTGGATTCGGATACCATACTTCCCAGGAGTTCTGCCCGGAGGTTAATCGGTACCATTGCTCATCCGATGCAAAAAGCAAAATTAAATCACAACAATCAAATCCTTTCGGGCTATGGCATTATTCAGCCCCGCATCGGATTAACGGCGGCAGGCGCATATGCTTCACCGTTTTCGGCAATATACACAGGTACTGCGGGGATAGATCCGTACACTTGTGCCATATCCGATATTTACCAGGATTTATTTGGTGAAGGAATTTTTACAGGGAAAGGTATTTATGACCTCAAAGTTTTCCATGTGATGACAACAGATGCTTTTCCTGAGAATACAATACTCAGTCATGATCTGATTGAGGGATTGCATGCCCGGACAGGTTTAGCAACCGATATTGAACTTTTTGACGGGTATCCTTCCAAGTACTTGGCCTATACCAAGAGAATGCACCGCTGGATTAGAGGGGACTGGCAAATTGTCCGTTATCTCCGGAATAAAGATCTTTCTGTGATTTCTAAATGGAAAATAATGGATAACTTGAGAAGGAGTGTAGAAGCGCCTTTTCAATTCTTACTCTTATTTGGGGCTTTTACATCTTTACAGGGTTATTTTGGACTGATATTCAGCTTATTTACTTTAACTTTGGTCCTCCCATTAATTTTGAATCTCACAGGGAAAATAATGGACCGGAGCCTCACTTTCAGGATATTCAAATATGAAGTCCGATTAGGCTTGTTACAGTCTTTCTTCGCTTTTGCGGTCTTACCGTTTCAGGCCTACATTCAAATGGATGCTGTCATTCGCTCTATTTGGAGGCAAACGGTCACCAAACATTATCTCTTAGAATGGGAGCCCGCAGCCGACTCCGAAAAAATGTTGAATCTGAACGTAAAAACGTTTTATTTCCGGATGTTTCCGGGAATTTTGCTCAGCCTGCTCTTTATCGCGGGTTATTATTGGAGTTCTCTGCTAACAGGAATGCTGCTTTCACTCTTCTTAATCACATGGCTCGGTTCCCCCTGGATTGCCTATAAACTCAGTAGGCCTTATCCTGATCAAGAGAAGGAAATACGCAGTGAAGACAGGATTGAACTGCGAAAATGGGCAAGACAAGTTTGGGCCTATTTCGATTTTTTTGTCAATCAGGAAAATAATTATTTGCCCCCGGATAATATCCAACTGGAACCCTATAAAGGGGTAGCCCGCCGTACGTCACCAACCAATATTGGACTTGCCTTGCTGGCTAACCTGGCAGCTTATGATTTCGGTTATCTTTCAAATACTGAGATGCTGAATAAAGTAAAGAATACACTCAAGACGATTCGGAAGCTGCCAAAATGGAACGGACATATTTATAACTGGTATAACACCGGGACCCTGGAACCGTTATACCCCATCTATATTTCTTCCGTAGACAGCGGTAATTTTGCTACGTACCTGATTGCCCTGAAGAATGGAATTGCAGAAATCCCTAATCAATCGTTCCTGGAATCCTCTTTCTGGGAAGGCTTTTTCGACACTTGTGATTTGATAGAGAATGTATCAGAAAATAGTGATTATGAGATGGTATTAAATGATTTCAAAAAAGAACTTATTGCTTTCAGAAATCGTAAAGAGAAGAACAATCTTCACGGTATTTATAAATTTATTGTTGAATGGCAAGAAAGGTTAACCCCTTATCAAATTCCCATCCAAAAAATTATGGATAAAAATTTTAACGAGAATCATGCAGAATTCTGGACAACCGCTTTGATCGGCATGTTTTCCGACTTTAAAAAAGTTATTAAGCTATATTATCCTATAGCCCAATATGATTCCGACATCATAGAATCATTCCAAGCCATTCATCGTCTGAGGGCAAGGGAACTTGCAAAAGAATATGTAAAACTTCTCCGAAACAAGCAAGTGAGTATCCCTCAAGACTTGATGCCTTATATCAAAAAAGGATTAAAAAATACGGTAAAAACGTTATTCAGGGCTAAAAGGCTTGAACGGGAGCTTCATCATTTGGCCTATGACATGGATTTTAAACCGTTATTTGATTTTGATAAAAAGCTTTTTTCGATTGGTTATAACTTAAGTGAACAAAAACTGGATAAATCGTATTATGACCTACTGGCGTCAGAAGCCCGCCAGACAAGTTTATTTGCTATTGCCAAGGGCGATGTTCCAGAGGGACATTGGTTTAAGCTTTCCCGTCCCCTTACCCGGATCGAAGGAAACCGCTGTTTGGTAGCCTGGAGCGGAACCATGTTTGAGTTTTTAATGCCCTTGATTCTTTTTAAAAATTTCCGGGGAACTTTACTGGATGAATCTTATAAATCGGTTCTAAAGATCCAAAGATCTTATACAGGGAAAGCCCAAACCCCTTGGGGGATTTCCGAATCAGGATTCTTTTCGTTCGATATTCATAACAATTATCAGTATAAAGCTTTTGGTGTACCGGGGCTGGGTCTAAAGAGGGGCTTGTCCAAAGATATGGTTATTTCGCCATATTCTACTTTCATGGCCATGGCCGTTGATTTCGAAAGTAGTGTAGAAAACTTGAAAATGATGAAAAAGAAGGGATTTAACGGCATTTATGGATTGTTTGAGGCAATAGATTTTACGAAAACACGGGTACCCTATCATGAAGACTTCAGTGTGGTCAAGAGTTATATGTCTCACCATCAGGGAATGAGCTTTATTTCGTTAAATAATATGATAAATGGCAACAAAATACAGCAGCGTTTTCATCTGGAACCGGTCATAAAGTCGATTGAACTGCTGCTGCAGGAGCAGGTACCTTTAAAAGAATATACATTTAATCCGATTATTGAAGAATTAACGGAAAAAGAAGTCCCTGCGGTTTCACGAAAGCGGGCCGAGAAACCGGCTATATATCGCCGGCCTGATACCAGGATGCCGCGAACCGCATTTATTTCCAATCGGGAATATACTGTTATGATGACACTGTCTGGGTCGGGTTACAGTCAATATAACGATATCCATGTTACCCGCTGGCGGGAAGATCCTACCATGGACATGTATGGAACATTCATTTACATTCAAAATTTGAATTCCGGCAATTTTTGGTCGGCAGCTTCCAAACCGGTAAATCATCCCGGCGAGGATTATAAAGTAACCTGTTTCCCTAATAACGTCCGATATTCCCGCAAAGACGGGAATATCATTACCCAGACAGAAGTATTTGTTGCTCCCGAAGATCCTGTTGAAATACGAAAAGTATCCATAACCAATCTGAGTCAATATTCCAGAGACATTCAGCTTACCAGTTACCTTGAAGTAGTTTTGGACCACTTAAAAGCGGATATGGCTCATCCGGGTTTCAGCAAGCTATTTATACAAACTCGTTTTGAAAACAATACTTTAGTCGCCTTTAGAAGACCAAGACACCAGGATAAGAAGAAATTCTTTGCAATGCATACTTTCTTCTTGGAAGGTGAGATGTTGGGAGAAATTGAATATGAAACAGACCGGATGAAATTTATTGGACGCGGACGGACCTTAATGGATCCTAAAGCTATAGATTTTAACCAACCGTTGTCCAATTCTGTAGGGGCTATCCTTGACCCGATCATGAGTTTACGGGTGAGGGTAAAGGTCAATGCAGGCAGGACGGTTGCAGTCTATTTCTTAACAGGGGTAGGAGAGAGCAAAAAAGCTGTTTTAAGCCTAGCTGATAAATATCGGGGTATCTATATGGTTAATCAAGCGAAAGAGCTTGCTTGGTCGCAAAACCTCATGGAATTAACGAACCTCGGTTTATCCTTTGACGAAGCGAATATGATATCGAGTTTAGCAAGCCAGATAGTATTTCCCGGTCCGGTGCGGCGTAGTATTCAGATATCGAATAATCAAAGGGGGCAATCATCGCTCTGGCCTTACGGGATATCGGGTGATTTGCCTATTGTTCTGCTAAAAATACAGGATAATAGTCAAATGAAACTAGTGGATCAAATGCTGAAGATTCATGAATATTGGCAAATAAAGGGATTATATGTTGACCTCATTATCTTAAATGAGGATAAAACCGGATATTTTCAAACAATTCAAGATATGATCCAGGAAAAAGTTGGAATAAGCCATGTAAGAATACTTATCGATAAACCGGGGGGTGTTTTTCTCTTAAAAAGGGATCAGCTTCCCCTTGACATAGTACTTTTACTCCATACGGTGTCCAGGATGGTGTTTTCCGGTGAAAACGGATTGCTCTTTAATCAGATCGGCAAGGCAGTGCGGACTGCAGAACAGTCTCTCCCTGCTGCCGATGATAAAGAGAAAAACGCAAAAAACCGGGAACGTACGGAAGCGGCAGGTCTTAACAGGAATGAGCTAAAAGACAGATTAATATATTTCAATGAGTACGGCGGATTTAGCCAAGATGGCAGAGAGTATGTCATGATACGGGATACGGAGCATATTACCCCTTTACCCTGGGTGAATATCATCGCTAATCCCCGTTTCGGCACCCTTGTTTCTGACTCAGGCTCTAGCTATACATGGTCCGAAAATAGCCGGGAGCATAAATTGTCTCCTTGGTCTAATGACCAGTTGTTGGATACCAGCGGGGAAGCAATCTATCTAAGGGATGATAAGCGGGGCAAATTCTGGTCACCCACACCTCAGCCGGTACAAACCAAGCAGCCTTATGTTGTCAGACACGGCCAGGGGTACACCGTCTTTGAACACCTTTGCAGCGGTATTAGACAGGAGACCACGATTTATGTACCGATGGAAAAAAATCTAAAAATCGTAAAACTTTTTCTTAAGAACATTTCAGATTCCAAGAAGTTTCTTTCAGTTTATTATTATCTGGAATGGGTCATGGGTGTAAACAGGGAACTGAATGCGCCTTATCTCGTAACAGAAGTCCAAGACGATATCCTTTTTTGCAGGAATGTCTATCAGGAAGAATTTTTTGGCAGGGTGGCTTTTTTAAGTTCCTGGGGTGGAAAATTCAAGTCGTTTACCACAGACAGAAAAGAATTTATCGGAGTTAACCAGGGGTTACAGGAACCGGCAGGTCTAAAGGCAGATGTACTCTCGGGTAAAACCGGTAATGGTATGGATCCTTGCGGCGTAATTCAAAACGAAGTTGTTTTAGCACCTGGAGAAGAAGAAATTGTCTATTTTCTGGTCGGAGATGAAGCAGATAAAGAAGCAGCCGTTTCTTTGGTAAAATCATTTCATTCAAACTCGCAATTTGACAAGGCTTTTCAAAGTGCGGTAAATTATTGGGATGACCTTTTATCGGCAATCCAGATAAAAACGCCGGAACCTGCTTTAGATTTATTATTTAACCGCTGGTTAATTTACCAAACTTTGGGATGCCGAATTTGGGCACGTTCAGCTTTTTATCAGTCAGGGGGAGCTTTTGGCTTTAGGGATCAATTGCAGGACGTATTGTCTTTTGCTGTTCTCAGAGCGGACATTACCAGAAAGCAGATTATTTTACACAGTTCAAAGCAATTTCCGGAAGGTGATGTTCAGCATTGGTGGCATTC
The DNA here is from genome assembly GCA_001515265.1 of Candidatus Dichloromethanomonas elyunquensis. GTDB lineage: Bacteria > Bacillota > Desulfitobacteriia > Desulfitobacteriales > Syntrophobotulaceae > Dichloromethanomonas > Dichloromethanomonas elyunquensis. The sequence goes on from LNDB01000012.1 coordinate 19,180, forward strand.
AGAAAAAGGAAAAGGGGTTAGGACTAAGTTTTCGGACGATTTGCTTTGGTTACCCTATGTTACTGCAGACTATATTCAACACACGGCAGATTACAGTATTCTTCAGGAAAAAACCCCATATCTGCTCCAGGAACCGTTAAGTGCCGAAGAGGATGAAAATTATGCAATTCCTGCCGTATCCGATCAATATGCCACAATCTACGAACACTGCGTTCGGGCGATTGATCATAGTTTGAAATTTGGCGAACATGGTCTTCCCTTGATCGGGACGGGGGATTGGAACGATGGGTTCAGTGCGGTTGGAAAAGAGGGAAAAGGGGAAAGTGTTTGGTTGGGATGGTTTTTATTGGCCACTCTCAAAAACTTTATTCCGGTCTGCAAACAACAGGGAGATTTACAGAGGGTAGAACAATATCAATCCATAATTTTGGAATTAACTCGAAACATGGAGAAGAATGCTTGGGACGGCTCATGGTACTGCAGAGCCTATTATGATGACGGGACACCGCTCGGTTCCATTTCCAACACTGAATGCCAGATTGATGCGATCGCCCAATCCTGGGCCGTAATTTCGGAAAGCGCTAAAGAATCCCGTGCCCAGGATGCGATGGTGGCTATGGAACGGTATTTGTGGGATAAAGACGAAGCTATTCTAAAACTCTTTGCTCCGCCCTTCGATAAAACAGAAAAAAATCCCGGGTATATCCGGGGTTATATTCCAGGGGTCAGAGAGAACGGGGGACAATATACCCATGCAGCCGTATGGGCTGTTTGGGCCTTTACAAAAATGGGTGAAGCAGATAAAGCTATGGAACTGCTTAACATGCTCAACCCCATTAATCATTCCAGAACTGCTCAGGAAGCAGCTAAATACAAAGCAGAGCCCTACGTCATGGCTTCTGATGTCTATGCAGTCCATCCTAATATCGGGAGAGGCGGATGGACCTGGTATACAGGAGCTGCCGGATGGATGTATAAAGTGGTGTTGGAGGGTATTCTCGGCTTAAGAATCGAAAACGATAAACTTTCGCTTTCTCCTTGTATTCCAAACCATTGGCAGGAATTTTCTATACAGTACCGGCATAAAACATCTCACTATGATATTGCCGTGCGGATCCAAAACCGTCCTGAAAAATCCATTTTCATAGATGGGGTAATGCAGCCAGAATTTCCGGTGATCCTGCAAGATGACGGACAAAACCACCGGATAGAGATTATTTTTTAGAGGGTGAAAGAAAGAATTCTCCCTGCCGATATGGAATTATGTTTCCGGTTTATCTCGGTGATTATAATGGGAAAATTATTTGTCATATGATATTCAGTATGTTGGCGGAATAAAAACAGCATTTTTCGGCGGCGAAAGTCTGTTCTTTGCCACTGTCTCAGGACCAGGCAAAGTATGGCTGCAGTCTCTTCCTTTCAGCAGGCTTGCCGATAGGATATTTGCTTCAGCTCCCAGACTGGGTGGTGCTCAGAAAGGGAAGGGGAGTATTTTAGGTATGCTAGGGAATATTATGGACGGGGATAGTTAGCAGCACTCTTTTTTGGGCATAAGATTATTCAATTCGTTCAGAAATAATAATCAAGAAAGCAGGGATATTTATGGATGTCGATTTACGTTGTGAAGCAGAAAAGTGCGTGTTCAATTTAAATGAACTCTGCACCGCTCCGGAAATCCAGGTAGCCGGTGAAGATACCATGGGCGGAAGATTTACGTATTGTTCGACTTTTGCAGTCGATGGAGATGGAAAAGCATCTTTACGACATTTGAATAATGACAATAACTATAATTTCTTCATTTCCAGTCCCGAAGTGGAATGTTCTGCGATTAACTGCGAATATAACCAAAGAGAAATGTGCTATGCCTCTCACGTGAAAATTATTAGTGAAATTTCCACCGTTCCTATCCAGACAGAATGTCAGACTTTCATCCCCAGGGAAGGCTTATATTCATCTGATGTGTAAATTCTCCATAGAATAACTTACTGCTTCAGATATTGATCAATATTTAAAAAAGGGACAGCACTGTTTCCTGTAACTGACGGAAGTTTGCCGTCCCATTTTTTAATGGCTTCCAACTGGGCTTCAACTTTTCTCAGCTCGACTAATTCAGGAGTAACTGCATCTTTTTGGAGTGTTAAGGATTCCGCTTCCGCTTTGGCTTGTTCGATCTTCTGCTTCGCTTCGACTTGTACTCTTTGCAGGTCGAGATTGGCTTTTAAGGCTTGCTGTTCAGCAATTTGTTTTTCTTCTATGGCTTGGTTAAATTCAGGACTGAATTTAAACTCGGTGATGTTGATTTCATCAAGAATCATATAATAAGTTGATAATTTCTTACCAAGGGTTTCTTTAACATTATAACTTACTTCAGACCTTTTAGAGATTAGTTCTTCAGCAGTATACTGGGCCGTAACGGCTTTCAGAGATTCTCCGATGGCAGGATCGACGACCCGGTCCTTATAGTCCAACCCGACTTCCTGGTACAGCTTGTTGACATTTTCAGGATTAAGCCTATAGTTTACAGCGATAACCGTATTTACCACCTGAAGGTCTTTGGAGGAGGTAATCTCATCCGATTGCACTTTTTGAACCCGGACTTCAATTGGAATTATGTCCTGAACGAAAGGAAGTTTAAAATGTAATCCTTCATTTAAAACATACGGCTGAACGGCGCCAAGTTGGACAACGATTCCTCTGTTTCCCGGTTCGACAATGACGTATCCTTTGAACCCTATGATTGCTGCAATAAGCCCAATCAGTAAAACGAATGGAACAATTTTAAGCAATGTTTTTTTCGAGGATTTAGTAGGAACAGTATTGCTATTCATCGGATCTCCTTTTTCTTGTTGGTCTGGATATCATCCTGTTATCAGTTTATCATATTCTGGAAACTAAAGCCAGAAATTGTCCATTGTAGATTATTCTTAATATTTTTAATTCTATAATTTTTCATTAGTTATGATTAAAAATAAAAAAAACTTTTAATTTTAAAAAGAAATGTATATTATTAAAACATATCATAATTAATCAGAATTACTTAAATATCTAATCTGTTTTTTCTAACTTAGATAATTGAATACATAATACTTATGTTTCAACCATTTACTATCACTCCCATTTTGTATTAAATAGTATAGTACACGTATACGACTACTGAAGGGTTGTGGACCTGATGCCAGCGAAAAAGAAAATACCACCGGTATTGGAAATACTTCGGGATAATATTGTAAAACACGGCAACCCTCTGGCTTTAAAACCGAGAGAAACTTCAGCCTGGGCTAAAAATTTGGAATTACCTGTAAAAGGTGATATTCTCTTTTACACAGGCAGCGAATATCAACTTTTGCCTTTCATTGATTCACTTGTAAAGACGTTAAAGATCGTAGACCCTTCCAGCACTATCTTCTCCTGGTTGATGGAAGCTAGGAAAATCGTCAATATGACCGGTATTAATGCGGAGAAAATATATGCTTCCATTCTTGCTAAGGATAAAGAAAGATATTATTCCATTAATTATAAAGCGGTTCATGTTTTAAGAAAATTAGGATATGATCTTTGCTATGACCGTCAAGGCGAACTATACAGCGGCGCGCTGCTTTATGAATTAGGTTTTTGGAAAGACCTCGATGACTATGCCCAAAGGGTCGCCGACAGCATTCGAAAGACTGAAGCAAAAACTGTCGTGTGTATATCCCCCCATGCCGCTGAGATGTTTCGAAAGGTCTATCCTCAGATTGTTGATTTTCCGGATGTGCAAGTAAAAACATTTATTGAAATGGTTTGGGAAAAAAGACACTTGCTCCCCAAAATTCCTTGCGATTCTTTAGTCGTTATTCATGACTCTTGCCGCTTGGCCAGGGAATTGGATGTCTCTCAAGAAATAAGAGACATTCTCGATGAAATCGGTGTCAAATATGTAGAACCTTTCCGCAGCAAGGAATGGACAACTTGCTGCGGGGGGCCCAGTAAGATGTTGTTTCCAGATATCTCCAAGATCGTAGCGGGAAGGAGAGTTATAGAACTTTCCGATACCGGCGCGGAAAAAGCTTTGATTTCCTGTCCATACTGTTTATCAGCTCTGCAAAGCGAAATTGACAAAGGCAACGGCGTTATTTTGGAGGATATTATAGAATTCTTATATAGGGGGTTGGAAGCACAATGTCAGATTTAAATAAAGAATTAGGGACTTATACCAAAAATCTCAATAAAGCCAGTCAAGACACAAATATTAATAATGCTATGAACCGGGCGGTAAAATCTTATCGTGAAAATGTGGCTTCCGCTCTGGAACGATACCCGCATACACCCGAGCTTGCCGAAGAAGTTCGGAAGATTAAAGAGTATTCCATCGAGCATAACGAGGAACTCCTCGCTCAAGCAATGGAAGTGATTGAAAAAAATAGAGGGAAAGCTTTTTACGCCAAAGATAAAGAAGAAGCCTTTCAAATCTTGCATGATTTGATCGGAACGGGAAAAACGATTGTCAAAGGGAAAAGCATGCTCGGTGAAGAGCTGCAGCTTCGGCATATTCTGGAGAATGCAGGGAATGAGGTCTGGGAAACCGATCTTGGAGAATTCATTCTTCAACTGAAAGATGATCGTCCGATGCATATTCTTTCTCCTGCTATTCACGTACCCCGGGAACAGGTTGCAGAGATATTCTCAGAGTTTTTTAAGAAGACTGTACCTCCCGATATTACCAAGGAAGTAGAGGTTGTGAGGGAATTCCTCCGGGAAAAATATTTTCAGGCAGATGTCGGAATCAGCGGGGCCAATGTGGTTGCCGCAGATACCGGGCAGGTTGTTATTATTGAGAATGAAGGGAATGTAAGGCTTTGTACCGGTGCCCCTCCGGTTCATATTGTCTTGGTAGGCATCGAAAAATTGGTGCCCACGTTTCTGGATTCTATGAAGGTCGCGGAAGTAACCTGGAGATATGCTAATTACACTGCTCCCAGTTATGTGAATGTCATCAGCGGTCCCAGCAAAACCGGTGACATCGAAAAAGTAACAACGTATGGAGCCCATGGTCCAAAAGAACTGTATGTCATTTTTGTCGATAACGGCAGAAGTGAAATGATGCAGGAGGAAGACTTTAAGCAGGCTTCCCATTGTCTGCGCTGCGGCGGATGTATGTATGAATGTCCTGTCTTTCAAATTACTGCAGGACATTACGGAAGAACATATTTAAGCGGGATCGGGTCTGTTTGGACGACTTTTGTGGATGGCGGTTTGGATATGGCCGCACCTATGTTGTATACCTGTTTGCGTTGCGGGCGCTGTGTAGAACGTTGTCCGATGAAAATTGACGTACCCTCCATGATCGGAAAATTAAGAAGCATGGTGGTATCGGACTAAATCTCCCGGAATTGACTTCATAAGGTGATTATATTATTTTAATGAGTAGAAAATAGAGTAAGGTTAACCTTACTTTATTTATTTATACGTATCACAAATGATGCCCTGATTTTTTAGGCTGTTTTGTCATTTTGAAAAGAAAGATAAAGAAAATTTAGGATCTGAAAAAATTACTGGCTTAATTGCCTGAACTGAAAGTAGGAAAGAAAAATTGAACGGAATATCGGTCAGCACCTGGAAAAATGGAATAAAAAGAGGTCTGGACACTACTTGGAGTCTTTCTAAGATTATTTTCCCTGTGACGTTGATTGTCAGTATGTTAAAATTTACACCGCTTATCGGCTTATTGACGAAAATCCTTGAGCCGGTGATGGTCCATTTCGGATTATACGGGGACTCGGCTATTGTTTTGGTATTAGGGAATGTCTTAAATCTTTATGCGGCTGTCGGAGCAATGTTAACCATGCAGCTGACGGTAAAACAGGTATTTATCCTGGCAATCATGCTGAGTTTTTCTCATAATTTAATTGTCGAAACGGCCATCACAACCAGAATAGGGGTTAAACCTTGGGTCGCAGCTATACTTAGGCTTTCGCTGGCTTTCGTTTTTGCTTTTCTGTTCAATTTAATCTGGAATGGGGGGCAGACTGCGGCCCGATATGGTCTGATTCCTGTCAAAGACCAGGTACTGCATAGTTGGCCGGATATCTTCATAAACGGGGTTCATACGGCATTTTTGGGAATCTTGCAGGTTGCCGTGATTGTCATTCCGGTCATGATTATGATTCAGATTCTTAAAGATATTAATATTTTGCCATTACTTGCCAAGCTGCTTAGTCCATACACCAGAGTTCTCGGAGTCAGCGATAAAACAGGAGTAACTTTGCTGGCTGGAATTTTATTCGGAATCGCCTATGGAGCTGGGGTTATTGTCCAGACGGCAAAAGAAGAAAACCTCTCAAAAAAAGACCTGTATTTGGTCAGTATTTTTTTAGTATCTTGTCACGCTGTCATTGAAGATACCCTTATTTTCATCCCATTGGGGATTAATGTCCTACCGTTATTGTTTATGCGTATATCTTTAGCTTTTGTTGTTACGGTGGTCACGGCCGGTTTTTGGAAAAAAGTTGATCAGACAAAAGCATTGTCCGAGTTAATATGATTGTTTCAGTTAGCAAGGGAGGAGGTTGACAAATATGTCGCACCATCATCTGAAATCAGGCTATCAAAGACTGGAGGAACGGCTGAACAGGTTTCCTCAAAAAGCCCCTTCTTCTAAAACATTAATGAAAATACTCCGTATTCTGTTTGATGAAAATGAAGCAGGGCTTGTTGCTCAACTCCCCATAAAGCCTTTTGGCGTACGGACAGCGAGCCGGATATGGAAAACAGACGAACTGTCTGCCCGCAGAATATTGGATAAGCTCGCGTCCAGGGCTCTGCTTTTGGATATGGACTATGACGGAGAACAAAGATATGTTCTCCCTCCGCCCATGGCAGGATTTTTTGAGTTTTCCCTTATGCGGGTGAGAGAAGATGTCGATCAAAAGATATTAAGCGAATTATTCTTTCAATATCTCAATGTTGAAGAAGATTTCGTAAAAGAATTATTTCTTGGCAGTGAGACGAAACTGGGAAGGGTTTTTGTTCGAGAATCGGTATTAACGAATGAAAACGCCATCCATATCCTTGACCATGAAAGGGCGAGTGAGGTGATCAAAGCCTCATCTCATATCGGGGTTAGTTTATGCTATTGCCGTCATAAGATGCAGCATCTGGACCGGGTTTGCAATGCGCCTTTGGATGTTTGCCTGACCTTTAACAATGTCGCCGCTTCTTTAATTAAGTACGGACATGCCAGAAAAGCGGAAGTATCGGAAGGCTTAGAAATCCTGTCTCTTGCCCAGGAGCATAATTTAGTTCAATGCGGTGAGAATGTCAGAAATGAGGTAAGTTTCATCTGCAATTGCTGCGGCTGCTGCTGCGAGGGATTACTGGCCGTAAAAAAATTCGGGATTCTGCAGCCTCTGCATACAACCAATTATTTTCCGGTAATTCAAGAAACATGTTCCGGATGCGGGAAATGTGTCCGGGCTTGTCCGATTGAAGCAATTCAATTGATTGAGACGGAAATAGAAAGAAAGGTCAGAAAGACAGCAGAAGTCGATTCCAGTATTTGCCTGGGATGCGGCGTATGTGTCAGATCTTGTTCGAAAAATAATATTTATTTAAAACGACGGGAACAGCAGATTATTACACCGGTAAATACCGTACACCGAGTGGTTTTAATGGCTATTGAAAAAGGGATGCTTCATCAACTGATCTTTGACAATCAGGCTTTGTCCAGCCATCGGGCCATGGCAGCCATTCTCTCCGTAATTCTTAAACTGCCTCCCGTCCAACAGGTTATGGCCAGAAAACAGCTTAAATCAGTCTATCTCGACCGTTTACTCAGTAATTTTGCCTAATCACGAAAAGTAAAAGGAGCTGTCTCTAAAGTATGTCTGCGTTGATGTCACTACAAATCAGTTATCGATAGCAGCAGCAAAATACTTTTAGGAAAGCTCCTTGTTTTTTTCATTCTTATTTGATTATACCAGCTTAGTGGTCCATTCCTCACAATTCCAAACTGCGGAAACAACATCCTGATAAAATTCAGGTTCATGACAAATAATCAGGATACTTCCTTTATACACCCGGAGAGCCCTTTTCAGTTCTTCCTTGGCTTCAACATCCAGGTGATTTGTAGGTTCGTCCAGAACTAAAAGGTTAGTCTCTTTGTTAATCAGTTTGCATAGCCGGACCTTAGCTTGTTCACCGCCGCTTAAAACGATGATTTTGCTTTCAATATGTTTTGTGGTTAACCCGCACTTGGCTAAAGCCGAGCGGGCTTCATACTGTGTGTATCCCGGGAAATCATTCCAAAATTCTTCAAGACAAGTGTGATAGTTTGATTCTCGCATTTCTTGTTCAAAGTAACCAATATGGAGATATTCACCCATTTCAACCGTTCCCGATATGGGATGAATTTCTCCAAGGATGCTGCGGAGCAATGTAGTTTTTCCAATACCGTTGGCACCAGTCAGCGCAATCTTTTGACCGCGCTCCACGTTGATAGTTAGAGGCTTTGATAAAGGTTCGCCATAACCGACAACTAAATCCTTGGTTTGAAATATGAGTTTGCCGGAAGTCCTGGCTTCCTTGAAATTAAAAACGGGTTTCGGTTTTTCTCTGCCAAGCTCGATCCTGTCCATTTTATCCAGTTTCTTCTGACGGGACATTGCCATATTACGGGTAGAGACCCTTGCTTTATTGCGGGCTACAAAATCTTCCAGTTCGGCAATTTCCTGCTGCTGTTTCTTATATGCTGATTCCAACTGCTGTTTTTTGGCTTCATAAACATTCAGGAAATTATCATAGTCTCCGACATAGCGATTCAATTGCTGGCTATCCATGTGGTAAATAAGATTGATAACATTGTTTAAAAAAGACATATCATGAGAAATAAGAATAAAAGCGTTCTCGTATTCCTGAAGGTAACGTTTTAACCACTCAATATGCTGTTCATCCAAGTAGTTGGTAGGTTCATCCAAAAGCAAAATATCTGGTTTTTCCAGAAGAAGTTTGGCAAGAAGAATCTTTGTCCGTTGTCCGCCGCTTAAGCTTTCAACATCTTTGTCCAACCCGATATCCTGCAAACCTAATCCGCGGGCGGTTTCTTCGATCTTGGAATCTATAATATAAAAGTCATTGTTGTTTAATATTTCCTGAATAGAGCCCATTTCTTCCAATAAAGCTTCCAATTCCTCAGGGGAAGCCTCTCCCATTTTTTCACAGATGGTATTCAGCTCATTTTCCAGGTCAAACAGGTATTTAAAAGCATCTTTCAGGACATCCCGTATGGTGGATTCCTTCTTTAAAACGGTATGCTGATCGAGATAACCGACACGGACCCGTTTAGACCACTCAATCCGCCCTTCATCAGGTTCCAATTGCCGGGTTATGATATTCATAAAAGTGGATTTGCCTTCACCGTTGGCTCCGATTAGCCCGATATGCTCCCCCTTCAAAAGCCTGAAGGAAACATTACGAAAAATTGCACGATCTCCAAATCCGTGGCTTAAGTTTTTTACTGTAAGTATGCTCATAATATCTTCCTTTGTAAGATTTTGCTTCATTGCTTATAATTGTTTCAATTTAACGATTCGATTCGTTATTGGATTAGTTTATTCCTCACCATCGTTAAGGGAAAAGGAAGCGTAATAATGGCTGCAATAATCAGCCAAATGAAGTGTCCTACTATTGAGGGGTCTGCTTGTCCCAGGACCAGCGGACGGATGGTTTCGACAGCATGATAAAGCGGGGTAAACCAGGGAAGAAAACGAATTCCTGCCGGTAAATTTTCGACAGGGAAAAATATACCGCCAAAGAGAAACATCGGGGAAATTAAAAGGGTGAAAAAATAACCGAAAGAATCATAATTGGGAGCCAAACTTGTCCATATCAAGGAGAGATTGGAGAAAATTACAGACATTAAAAAGAGCGGGATGAGAATAAGGATGGCAAAAGGAGAGTGAACAACACCAAAAAGGGCTACGACAATAAAGAAAACGAATCCGTATAGAACTCCTTTAAAAGTTCCATAAAGGATTTCTCCTAATACTACGTCATCCATACTGACCGGAGTCGCCACCATTCCATGAAAGATTTTTTCCCTGGCCATTCGGGTATAACTATTGTACGTTACCTCGTAAGTTGTAGAAAACATGGCAGAGGAGGCAATCAGACCCGGAGCCAAAAATTCCAGATAAGAAAGACCGTTAATCTGAGATACATACATTCCGAGGCCAAATCCCATTGCCCAAAGATAAAGCAAAGGTTCGAGGAAATTAAACATAATATTGGCTTTCCATGTTTTTAAGAAAACTTTTAAGTTGCGATAAAATACTTTAACCGTTAAACCAAAATCAATATCCGGTCTTTTGTACCAGCCTTGCAAAAGATTGCTGTTTTTCGGCACGGGGTTACCTCCATTACACTTTCTGTTTCGTCTGTACTTTACTTAGTCTACCCTTCAGTCTCATCCTCCGAACCCTGCAAGGTTTCACCGGTGAGTTTAAGAAAAACGTCTTCAAGATTAGTGGGCCGCAAACGCTGATATCCGATCCGGAGATGGTCTTTGGCAATCTTTAGTCCTAGATTCTCGGCAAGTTCTTGGCCCTGATCCGAATAGAGGATTAAGTCATTCCCAATTCGTTGAGAAGCCTTCAGCCAAGGGGATCCCCATGAGAGAAGCTGTCCGTGAAGACCTGGTTCCACACCGATTTCTAAGGCAAAGGCCCCAACATGTTTCGTTATTAGCGCTGCCGGTTTCCCTTGTTCGAGAATTGTTCCGCGATTGAGCACAATAAGACGGTCACAAAGTTGTCTTGCTTCTTCCAGGTAGTGGGTGGTTAACAGCATGGTTGTTCCATTTTCTTTTAATTGTCTGAGCCTGTGCCAAACCATATGCCGGGCATAAGGATCAAGTCCTGTCGTTGGTTCGTCGAGAATTAGGAGCTCCGGCTGGTTAATAAGGGCCCGACCAAGAGTCAAACGGCGTTTAAGTCCGCCTGAGAGCTCATCAACTACAGCATCGGCTTTCTCAGTTAGGTCCATGAATTGAAGGATTTCTTCAGCCCTTTCCCGGGCAACATTTCGAGGCAAGCGAAAATAATTGGCGTAGACCATAAGATTCTCAAGCACAGTTAACTCTGGGTCCAGGTTATCCTCCTGAGCTACAACCCCCAATCTCGCTTTCACTTGACGGGCAGAGATGCGAATATCTTGGTCCAGAACCCGCAACGTTCCTGAAGTAATCGGTGAAAAACCGAAAATCATTCTTGCTATAGAAGTTTTCCCAGCGCCATTCGGTCCGAGCAGGCCAAAGCATTCTCCTCTGGAAACCATGAAAGAGATGTTATTTACGGCTGAAAATGTTCCGAATTTTTTGGTAAGATCTTGAGCAATGATTGCCTGGTCAACAGTCAATTCAGACATGGAAATACCTCCGGCCTTTAGAGATTCTTTCATTAGAGTATCAAATCAATGACATTAGAGCAAGTTCCACAAATGGTGCCAAGACATTTTCTTTTCGTCAAAATAGAACAAAGAGGAAATTTCAACTGCCAAACGTATTTTGATATTGACATATTAAGCATGAAGAAAATAAAATTAATTTATAAATGAATGAAAAAGTATTCGGAGTAATTGTATGAAAGAGAAGGTCACCTTGAAACCAATGGCTTCGGAACATCGTACAGCAGTCATTGATATCTTTAATTACTATATTGAAAATACCTACGCCGCTTACCCCGAGAAACCGGTAGGGTATGAATTTTATGATCTGCTCTTACAAGCTGTAAAGGGTTATCCTGCCTTAGCGTTAATAACTGAGGAAGGGGAGGTTATCGGGTTTGGTTTTCTTCGCTCATTTCATCCTATGCCTGTATTTAAAAGAACAGCAGAAATATCCTATTTTCTGAAACAAAATTATGTTGGCAATGGTTTAGGGCAAATCTTACTAGAGACCCTGATAACAGAAGCAAAGAAAATAGATATTGATTTAATTTTGGCTAGTATCTGTTCTATTAACAAACCAAGTATTCAATTTCATTTGAAACACGGATTTGAAGAATGCGGCAAATTTGAATCGGCGGGGAAGAAAAAAGATCGGGATATAGATATCCTCTGGATGCAAAAACGTCTGACCTAAAAATATGTAATGCTCTACGCTTGACATTTTTGCAATATAGTTTTATACTGAAGCTGTAATTGGTACAATATCATAACGAGGTTCAATATCTAGCGTTAACTTTCTACTGACAAGGTTTGGTTTTAAATCCGAGGCAGGTTAGTGAATGGTTATTAATGGATGAGCCGGCGGAATTTAAAGCCACCAACGAGGATGGCTTTTGTTGTTTTGAAAAGTTTCCCGCAAAGTGCCTCTAAATTATGAGTTTACCGTTTCGTTCCAAGCAGTCCCATATTAAATTTGTTTGGTTCAATAAACAAAATGAAGTTTGTTTCAATCCTGACTATAGTACACCATTATAAGTCCTGAGATTCTACAGAAAGGTGTATAGTGATTCCGTTAGAACCAAGTAAGAATACGTGTTTTTAACAATGAAGTAGGTGACTTTCCGTTAATTTGTCAGACCCAGTGTTCATGAGGGACTTTGCGGGATTATTATATTTTATCAAAAACTCTTCAATAAAATGGAGAGTTTTTTTTATAGGTGCGTCACGCAAGGCGCACAACTCGGCGGTGAAAGTCCGCTATGGAGGCTGGCAGCTGCCAACCATTAGCCAAACGCAAGGGTGTCCACCGCGAGGTGGAATCTGAAGGAAGCCTATATCGGGAGAATCAAATTTCTGGGATACGGATTCTACTCGTCAAAAGACGGAATCAAACTCTGTGTCCATGCCAAAAGCATCATCAAGATGAAAGCAAAAGTAAAAGAGCTCACATCAAGAAGTAGTGGGCTCGGATATGAAATGCTGAAATTAAAGCTAAAACAATTCATAACTGGATGGGTGAATTACTTCAAACTCGCGGATATGAAGAAGATGCTTGAGACAACCGATAAATGGCTAAGACGAAGAATTCGTATGTATATCTGGAAACAGTGGAAGAAAGTCCGCGAGAGGACCAACTTGTCCAGTATCTGGATCTGTCCGCTCAAAGGAAATAGGCGTATCTTTATATTACCAAAGGGCTCACATGGACTGCGAATTATGTTATGGAACTTAAAGAGTTTATTAAAGAAAGCGAATTAGAATATATCTCAATGAACAAAACCTGTAAATTATATCTGGGAAAAGCCCATGAAGTATTTTGCAATCTGGAAAAAGTTGATCAAAAGAAACTAAGCGGGTACGATGTAGAAGAATATGAATACCGGATCAGTAATCTCTGGAATGAAGAAATTGATGTAAAAATTAACCCGTTTACTCAACCCAGCAGGCTTATTATTTCTTCTTCTCATGTTTTTCGGCAGTTATCTGCCAACCAGGTCGAACTTTGGTTAAAAGTAAAACCCCGCGGTGAAGAACGAATCCGACTCAGGTATAAAATGGATAGGGAACTGTCTGCAGGGTAACACTGTAGCTAAAAAAGCGGCTGATCTCTGGTTTATGAGATTAAATAGGGCAATATGCAGCCGTAAGCGGCCGGGTAAGATCCGACCGCTTAATTTTATCACTATTTCAGATGATCTTACTCCGAAGAACTGCTGCCTCCCAGATAAAACAGGATTAAAAACACTGTCACAATCATAGTAACCCAGCCTTCAAAATTGTTGGACATTTTGCCCATCCTTCTAACCCGTTGATATATTTGAGGATCTTGTTCTCGGATAGCTGTGATTTTTTCTTGAACAGTATTCTCAGAACCGGTTATTTCCTCATACTTATCACATAGATATTTATTCTTTTTTTGGATGATCCAGTCAGTGAGTTTTGTCCGAGTCCAAGGTTGAGGAGTACGCGGAACATCAAAAGTAAAACTAACCGTATTGCCCTCTATCAGAAGTTCGTCTGTTTCATATCCTGCCTCATTCATTCCTGCTATGAAGGCATCCCGCATCTCTTCATCTTTTAAGGTGATACTGATATCCATTGATAATTCGGAAGGCTGTGAAAATTCGCCCAGCTTGAATCCTGTAAGCCACCAGTGTTTATCCTTTCTGGTGAATAAGACATTTCCGTTCTTTTTTAGCACATAGGACATCTCTAACATGTCTTTGTCATCGACGGCATTATAGAAGAGAGCTTTGGGATGACCGGGGAGATCAAAATTGAGAGCATTTTTATAGAAACCGACCTCTCCACCTGTGACCATATCATACTGGCCTTTCCAAATCCCGATCATCCATTGTTTATCCTGATAATCAAAATAGAATTCATCGCAATCTACAATCATGCCTGTCGGAGCAGCCAATTCATCATATAACCGGCAATACCCGATATATCTCTGCCATGGTCTAATAGTAGAAATAAAGATATCCTGTTCGGGTTCATAAGAATAACCCGCCAGTTCAACGAGTTCATCCAGCTTTTCAGATCCCGTTCCTTCTGTTTCAAGCTGAGTTCTGTCTGTGAGATTCAGGTCTATTTTTTCCAGGTCGGGTATTGTTTCTTTAGGGAATAATCGTAAGGGATTAGGTCTCCAAACGTCATTGCCCCAAAAGGTCATGGTATGATTTGTTATTCTTCCCTTATGCAGGAACGCCACGATTATCACTCCTTTGTTACCATTTTTTGGTTTATTCTATGTTGCAAGGACAATCATGGGAACTTCCTTTTAGCCTTGATAAAGATTTTTTATTAATCAGGTAATAAGGGAATAATAAGCAGAAAAATGATATAATTCTACTTAAGAGGACTTCTGGAATGTAAAGGAGGAATGATTATGAGTCGTCTCAAGGAAATGATTTTACAATTAATTAAAGGGATATCAGACGCAATCTTACGCTTTCCGCTCAGTGTGATCAACCTTTTTTGTTCCGCGATACTGATATGTTATATGATTTCACTCCATAGGGAACCCCCGCTGATTATTCAAAAACTCGTATTTGCTTTTGTAGTCGGTGCCATTTTGGGAATGACTGCTCAATTCGCCGCCGAGAGATTCGCCAAGCTTGCTCAAAAGCGTTTAATGATCTATGGGTTATCCGCTCTTCTAACAACCGGATATTTATTAATTTTGTGGCCGGCACCCGAAATTAGCCCGGAAATAGGTATCAGGACTTTTGTTGCCGTTTTTGCTTTGATCTGCGCAGTACTTTGGTTTCCGGCATTTAAAGAAAAAACAGATTTTAATATCGTTGCGCTGATTCATTTTAAATCTGTTTTTACATCTGTGCTTTACTCCGGGGTGCTGTCAGCCGGAATCGCCGCTATCATCGCCACGGTAAATATCTTGCTCTTTCATGTCACCAATGATGCCTACCCATATATGATGACAATCATCTGGGTTTTGTTTGCACCTATTTATTATTTATCGCTGTTACCCAGATTCAATGTTAAAGACAACGAAGGTCTCGAGGCAATACATTCAGCCGGCAGCTATCCCAGATTTCTGCAAATTCTTGTTTCCTATATTGCTATTCCCCTAGTGGCCGTTTACACGCTGGTATTGTTTGCTTATTTTATCAAAATACTGGTTACTCTTCACTGGCCCTCCGGACAATTAGGTCCTATGGTCTTAATTTATTCCGCTGCAGGCTTATTAATCTTTGTACTTTCAAGCTTGCTGGAGAACCGTTTTGCTATATTGTATCGGATGATATTTCCTAAAGTACTGATTCCTATTGTTATCATGCAGATGATTTCCGTAGGAATCAGGCTCCGGGCCTACGGCGTGACAGAATCGCGGTATTATGTTGCGCTGTTTGGAATCTTTTCCATTGCTACCGGCTTATTATTGAGCATAAAGCCTGTCTCTAAGAACCACTATATCGCTTTATTCGCGGCAGGGTTTGCTGTTTTTTCCGTTATTCCGCCTATGGATGCCTTCACGGTTTCCCGGAACAGTCAAATCGGCAGGGTTGAAAAGATCTTACAGTCCGAAGGGATTTTTTCTAACGGAAAATTAACGCCAAAAGCAGGGGTGCCGGAACAGTCCAAGATCGAAATAACAAGTATCCTTTCCTACCTGGAAGGACGCAGTTCGCTGAAATATATCAAATGGCTTCCTGAGGATTTCCACATGTATCGCGATATGAAAAAGACAATCGGTTTTGAACCTGTTTATGGCGCAACCGATGGAGAGTTGGTGAACCGCTATTTTAGCGCCAATGCTGACATGCAAAAACCCCTAATTATCTCGGATTATGATATCTCCGTCCAAGTTTTTTCTAACCGGTATCAAAACGGCCCCGAGACCGGACCGGTCCGATTTACATTAAAAGGAACAGATTATATTCTTACCGTTAAACGCTTAACCGATCAGGAAGTCAGAATATCAATCACAAATTCTGCAGGAACGGAGTTAATTGGAACCGGACTTTATGATTTTGTAAAAACACTCCCGGACAACGGAATTTTGCCGAAAGAATCTATCCCTTCTGATAAAATGACTCTGGACATCGCCCAAAGTGGTTATAAGCTGAGAGTAATTCTTCAGAATGTGAATATAACGCTGGGGACAGGGTCCGAAGCCGGTGCAGACTATTCCGCAATGGTATTGTTTGGGGTTCCAGGTTCTTAAGTTATGAACAAAGCAGCCTTCAATTTTTAATTTATTTCCGCGGTCTATTTGAATTATCCGGAAACCCCTCAACAGAATTTTTTAGGAATTTATCTATTGACATTCGGGTTCTTTCTTAATTGCAACCTTTTTTTCTAGAATTTTTATCACATCGCCTATCGTGATAAACTGTTCTATTTCTCCATCACTTAATTGGATATCAAATTTCTCCTCTAAGGAAATTACAAAAATAGGCAAATCAAGAGAATCTGATCCAATATCTTCAATTAGCCTCGTCTCGGGTGTTAATGATCCCTCGTATAAAAACTCTCTGTCAAGTATTTCCTTAATGCTGTTTAACATTTTTCTCCTCTTTTGCAACAGATAAAGAATCAAGATTAAAAATAATACGATAGCCGTTATGGATGGAAGGTATTTCCATTAATATATCGAATAGAAATACAGGAAAAATATTTTTTAAGGAGATTTGACATGAGCGTTACAAAAAAATCCGTTTTCCTGTTACTCCTATTGCTTTTGGTATTTTGTATACCTAATGTTGCTTTTGCCGGTTACGATGATTATGGTCTAAACAAAGAAGGCAGGATTTTTATAGGAACAATGGATAATTGGGAAGCATACTTGAGGAGCTTACCGCCGGTAGCCGTTGACCCAAATTGTACGGATACCATGTTTGTAGAAAGAAAATGGGACAAGCTTTTTGATCCTATGATGGTTAATCACTGTCTTCCGCTCGGTCCGGGAGCTTGGCAAAAAGTAAAGATATGGCAATCCTTGACGGGTGAACAGCAAGGATGGACTTATCATTTGGAATTGGAAGTGATTTACTCGCCAAATACCCCAATCAAGGGGGCAATTGAGATTCCCACCGAAGCAATGGGCGGTTTTTCCGATTTTTACTGTGTTGAACAGATTGAATGGTTAACCGGGCCCCATGGGGAGAAAACAGTTTCCCAGGACCTTACGTTGAAACAAAAAGCAATTCAGCAAGCACTAAAGTTTTAGCATGCAGTCTTAATCTCTTTTTCAAATTTAATTAAATAAGCTCGGGACCTTTACCTCCCGAGCTTATTTGATTGTACAGGGCAAAACAGCTCAATTGCCTCATGCCTCATTTGAGGTGAATTTTGGAAGAGAACTTGATTTAGAAGAAAAGATTCTATATACTTGTTAAGTTAATTATTGTTATGACATGTAGGTGAATGAGTGAGTTTTAAGGATGGGGTAATAATTGAGGGGGATCAATATCTTGAATAACATTCCCAATTCAAAGAATTACCGTTGGTATGTATTGGCTACCGTATCGACCGGTACTTTTATGGCAACATTAGACAGCAGTATTGTCAATGTAGCTTTACCGACCATATCCAAAGACCTTTATTCCAATCTTTCCAGTTTACAATGGGTAGTTACTGCATATCTTCTGACCATTTCCAGTTTGCTTCCGGTCTTTGGCAGGGTTGCAGATTTACTAGGCCGTAAAAAAGTATACTCTTTGGGTTTTCTTATTTTTACCTTGGGTTCAGTCCTTTGCGGCGTATCCCAAAGCATTTGGTTTTTAGTCGCCATGAGAGTATTACAAGCAATTGGAGCTTCTATGTTGATGTCTAACAGTGCTGCTATTGTAATTTCCATATTTCCCCCGCAGGAAAGAGGCCGGGCTCTCGGTTTAACAGGTACTGTAGTTGCCCTGGGGAGTCTCACAGGTCCTGCTTTGGGGGGAATACTCATCGGGCTGGCAAGTTGGCATTTGATCTTTTTCATTAACTTACCGATTGGGCTTATCGGCTTTTCTATGTCCCGGATTATTTTGCCGGCAGACAAGCCCAATAAAGATCAAGAAAGTTTTGATTTTGCAGGAGCACTCTTATTTACTTGCGGTATGATCAGCCTGCTTTTTGGGATCAATAACGGCGAAAGCTGGGGATGGACCAGCCCTTTCATATATTCCAGTATCATTATAGGTGTTTTGCTCCTTGTTATGTTTACTTTCACCGAGGGCAGGGTTGATCATCCGATAATTGATTTTTCTATGTTTCGCATTAGGCCTTTCCTCGTAGGGAACCTGTCCGGCTGGCTGAGTTTTACAGCAATGTTTGCGAATGCCATGCTTCTTCCTTTTTATTTGCAGCAGATTCTAAACTATTCACCGTATCAAGTAGGATTATTAATGACGGTATTTCCGATAACCATGGCCATTATCGCACCGCTAAGCGGGAATGCTTCCGATAAGTTTGGACCCATGCTCCTTACTTCGGCAGGACTCGGTATAATAGCCATAGGCCTGTTCTATTATTCTACGCTTACTCCTGAATCCCAATATTATCAAATCATACCCGGTTCCTTACTCTTAGGTCTGGGGTCTGGAATGTTCCAATCTCCTAATAACAGCAGTGTGATGAGCTCGGTTCCTTCACGGAAACTGGGGGTTGCCGGGGGGATAAACAGTTTGGTTAGAAATGCGGGCATGATTACAGGAATTGCTTTTTCAGTATCTTTATTTGAAGCCTTGGGAGGAGTAACAACGCCTCAACCCGGTCAAGTAGCAATCTTCATGTCCGCCTATCACACAGTTATGCTGGTTGCCATGGGGATAGCCTTATTCGCAGTTTTTATTTCGCTGAACCGGAATAGTTACGCCAAAGGTAACGAACCTTCAGCCTGAAATTGTCCTCAGGTTAGATTTAGAGGCAGTTTAATTTGGAAAAGAGTACCTTCGCCCACGGTAGAAGCAACTGAAATAGTGCCGCCATGTTTTTCAATAATATTTTTACAAACACTTAAACCCAGGCCGGTACCGTTTTCTTTGGTGGTATAAAAGGGATTAAATATATCCTTGAGATTCTCTTCAGGTATACCCGAACCGTTGTCACGGATGCTCAAAAGAAGGTAATTATTCTGTTCATCGTAGTGGGTAGAAATCTGTAAGATTCCTTCAGAATCCATTGCTTCGATTGCGTTTCTTAAAAGATTTAGAACTACCTGCTTGATTTCTTTTTCCTCTAGAAACAGAGCGGGTAAGTCTTTCTGCAAATTCATTTCCATCGTGACACCCTTATTCACCGCTTCGGCATATACCAGATGATAAATCGATTCTACGATAGTGTTTAACTGACGCAAACATTTAGGGATAACTTTACTCCTGGCCATTGACAGAAAATCTTCTATGATTTGATTGACCCTGTTTAATTCCTCAAGTATGATATCGAATTCTTTTGCCGATTCTTTATTTTTTCCCGCGATGATTTGAACAAATCCCATGATGACAGTCATGGGGTTTCTTATTTCATGAGTGACTGAAGCCGCCATTTCACCCACAATATTTAATCTGTCCAGTCGGGACAGCTCCTGTAGCATCAAATGCCTTTCCTGATATTCTTTTTGCAAATTCGTTTTTAAATTCTCAACGGTCTCAAGAACCGGGACCAACTGTGGGACTTCTTCAAACTTGGAAAAATCTCCGGTTCCTTTATCGATTTGGGTAATTAACTCGGAAATGCAATTTTCTATTTTATGGATAGACCACCATATAAGAAATATGAGGGTAAACCAAATCAAAATGGTGATAATAACACTATGAATTACATTTTTCAGGATTTCCATATTGATATTCTGGATTTTTGTATTAGCCCAAACGTGTCCGATCAGTTGACCGTCTTTGAAAATCGGTTGATTGGCGGCGAGAATGGTATATCCTTCCCAGGTAAACGCATTCTGTATTTCTGTGATGAGCAGTTTTTTTTGCTCATATACTTTCAGGGCTTCTTCAGCAGCTGTTCTGCCAAGCAAGTTTTCATTATAAGGGGAAAGTGCGAGTATTTTCAGATCAGGCTCATAATACCCCATTCCATATCCAGGCCATTCAGCTGCAACCTTATCAACTATGGGCTGCAAATACCGGTTTAAAGATTGGCGCCTTTCGGATTCCGACAGTTTTTTCGTTTGATTTGTTTCAATTATTTTTTCATAGGATTGAGGAAGGTCGTTCTCCAATCTGGAGACAATTTCAACCAGATTGCGTTCCTGCTCCTTGAAAACTGCTTTCCGGCTCGTATCAACACAGCTCCAGGTCATGAAAATTAACTCAATCGTCACGATAATTGTAAGAAATAATATAACACGTTTTGTGATATTTTTAGGTATCATCTATCTATACAACCCCTCAAAAATAATATATATCATTATTCTTCGGAATTAAAAATATTTCCTTCAAAACAATTATGATATTAAATATTTTTTCTAATATTTTTAAATGAGCTACCCTCTTATTCATAAAATGGTAAATAGAATTCCTGTCCGGGCTTAGAAACGCTGATTACTTTCGTTGGGCTCTTTTCCATTATTTTTGCATATTTCATGGGGGTTTGCAGATCATCCCCAAAATGCATGGGAATGAGATATGCAGGAGAAATTTCTTGGATAAAATAATCGGCCCCGATACAATAGTAATGTTCCAATCTTGAATCTACGGGGAAAAACGCAATATTCACATTTTCTCCTTTCATCCTGGATATTTCTTCTTTAAACGAAACTTCGGCTTTGGCGTTCTCTTCAGGAATGTCTTTCCACCAGTGCCACCAGTTTAAATCACCGGCATGAAACAGATTGACTCCAAGACATTGCACTAAAAATGATACCCCTAAATCCGTTGAACCGTAAGCTTTGATTTTTAGATCATCAATCGTGATTTCTTCACAAGGGGATAGAAAATATACATGATCCTGCTTTTGTGTTAGACTGATATCACGGCTTAGGATATATGAAGTATCAGGGTTCTGATTTTGCCATGAAAATATAGCAGGATTAAAATGATCAGGATGGCTATGGGAAGAAAATACATAGGTTTTTTTATCTCCTAAATGAATAGGGCCCTGAAAATAATCAAAAATCAGGATGTGTTTTTCTGTTTCAACTCGAAAACCGCTATGATAGATATACTGAATTTTAAGGGCTTGTCTGTTCATTTGTTTCCCTCCATCGCGTATTAATATTCTTTAAATGATTTATTATTAATATATCAGAAAATGCAGCAGAGTAAAAAATGAACCTGATTAATTGGATGTTTTTTGGGAAATGGAGATATTATGACGCAGCAAATTGCCAAAAACGAACTTGAAGAGAGAAGATCGAAATTTTACGCAGCGATGACTGAAGCTTATCCTGACTGGGATACGGCCATGATTTTAAGCAAAGTAAATCAATACTACTTTACAGGCACTATGCAGGATGGACTATTAATGATCAAAAAAGACAGACAAGTGTTTTATTTCGTGCGAAGGAGTTTTGAACGTGCTCAAGATGAATCACCCTTATCAAATATTTATACCATGGAGAGCTATCGGGATGCAGCGATATTGGCTGGTCCAGACTGCGGGTATACTTTCCTGGAAACCGAAATTGTTACTTTGGGCTTGATTGACCGGCTACAGAAACACTTCAACATTGAAAAGATCGATTCTCTCGATAAGATTATTCTTTCTATCAGGGCCGTGAAATCCCCTTACGAACTTGAATGTTTAGAAACTTCGGGCAAAATACATGATCGAATATTAATGGAAACAGTCCCCAAGCTACTGAAAGAAGGAATCAGTGAGGCTGATTTCACGGCCGAATTATTTGGAGAGATGGTAAAACAAGGGCACCAAGGACTAAGCCGCTTTGCCATGTTTCAATCGGAAATCGTGGTTGGCCAGATAGGATTTGGCGAAAATTCCCTCTATCCAACCTGTTTTGACGGTCCCGGGGGCGCACGGGGGTTGTATCCTGCTGTTCCGCTTCTCGGCAGCCGTGATCGAAAACTTAAAAAAGGCGACTTGGTTTTTGTCGATATTGCCTTTGGGTTGAACGGTTACCACAGTGATAAAACCCAGGTGTATATTTTTGGCGGTAAACCTACATCCGAAATGAAAAAAGTACACCAAGGCTGTATTGATGTGCAGAACCGTACGGCGGAACTTCTGCGGCCCGGTGCAATTCCTTCTGAGATTTATACGTTAATCATGAACAGACTGGATGATCAGTTTAAACCTAATTTTATGGGATTTAAGGACAGACAGGTAAAATTTTTAGGCCATGGGGTGGGCCTTCATGTAGATGAATTTCCTGTCATTGCTAATGGCTTTCGTCTGCCGCTTGTTGAAAATATGGTGATTTCCCTGGAACCCAAAAAAGGCATTGAAAATACAGGTATGGTTGGAGTGGAAGATACGTATATTGTCGCTCCAGACGGCGGGAAATGCATAACAGGCGGTGGAAGGGATATTCTTGTGGTTTAGTCCGATAGCGGTGCAGAATGATTTATTCACTTTTTATTATGACGTTTAAGAGACCGGGAAATCTTTCTTCCAATTCTTTATATCGGATCGATAAGTAACGTTGTTTTCCTTCGAGGCGGACATAAATAAGACCTGCTTCACGCAGTACCTTAAAATGATGGGAAAGAGCGGACTTCGGCAAATTCACATTGCAGCAGGCACAGGTCGTTTCATTTTGGCTGGAAAGATTTTTGATGATTTGAAGACGGTTAGGATCACCCAGAGCATAAAGAATCGTAGGCAGATTGAATTGATCCGTTGTTGGATGAAATAACTCTCGCAAGTGGTTGCCTCCTGATAGGTTGGTGTCCGTAATTTTACCTTGAATTATATCATATACTATGATAAGTTAGAAATAGTTCAATTGTTATTGAACTATTAAACAATTTATCATTTTATTTTGATCGGAAAGGAGATCGTTATGAACGAAGTTTTAAAAACGATAAAAAACAGGAGAAGCGTCAGACATTACAGTTCTGAACAGATCTGCCAGGAGAGTCTGGATTTGATCTTAGACGCAGGAGGTTATGCGCCTTCTGCACATAACCAACAGACGTGGCATTTTACCGTCATCCAAAACCAGAAACTGTTGGAACATATCAACGAAACGGTAAGAAGGGAAATGGCTGGATCTGAAGTAGAGTGGATCCGAAAAATGGGCTCAAATCCCGATTTTCTGGTTACCTATAATGCGCCGACACTGATAATCGTTTCAGGCCGAACCGATGGAATTGCCTGGGCTGCCGATTGTGCAGCCGCTATTCAGAACATGCTCTTAGCGGCCGAAAGTTTGGATATTGGGTCTGTGTGGCTGGGTCTGTTGCGTTTCTTCTTTGAGGAAAAGAAAAATAAGGATTTATTGGGAATTCCGGATGGATACGAACCCTATTACGGAGTATCATTCGGCTATAAGGTGAAAGACAAAATACCTGTGGTTCCTAAAAGAAATTTGGATGTTGTGAACTATATTCGATAATTATATTTAAAGGAGAATCGCCATGATAACCCAAGAGATGTCTATTACTGAGATTGTAGAAAAACACCCGGCTGCGGTTGAAATTCTGTTAAAACACGGAATGCATTGTTTCGGATGCATGGCAGCAAGCTTCGAAAATATTGAACAGGGTGCTCTTGCCCATGGAATTAATGTCGATGAATTAATGAAAGAATTAAATAAGGCAGCGAAGAAGGGCTGTTGTTACAAATCCAATGATCCTGTTGGCGGATGAACCTACCGGTAATCTAGACTCCGGTGACAATATTATGGCTATTTTCGATGAATTGCATCAAAGTGGAAAGACGGTTATCATGGTAACTCATGAGAGAAAAATTGCTGAACACGCAAGTCGGATGATTCGTGTTGCCGATGGCCAAATTGTCGATAACCATTAAATATTTATCCTAAATAAACTCTGAAGTTAATGAAAAAAGTATCTACTTATACTATCTGAATAAGCAGATATTTTCTTTTTTTATGCAAATTTTATAATTATTTATAAACTTAATTTTCTAAATGTGGTTTAATATTCAAATTGACGTTCAAATAGGCCCATGCTATGATAGCAACGAATTTATTATTTAAAATAAATCTAAAACTTTGTAGAATATTTTACTTTAAAATGTTAATAAATTTGAGGTGGTTTATGAAAAGGATTTTTTTCTTATTACTTTTAGTATTAACCATTGTCAGCTCAATTACTGCGGGTACCTTAGCTATGTATACCGCTTCTATTGATAGCCTTGCACAGGGAAGTACTGTAGCTAAGGAGTTTATCTTTGTCGGTGACGGTACAGATACCTTCCAGCAAGGAATAAAAATTGCTCCTTCGGAAACCGCGGATTGGCAGTTCAAGGTGAAAAATTATAAGAACCAGGTCATCACCGAGACAGATTTATACTATAAATTAACTTTTACAGTTTTGGCTTCCCCCGGTAAAAAAGCGATTGATCCCTTAACGGTGAGCGTTAAGGACATCAATGGAAATATCCTTAACCGTGTCACTGGGGTTGGCACTTTTGATGTGCTTGGCTCTTTCCCGCTTTCGGCAGTTGGTCAGGAAAAAGACTATACTGTAGAAATTCACTGGCCGGATAATGGAAGTTCCGATATCAACTTTGCAGGTAATAATTTTGGAACGACTGTGAACGTGGCAGCCATTGCCTCCCAGGTTCCTTTAAACGGTTCGGGACCGGGGAATCCTCCGCAGCAGAAACCCATCAGTGTGAAATATGAAACAACTGCCCCATGGCAAAACGGCCAAAGCCACAATTATCAGTACAACTATAAAATTACGATTACCAACAATTTCAGCGAACCCATCAAAGATTGGAGTTTTGCCTTTTTACTTCAAAACGATAAACTTACAGATGCCTGGAACGCCAAGCTCGTGTCCTACACCCCGCCAGGGAATTATTTCTTTATGAATCCGGGTTACAACAACCAGTTCACGGACAATATCCTGCCCGGACAGAGTGTCTCCTTCGGAGGCCCGGCCAAAGGCAAAGGAACCGAAGCCATCCAAAACGTCAGTGTCGGGGGAAGCAACACGAGCAATATCACCGATGTCGATCTAACTTGTGTGTTTGGCGAGTCTTCCCTGAACTAACAATGAAGGCTGCCCGGATAATATCAGCAGACATTTTTCAATGGAGGGAGGAATCATGCGGACAAAAATACTGTTCATACTGATTTTATGTGCGGCAGTATTCGCCTCATTAATTGTCGGTACACTT
Organism: Candidatus Dichloromethanomonas elyunquensis; assembly: GCA_001515265.1. Lineage (GTDB taxonomy): Bacteria > Bacillota > Desulfitobacteriia > Desulfitobacteriales > Syntrophobotulaceae > Dichloromethanomonas > Dichloromethanomonas elyunquensis. The sequence continues at coordinate 44,836 of LNDB01000012.1, forward strand.
TCCGCGTATACTGCAGTTTCCGGTTTCAGTACGACTATTTCTCCGGATTTTCACAAGGTTAAGCAACAGAGGCCCACACACAGGAGTCAAAAGAAAACGTTTCTCAAGAGACAGGAGTTTCATTAAATTAAGAAATAATATTTAACTTGGGGGGAATTGGAAATGAAGAAAACATTGGTTCTCATTGCACTGGTACTGGTATTATCAGCATCGGTTATTGCTGGAACACTGGCTATGTATACCACAAGAATCGATAATCTTACTGAGGGAAGCACGGTTGCCAAAGAGTTCATGCTGTTAAAAGGCGGTACGGATACTTTTACCAAAGATGTTAAGATTGCGCCTGGAGAAACGGTAAATTGGCAGTTCAGCGTAAAAAACTACAACGGTGCGGTTGTCAGCGAAACAGCGATGAATCTGAATTGCAGCATCAATGCTGCAGCAGCGGACGGCAAGAACGTTATTGCCCCGCTCGTGGTTACTGTTAAGAATTCAGCAGGGGACACCGTTGGGACAGTAACTTCCAGCGGTATCATCCAATTCAACGACCAATTCGCCATAAGCGCGACAGGTCAGGAAAAGACTTATACCGTTTCCGTCAACTGGCCCGGTAATGGAACCAATGACGCCAATTATGCCGGAGCCAATTATGGAACCGATGTCAAAGTGTCTGTAACCGGTACACAAATATAGTCCGTATCTTTCTCCTCATATAGTAAGTTTTATTAATAAAATAAGCTGCTCTGCATTTTGCAAGGCAGCATTTTTATTTAGGTATTCGCGATTAGGATCGGTCTGATTTTATAATACTACACAGGATATAATATAAAAGAATTCGGTAAAAAGAAGGATAAATACATGCCGCAATCCAGGTACACTTCACAGGAACAAATCGAGGAAATGCGCCGGGAAATCCAGCTTGAAAAACAAAAGATTTCCGGTCGACTCACATGCACTTCAAATGCCAGGCATCCCAAAGAAAGAACGGTATTCAAAATAACGGGCTGGATCGTGTTTTTTTCTGTTGTCTCTGTACTGGTTGCAGCCATCATTTCCATCAATATGGCGAAGAACAGGGGAGAGATTCCGAATGTTTGGGGCTTTCAGGTTTTTTCCGTAGAATCAGGCAGTATGGAACCAACTCTGCAGATAGGAACTCTAATTGTAAGCAGGAAAACAAATCATCCCGAGAGCCTTAAAGCAAACCAAATCGTTACCTTCCGGACCTTATCGGGGTATATCGTTACACACCGCATCATTGAAGTCGTTACGACTTCTTCCGGAAATACCGCTTACCGCATGAAAGGCGATAACCCCGTCAATTCACCCGATGAAGACCTGCTTACCCCGGACCGGGTCATCGGCATCTTCGTGGCGAAAATACCGTTCACTTTACGTTAGACCTAAATCATTATGACCCAAGGAGAACCTTATGGATTACGCCCCTGAGCACGTTGTCTTTATGGAACATGTCGCTTCCGGCGAACACTACGCCGGTGCTGACGGCAAGCCGAAGAGAGCGCTTGCAGATATCAGTGTTCTGATTCGAAAGTCGGAAACGTGGGGAATCATTGGTCCGTCCCTTTTTGAAGTCAAGCTCCTGTTGGAAATTATGGCCAACATCAAACCTTATGACGGCGGACGGTGTGTTTTGATGGAGCAGGGAATGCTTCGGCGCAAAAGGGTGATTCTCCGGCATGTGTTTTATTTGGGGAACGCAGATATGGTCTATGACAATATGAAGGCCCTCGAATACCTGATGTTTGTGACCGGGAAATTGCCTATTGACAAAGTGGACTTGCAGGAGAAAATCTTCGAACAGATGATTGAATATGGATTAGGTCCTATTTCCTTGACACCGAATTATCTTTTGACCAAAGAAGAGAAAGCTGTACTTGCGTTGTTTGCAGCGGCATACTCAGGGAGCCTGATCATTATTTTTAACCTCCCGGAATATGATTTTGACGAAGTGCTGGCCGGGGTTATAGCCAGGTTGTCGGCATTCATCAGGGAAAAGGGGAAAACCCTGGTCCTGGGAAGCCAAAACTGTCATCTAATCGAAAAAGCCTGTTCCCATTCCGCCGTGTTACAGGACGGAAAAATCATATTCAGCGATACGGTCGATAATTTTCGAAACAATTATGATCCGGTGATTGTGACAATTCAAGATAAACAAGCAGAGACAATGGCAGAAAAACTTGCTGAATTGCTTCCCGGCTGCCAGGTGATCCTGAAAAATAACAGACTGATGATCAGCAGTTCCAGCCAAGAAAAGGACCCCGGGATGATATACAAAAGGGTATTGGAAGCGGGTTTCATCCCGGAGCGGATGGAAATCAACCCTAAAACCGTGCAAAACGCTTATGAGGAGCTTATCCGTCGGCATGATTTACAGAAACAGTTACTTTAAAAAAGAACTTCGGCAAGCTTATTCGGAAAACCGGGCGAGTACCAATAGGAAGCTTGCTTCCGCGCTTTTCTTGGGGCTTATTTCATTTGCGCTGTTTTTTGTATTTCAGACCCTGCAGGAAAGTGTTCTTTCCGAGGCAGTACCTGAAATCATGCAGCCCAGTTTTTATTCAACCGTATACCTTTATATTCATTTGGCCTTTTTTTTCTATACTGTTTATTTCATTCTCTATTACGACTACCTTTTTTTCAGCGAAATCAGGAGGAATTCCTGGTACCTTCTGATTCAAATGGGTTATCATTCTGTCGTTATGTTTTTTTCCAAGTTTGCCGCGCTGTTATATACCGTTTTTTTGATTTATACCATTGGTTTTATTTTCACGGTCATTCTCACGGTTTTTTTAAAATATACCTTTATTTATACCTATCTGCCCGCTCTCTACGTGGCCGGGCTAACGGACGTTTTTCTGATTGGTATGTTCTCCATGACCTTTTCTCTTTTTACCAGAACGATCGTCAATGCCAGATACTGGACTTTTTTTTCGGCAATTGTAATTTTAATACTAAAATTAACGCTTGGAGAATACAACATCCTGTCCAACCGGGTTTCCATGCAGAACTTCTACAATCTCTTGGATTTAAACCACTCCCTGTATATGCCTGTTGCCGCAATTTTAATGATCATACTCTGCCTGGTCTGCCTCATCCGGTCAAACAACCTGGCGAAGTACTATAACCTTCCCACAGATCAAATCCTGCTGCCCTCTGGTTTCGATGTGGTGTACATCGATTCCGGGACGGGCAAACGGAAAGCTGCCGGAAAAAAAGCAAAGAAAGGCTGGCGCAGCAAAATTTTTGATACAGTTTCCACGGCAGGCCTTATCTTCTTCATTTGTGCGGCACTCGTTTTCAATTTCTTAATCATTGCTGTAAATACATCCACCCCGGGACAAGAAGTCTCCATTCAGGGCGTGATTCCGTTTGTTTTTCGATCGGAAACTATGGAGCCGGCGATTCAGATGAATGACCTTACGTATTTTCAAAAGATAGACAGTCAGTACCCGATCCAAGAAGGCCAGATCATTCTTTTTGAGGAAAATCAAGTAATTTACGTGGAAAGAGTCTTGGGAAAAGTGGATGACAAATTAAGGGTGGATATTGATCACTACCCGCCGATGTCCCAGCCGGGCGCTATGTTTAAAACGATTCTCAGGCAGGCTGTACAAGGGGTTTATATCGGCAGAAACCGCTGGCTTGGGGTTTTGATCTTGTTTGCGAATACTATTGTCGGAAGACTTCTGTTTTTACTGGTTCCAGCAGTACTGCTGTTTTATTACAAACAAATCATGGCGTTTTCGAAAAGAATCAACAGGAGCTAGTTAAATCTTTATTCAATTCTTTGCAGGGCCATAACTTTTCGGTGTGACGGCAGTACAAAACTAATGAGCAAGGTTATAAGAGAAATGATAAATACCAGAATGAAAATGATATGCATACTTTGAGCCATACCGTAAAGATTCATGGTATTATTAAACACCGTGCCGAAAATGGCAATCCCAACAGTTTGGCCAAGGGATCGCGTAAAGGTACTAGAAGCTGTAGCCGCACCGCGCAATTTCCAGCCGACAGCAGATTGGATCAATACAGTCAAAGGGGTAATGGAACACCCCATACCAAAGCCGATCACGACCATAACACCGACTAAAAACCAATAGGGTGAACCGGTACCGACCCAGAGCAGCCAGGCTGACCCTGCAGCAATCAGGACTGCGCCAAAGACAGCGGTTTTTTTGGAACCGATTTTGTACATATAACGTCCGGCCAGAGCGGATGACAGCGGCCAGACGACCGACATCGGCATCAACGTTAAGCCTGAACTGGTAGCACTTTGTCCCAGCAGGGTTTGAATCCAGATTGGCAGATAAACGTTGACGCCGATCAGTACGCAGCTTGCTGTAAAGCCAATCAGATTGGACACAGCGATGATCGGTATTTGAAACAGGGATAGCGGAAGCATTGGTTCTTTGGCCTTGGTCTCAACCAGGAGGAACAAAAAGAGAAAAACTGTAAAGACGGCAAATAAGGACATAATGACGGTTGAGTTCCAAGGATAGGACTCTCCTCCGCTGATCAGCGCGAAAAGGAGAGAACCCATCGAAACAGTGAATAATACCGCACCCAGATAATCAATGCTTTTTTTCGCTTTTTCAATATGGGATTCATGCAGAAAGCTTAACACCAACAAAACAGCGATCATGCCGATCGGTACGTTGATGTAAAAAATCCAGCGCCAAGAGATATGGTCGACAAAAAGTCCGCCTGCCAGTGGTCCGAGCAGCCCGGCAATACCCCATGCCGCACTGAATAAACCCTGCATTTTGGCGCGTTCTTGTCCGGAGTATAAATCCCCGATAATCGTAAAAGTCAGCGGCATCACGGCACCCGCCCCAAGTCCTTGGAATCCGCGGAACAATATCAGCTGCGACATCGTCTGAGCCATTCCCGATACCATGGAACCGGCTAAAAAAAGTACCACACCAAAGATGAAAATAGGTTTTCTCCCAAAAAGGTCGGCAAGCTTGCCATAAATGGGTGTGGTAATGGAGGTTGTCAAAAGATAGATCGCAAAGACCCAGCTTATTAGTTTTAGACCGCTTAATTGTCTAACAATATGCGGCATAGCAGTTGTTACAATAGTGGTATCAATAGCTACCAGCATAATCGATACCATCATGGCAACGGTAACCATTTTTCGCTGCGTTGTTTTCTCCATAAATAAACAAATCCCCTTTAATAATCAGCTTATCTGCTGCAGTTATAATCCCTAGGTGATTATACCATTTTTAACGGAGTTTTAATAAAAACTTTTCCGCCAAATTGGACGACAAAGCGAATTGGGGTATGATATACTCTATTCTGACTGGAATAAAGAAGGATGGTTATAACATGATCACTACATCAGGAGTATCCCTCAGGTTTGGCGGAAGAATATTATTTGAAAATGTAAACATTAAATTTGCCCCGGGAAACTGTTACGGTCTGATCGGAGCAAACGGCTCAGGAAAATCAACTTTTTTAAAGATTTTATCGGGAGAAATTGAGCCGAATAAAGGAGAAATCTCTATTGATCCCGGTGAAAGAATGGCGGTGTTAAAACAAAACCATTTTGAATTTGACGAATATGAAGTCCTTAACACGGTCATAATGGGCCATAAACGGCTCTGTGAAGTGATGGACGAGAAGGAAGTCCTTTATGCCAAACCGGATTTTTCCGAGGAAGACGGGTTAAGAATCGCCGAACTCGAAGCAGAGTTTGCGGAAATGAACGGCTGGGAGGCTGAATCCGAAGCTGCGACTCTGCTCAATGGTCTCGGGATAACCGAAGAATATCATCATAGAAGAATGAAGGATTTGGACGGAAACCAAAAGGTCAGAGTGCTGCTGGCCCAAGCACTTTTTGGGAATCCTCATATCCTTCTTTTGGACGAACCTACCAACCATTTAGATATCGCATCCATCACCTGGCTGGAAAACTTCCTGTATAACTTCGAAAACACCGTAATTGTTGTATCTCACGACAGGCATTTTCTCAATAAAGTATGTACTCATATCGCCGATATTGATTTTGGCAAGATTCAGCTATATGTAGGCAACTATGATTTTTGGTATGAATCCAGCCAACTGGCCTTAAAGCAGATGCGGGATGCCAATGAAAAGACCGAGGCCAAAAAGAAAGAGCTGCAGGAATTTATCCAGCGCTTTAGTGCCAACGCCTCAAAATCTAAACAAGCCACCTCCCGCAAAAAGCTTTTGGAGAAACTTACCCTGGAGGATATCAAACCGTCTTCCCGCAAATATCCTTTTGTTGATTTCAAGCCGGACCGGGAGGCCGGCAATGACCTTCTGATGGTCAACGGAATCAGCAAGGAAATAGAAGGGGAGAAGATCCTCCATAACATCAGCTTTATTGCCAATAAAGGGGATAAAATCGCCTTCGTAGGACCGAATGGACTGGCCAAAACTACTTTGTTCAAAATTTTAGCCGGGGAATTAGAAGCCGACTCCGGAGATTTCAAATGGGGTGTTACCACATCCCAAGCTTATTTTCCCAAAGACAATTCGGAATTTTTTGATGGAGTTCATTTGAATCTGGTGGAATGGCTTAGACAGTATTCCAATGACCAGACCGAAACTTTTCTAAGAGGATGGCTCGGAAGAATGCTTTTCTCGGGTGAAGAAGCGCTCAAAGATGCCGATGTGCTTTCCGGCGGTGAAAAGGTCCGCTGTATGCTGGCGAAAATGATGCTTTCGGGAGCCAATGTGCTTCTTTTGGACGAACCCACCAACCATCTCGATCTGGAATCAATTACTGCTTTAAACAATGGCTTGATCAATTATAAAGGGACCATTTTGTTTGTCTCCCATGACCACCAGTTTGTCCAAACCGTAGCTAACAGAATTATAGAGATCACTCCGAATGGGCTGATCGACAGGCAGATGAGCTATGATGAATATTTGGAAAGTAAAGATATCTAAGTCCTTCTCGATAATTCTGACGACTAGGTTTAAATAATCCCCCTCAATTGGAATATCCCGATGGGCGATAAGAACTGAAATCCCGTGAACCAGGCCCCAGCAGTATAACATGAGCTCCTTTTGATCCATGGTGTCACCGTCAGAACTGTTTTTGTAATTCTCAACCGCCTGAAAAAATGTCTGAAAGGGATGGCCTGGGGTGAGATGATTTTCTTGAAGACAAAAATCTAGATTAATTTTGGTTTTGATATTACTCAAAAAAAGCAAACGAAGGTATTCAGGATTTTTAACAAAAAAATTAATATAGGCTAACCCCATTTCTTTAAGCTGTTTTTGCGGATTACCCGGGTATTTTTTTACCGCCTGTTGTAAACTTTCATCGAATTCATTCATAGCTGCCGCCGCAATGGCAGAAATAAGTTTATCCTTATCCCTAAAATGGCGATTCATTCAATACTATGATGAAGTTGATAGTAACTATTGAGGGGTGATACGATGCAGGCACTTATTATCTCCGATAAAGAGTACCAAACTGAAGCTTTTCATCAATTAAATCAATTGGTAAACTCATTTTTAATCCGTAAAGGGTTTAGCTTGACTGAGACTCAAATTGACAGACGTGATCCGGCTTTCTGCATGGGGTGTTTTGGCTGTTGGGTTAAAAAGCCGGGGGAGTGTGTCATCGATGACAAAATGGGACAAATCAACCAAATTTTTATGAATAGTGAATTGACATTATATCTCAGCCCGGTGGTTTTTGGACAGTTTAGCGCCAATATCAAAAACACCTTAGACCGCTGGATTCCCAATATCCTTCCTTTCTTTGAAACAAGGCCTGACGGCTCAACCATGCATCCTGCGAGGTACAGCTCCTATCCCAAACAGATCATCATCGGCTACGGGGAAGAACTTTCGGATGATGAGACCAGCCTTTTCCTGGACATCACAATGAAACACCGCCGAAAAGTTGAGGTTCTTTTATATCAAGGCGATGATATGGAAATTACCGAAACTCTCTCCGAAATAGAATTGCGGAAAGTAGGTGTGAACCTATGAATCTGGAAACCAAACGTATTGTCTTAGTTAATTCCAGCCCTAAACTTACAGAAGAGAGCACATCGGGACTATTAAATAATCTGGCGGCAAAACAAATCAAAACTGCCGGATTGGAAATATACAGGATCAACGTACGCCAAAGCCTCTTTCAAGGAAAAACGGAGAATGACTTTGAAGCAATGCTTGATGCAGATGCCATGGTATTGACGTTTCCTCTATACGTTTTTTGCCTTCCCGGCATACTCATGCGTTTTCTTCAGGATTACTATACATTTTGGTTGAAACAGCAGGACCGTGTAAAAAATGCCCGGGTTTATGCAATTGTCAACTGCGGATTTCCGGAAGCCCGCATTAACTTGGAGGCAGTGCGGGTAATTCAATGCTTCAGCCGGAAAATCAACAGTATTTTCCGTTTCGGCGTTATGATTGGGGGAGGAGGAATGCTTCAAGGAGCTAAAGATACCCCCTTTATGCGTAAAACATTTTCGCAGTTAGAAAATGCTTTTCAATTGACGATGGACGATATCTTAAACTGCGGGCAGGCAGTAATGGACAATATTATGATTACGATGAATTTCCCCAAAAAATTGTATTTCTTTATGGGCAACCGGGGATGGTATTCTACTGCTAAAAAAAATGGCCTCAAGAGGAAAGATTTATACAGGAAGCCCTACTTCCAAGAAAATGTTAACCTTTAAGAAAACAACAATCATTGATTATTGCAGAATAATTTAATAACATAGAACAGTAGGTAAAAAGAAAATAAGAAACCGATGAGGGAGCAGAAAGAATGGCAACAGATAATATTCTGGATCTGATTGGCAATACGCCAATGGTTAGCCTGAAAAAGCTTACAGGTTTAAATTTATTTGCCAAAGCTGAATATCTCAATCCAGGCGGAAGCATTAAAGACAGAGTTGCTAAACATATGATCGAACAGGCAGAGGCAAGGGGAGTTTTAAAACCTGGAATGACAATCATGGAACCTACTTCAGGTAATACAGGAATAGGTATCGCCCTCGTTGGTGTTCAAAAAGGGTATAGAGTAGTTATCGTCATGCCTGAAAACATGAGTGAAGAAAGAAAAAAAATAATCCTGGCTTTAGGGGCGGAACTTATCCTGACCAAAGCGGAAGAAAGCATTGGCGGTTCCGTTTCGGAAGTCCAAAGACAAAGATCTATCGATGCAAATATTTTTGTTCCCCAACAGTTCGAAAATCCAGATAACCCTCAGATTCATTATCTTACAACTGCCTCAGAGATCTGGAATCAAATGGGAAATCATGCAGATATTTTTGTATCCGGTTTAGGCAGCGGCGGAACACTGGCCGGTATCGGCAAATTTATCAAAGAAAAGAATCCGGATGCCAAGATCATAGCGGTTGAACCTAAAAATGTTTCCGCTCTTTTGGGGCACGAACCCGGATTGCACAAGATTCAAGGAATTGGCGATGGCTTTATCCCTCAAGTTCTTGATATAAGCCTCATCGATGAAGTTGTTGAGGTTTCAGACGATGATGCTATTCAGACGGCCAGGGATCTGGCCAAAGTCCAAGGCATTCTGGCCGGAACTTCTTCAGGGGCAAATGTCTGGGCTTCTGTTAAAATGGCTCAAAAGTTTGGCCCTGATAAAAAGATCGTAACTATTTTACCTGACAGGGTTGAAAGATATTTCAGTACGGCGCTTATCTGAAATATTTGACCACCCAAATCTCTAATGATCGGGTATCATTTTATTTCATATACCGTTTACTGTATGTCAGGCGTATAAAAGCCGAATGCAAGACGACAATAGCAGTCATGATTTTCGTAATCTCCATAAGCACAACCGCTTCAGGGTCAGCTTCGGGACTGTTTGCCGCAGATGATGGGACAGTTGGCTGGGCGAGCGCCATTTGACCGGACATGAAGAAAAATAGCATCACACCGATGAGGACTTTCTTTAACTGCAGAATAGCACAAAGATTGATAAAAGTTATTTTTCTCTTTAGAAATGTCAGCATGAAGTCTTCCTTTCTCATATTTTAGCGATTATGACTAAGGAAATTTTAAAAAAATAAAGTCTGAGAAAATGATGCTGAATGCCAAAAACACTATTGACAATTTACAATTTAGGTATATAATCACTTTTTGTAATCACATATTACCTTGACTTCGAGTTAAGGGGAGTAGCAACGGTTATGAAACCGCAGATAGCGTCGACTAAGTAGGTTCTTTCGAACCCGGCCCTATCACCGTCATTGGTTGCAAGACCTTACCCAAAATGGTAAGGTCTTTATTTATAGATATTTACCTGATTGGGAATCCGGAGTCAGAGATTTTACCAGGAGTCAGTCCGGGAAAATTTTTTTACGAAGGAGGAAAAACATGTAAAGACAAATAAATACTCACAAAGAATAAGCTTCAATGTAACGCCTATCTTAAAAGAGGAATTGAAGGGGGAATTTCACTATGGGTTTATTTAGTCGGGTAAAAGATTTACTGGAAGCCAACATTGCTGATTTAGTGAAAAAAGCGGAAGATCCTGAAAAAATGCTGAATTTATATGTGGACCGGGCAACCGAAGAAGTCCGTAATTTTCAAATTCAAGTCAACCGTGCCGTTGCCGATAAGGTCCTCTTAGAAGAGAAAATTGAAGAACTGAACAAGCAGACCGCCCAGCGTACCGAGCAGGCAACCCTGGCTGTAAGACAAGGAAAAGATGATCTGGCCCGGACTGCCCTCTCTTTGAAAAAAGATGCCGAGTCGGCATTAACCGACTATCAGGCGCAGCTTGCCGAACAAAGCCGGGCTGTTCAAAATTTGCAGGAAAATTTAAAAATTCTTACCGAAAAATTAGAGAAAGCTAAATCGGAGCGCAATAATCTGGTGATGCGCCAGCGGCGTGCTGAGACCATGAAAAAAGCCAATGAGGCTGTTTCCGGCTTATCTTCCCGTGATCCTTTGGCCGATATTGACCGTATGAAAGACCGGGTGGAACAGATGGAAGCTGAAGCCAAAGCCTCTACAATAATGATGACTTCCAATAACACATTAGATGATCAATTCGCAGAACTGGAGAAGAACAAGACCTCTCAGGAAGTAGAAGACGAGTTGGCCAAGCTTAAAGCGGAACTCAACAAATAATCCAGTCCTTCAGTCTTTTAAGGCTAAAGTGAAAATAGGTGAAGGTGAACGGTTATGAAAACGTGGGCAAAGAAAATAGGGATAATCTTTTTGGCTCTGACTTTATGGCTGACTCAAGCCTCCATCGCTCTAGCCCGGGCGGGCGGCGGGGTCGGCGGAAGTACGGGAGGAAGTTCCGGAAGGTCCTTCAGTGGGGGAGGATCTTTTGGCGGCAATTCCAGCGGCGGATCATTGGGTGGCGGAGGATTTCACTTTTCTCCCTTCTTCTTCGGGGGAGGCTGGGGATGGGGAGGCGGTTCATCCGGAGGGTTCATTGCTTTGATCTTCATCATCGTGATCCTCTACATCGTTTTTAAAGCTATACGGTCTAACAATATGAGGGGAAGAGGTTCCGGCAGGAAAGGTTCCGGCAAGCCCCGAATGGAAGATATCCCACCGGATACTCCGGTCGATTTAAACGGTGAGATCATCAGTAACGACAGCAACGACCAGCGTTTTGCCAAAGCAGTTTCCTTTACACGCGAAAATATGCGCTATTTTGCAGAGACTTTTCCGCGTTGGGACAGGGACTATTTAACCGGACGGGTACGTCAAGTCTTTTACTGGTTTCAGGATGCCTGGAGCAGAAAGGATCTGTCAAAAGCTGACGAGTATCTGGCTTCGGAATTAATTCGCGGGTACCGCACCGACCTGGAGAACATGAAAGGCCGCGGCGAACGGAATATGATCAAGGACCCCGTTCTCAACGCTGATGACATCACGTTCATCCATAGTCACCTGAGTGAGGATAACGAGCACTTCGTTGTGATGATCTGGGCAAACCTGATCGATTATACAATTGATTCCCAAGGCCGCACTGTTTCAGGAGATGATGCCAATCGCCTCTATTTTACTGAATTTTGGGAATTCAAATGGCTGAATGAAAACTGGGTTCTCTCCAAAATCTATCAGGAAGATGCCCTGGAAATTGCGAAGATCGCCCGCGGGGATGAACAGTAGCCGCATGAAATATTTTGTAGACGGTTTGTTCCTAATTAACATGTAACCGCTTGGATGTAAGTTTCAAGCGGTTTTCTATTTTATTGAATAATGTCTTATTGAGTGCAAAGACTAAACAAATAAAACAGGAAAGGACAATCATCTATGGGAAAGCATAAAAAGAACGCTAGGCCAAAATCATCTGAAACAGTTCGCGATCCGCACTACACAGAATTTGACACCCAAAAAGAGCGTAATATTCAGAAGCGGATTAAAATGAACAAACCGTCCCATCCTTAATCAATAGAAGAGGCAAAGTCAGATTAGAGTGGGGGTTGCACTTTATTGCTCATCATATGAGGAAGAGGTAAAATATAGCTAAACTTGTTGAACTTTGGAAAATATGGTAAGAAAAAAATAAAATTAAGAAGGAAATGAGTCATTAATAGAGAATATACTATGAAAAATTTACCTTATTTTTAAATAGACTGGATTTAATCAGAGAAGGGGATAATGTATGAGTTTAAGCAAGAAAATCATTCTGCCTGTTATTGTTATGATGTTTTTTGGAGTTCTGATGATTGAGTTTAGCATCTACTATACCATCAATAAGTCCCTCGGTGATTTTTTTCAGCAAAAAGTAGATAACAAGAGTATGATTCTAAACAATGAAATTAAGAAAATGGAAGATAATGCTTTCAATTCCGTGGATTGGTTAGTGGGTTCTGCCCGGCTTATCGCAGCAATTAAAACCCATGACAGTAATACTGCTGTTGAATTAGGTCAGGTCGCCATGAAATCCTTTGGAATGGATACTTTCGTTATTACGGATCCGGAAGGGAAAGTTTTTATTCGAGCCAATCAGCCCAATAATTTTGGCGACAGTATTGCGGATCAGATCAATATACAAAAAGCCTTACAAGGCGAAAAGAGTGTTGGGATTGAAGAAGGAAAAACGGATACATTCTCTATTCTAGCAGGTTGCCCGATAAAAGATACCAATGGCCAGATCATTGGCGTACTGTCCACTGGCTATATTCTCAGCAAGGATGTGTTTGTGGACAAATTAAAAGCCCTTCTCGATTCCGAAATTACGATTTTTGCAGGCAACCAAAGAATTATGACAACGCTTTTGGATGCTCAAGGGAATCGAATTATCGGAACTACGCTGGAAAATACGCAAATTCTGGATACTGTTCTGCAAAACGGATCCATCTATTATGGAAACACCACCATTCAGGACCACCTTTACTTAGCAGCGTATATGCCTATTGTTGATGTCAATCAAAAAGTTGTGGGGATGTTTTTTGTAGGAGATAATAGTGACCTGATCGGCAACTTGGTTTGGATGACCAGTCAACGGTTAGGATTTGTTACTATCGGAGTAGCCATTGTCATGATCTTCTTAATCATCCTGATCGTTCGAAAAGTCTTTATCAAACCGTTAGGCGAATTACTGGCCATCCTCAAAGGCGCTGCAGAAGGGAGAGGAAATTTGACTCTGAGAGTTCAAGAACAATCCCAAGATGAGTTAGGAGAACTTGGAAGATACTTCAACCTATTTTTACAGCAAATCAGGGACTTAATCCGCAAAGTGTCAAATTCGGCGGACCAAGTAAGCAGCTCTTCCAAACAAATGGCCATGAGCACGGAGGAAACGACCAAGGCCGCGGAAGAAGTCGCCATGACCATATCCAATATGGCCTCCGGCGCTGCAACCCAATCATCTTCCGTCCAAAACGGCAGGGAAATGATCGAATCAATTAGTGAGGAAATTATTTATATCAATAAAAGTATTGAAAACTATTTAACCATTACCGGGAAATCGCAAGAAGCTGTGGAAAAAGGACTTGATTCCATAGTCAGCCAAGTGAACGCCATGGAAGCAAACAAAAAGGCTTCCGGTGCCGTGTTGGAACAGGTAAATTTACTGGCCAATAAATCCCAGGAAATTGGGCAGATAATTGAAGTCATTAATTCTATTGCGGAGCAAACAAATTTGCTTTCCCTCAATGCTGCAATTGAAGCCGCCAGAGCCGGCGAACATGGAAGAGGATTTGCGGTCGTAGCCGATGAAGTTCGTAAACTGGCGGAACAATCAGCGGATTCTACCAAAGAGATTGCCGTCATTGTTAATCAAATTCAAAATATGGTTGGGAAAGCCAAGGTTGATGTTGAACGCTCCAGTAAAACGGTACTGATTCAGGAGATGGCCGTCAATGAAAGCAAAACCCATTTCGATATGATTCAAAGCTCTTTTAACCATGTTATAAAAGAAACGGACATTATTTCTAAGGCTACACGAAAGTTAGAATCCAGTGTCCAAAATATTGTTGAAAACATCAATCAAATTGCCGTTGTATCGGAGCAAAGTGTTGCCATCACCCAGGAAGCTTCAGCAGCAACCCAGGAACAAACGGCCTCTATGGAAGAAATTGCAGCCAGTACACATCAAATAAGCTCTTTAGCTGAAGCATTGTTGAAGGATGTTCAAAAATTTATTGTCGATTAAATCGTTATTTGTAAAAAGAGAAGAAGGTATCGCTAAACTCTTCAGCAGCGATACCTTTTTTGATTTTACTTGGTAACGGGAATTTAATTTAAGAATAAACAGGAGATGCAAAAATTAAGGAGAATAATAAAGAAATATGCTGAAAATAACCAGTGTTACTAATAAAATAGAAATTTTCGTAAACGGTAAGATATAGGACTTGGCAGAGCAGAAAATATTAAACTAAAAGGAAGTGGTTATTTTTTATGAAAAAATTATTACTTGTACTCGCTGTTTTCTTTGCTTTTCTTTTCAATACACCTTTTCCAGCTTCAGCCAGTCCCTTGGTATACGCGACTGATCGCTTATCCGGTCAGGACAGAATCGAAACATCTCTTAGCATTTCCCAAAAAGGGTGGTCTTCAGCCCAAACCGTTATCTTATGCGAATACGCCGACTATCCCGATTCCATTGCGGCTGCACCTTTTGCCGTCAGCCAGGATGCACCGATCCTGCTGACTGGAGGAGAAACCCTGGATCCGCGTGTCATCAGTGAACTGCAGCGTTTGAAGCCCCAAAAAATAATTCTTTTGGGCGGAACGGGTTGTCTGACACCATCCATTGAAAAAGAAGTGGAGAGATATACATTAAGCTGGGAACGGATCGGCGG
Source organism: Candidatus Dichloromethanomonas elyunquensis (assembly GCA_001515265.1). Lineage (GTDB taxonomy): Bacteria > Bacillota > Desulfitobacteriia > Desulfitobacteriales > Syntrophobotulaceae > Dichloromethanomonas > Dichloromethanomonas elyunquensis. Next base: position 60,102 of record LNDB01000012.1, read on the forward strand.
CTTAGACCGTTATGAAACATCTGTTCTGCTTGCGGGCAGATTGACCAGTGATTCCCTGATTATTGCCAACGGAGATAATTTTCCTGATGCCTTGTCCGCTGCGAGCTATGCCGGGATACACAGAATTCCTATTGTTCTTACGAGTAAAACCCTGCCTTCATCCGTGGCCGATTACTGCGAAACCAACCATCCCGAACACATCATGGTGATTGGCGGGGAGCGGGCCGTTCCTACGGAATCCTTAAGTCAAAACCATCTTGCGATCGAGACCCGTTTAGGCGGCCAGGACAGATATGAAACTAATTCTCAAATTGTTGCTTATATGAAAAACTCAGCACCGGCCGATGATTTGTTTCTCGCATCCGGCTTGAATTTCCCGGACGCCATAGCCGGGACAGTACTGGCGTCCAAACTCAAAGCTCCGTTATTACTAACGGAAAAAGAAGACATCCCGCCCGCAATCTACACGATTATGCGGGAACATATGAAAGTGGAACCCGCAATCGCCACCGTCAAATTCGGGAAGGGGAAAATAACTGCTTCCGGGGGGCTAAACCTGCGGGATACACCTTCAGCTTCCGGAAAAGCACTGCAAGTCATCCCCCAGGGAACAACCATAGAAATCACTTCGAAACAAGGGCAATGGTACCAAACCTCCTATCATGATAAAACGGGATGGATATCCGCCGAGTTCGTAACAATTACTCAGACCTATAAACAGGGAAAAATCACGGCTTCCGGAGGGTTAAATCTCAGGGAAACCGCCTCTGTGTCCTCAGACATCCTTGCAACAATACCTCAAGGTACAACAATACCTATAACCGGCGATCAAAATCAGTGGTATAAAACGGCCTACCAGGGAACACCGGGTTGGGTTTCTAAAGAATTCGTGACTATTTTATCCGAAGAGAGTTCCCGTTCAAGTCCCGAAACTGTTGATTTAAGTGCCAATGGCAGAGTATATATTTTAGGAGGCTTTGGAGTCGTTAGTGAGAATACCGAAAATATTATTGAAGGGAAAGCGGTTTCAACATATCAAGATAATCAGAGGGAATTTCCGTCTTTACCTGAAAAACTTACCGGAGCTGCGACCTATGATCCCGCTAAAGAAGTACTCCTTGATCCGTTTGAGGGAATCAGCAGCAGTCTAAAAGGAAAGAAGATCATGATTGACCCGGGTCATGGGGGTCCGGATACCGGGGCGATTGGTCCGAACGATACCTATGAGAAGAATAACAATTTGGCAATCGCTGTGTACTTAAAAGATATCCTGACAGAAGCAGGGGCAATTGTCAGCATGACAAGAACGAAAGATATTTCACCTGCCCCTGAATATACAGAAACCGCTGATTTGGAAGCCAGAGTAAACATGGCCAACGGAACCAATCCGGATTTGTTTATCTCGATTCACAACAATGCACGATCAAATTCGGAAACTACAGGAACAGCAACTTATTATTCCAGTCAGAATCCCCGGGCAGATGTAAGCGCCAAACTGGCGGAGGTCATGGAAAATACGGTTACCGCAACCTTAAATACGAATAAAGAAGGCGTTCGAAAGGCTGATTTTTATGTGCTGGCTTATACCAAAATGCCTTCCGTATTAGTTGAAGTGGCCTATATTTCAAATCCTTATGAAGAAGCGCGCTTGCAAAATCCGGTCTTCCAAAAAAATGTAGCGACTGCCGTCTTTCACGGAATTAACACGTTTTACACACCGTAGATCTAAGGAGACTATATAAAAAGAATTTGCCGTGAAGGACAACGTCTGAGATATGGCAATAGATTGAATAGCGTTTATCCTGTGTCATGTGATTCGGAAAATAAGGAAATATCCTGCAGGAAATAAAGGAAAAAATCAGGGATTTGACGAATAAAAGAAAAGTTGAATGTGTTAGACAAAGAAGACGCACCAGTAAAAAGTGTTCCATCGTTTCAAGATGAAGGTGGACGAACCTATAAGAAACGACCTGAATATTCTTCTGAGGAAGATATTTACTGCAAACAAGAAAAAGTTGCCAAACCATGAAGGTGTTGCAAAGCTAGCAGCACCTTTTAGCTTATAAATTAATAGCTCATTCATTTAACTTGATTCAGGTTGTGTTTAGTTGACAATAGATATTTATTGTTATATATTATTTTTGGGAAGTGATACTATGGGGAAATTGCTTACGGCTCAGGAACTGGCCGAAATGTTGAATTTATCGGTCGAAACAATTTGGAGGTATACCCGCCAGAAAAAAATCCCCGCAGTGGAACTGGGGGAAAAGCAATACCGATATGAAAAAGAAGCGGTAATGGCTGCTTTGACAGGAGGAGGGATGCTTGTCCAAGAAGAACGTCCTGTATACGCCAGGCAAAAAGGATATACCTATGAGGATTATTTGAAACTTCCGGAGGAACCAGGCTACCGGTATGAAATTCTGGAAGGTTTTTTGGTAAAAGAACCTTCACCAACGAAGCATCACCAGCGAGTCTCACGCGAACTTGTTCGTCAGTTGATGTTTTATTTTGATCAATTTGATCCTGAAGGTGAACTCTTCTATGCGCCTCTGGACGTTACTTTGACAAGTATAAATGTATTGCAGCCGGATATCTTATTTATTTCTGGCAGCCGGAAAGGAATTATATACGAGGACCGTATCGATGGCCCCTGTGATTTGGTGGTGGAAATTATGTCCCCGACAAACCGTCGGAAGGATCGCTTGCAGAAGATGGAAATCTACCGCAAGGCAGAAATCCCGCATTATTGGCTCGTTGACCCTGAAGAGAATACTTTGGAAGCTTTTATGCTTCGGGGGGAAATTTATGCCCTGATGGCCGCAGGCGGGCCCGGTGATCAATTTACGCATCCTGATTTTCCGGGGTTGGATTTGAATCTTGACAGAATATTTCGCAGACCTTTGATCAGGTAATTTTTAATACGCCAATATCAGCGGAATTACAACAAAATGACATAAATATCTGTTTGTACTTACATAACGGACCTATCTCGGTGTCGTAATAGTCATCTATGTTGGAATACTTGTCAAAATCATTTTATTGTGGAGTAAATAGACAATCGTATATAATAACAGAAAAAATTATGTAAATATTATCCATGATTTTGCAAGATAAGGAGAATCTATATGCTTTCCGGAAAAATTCACGTTGTTGTAGCTGATGATAACAAGGATTTCAATGATATTCTATGCGAATATCTAAATTACCAAGAGGGAATAGAAGTGATTGGAACAGCAGGCAACGGTGAAGATGCCCTCGACCTGATACTTTCTAAAAGGCCCGATATTGTCGTATTGGATATGATCATGCCAAAACTGGACGGGGTAAGCGTGCTAGAAAAAATCAATTCTATGCCATTAGAGAGAAAACCGTTTTTCATCATGCTTTCTGCAATAGGGAATGAAAAAATATCCCAACGGGCTCTGGCCTTGGGTGCAGAGTATTACATGACAAAACCTTTTGATATGAATGTCCTTGTGAATAAAATCCGTCAATTACCGTTATTAAATTATAGTGTTGTTGCGAGGTAACTTTCTATCATGAAGATGAAACAAAGCTGCAAGTACAAATATGCGCATAATGATTCACTGGAGCAAGAGGTTAATTTATTGAATCAGTCAAAGGAAGCCTTTTCTGCATGGGACTTAAATGGTCCTATTATTTATTGCAATAAAGGAGCGGAAAAACTTTACGGCTATACCAGTGTACAGTTACAAGAAAAAATAAACTGGGAAAAACGGAGATTTGAAATACTTTTAGAAGTGGGAAGAAAACTTCTTTCCAGTAATGATCCTCAAAAGTTGGTTGAGGAACTTTGTTCCAACGTGATGGAATTTCTGGACTGCCATATTTTCTTCAATTACCTTGCTGACGAAGAACAGCAAAGGCTTCACTTGAAGGCATGTGCCGGAATCCCCGAAGAAGCTGCCCTGGAAATTGAATGGCTGGATTATAGTACTGTAGCCGGCGATATTCAGACAGATTTTGCAAAATCCTTCGGAATAAAAGCCTGCGTCTGTCATCCCCTGATAGAACACAATAAGATTATTGGCACGCTTTTGTTTGGTACACGTTCTAAAGATATCTTTCATGAAGATGAAATCGCTTTGATAAAGGCTGTTGCCGATCAAGTTGCCGCTGCCATGAACCGGATTCGGATGGAAGAATTGGTGAGAACACAGCAGGAGCTAATTATCCAAACCGAAAAAAATAAAACTGAAGCCTTTCTCAGGGAAATCAAAATGAAAGATGAATTCTTATCTTTGATTTCCCATGAATTCCGAACGCCTTTAACAGTAATCAATTCTGCAATTCAAGCTATGGAAATGCTCTGTCAAGATGAATTATCCGATAAAGGAAAAGGATTTCTAAATAAAATCCGGCATAATGCCAACAGAGAATTGAAGCTGATCAATAATCTCCTGGATATTACCCGTATAAATGCCGGCCAGATGAAAATGAACCAAACAAATATCGATATTGTTCAGTATTCCAAGTCAATTACCGAATCGGTCACAGTTTATGCTGAACAAAAGCATATCCCCCTTTCATTCTCTTCAACCATTCGAACAAAAGTAATTGCTATAGATGAGAAGAAGTATGAGCGAATTCTCTTAAATCTGCTTTCCAATGCCATCAAATTCACTCCCGGGGGAAAAGCCGTTTCCGTCTTGGTATCTCAAAATGTACTGAAAGGGAATAATGCGGTATGTATTCAAGTTAAGGATGAAGGCCCCGGCATTCCTAAACAAAAGATGGATTTGATTTTCGAGCTTTTTGGTCAGGTAGATACTTCTCTGACCAGAGAAGCTGAAGGTTCTGGGACCGGTTTATCCCTGGTGAAAATGTTTGTTGAAATGATGAGCGGGGAGGTCTTCCTGGAAAGTGAAGCAGGCGAGGGAAGTGTATTTACCATCTTGCTTCCGGATGAAACAATAATAGAACCTCCTAGCAGGCAAACAATGGAAGAGAGACCGGATCAACGCCTGATACGCGCTGCTGCGCTTGAATTTTCAGATATCTAAGAAATTGATTAAATCAAGTTATGGAAGAAGAGGATAATGAAATATTCTCAATCTGCCAGTCTACCAGTTCCTTGCCGATAGAAACCAGGAATTGATTGGCCTTGGAAAAGGGTTTGCTTCCGAAAAACCCGGCATGTGCCGATAATGGACTCGGGTGAACGGATGTAAGTATACAGTGCCTTGGATGAGTGATAATGCTCAGTTTAGACTGGGCATTTTTTCCCCAGAGAATAAATACAATCGGATCTTCTCTGTCATTTAAGCAGCGGATCACTTGATCAGTAAAAACTTCCCAGCCAATCGTACTGTGGGAGTTGGCCTGTCCGTGACGGACTGTTAAGGAAGCATTAAGAAGCAGAACCCCTTCGTTGGCCCATTTTTTCAAATGCCCATTATTCGGAATGTAACAGCCCAGGTCATCATGAAGTTCTTTAAAGATATTGACAAGGGACGGGGGAGCTTGTACACCCGGTTTTACGGAAAAACTTAGCCCATGGGCCTGATTCGGACCGTGATACGGGTCCTGCCCTAAAATCACGACTTTGACAGCTTTGTAGGGAGTAAAGTGTAATGCGTTAAAAATATCATACATATCCGGATAGACCGTTTTGGTTTTATACTCCGCGATAAGAAACCGTCTTATTTTCAAGTAGTATTCTTTGCTAAACTCATCGCCTAGCAAGTCATGCCAGTCATTTTTCAAAATTTGCAATCTTCAATCACCCTTTTCCATTATATCATTGTCTAGGGCAGAGAGAAGGGGATTATCCATCGAAAGCAAAAAAACAAGGAGGCAGATATAAAAAATATCTGTCTCCTTGTTAATTCACCTTTGTTCCTGTTCCATACCGGCCGAAGCCCCGGTTAACAGGTCTAGATCAGCATATCGGCTTTTACCGCCGTGAAAATAAGTTGTTTGTCTTTAGCTTCCGCTGTGCCGCTCAACCGGTAGCCTTTCGGGCCGCCGTCCATTGTGCAGCCAACAACCCATGCACTTTTATTGGCCGCCAGATTTTTTTGTGTTGTCTCCAACTTGTAAATACCAAAGGCAATTGTGTCGCCCACAATTTCTCCTTTTCCTAAAATGACTGGGTGAGAACCGCCATCCGCACCAACCGTAACCAGAGTGAGGAATGCAGACCCCCCAATCACTGCCTTAACGCTTTCATTAATAACCATCTTACCATCTCCTTATTTTTTATAAGTATTTACTTCGGATTTTCTACCTAGTATAATTTTACTATCATAATTTTATTTTTCAATTACGCAGAAAATAATGAGCAGGTAAGGGGAAAATGACTATGAAAAGCAATGCGAAAGCTAGCTCCTGCCAGGGAAAGTGTCCCTGTATGAATGATTGTCCGTTAGGCAATGCGTTAAGATTAATCGGCGGAAAATGGAAGGTGCCGATTTTATGCGCACTGAACCAGGACGGCACAACAAGGTATAATGAACTCAAACGGAAGATCAAAGGGATAACAAACACTATGCTGGCAAGCTCGTTAAAGGAATTGGAAGAGGATGGTCTGATATACCGCAAACAATACCTTGAGATGCCGTTAAGGGTTGAATATGCCTTGACCGATGTTTGCGATGACCTGATACCGATTCTGAATCAACTTGCCCATTGGGGAATTCAGGTCCATCGGTTCCAATCCGGGCATCAAACGTCTTTATCCAGCCGTGTCAGTGGAGTTACCCCGGAATTAAATCTCCCAGCTTTATAAACTGCCAGATCAGTCTAATTCAGTGGAAATATTGTTATTCGCTGTATTAATACCCCAAATCAAGTAATAAGTTTTAGATGAGGAAAAAATATTTTAGTCTGTAAAGAAAAGTCTTCTCCATTTACAGGAACGGACTGCTTTATTTATTACCGGCATCCGGGAAATAAGGGCTGCTGAAGTATTCCTGGTACTCATCATTTTAGGGTTTAGCGGGTTGTGTCTTTTGGGAATAATCGGAAATTCTTTATACTGCCTCCTGCCTTATAGCTTGATATGCGTACTGAATACCATACGAGAGTGCTCCGGAACCGAATATTAAGATTGTCAGGGTGAAAATAGCGGAAATCACATTGAACGCGGTTCCTGCGCCTGCTACTTTACAGAGCAGTTCCAGGGCTATTTGAACAAAGTTGATGATGATCAGTCCCAAGGCAAAGTTGAATAATGTTTTATGTTTTTCCTTAAACAGCCTGTTGCCGAGCCAAAGGGCCACTGGTATTGTACTAAAGTAAAAAACCAACGTATAGAAACCTGTGAATGCTGCAGTAAAGATTAGACCAACAGAAGGAGAAATTGCTACTATAGAAAGGGTAAAAAGAAGCACAACGACAAGTAAAACCAAAAGGGGAGAGAACACGGCGATGGCGCCTCTGCCTAGGGTCCCCAAAGGGTTTTCCTGTATAAAATCAGCCTGTCTTTTGAATAGATTGGGGAACATCTTATACAGCAAAAGACCTAGCAGGAAATATACGCCTAAGGTCAGTATTTTTCTTGAAATCCAAATAGGGTAATTGTATTGCTGATTTTTGGGTAGCTGGCTGCTGGCTTTTATCCACTCTTTTTGGCCTATCTGGGCACCCGGAGCTATTTCAGCCTCCGTGATGCTCTTGTAAGACAGCTTACCGTGGATCTTGGTTCCGGGAAGGACCGTAAGATTCACATTATCGCTCATTTTGTCAGTGGTGTTATTGATATTCACGTCAACATCAACATCACCCAGAAATTCCCCGCTTAGAACGATTGTTTCACTCCAGATCCTGGCGCTGCCTTTTGTGATACCCGCTGTATTCACATATTGGCCGACCAGAATTGAGTTGCCGTTGATTACCGCGCTGTCCTTAAATACAATGCTTTTTGCAAAACAGTTGACGTTTTTCCCCGTCTCACCGGCGATCGTAATATTTCCTGTCTGCAAATACGGCAAACCCTGTTGTCAGTATAAAGAGGACTATCAGTACCGGAATAAACACTCCTTTTTTGGCCCTTAACATACGCCACACTCCTTTATAAACAGCTACATTCCTTATTAATTATAAACGAAAACTGTTATATTTAACTTAGGTCCAAGCGTCAGGACCGGACTCTAATCGTAAAAATTAAGAATTGGCAAGGCCGTGTCCCGCATCCTGCCTCTGAACCGGATGAACAGGGTGAGGAAAATAGGCCGGCATCTTTCTTACGGGATTGACTAAATTATCCATCAGCCAAGGCAAATAATCGCGGGTATTGGTATCGGTATAACGGATCTGTCTTTTTCGTCCGTATAATTGCAGCAATTTATTGTATAGTATTCCGTACTCCAGTTCATAACAATATATTTCCATGATGGCGATATCAAAATAATCAGCCTGGGCGTATAAGAAGTGATTCCAGGAACGCTCAATTTTAGCTTGAACACGCTGTATCTCCGCTTCGATAATTTCCGGTTCTGTAGGATATGCCCGGTCAGAATTTTTTTTCTTAAATAATTCCGCGTATTTTTTCATGATGCTTGTCCAGAATTTTTTGATGTTGATCACCTCAATATAATTAAGTCTTACTTGATGAATAATCACGGTGATCAATTTTTATGTCACGAAAAACGAAATAACTTTCACAAACCTCATCAGCAGAAAATAACTTCTTTCATTTTGTCAAGAATAATCTGGATTTTTTAATTCTTTGGAATGGAGTGTGAGAAATGAACGCGATTGAAATCATTAATTTGAAAAAATCATATGACGGCAGGGAATTTGCCTTGGAGGAATCCAGCTTCAGCATTGCCCGGGGAGAAGTATTCGGATTCTTAGGCCCGAACGGGTCGGGCAAGACCACAACTGTCAGATTGTTGAACGGCATCCTCACCCCGTCCGGCGGTCACGCCTTGGTCATGGGGAAGGATATTGTAAAAGACCGGGCGGAAATTCACCGGCTTTGCGGAGTGATGACCGAAACAGCCCTCCTGTATGAAAACCTGACAGGTCTGGAAAACCTGAAGTTCTTCGGCAGGCTGCACGGGATGAACGACAGAGCGATCCAAGAACGCGGGCTGGCCTTGTTCCGGTCTTTTGAACTGACGGAGGCCAAGAACCGCAAGCTGAAAACCTACAGCACCGGGATGAAAAGACGCCTGTCCCTGGCCCGGGCCTTATTGCACAGTCCCAAGGTCTTGTTCCTGGACGAACCGACCTCCGGATTGGACCCGGAAGCAGCCACGAACGTGACCCAAATGATCCGCAAATTATCCGTTGAACATGGCGTTACTGTCTTTCTTTGCACGCACCAGTTGAAATATGCCGAAGAAATCTGCACGCTCTACGGATTTATCCATCAGGGTAAAATCCTGGGACTGGGAACCTTCGAGCAATTGCTCCGACAAAAGAACAGCAAAACCTACCTGGAAATTAGAGGCGAAGAACTCCCAACCCTAGAATCCTCCGAGATTACATCGGAAGGAAAGCTTCGCGTGCCCATCGACAGTGACGGGGACGTAACAGCGATTCTCCAGGATATCCTGTCACGCGGAGGAAAAGTGTTTGAAGCCAAGCAGGTGCGTTGGAACCTTGAGGATTTGTATTTTCGTTTTCAAAAGGGGGAAGTTCGATGAAAGCCGCGCCAAAGGCCATGATACTGAAAGATATCAAGGAAGTGACAGGGAGCAGACAAATGCTGATCCCGATGATCATCGTACCGGTGATCATGATGCTGGTCTTGCCTTTAACCCTGATCATCGGGGCAAGATACGGGGTATCGGGAATCAACGGCATGGATGTTATGGTAAAAGCTTTGGGCAATCGGTTTTCCGACCTGAATAATGCTCAATTGCTTTTTGTTATCGCACTGAATTATATGTTTCCTGTCTTTTTCCTGCTCATCCCGGTCATGTCCGGCAGCATAATTGCCGCCGGCAGCTTTGTCGGGGAGAAGGAGCATAAAACCATGGAATCGCTGTTCTACACGCCGATCAGTATCCGTGAACTGTTTAACGCCAAAATTATCGGAACCGCCATACCCGCCTATGGCGTAACCTTACTTTCCGCCGTTGTCTTCGGTATCGTCATGAATATCGGCGGGGGGGCTTTTTTGGCGGG
>LNDB01000013.1 GCA_001515265.1 Candidatus Dichloromethanomonas elyunquensis
GTCCCGGCGGTCTCATCTCGCCTGGCGGCCTTTGGGGTCGGGGCCCGCCTTCAGGAGGTCTCCTTAATTCCAGAGAGGGTCTCCGCCCATCTTCCAGAGTCTTCTGGTTTTCTGGGGGTTTTCTATTCTCCTCTAAAGGTCTTCTACGGGTTTCACCCTCTGTTTGAACCTCTTTCGAAGACTTCTCTTCTGAAGTTTTACTTGCAATATCTACGGACGTTTCTTGATCATGAGCTTTATTTTGCGTGGCACTGGTTGTGACCAATGCCTGTTTCACTTTGCCGGCTTCTTCAGCTGCAACTGAGCTAAGGTGATTCTTTACTCCTACACCCATCCTATTTAACAGTTCAATGAGATCCTTGTTCGATATATTTAATTCTTTAGCCAATTCGTGAACCCGAATTGTGGTCACAGTGTCACCCCCAAAAAACGAGAATAAAAATATAATCTTTCAACTCCTTTAATTTTGGAGACGTTCTCTCTCCCAGAGTACTACTATCAGCAGCCTGTGTGTCCCCTTTCCTTCAGTATCGCATCTGCAAAACCCCTGTCCATGATAAGCACAATTGCCCTTGGTGATAATCCGAGGGACAGACCTAGTTCTTCTTTAGTCCCTTCCACTAAAACGGGAATATTGATATTTTTTGCCCACTGACAATATTTGGAGTTAGCTCCGGGCGAATCCTCGGCAATTACTAATAGATTTCCTTTTTGCTTTTTAAGGAAAACTTCTACCTGTGATTCACCTGAGCAGACTTTACCAGCTCGTCTGGCAATACCCAGTAATGATCTTACTTTGGGATTCAAGAAGAATTCAACTGCCTTTCCAGTCCACTCAACATTTCCTGCGATGGATTAATTCCGAATGTTTTTTCAAACTTGTGATATTTTATGGCATTGGACAAACATTCCTTATTCAAACATAAGTAAGCACCCCGCCCGTTTTTTTTGGAAGTAGGATCATATTCCAAAACTCCCTCTGATGTTTTGACAATTCTAAGTAATTCTTTTTTAGGTTTCATCTCCTGACATCCAAGACACATTCGTAACGGGATCTTACGGTTTTTCATTTTCTCACCTTTCAGGTTTTTGAGCCTTTATTATTTTCTTTTTTTGAAGGCCTTTTCGTTTTGATAGGATTTTCTTCCTCAAGTTGATCATTATCTACCTCTTCTCCATGTCCAAGGTAATCTCCTCCTTGCAAGGAAGAATCTGACTCATTGTAATCTATATATTCATTGCCTTCTTCTGATGTTAAGTCCGTATTTTCTCCATTTTCGGAATAATCTTCATATTCTCCATCATAATCTTGATATTCATCCTCATTATATTCATCATACTCGTCCTCAGAGTATTCCTCATATCCTTCTTCGTAATCTTCATATTCCCCTTCCTCGTATTCATCATAAGTTTCATCACCATAATCTGTGTATTCGCTATCTTCGTAATTGTTATACTCCGGGTCATAGTATTCATCATATTCCCCTTCGGGACGATTTGGTTCCGGGGGAATAAGATTATTGGCAATAGCTTGGGTCTCATTTTTAATATCAATCTTCCATCCGGTTAATTTGGCGGCGAGTCTGGCGTTCTGTCCTTCTTTTCCAATGGCCAGGGATAATTGATAGTCCGGAACAACGACCAAGGTTACTTTATCTTCATATCGGGGATAAACACCAATGACTTTAGCAGGGGAAAGGGCATTGGAAACGAACTCTACAGGGTCGGAAGACCAGTTAATAATATCCATCTTCTCACCTTTCAGTTCATTGACAATGGTTTGAACCCTGTTTCCTTTGTGACCCACGCATGCACCGACAGGATCTACATTATGGTCTCTGGAATACACAGCTATTTTAGATCTGGCTCCAGCCTCTCTGGCCACGGCCTTGATCTCCACGATTCCGTCATGAATTTCCGGTACTTCCAGTTCAAAAAGTCTTTTGATAAGACCCGGATGCGTGCGTGATAATAGAATCTGCGGACCTTTCGTTGTCTTTTTGACTTCTACAACATAGGTTTTAATTCTTTCAAACGGTTGATAGCTTTCACCGGGGATTTGTTCTGTTGTAGGCAGTACCGCTTCAACTTTTCCCAAATCCACAATAACGTTTCTTTGTTCATAACGCTGAACGACACCGGTGACAATATCTCCTTCCCGGTTGATGTATTCATCATAGACCAGACCGCGCTCGGCTTCGCGAATCCGTTGAACAACCACTTGCTTGGCAGTCTGTGCTGCAATTCGTCCAAATTCTCTTGGTGTAACTTCAAATTCAACGACATCTTCCGAAGTGTAGTTGGGATTAATCTTTATAGCCTCTTCTAAGGAAATTTGGACTCGTGAATCTTCCACGACTTCGGAAACATTCTTCCGGGCATATACTTTTATTTCACCGGTAAAACGGTCTATGTGAATTCTCACATTCTGCAAAGAAGCAAAATTCTTTTTGTAAGCCGAAATTAAGGCTGCTTCAATAGCTTCAAACAGTATCTCCGCGGAAATACCTTTCTCTTTTTCCAATTCGTGAATTGCTTCAATGAACTCCATGTTCATCTGACCGAATTCCTCCTTATATCTAAAAATTTGTTAAAACTCAAAGGTTAAATGTGCTCTTTCTATCCGCTCAAAAGGAATAGCAATTTCTTGTTTTTCATGTTCTAGGATCACATGATCTTCGACAAGTCCCACGAGGTTTCCGGTAAAACATATAAACCCCTGATACGGCTCGCTTGAATAGATGCTTACAAGCTCTCCTTTATATTTTTCATAATCTTCTTTTTTACGAAGTGGCCTTTCAATTCCCGGAGAAGACACTTCCAGCATGTAAGCCTGCGGAATTAGATTCTCCCGGTCCAGAATCTCACTCATTCTGTGACTGACAACGGCGCAGTCGTCAATATCCACGCCGCCTTCCTTATCTATGTAAATCCGCAAATACCAGTGAACACCCTCCTTGACGTATTCGACATCCACCAGTTCCAGTCCAAGCCCATTTATCTCAGGCTCAGCTAATTCCCTGACCCTACTAAGAACAGATTTACTCATATTCTTACCTCTTTTGCCAGTTATAAGATCTGCTTAAAAGAAAACTTGGCTTTTGCCAAGATGCTACCGGAAAAACAAAGGACTTTCCGATAGACCAAATGAAAGAGTGGGTAATCCCCACTCTAAACCATAACTCGTGCTTCAAAAAAATTCCTACTTTAATATATCATATACTTTTATAGTCTGCAATATTCGCCTTGATTTAAAACAAACTCAATTGATTTTTATCAGGCAATCCTTCAAAGCAGCCATGACGCTCCAAGACTTCTACAACGGTCTTACTCAGTTTGCCGCGGGTTTGGAGATCCTCGACACATTTGATTTGCCGTTTGTCTCTTATTTTGGTCAGTGTTGCCGCCGCACTCTGGCCTAGGCCTTGCAAAGAGGAGAACGGAGGCAATAGCCCTTCAGGTGTGACCAAAAAGCGGGTTGCATCGGATTCCCAGAGATTAACTTTGCGTAATGCAATCTTTCGGCAGTACATCTCCACTGCCAGCTCCAAAATAGTTTGAAGGTTTTTATCTTTTGCCGTTGCGGCATTTCCTTTTGCCGCAATTTCCTTAATCGCCTTACGGCATTTTTCCAACCCGGAGGTGATGAGTTCCGCATCAAATTCATCAGCTCTTACAGTAAAAAAAGTAGCATAGAAAGCTTCTGGGTAATTGATCTTAAACCAAGCAATACGAAAGGCCATGGTTACATACGCGGCAGCATGAGCTTTGGGAAACATATAACTGATCTTTTGGCAGGATTCAATATACCAGTCCGGAACATTGTGTTCCTTCATAATAGGAATATCCTGAGGCTTTAATCCTTTCCCTTTACGGACCTGTTCCATAATATTAAAGGCATGGCTGGAATCCAGTCCTTTATGAATCAAATAAATCATGATATCGTCCCTGCAGGCAATAATCCGGGAAATATCTGCTGTCCCATTCAAAACCAAATCCTGGGCATTTCCAACCCAGACATTGGTTCCGTGAGAAAGGCCGGAAATCCGAACTAAATGAGAAAATGTAGTAGGCTTTGTTTCCTCCAGCATTTGCCGAACAAATTTGGTACCGAATTCCGGAATCCCCAGTGTGCCGGTATTTGTTCCAATCTCTTCGGCACTAACTCCCAATGCTTCCGATCCGGAAAAAAGGGAAAGCGTTTTGCGGTCATCCAGCCGGATTTTCTTGGCATCGACTCCTGTGAGATCCTCCAGCATTTTAATAGAGGTCGGGTCATCGTGACCCAGAATATCCAGTTTGACCAAACGACCGGAAATAGAATGGTAGTCAAAGTGAGTTGTCGTAATATCGGAATCCGTATCGTTCGCCGGCCTTTGCAGCGGAGTAAAATCAAAAACGTCACATTCCTTGGGAATTACCATGAGACCCCCAGGATGCTGCCCTGTCGTTCTTTTGACACCGGCACATCCTTGGACAAGCCTGTTCAATTCCGTTTGGTTATATTTAATTTTTCTCTCTTCAAGATAATTCTTCACAAAACCAAAGGCTGTTTTTTCAGCAACCGTAGAGATTGTTCCCGCCCGAAATACATTCTCTTTCCCGAAAATCTCTTCTGTATATTTATGGGCTCTGGGTTGATATTCTCCGGAGAAATTCAGATCAATGTCGGGAACTTTATCGCCCTTGAACCCTAGGAAGGTCTCAAATGGAATATCATGACCGTCTTTATAGAGCTCCCTGCCGCAGCGGGGGCAAATCTTATCCGGGAGATCCACCCCGGAACCTACGCTCCCGTCCATGATAAACTCAGAATATAGGCACGCTTCGTTTACACAGCGGTAATGGGGGGAGAGCGGGTTCACCTCAGTGATTCCGGTAAAGGTTGCAACGAGAGATGAACCGACCGAGCCCCTGGACCCTACAAGATATCCGTCCTCATTTGATTTTTTGACCAGAAGATGGGCGATGTAATACAAAACGGAAAATCCGTTTCCAATAATCGAATCTAATTCTTTTTGCAGAGTCTTCCGCACTTCTTCCGGAAGGGTCTTACCATAAAGTTCATGCGCACGGGCCCATGCCATGTTCATAATTTTTTGCGGGGCGCCTTCGATTTTGGGTTCAAAAAAGTCATCAGGAAATGGCTTCAATTCTTCTATTTGTCCGGCAATCATTTTCGGATTGGTGACCACAACCTCAAAACATTTGTCATCTCCCAGGTAGGCGAACTCAGACAGCATTTCTTCCGTTGTCCTGAAAAATAACGGGGCTTGCTGGTCGGCATCCGTATAACCTTTTCCGGCCATCAGTATTCTTCTGTAAACTTCATCTTCCTGATCCAGAAAATGCACATCGCAGGCAGCCGCAACAGGAATACCCAACTGCTGGCCCACCCTGACAATCTGACGGTTCATATCTCTTAATTGATCCTCATTGGAAACTTCCCCACGGCTGACCAAAAATAGGTTATTGGAGATGGGTTGAATCTCCAGGTAATCGTAGAAAGAAGCAATTTTCTGCACCTCTTCCTCGCTTGCCCCTTTCAAGATCGCATGTATCAATTCACCCGCTTCACAGGCAGAACCGAGGATCAAACCTTCCCGGTGGGTTTCGAGTAAAGAACGTTTAATTCTGGGCCTGCGGTGAAAATTCTCCAGGTGAGAATGGGTAACCAGCTTATAAAGATTTTTTAATCCGTCCTGATTTTTCGCCAGTAAAATAATATGGTGAGAGCGCGCCTTAGAAGGTTCGATTTTTCCTTCTTTCCTGTCGTTGACCAAATAACCTTCCATTCCAAAAATAACTTTAATCCCATATTTTTTCCCCGCTTCGGCTGCATCCGGGAAGGCCTGGACAACACCGTGATCCGTTATGGCAATTGCCGGATGTCCCCATTCGCCGGCTCTCTTCACCAGGTTTTGGACCGATGAGACTCCGTCCATCTCCGACATCTTGGTATGAAGATGAAGCTCAACTCTTTTTTCCGGGGCAAGATCCATCCTGCTGACCGGGGAAACCGGCAGGATATCTCTCGGCATCAAAGTGAGTTCGGTGGTATAACGGTCAAACTGGACTGCTCCGCGTACTTTCAGCCAGTCCCCCTTGTTAATCTGCAGCGGGGTTTGTCCTTCATCAAAAAACACTTTACAGCCGATAGAATTGGTTTTATCCGTAAGACCGAAAGAGAGGAGCTGCCGGCCGCTTTTCAACTGCCGTATCTCTGTTTCACAGACTTCTCCTTCTAGGATCACCTGCTTTTCTTCATCGTTTATGTCCTTAATGGCACAAACCGTTCCTTTAAATTCTCTGCCCAGTAAAACCGCAGGCTGAAGCTTTGATTCTTTTTTCTCCGCAGGATTTAAAGACAAAATCTCTTCCACATATTTTTGTTCTTCCTTCTCGGGATCAAAACAGGATTCTTCCTCAATAATTTCATCCACTTCCCAGACTGTTTTGATCTTTATACCGTATTTTTCCAGAAAGTAGTCTTCAATGTTTTTTTGTTTAAGCTTACAGTATTCCATTGCCATCATGTTGGGTACAAATATCGTAAGCCTGTCCTCTTCTACTTCATATTTCCCGGAAGTGTTCAGCCACCCTTTGAGAGAAGGTATTCTTTCGATAAGTTCATGGTGGATATCCGGCCAATATTCGCTGCATATTTGTTCCAGGGTCAACGCAGCTTCTGATTTCGTTCGGATTTCAATTTTAATCCCATTATCCAGCTTCTTTTCCAGAGACGCTCCCAGTGACCACAAAACATTTTCCTCAATAGGACATAACAAGGCAAGGTGGAGTATCCATCTCCTTTCCTCTGGGAGAACCTCCACCCTGTTTAATAAAATGTTACGCAAATACGGTCTGACTTTCTCACTTACCTCTTCGGGAAGCTGTCCAAAAAACGGGGCTTCTTCTATCCTTAAAGCGGTATTGGACACAATTTTCCCCCCAAATAATTCAAACAATTAATTCCTAAAAGCAATTTGAAGACAACGCATCCTGAACAATCTTTTGAATGGTTTCACAAACTGCTTCGACCTTCATTAATTCCGTATGTTTTGTCTTCCGATAAACCAATTCCACTTTACCTTCTGCCAGGGCCTTTGGCCCAATGGTAATCCTGAGCGGATAACCAACCAGGTCAGCATCCTTAAATTTTACTCCCGGACGCTCATCCCTGTCATCCATCACGGTTTCCACTCCAAGTTCTTGCAGTTTTGTATAGATTTTCTCTGCCGTAGATACCACTTCGTTATCTTTTAATGTAACCGGTACCACAATACAATGATATGGCGCAATCTGCATCGGCCAAATCATCCCGTTCTCATCATTGTTCTGCTCAATAGCTGCCGCCATTGTCCTGCTGACACCGACTCCGTAGCAGCCCATATAAATTAATTGTTCCTTGCCTTTGTCGTCCAGATAGGCAGCATCTAACTTTTCACTGTATTTTGTTCCCAAATTAAAGACCTGCCCGACCTCAATTCCCCTGGCGTCTTTCAAGTTCCCCCCGCACTTGGGACAAGGTTCTCCGGGGGTAACCATTCTCAGGTCAGCGATCTGTGCAGGCGCAAAATCCTTGCCGCAGATCACGTTTAATAAGTGGTAATCCTTTTTATTGGCACCGCAGACGGCACTTTTCATTTCTGCCACTTCCAGATCCGCAGCGATGAAGACTTCTCCGGAAACACCTACCGGACCCACGAAACCCGGTTCACAGTCCAAATAAGACCGGATTTCTTCCGGTTCTGCCAGGCGCAAATCAACGAATGGCCCCAGAACATTATTCACTTTGATCTCGTTAATCTCCCGGTCTCCCCTGACCAAGACCAGAAAGAACTTATCATCACCTTGATAGGCCAGTGTCTTAATCAGAGATGTTTTAGGGATACCAAGGAAATCTGAAACTTGGTCAATCGTTTTTATTGCCGGTGTATGGATTTCACCGGTTTTCCCCTGCAAGTGATCTCCAGATACCGTCCGGGGCGAACATTCAGCCTTTTCCACATTGGCCGCATAACTGCAGTCTGAACAAAAAATAACTGCAGCCTCTCCCGATTCAGCCAGAACCATAAATTCATGGGAGCCGCCGGTTCCCCCAATGGCTCCGGCATCCGCTTCTACGGCACGGTAAGTAAGTCCGCAGCGGGAATAGATCCTTTCATAAGCGTCATACATTTTTCGGTAACTTTCTTTGGAACTTTCGGGATCACGGTCAAAAGAGTAGAGATCTTTCATGATAAACTCTCTGCCTCGCATCAAGCCAAAACGGGGGCGTCTTTCATCTCTGTATTTATTTTGAATCTGATACAGCAGCAAAGGAAGCTGTTTATAGGAACGCACTTCACCTCGTACCAGATCGGTGATTATCTCTTCATGGGTCGGACCCAAACAGAATTCCCGGTCATGTCTGTCTTTAAGCCGGAACATCTCAGGACCGTAGACATCCCAGCGTCCGGTTTCCTTCCATAATTCTGCTGGCTGGACAATTGGAAGCATTACCTCCTGGCCGCCTTTGGCATCCATTTCTTCCCGAACGATCTGTTCGATTTTTCGTATAACCCTCCAGCCCAGAGGGAGATATGTATATATTCCTGCCGCTGCTTTACGGATAAATCCTGCCCTCATCATAAGCTGGTGGCTGACAACTTCAGCCTCCGCAGGAACTTCCCGTAAGGTCGGATTCAGTAGCTGGCTTACTCTCATGAGTTACTTTCATCCTTTCTTTGAGCTTGTCCGAGTGTTATCTAATTAAAAATATCATATAATAGCACTATGATTTTTTGCAAGTCTTGGCAATATAATTTTCAATCTGCTTCATCAAAGCAGGCAATAATTCTTCCTCGGGTAATCTGGCAATGATTTCTCCCTTCCGAAAAAGCAATCCGCTTTCTTTGCCGCCTGCGATGCCAAAATCCGCTTCCTTTGCTTCTCCCGGTCCGTTGACGACACAACCCATCACGGCAATCGACAACCCCTCATCGGGACAGACCAGTTTTTCCAACCTCTTTTCCACTTCTTCGGCCATCCGGACCAAATTCACCTGGGTTCGTCCGCATGTAGGACAGCTGATTAACTCAAAGCCGCCCTTCTTAAGTCCCAAAACACGTAAAATGTGAAGTGCTGCCGGTATTTCTTCTGCCGGGTCACCGGTCAGGGAAATACGGATGGTATCCCCGATTCCCTCTGCCAGAAGGGTGCCGATCCCGATAGCGGATTTTACAACACCGGATTTAACCGTCCCCGCTTCTGTAACCCCAAGGTGAAGCGGGTAGTCCACCAGATCAGCAATTTTCCTGTAAGCATCGATCATTAAAGGAACCCTCGAAGCTTTCAGTGATAGTTTGATCTTTTCATACCCTTCTTCTTCAAGTATCCGGACATGGCGCAGCGCGCTTTCAACCATTCCTTCTGCAGAAGGACCCTGGTATTTCTCTAAAAGATCCTTTTCCAGCGAACCTGCATTCACTCCGATCCGGATAGGGACCCCTCTTTCCTTTACGGCTTTAACAATCTCTTGAACCTTCCACCTCTCCCCAATATTGCCCGGGTTGACCCTTAATCCCTGCACACCGTTTTCAATCGCCTTAAGGGCCAATCTATAGTCAAAATGGATATCGGCTATTACCGGCAAAGGACTTTGTTTGCATACTTCCTGTAAAGCTTGGACTGCATCTTGATTTAACACTGCCACTCTGACGATTTCACAGCCTGCTTTTGCTAAACGATTAATCTGCCCAAGAGTTGCCTGAACATCTCTCGTGTCCGTATTGGTCATGGACTGAATCACGATAGGATGAGAACCTCCGACAATGACCGGCCCATAATGAACTTCTCTGGTCATCCTTCGCTGCAACATATAACCCCCAGACTACTTGGTCAAAAGATTGACAATATCCTTATAGGTCACCGCAATCATCAACGCCATCAGTAAAACAAAACCTGTGAGCTGGATCCATCCTTTTTTCTCGGCATTGATCGGTTTCCTCCGAATGCCTTCGTAAGAGAGTACGGCGAGCTGCCCTCCGTCCAATGCCGGGATCGGGAGGAGATTCAAGATACCAAATTGAATACTGAGTATGCCCGTCAGACTCAGAAGATTGGAAAGACCTTGTCTGGCCCCTTCTCCAATGACTTGGGCAACCGCTACAGGTCCGGATAATTCCACAGGTATTTTGCCGGTAATCATCTGAACAATGTAGGTAACAATCATTTGGGTAAACTGGACCGTTTGCTGGAGTCCATATTGAGCAGATTTCAAGACAGAAACCTTCTGATTGACCACATTCGGTGTAATTCCTATTAAACCTCTTCCGGACTGCGGATCGTACTCCGGGGTAATATCCATTGTCACAACTTGTTTAGTTTGGGCTTTTTCTATTTTAAAGGATACTTTTTCTCCCGGACGGGAATGAATTTGCTCGGTTACTGCAGTCCAGTCGGGTGTGGTTATACCGTTTACGGCTAAAATCCTGTCTCCCGCCGCCAAACCTGCAAGGGAAGCCGGCTTGTTTTCCATTGTACTTCCTATAATATTATCGCTGCTGGCTACCGGAACGCCAAACCAGGCAAAGACCATAATGAAAAGGACCGCTCCCAGAATGAAATTCATTAAAGGCCCAGCAACTATCACAGACATTTTCTTCCAGATGGATTTGCTCTCGAAACTCCTGCTCAGTAATTCCTGACGGCTAATGACATCATCATCATCATCTTCTATTTCTTCCGCACTCAGAAAGCGGACAAACCCCCCCAGTGGAAAGATTCGAATTGAATAAAGTGTTTCTTTACCCTTGATTCCAAACACTTTTGGACCTATCCCAAAGGCAAATTCCAATATTTTAATCCCCGACCTTTTCGCTACAAGAAAATGTCCGAGTTCGTGAACCATAACCATCAGACCGAAAACAAGAATAATGGAAAGGGTAGTTATCAAACCTGTCACCTCGCAATTTTATTTTGCCAGCTATGATGAGAATAAAGAACATTCATTCCTCAGTTTTTGTTAAGGATCTTGTTCTTTTCGTAAAATAAGTTCTTCTGCGAACTGTCTGGCCCAATTGTCTGCAGCTAAAATCCTGTCTAAACTTCCTGAGTCCAGGACTTTATGTTCTTGGCAGGTCCGCTCTACCAATTCAAACATCTCAAGGTATTGTATGCGTCCAGCCAGAAAAGCATGTACGCAAATTTCGTTGGCAGCGTTCATGACAGCAGGAAGAGTACCTCCCCTTCCTCCGCAGTGATACCCTAATCCAATAGACGGGAAAACTTCATGGTCGGGTTCATGAAAAGTAAGCGTCTTTCCTGCCAGCGAAAGTGTTTCAAAACAGGATTCCCATCTTTCGGGATAACTTAACGCATATTGGATAGGCAAACGCATATCCGGCATCCCCAACTGGGCGATCACAGAACCGTCCGTTAGTTCTAGCATTGAATGAATGATGCTTTGGGGATGAACCAGTACTTCTATCTTTTTGTAATCTGTCTGAAAAAGAAATTTTGCTTCTATTATCTCTAAGGCTTTATTCATCATGGTAGCCGAATCAATGCTGATTTTGGCGCCCATACTCCACTTTGGATGTTTCAAAGCCATCGCCGGTGTTACACAAGAAAGTTTTTCTTTATTCCATCCAAAAAAAGGCCCTCCCGAAGCAGTTAAAATTATTTTTTTTACTTTATCCCTGTTGCCCCCGATACATTGAAAGATAGCCGAGTGTTCGCTGTCCACCGGGATAACGGAACAGCCCCTATCTCCGGCTGTCTTCATCACAAGTTCACCGGCCGCAACAAGCGTCTCCTTATTCGCTAAAGCAATGTCCTTCCCTGCTTGGAGTGCGGCCAAAGTAGGCTGCAGTCCAATACTGCCGCTAACCGCTGTAACTACCATCTGAACTTCTTCCGCTGCAGAGGCTTCTATCAACCCTTCCATACCGGAAAGAATCTTTACTGTCTGATCTTTAAGCCGGTTCTTTAATTCAACAGCCGCTTCTTCCTCCATTAATACAGCCATCTTCGGTCTTACATTACGGATTTGTTCTTCAATCAAATCCACATTGGAATAAGCAGCTAAGGCGTAAATTTTCAACTTCCCTCGCGAAGCCTGAACCACCTCTAAGGTTTGTTTGCCGATGGAACCGGTTGAACCCAAAACTGAAATCGTCTTCACCCAAAGTCTCCTTATCTATTCACAAACTCAATGGCTGTTAATCACTTTACTCCAAAAGTTTTAACTCATCCCACCAGACCCAGAACTAGTGCGAAATAAACAACAGGAAGGACAAATAAGAATCCGTCAAACCGGTCCAGGACCCCCCCGTGTCCCGGTATGACGCTGCCGGAATCTTTTATATCGGCAGATCTTTTTAACGCAGATTCAAAGAGATCGCCAATTTGAGAAACCACACTCGTTACAATAGATAACACCAAAACAGCCGCTAAATTTCCTTGTTTGGCAACCGCCCAAAAAATAAAACCAAGAATCACAGCAGTAAGTAATCCTCCCATTGCACCTTCTACTGACTTTTTAGGACTGACTCTTGGCACAAGTCTCCTTTTCCCGAAAACAGTTCCGAGAAAAAACGCGCCGGTATCTGTTGCCCATACGATGGTAAACACATAAAAGCACCATGTTTGTCCCTGTGGCAGCTCTCTAAGGAAATACAAATACATAAAAAGTGCGACAGGATAGACGAAGGCCAGAAAACCATAAGAAGCCTGTGCAAACGGTATATCCGGGTAATTCAGGGCAAAGACCCCGAAGATAAGAACAAACCAGATTAAACCCAAAGGCAAAAGCCACGTGTGATATCCCAATAAAAACATTCCCAGCCATAGAATACAAAAAATAACGATAAGCTTGGAGCGCGAGATCAAATTTGCTTTACGTCCTATTTCCAGAAATTCTCTGAGCCCCAGTAGAGCTAAAACCGTGACCGTCAAAGCCAGGTACATGCCGCCAAGCCATGTTAAGAACAGCAAGAGAGGAGCTCCAATCAAGGCACTGAGGATTCTTTTTGTCATAATTATTCCTCTTCCTTTTTAATTCCGCCAAATCTGCGATCCCTATTCTGGAAAATTCGGACAATTTCAATCAAGGATTTTTCATTAAAATCAGGCCAGCATTCATTAACAACGACTAACTCAGAATATGCCGCCTGCCATAACAAAAAATTACTGATTCTCATTTCTCCGGAAGTTCTAATCAGCAATTCCGGTTCAGGACAGCCATTTGTGTAAAGATAATTTTCAAAAGTATCTTCGTTAATTGTATCTGCATCAATTTTACCGGTTTGAACATCTTTTACAATAGACTTCACGGCTTGAATGATTTCAGCTCTTCCTCCGTAATTTACAGCCAGATTAAAGATAAGACCCGAATTTTCCTTGGTTCTTTCACAGGCCAAAAGCACGGCCTCCCGTACATCCTGCGGCAATTGTTCAACATTTCCCAGAACCCTGACTTGAACATCATTAGCATGTAATTCATCTAGTTCTTTGCGGACATATTCCTTTAGTAATGACATAAGTATCCCGATCTCGGACTGGGGTCTCTTCCAGTTTTCTGTTGAAAAAGCATATACAGTGAGGTATTTAACCCCTAAAGCATCACAAGTTTTGACAGCTTCTCTCAGGGCCTCAACCCCGGCTCTATGCCCGACAGCCCTTGGCATGCCGCGCAGACCTGCCCATCTCCCATTTCCATCCATAATAATAGCGATATGAACGGGAATTCTATTCATATCAATTTCTGAAGAAAGCCTCTTTTTGTTCCTCCAGATTCTCACAATCAACCCACCTTAACAGCCCTTTTCCCCTCACTGCGGAAAGACCCCCTGCCTAGAAGGGGGTCAATATTTTTGATTACCTATTAAATCTATCATGTAATAGAATAAATTTCAATTTTCCTCCAACCCTGCTAACCCTTGCAATGCGCAAATCACCGCAAGGAGCAGCTTTGCCGGCAGGATAGGTCGTATCACACAAAAAATCGATGTTGCGGATTGTTAGTTCTTTATAAACATCTTCCCACTTTTTCCCTAACCAAGTCAACTGATTACACTTCCATGATTTCTTTCTCTTTTTTCTCTGAAACTTCATCAATGTCTTTAATGTATTTATCCGTAAGTTTCTGGGCTTTCTCCTGACCTTTTTTAGAGTCGTCTTCTGAAGCGACCTTTTCCTTTTCCAATTGTTTGATATCATCAATCAACTCGCGCCGGATGTTCCTAACTGCAACCCTGGCCTCTTCTGTCTTCTTCTTAACCGTCTTGACAATCTCAGCGCGCCGTTCTGCAGTTAGCTGAGGAATATTCAACCTGATCACAGCACCGTCATTCGATGGGGTAAGGCCCAGATCTGATTTCAATATGGCTTTTTCGATGTCTTTAATAGAAGATTTATCCCAAGGTTGAATGATCAGTATCCGGGGTTCCGGAACAGATAAATTAGCTAACTGATTTACCGGAGTTGGCGTTCCGTAATAATCTACGGAGATCTTTTCCAGCATAGCCGGATTGGCCCTGCCGGCCCTTACTGCAGCCAAGTCTTTACGCAGTACTTCCACGGTTTTTTTCATTTTGTCTTCAGATTCGTTTAAGACATCATTAATCACTTTAGTCCCTCCCTACATAGGTTCCAATAGCCTCTCCCTTTAGCGCTTTAATAATATTGCCATTTTGATTCAGGTCAAAAACAATAAGCGGAATATCGTTATCCATGCACAGGGAAGTTGCAGTCGAATCCATAACCCCTAACCCTTTGCTCAGAACATCTAAATAAGTCAGGCGGTCAAATTTTCTGGCATTAGGATTCTTGAGTGGGTCTGAATCATATACGCCATCAACCCGTTTTGCCATCAATATTACCTCTGCTTCGATTTCAGCAGCCCGGAGAGCTGCTGTCGTATCTGTTGAAAAATAAGGGTTGCCCGTACCTGCGGCAAAAATTACAATACGCCCTTTTTCCATATGGCGGATAGCTCTTCTTCGTATGTAGGGCTCTGCTACCTGCCTCATCTCAATTGCCGACAGGACTCTCGTACTAATATGAAATTGTTCCAGGGCATCCTGCAAAGCGAGGGCATTCATTACCGTAGCCAGCATTCCCATGTAATCTGCAGTAGTACGGTCCATTCCCTGCGAGCTTCCTGCAATTCCCCGCCAAATGTTTCCTCCTCCGACAACGAGGGCCATTTCCACTCCGAGTTCCTGCACTTCACTGACCTGCTTGGCAACAGATGTCAGCATGCTATGTGCGATCCCAAAGCCCTGCTTGCCGGCAAGGGCCTCCCCACTGAGTTTAAGGACAACGCGGCGGTAGCGTGAAGTAGTCATGGAAGAACCTCCGTATTATCTTTATTTCTTCATTGAAGATCAAAATCCTTTTTCAATCATTAAGAACCTCTTATCATCATGGTTCTAAAACATCTACCATATCAATTATTTCCGGCCAAAGATTATTTCCATATTGAAGGAAAGAGAACACCGAAGTGTTCCCATTTAAGAACGATTCATTTCTTTCATGACTTCATCGGCAAAATTATCTTGACGCTTTTCAATTCCTTCACCCAGTTCATAGCGGGCAAACCTGCGAATAGCAATCTTTTCTCCGATTTTAGAAATCTTTTCCATAAGCAAATCTCTGATCACAATGTCGGGATCTTTGATAAAAGGCTGTTCTAAGAGGCAAACTTCTTTGTAGAATTTTTCTACGCGTCCTTCAACCATTTTATCAACGATTTTTTCCGGTTTCCCTTCATTTAGGGCTTGAGCTCTTAAGATTTGTTTTTCATGTTCCAAAACATCGGTGGGGACATCCTCTTTAGTGACATATAGCGGCTTTGCAGCTGCGATTTGCATCGCAATATCTTTCGCAAATTGCCTGAATGCATCGCCCCGGGCCACAAAGTCGGTTTCACAGTTGACTTCAACCAACACTCCAATACGACCGCCGCCATGGATATAGGATTCAACCATACCTTCAGCAGCAATACGCCCTTCTTTCTTAGCAGCTGCAGCCAACCCTTTTTCTCTTAAAAAATCGATGGCCTTATCCATATCACCGTTGCATTCAGCCAAAGCCTTTTTGCAATCCATCATTCCCGCCCCGGTTCTTTCCCTTAGTTCCTTCACCAGAGCAGCAGAGATATCTGCCATTGACGAAAACCTCCTTGTCTAAAAAAGCTAAATAAACAAAAGAACAGGGTAAGTCAAGCAATATGAACATACCCTAATCTCACCCTGTTTAAATCTATTCTTCAACTGCCTCTTCCGCATTTTCCTCAACATCATCAATACTTCCTTGTTGGCCTTCAATGATGGCATCGGCTATTTTTGCCGTAAGCAGCTTAACTGCTCTTATCGCATCATCGTTAGCGGGAATGACGACATCAATTTCATCAGGATCACAGTTGGTGTCAACGATGCCGACAATTGGAATATTAAGTCTTCTCGCTTCGGCAACTGCGATTCTTTCTTTGCGTGGGTCTACAACAAATAAAGCATCGGGTAATTTCTTCATATTCTTGATTCCGCCAAGGAATCTTTCTAATTTACCCATCTCATGGCGAAGGGCCGCTACTTCTTTCTTGGGAAGGAGCTCAAATACGCCTTCTGTTTCCATCCTTTCAAGCTCATGCAATCTCTTCACTCTCTTTTGAATGGTTTGAAAGTTAGTAAGCATACCGCCCAGCCAGCGTTCGTTGACGTAATACATTCCACAGCGTTCAGCTTCTTCTTTTACAGATTCCTGAGCCTGCTTCTTTGTACCTACGAACAACATTGTACCGCCGTTGACGGCCAAATCCCTTACGAAGTAATAAGCTTCATCTACTTTCTTGACAGTTTTCTGTAAGTCAATAATATAGATGCCATTTCTCTCTGTAAAAATGTAGCGCGCCATTTTTGGGTTCCAGCGACGAGTCTGATGCCCGAAGTGAACACCGGCTTCTAACAGTTGTTTCATGGAAATTACAGCCATTGTGTTACACCTCCTCTCTTTGCTTGTTTTTTCCTCCGCAGGTTCATTCCCCGTACCCCTTGTCTTAACAAGGAACAATATACGTCAGGTCCCGCTGCGTGTGTACTGTCAAATCACACTGCGAATAGGATATCATACCCCTGAATTGAATGCAACTAAATCTTAAGCCGCTCTATTCGTTCATGCCATAGTAACTGGAAAGATTATTTCGGATATTATTATTGAGAATAAAATCTTCTATATCAGTCATTAGTTCATTAAAAGGAAAGTAAAAATTGGAAAGATAAAAGGTTTTTTTTCCGGCTTTCAGCTGCACGATTTCTTCATTCCGTTTCGTCCAAAAAAACGAAGCTCTTCGTATATCCTTCGGTTCGATAACCTGTTTCCCCGCCAAAGAACGAAATACAATCATATGATCGTCTACAATGATTCTTTTACTTTTTGCGGTTAACCAGATTCCGAGGATAAAGGCCGCAGAAACCAAATAAATCCCGCTGAAAATCCTGGTATAAATTAGCGGCAGCAAGAAAACATAACCGATTATTCCAAGGAGTACAGGGTATAGTATAAGATACCCTAACCCAGGAATAATCAAAGGTTTCATCCGGTATACATATTCATGTCCATCCATCTTCCGGTCCCACCTTTTAGTGGTGATGTTTCATGTATTTACTCAGTTCGCCTAAGAGGTAATCGTTCAATACCCGGATATAGGTGCCCTTCATTCCCAACGATTTGGATTCGATCACACCGGCGGATTCAAATTTGCGGAGGGCATTGACGATAACAGAACGGGTAATCCCTACACGGTCAGCAATTTTACTGGCAACCAGCAACCCCTCGCCTCCCTCGAGTTCGGCAAAGATGTGTTCAACGGCCTCAAGTTCAGAGTATGAAAGTGTACCGACAGCAATCTGCACAGCAGCCTTTTTACGGGCTTCTTCTTCAGCTTGTTCAACCTTGCCTCTTAATATCTCCATCCCAACTACAGTTGCGCCATATTCTGCTAAAATCAAATCTGCAGCCGTGAATTGCTCATCAAACTTGGCCAGTACCAACGTACCGACTCTTTCGCCGCCGCCAAGGATCGGAACAATGGTCGTAATTTTATTATTAAAAACACACTTTTCATGTTTATTAAACACACATGCATTTTTAACTTGCGTTGAATTAGCCTTTGTATCCGTTATTTTAAGCAATCCTTCATTATAGCTCTCCGGAAAACGTTCTGTATGGACAACGATCTCTTCCATCTCACCACAGTAAAAATCTGCAATAAAACTATATCCAAGAATTTTCCCCCTGCGGCCCACAATATAACAATTACATTCAATTTTATCGCTTAAAACTTCAGCCATCTCCTCGAAGTCCACAGGTTTGCCTGCCGCCCGTTGAATCAATTTACTAATCGCCCGAGTTTTATCAAGTAAATTTTCCACCATATAACCTCCTTATAAAGGCAATAACCATTTTATTGCCTTATAAAATTGTCTGTTTTTTCAATTATATAAGAATTTTTTGAAAATTTAAAGGATATACTTCGAGAGGTCTTGATTTTTTGCGACATTTCCGACTCTTTTCTGAATATATTCTTTGTTGATGACGATTGAATAGTCTTCAGGAAGCTCTGAAGCTTCAAAAGACAACTCTTCCAAGACTTTCTCCACAATGGTATGAAGTCTGCGAGCCCCGATATTTTCCGTAAAAGAATTGACACTGTAGGCAATTTGCGCTATTTCTTCAATCGCATTTTCAGAAAAAGTAACATCTATCCCTTCAGTAGAGAGCAATGCACCATACTGTTTGATAAGCGAAGCCTGCGGTTCTGTCAAAATCCTTTTAAAATCCGCAACACTTAACGACTCCAGTTCTACCCGTATAGGAAATCTTCCCTGAAGTTCTGGGATTAAGTCGGAGGGTTTGGCAACATGGAAAGCGCCGGCAGCAATGAATAAGATATGATCTGTACGGACAGGACCGTATTTGGTCATCACCGTTGAGCCTTCTACAAGAGGCAATATGTCTCTTTGAACCCCACCCCGTGATACATCGGGTCCTCCGCCTGACTCTTTTCCGGCAATCTTATCGATTTCATCAATAAAGACAATCCCTTCCTGTTCCGTTCTGCGTATTGCTTCTTGAACAGCTTCATCGTGATCAATCAAGTTTTGCGCCTCTTCCTGAACCAGGATTCTGCGTGCTTCTCTCACCGTAGCTTTGCGTTTCTTGCGCTTTTTGGGAAACATTCCTGCCATCATATCCTGAAGATTGACCCCCAGCTCAATACCGGAAGCACCAAGCATATCTGAATAAGGGGGATTCTCCTCAACCTCAATCTCCACACCATGCTCCTCGAGCTCGCCATTCCGGAGTTTCCTAAGTAAAAACTCCCGGTCTTTTTCCACTTCCTGCGGTACAGGACTTTCTTTTTCTTGTTCTCCTTCTTGCCCGAATAAATACTGAAAAGGGTTTAGAGTATTGGATTCTTTTTTCTTCCCCGGGACAAGGATAGCTAACAGTCTTTTTTCTGCATTCACTTCGGCCTGACTTTCAACCACTTTCATTTTTTCTGTTTTCACCATGCGTATCGCAATTTCTGTTAAGTCCCTGACGATCGATTCGACGTCCCTGCCGACATAACCGACTTCAGTAAATTTTGTTGCTTCAACTTTAGTAAAAGGTGCCTTTACTAATTTTGCTAACCGCCGCGCAATCTCCGTCTTACCGACACCGGTAGGTCCAATCATTAGAATATTTTTAGGCAAAACATCTTCCTGAAGAGCGGCAGGTAAAAGAGAACGGCGGTAACGATTGCGGAGGGCGATAGCGACTGCTCTTTTGGCTTCCTTCTGGCCGACAATGTATTTATCCAGTTCAGCAACAATTTCTTTTGGCGTCAGCTGTTCCATTTAGTCAACCTCCTCAAGCTCCTCAACTGAAATATTGTCGTTGGTATAGACACAAATCGAAGCAGCAATTTTCATTGCTTCCCTGACAAGTTCTCCGGCACTTAAATTCGTGTGTCCTGCTAGGGCCCTGGCTGCAGCCAAAGCATAATTTCCCCCGGAACCGATAGCAGCAATTCCGTCGTCCGGCTCAATAACCTCACCGGAACCCGATATGAGAAGAATTGTTTCTTTATCCGCAACAACTAATAAGGCCTCAAGATTTCGAAGCATTCTATCCGTTCTCCAGGCTTTGGCTAGCTCCACTGCGGCTCTTTGAAGATTACCGTGAAATTCTTCAAGCTTTCCTTCAAATTTCTCGAACAGTGTAAAGGCATCGGCTACTGATCCGGCAAATCCTGCCAGAACCTTCCCCTGGAATAGCCTGCGTATTTTTTTTGCTCCGTGTTTCATCACGGTAGACTGCCCCAAAGTAACCTGCCCATCACCGGCAATAGCGACTTGTTTTCCCTTTTTTATGGCAATAATCGTTGTTGCATGAAACATAAACGCTTCCTCCTTATTCGCAGTTTACTAAGTATTGAAACCTCAGTCAAGCAAATTTTCACAATTGCACTGTATTTGTGAAAATTTAACACGGTATTTAAGATTTGGCTCTGGGATGGGCAGACATATAGACATTCCGTAATTTTTCCCTTGTGAGATGCGTGTATATTTGGGTGGAGGATAATTTCTTATGGCCCAAAAGCTCCTGCACACTCCTCAAATCAGCTCCTCCATCCAGCAAATGTGTTGCAAAGGTATGCCTGAGCATATGGGGATGAATATGCTGGTTTAAGTTGGCCTTCCTTTCCAGTTTATCCAATATCCTTCTGACGGAACGGGAGGTAAGGCGGGTATCCTTATAATTTAAGAGCAACGCCTGTTCTTTATCGTTTCGTTTCTCCAAATATCGAATGATGGCTTCCTTAGCAGGATCAGTAAGAGGTACGATCCTCTCCTTTTTCCCTTTTCCACTGACTCGGATAAGACTGCTTGCTAAATCGATATCTGTTACGTTTAAACCGACAAGCTCACTTACCCTTAACCCGGACCCATATAGCATCTCGATAATCACCTGATCGCGTCTTCCATTTTTAGAAATGGAGTCGGAAACTTCCAATAATTTTTCCATATGTTCATAGAAAAGAAACCTGGGGAGATTCTTGGTTATTTTGGGAGTTGATATTTTTTGTACGGGACTTTGCGCCATAACCCCCTCTCTGCATAAAAATTTAAAAAAAGACCGTATGGCCGCTGCTTTACGGGCAATGCTTTTTCTGCTGAGGCTTCTCTCCGTCATGATTCCTATATAACTTCTGATAATATACTTATCTATTTTTTCTACCTCTAATTCCTGGCTTTCGACCCCCAGCTCGTGAGCCGAGAATTCCAAGAACTGAATGAGATCCGTCTGATAGGCCGCGATTGTTAACTCTGACGAATTCTTATTCCTCAAGTAAGCAGTAAAAGCATCTAATGCTTTGTCAACCAGCATACTTTCACCTCCAAAGAACACTTTCTTAACCGCCAGGTCCAGTTAACGCTGCGCTATTTGCATTTTCAATCTGTTTTCCCAATGAAATTGTTTTCTATAAAATCATTTAATACCGTCAACGCCCGCAGGGAAATCTTCTGATTTTTCTCTTTTTTACTTTTTATTTTTTGCCCAAGAGGTAAAATTAAACCAAAATTAATATTCATAGGCTGAAAATTTACACTAGGAGAGCCTTCCAGATGCCGGGCAAGCCCGCCTAAGGCCGTCTCCGGCGGAAAAACAAGCGTATCCTGTCCCTGCAAATGACGAAAAACATTGATACCTGCCATAAGACCGCTTGCAGCCGATTCCAGATAACCCTCCACGCCGGTAACCTGACCGGCAAAGAAGATATTCGGCTTTTCCCGCAAGCGAAAATCAGCCCGAAGAACTCTGGGTGCATTTAAAAATGAATTCCGGTGCATGACTCCGTAGCGTGCAAATTCTGCATGCTCCAACCCAGGAATCAATCTGAATACCCTTTTTTGTTCACCCCGCTTCAAGTGGGTTTGAAAACCGACAAGATTGAGGAGTGTGCCTTGAATATTCTCTTTACGCAATTGGACTACAGCAAAAGGTGTCTTTCCGGTTCGCGGGTCGGTAATACCAACCGGTTTTAAGGGTCCGAAAGCCATGGTCATCAATCCGCGGGCTGCCATCACTTCAATAGGCATACATCCCTCAAAAACAAGATTTTTTTCAAATCCTTTGACATCTGCTGTTTCAGCTTGAATAAGGGCCTCGTAGAAAATCTCATATTCTTCCCTGGTCATAGGACAGTTGAGATAATCAGCTTCTCCTTTGCTGTAGCGCGAAGCCCAAAAAGTTTTGGAAAGATCCACAGTCTCCAAATCAACAATGGGAGCTGCGGCATCAAAAAAAGAAAGGGCTTCTTCTCCGGTCATTTTGAGGATATCCTCTGCTAACTGATCGGAAGTGAGCGGCCCCGAAGCAACGACAATTCCTTTGCCTTCTGGTATCTCAGTAACTTCTTCAAGAATGATATTTACATTGGGATGAGCCGATATTTTCTCGGTAATCACTTCGGAAAAAAATTTCCTGTCAACAGCCAATGCCCCTCCCGCAGGGACAGCAGCTGCATCAGCCGCTTCCATGATAAGTGAGTTTAGCTGCCGCATTTCTTCTTTTAACAGCCCCACCGCGTTTTCCAGGCCTGCAGCCCTCAAGGAATTACTACAGACCAATTCGGCAAATAGCCCGGTTTGATGGGCAGGAGTTAATTTCTTCGGCCTCATTTCAAAAAGTTCAACCTGAATTCCGCGCTGTGCAAGCTGCCATGTTGCTTCACATCCTGCCAAGCCCGCTCCGATAACCGTCACTTTTTCCATAGAAACCACCTATATCAATGATTAGCCTTTTTGTCCGGCTTCTTCTTTTACTTCCTGAGTAAAATGACAATTTTTATTGGTACAGACGTTTTTTTTCTGGCCCTTAAAGAGCTTTTCCGTCATTAAATTGCCGCATTTAGGACACGGATTTGGTGCAGGTTTATCCCAGGCTATAAAATCGCACTCCGGATATTTGCTGCAGCCATAAAACTTACGCCCTTTTTTGGATCGTCTGACAACAAGCTTTTCTCCGCATTTTGGACAATTGACACCGACTTCTTCCAATAAGGGACGGGCATTCCGGCAATCCGGAAAACCGGGACATGCCAAAAATTTACCAAACCGGCCCATCTTGATGACCATGTTTCTTCCGCAAAGTTCACACACTTCTTCCGAAACTTCGTCTTCTACTTTGATCTTTCCGATTTTTTGTTCGGCGATATTCAGCGTTTGCTCAAAGGGTTCATAAAAATTGCGGATAATCGTCCTCCAGGATGCTTGACCTTCCTCCACATCATCCAGCTTTTCTTCCATATTTGCGGTAAATTCCAAGTCAACAATATCCGGAAAATGTTCTTTTAAGAGAGCTACCACGATTTCTCCCAATTCAGTAGGAACTAATTTCTTTTCTTCTTTTACAACATATCCTCTTGTTTGAATGGTATCGATCGTTGGGGCGTACGTACTGGGTCTGCCGATTCCTTCTTCTTCCATCTTTCTTACCAAGGATGCTTCGGTATAGCGCGGAGGAGGTTCGGTAAAATGCTGTTTTTCCCGCAAGTGATCCAATTTAAGTTTTTGCTGAGGCCGGAGATTTCCATTTAGGCATCCCTCCTCATTCTCTTGTTTTTCAAGATCGTCATAACTTTCTTCATACACTGTCAGGTAACCGGGAAAAATGACCCTTGAGGCGTTCGCTCTGAATAGGTAATCCCGTGTTTCGACATCAACCGTCACAGTATCGAAAACTGCCGCACTCATTTGGCTGGCAATAAATCTCTCCCATATTAAGCGATATAAACGAAGCTGGTCCCTGCCTAAGAATTCTTTAACAGAATCAGGCGTCCTTAAAACCGAGGTCGGTCTGACGGCTTCATGCGCTTCCTGGGTTCTGCCTTTACTTGCAAACTTTCTAGGCTCCTCAGGGTAATATTTTTCACCATATTGATTCAAAATAAAATCTTTTGTTTCCATTTGAGCCGTATCTGCGATGCGGACAGAGTCCGTTCTCATATACGTAATTAAACCAAGGGTACCCGCTTTACCAAGATCAAGTCCCTCGTAAAGCTGTTGGGCAAGCATCATGGTTCTTTTTGGGGTAAAATTCAGTTTGCGGTAAGCTTCTTGCTGAAGACTGCTGGTCGTAAATGGCGGGGCAGGCTGTTTTTTCTTTTCCTTATTTCTGATATCACTGACCTGATAGGTTGCCGATTTCAATTCTTTAAGGATAACGTCCATCTGCTCACGGGAAGAGATGTTCACCTTCTTCCCTTTATGATGAAGCAGTTTGGCGGTAAAGCTCCCGCCTTCACAGAGAAACTGGGCATCTAAAGTCCAATACTCTTCCGGCTGAAAGAAACGAATTTCTTCTTCCCTGTCACAAATCAGGCGGACAGCCACAGATTGAACACGTCCCGCACTTAAGCCTTTTTTTACCTTCCGCCAAAGAAGAGGACTGAGTTTATACCCCACTAAGCGGTCTAATACCCTGCGCGCCTGCTGGGCATCAACACGATTCATATCAATTTTTCTGGGAGTCTTTACGGCATTTTGAATGGTCGGTTTTGTAATTTCATGAAACTCAATTCTGCTTTGCTCTTCGGGATTAAGTCCCAGCAGATGAATGAGATGCCACGCGATGGCCTCCCCTTCCCGGTCCGGGTCAGAAGCCAAAAGCACTTTATCAGCAGCTTTGGCGGCATTCTTAAGTTCTTTAACCAGATCACCGCGTCCTCTGATAGCAATATATTTGGGTTCAAAGTTGTTCTCAATATCTACCCCAATCTGACTTTTAGGCAAATCGCGTAAATGTCCCATTGAAGCTTTCACTAAATAGTTTTTTGACAAAAATTTGCTGATCGATTTGGCCTTAGCCGGAGATTCTACAATTACCAGGGTTTTAGCCATAATTCACCTCAAAACATTACTAACCTTATTTGAAAAAATTCTATATATCTAAAACACAAAATCTTTACTGTTTAAAGGAATAATAAAATAACTGTATCAGACTTTCTAAAAAACTACAATTATAAAAAAAATCCTTTTCTATTTGTGTTTACAACTCAATATCTAATAATTTATTAAAATGACTTATTAATTAGTATACTTAACAAATGAATTTATTATATTATAAATATATTTTGGCCTTCTTAAACTTTCCTCTATCCTTTTCGCTGTAAAACATAGTTTTTTCCTGGAAGCTGCACAATCTCCCCCGATAGCTCCAATTCCAATAATCCTAAAGCAATTTCCTGGGGGGGAAGCGAACTTAGCGCAGTTAATCTGTCAATGTGAAGTGGAACATCTGATAAAATTTCAAGAATTTTATTTTTGTCGTCTGGCATTTTAACGGTATTGCTACATTTCCTGTTCGTTATCCCTTTTCCCTTTGCCGGCGGGAACGGCGGGAACAATAATTCCGAAAAAATATCTTCCTTTTCGCTTACCAGTTTTGCTCCCATTTTTAATAAGTGATGCGTTCCCTTACTCTGCTTGCTAAAAATCGGACCAGGCACTGCAAAAACTTCTCTGCCTTGCTCCAAAGCAAAGTCGACTGTGATCAGGGAACCGCTTTGTTCTGCTGCTTCCACTACGATTACTCCCCTGGAACAACCGCTGATCAGCCGGTTGCGTGCAGGGAACAGCCCTGCTTCAGGGGGTACTCCCGGAGGATATTCGCTGATGAGTGCACCTTTTTTCATAATAAGACGAGCGAGACCAACATGTTCAGAAGGATAGATACAATCCACCCCCCCGGCCAGAAAAGCCCATGTCACTCCATCGGCCTCAAGCGCGCCTTTGTGACTTGAGGCATCAATTCCTCTTGCCAGTCCGCTGACAACAACATAATCTGTTTCCGCTATGGAACGTGCAAGATAGGATGCTGCTGCCTTTCCGTAAGGTGTGGCCCGTCTTGAGCCAACGATTGCCAGGCCCTCTTTGTCCGCCTGCAGCACCCCTTTATAAAACAATAGCGGGGGTGCATCTGAACATTCGGCTAATAAAGACGGATAATTTTCCTCTCCCAACATAACAAGAGAAATTTCTTCTTTTTGGAGATGTAATTGTATGGTAAAAGGATCAATTCTTTTTCTCATTTTGAAGAAATTCTTGATCCAAGAAAGCCGGTTTGAGCAGGCAAAGCTGTCGGGTTCTGCCTTCCATGCCTGGCACGCGCTTCCGCAAATAGAGATCAACTGCCGCAGTCTTTGGCTGCCGATCCCGGGAATAGACAGAATGGCTGCCCTGTAAATTTTTTCTGTTTGTCGGTCCATCCTCCCACCCCCTCCCTTACTTTTCTGTACGGAAGGGATTAATCCTTCTCCAAAATTGTAATATTCTAACAAAAAGCTCCCTAATGAGAGAACTCTTTGGTGAAAGCGAAATCCTTCTTTGTCTGCGTTATTAACTCATTGTATTGTTTCTGAAGGATCATGGTATCCCCTTCCAGATTAGGGCTTTCGCAGATAACCGTCCCGGTTAGTCCAAAACTGATTAAAGCTTTTAACAACTGCTCAACCATCAGATCGGATTCCTGTAAAACAAGATGCTTTTTTTCTCCTTTAGGACCATACGCGATTCCCGAAACGTGAAAGTGGACATTTCTCACCCAGGCTTCACCAAGCTCTTCAGCCGTTTTGTCCAATATTGAGCAAAATTCGTCATACGTATTAAATAGCCCGTTTGACCTTGCATGAAGGTGACCAAAATCGATGCACGGTAAAACCCCCGGAATCTCTTTAGCAATTTGGATGGTTTCCGTTAAATCCCCCAATTGCGTAGGTTTACCGGTTGTTTCCGGCCTTAAGATAATTGTATTTCCGTTTTGGTTAAGTTCTTGTCTCACCTCGGAAAGTTCCTTGATAACTTTCTTTAAAACTTTATCGCAACTGTCCTCAGCATAAAACGCCGGGTGAAAAACCACGCTGGCAGCTCCCAGGCATTGTGCAATATTTGCAGTTTGAACAATGCGGTGTTTGCTGGCAGTGACTTTTTCTTCTTCCCTGGAATTTAAATTAATATAGTAAGGTGCGTGACAGGAAAGGGCAACGTTTAGATCCTGAGCTGTTTTACCGACTTGGAATGCTTTTTCTTCTTTCATTCTAACTCCATGAACAAACTCGACTTCCATAGCATCAAGTCCCAGTTCCTTGACCCTGCGAATCCCAGCTTCGGTAGATCCTTCCTTCGTTGATAATGGTACTCCTGCCGTTCCGAATTTCAGTGCCACCCGAACCTCTCCTATTCCATATCAAAATGAACTTTCTTAACACTTTGGATTCCAATCTGTTCTTTCAGTTTACCCGTTACAAAAGAGCCGATTTCTGTTTGGACCCCTACGATCATAATGCTGGTACCCATTGCTTCTGTCTTGCCAACTTGCATACTTGTTATGTTAATTTGGTTTTCACCCAAAATCGTACCGACTTTACCAACCATTCCAGGATAATCTTCATGGGGAATCAGCAAAAGCCAATCCACCGGATCGATATCAACTCTGAAATTATCAATTTCAACAATTCTTCCTTCGGTTTTGCCGAATAGGGTTCCCGCAACCCGATGCTCACTTTTGTCAGAAATTACTGTTATAGTAATCAGGTCCAGAAAATTCTTAGCTTCCTTACTTTTCACTTCTTTAACAAGAATACCTCTGGCCTTTGCGACTTCGGGCGCATTGACAAAGTTTACAGCCTCCTGCAGGATCGGATTCAACACTCCCTTAATGGCGGCCAATGTCAGCATTTTAGTGTCTACCATACTGATCTCGCCATTATACCTAACCTCGACATGCTTTATTCTTCCTTCCGTAAGATGTACGGCTAATACGCCCATTTTTTCCATGAGGTTTAAATAAGGCTTTATCGTATCCATTACATCCTTAGATACCGGCGGAATATTCAACGAAGTAGCTACCGGTTCCGAACGTAAAGCGGACAATACACCTTTTGCTACTCCCATGGCAACTTCATTCTCTGCCTCCCTGGTTCTGGAAGCAATACGCGGAGTACAGATTACATGATCCAGGGTTAGTAAAGGATTTTTAAGATCAACGGGCTCGTCTCCAAAACCGTCCAGAGCAGCCTCGCATACAATTCCCTCTTGCAATGCCCAGATCAGTGCTTCTTCGTCAATAATCCCGCTCCTGGCGCAATTGATCATCCTTACTCCTTTTTTCATCATAGAAAATGCTTCTTTGTTCAATAAATTCCGGGTATCAACCGTAGTAGGAAGATGCAATGTAATATAATCCGCCTTTTGCAGAACCATTTCAAAATCTACCAGGTCTATCCCCATTTCCATTGCTTTTTCCTCACTGATAAACGGATCGTAAGCCATCACCCGCATATCAAACGCTTGAACCCTGCGGGCTACTCCCGCACCCACCCGTCCTAAGCCAATAACACCCAATACTTTTCCCTTTAACTCTACCCCAATAAACTTCTGTCTTTCCCATCTTCCGTTTTTCAGCGAAGAATAAGCCTGCGGGATTTTTCGGCTTAAAGCCAGAATCATACCCAGCGTATATTCAATGGCAGAAGCACTGTTTCCCTGAGGGGCATTTAAAACGATAATCCCCTTTTTAGTCGCTGCTTGAATATCAATATGTTCAACTTCCAATCCTGCTCTTCCAATGACTTTTAAATTTATGCCGGCTTCAATAACCTCGCTGCTGACTCTGGTATCTCCCCTGACGATCAGGGCATCGTATTCGGGGATGATCTTTATCAATTCTGCCAAGGACAAGGAGCAAAATGTATCCACTTCGTGTTCTTGCCGCAGCAATTGTATACCCGTATCCGCAATTTTTTCGCTAACTAAAATTTTCATTTATTTATCTCCCATCAAAATATACATAAACCCCTCATCCCTGCCAGGGACGAGAGGTTCTCCCGCGTTGCCACCCTTATTACCTGCAAATACAAGCCATCTTTCGTCTGCTATATCGGGCAGATCCGCCATAATTCATCATTAGGAACTCCGGGGCGGAATAATTTGGTCATGGTTCGGACTCACACCAACCGCCGACTCTCTTAACCTCTGAGACTATTACTTCCCCATCAAAGTGCAGTATTAATT
This sequence comes from Candidatus Dichloromethanomonas elyunquensis, assembly GCA_001515265.1. GTDB lineage: Bacteria > Bacillota > Desulfitobacteriia > Desulfitobacteriales > Syntrophobotulaceae > Dichloromethanomonas > Dichloromethanomonas elyunquensis. The sequence goes on from LNDB01000013.1 coordinate 29,109, forward strand.
TTTTTTCGATTATAACGATTTTTTAGGCTTCTGTCAAGAATCAAGGCATCTTCCTAAAGAACTCTTCTGCTTCCCCGATAGGTGCCGGCCCAATAGGGATTGTCCAAAGACTGTTTTTGGACACAATTTCTTGTGGCAGAAATGAACTCGCCATTCCCCAAATAGATTCCGACATGACTGGCTCCTGCGCCATTGGTGTTAAAAAACACTAAGTCGCCCGGTTCCAGTTTTGCTTTCGGAATACCTACCCCTGCTCTGAATTGCTCGTAAGATGTCCTGGGAAGGATAATTCCCTGATCCCTAAAGACACGTTCAACGAGTCCCGAACAATCCACTCCTCCTTTTGTCCTTCCTCCCCACTTGTATTGGATCCCTTCCCAGGATAATACACTTGATATAATACTGTCTCTTATTAATTCCATTTCTTTTTCCGCTTCGATTACTTTTAAATTGCTTAAACTAATGTAGGTATAATTATCAGCTTTTTCATTCATTCCTGAGTTCTGAGACGGTTTTGAAGAAGAACCGATGGAAACCGATGTTCTCTCATCTAATCTGTTCATTCCTTCAACTGCTTGCATATTCATTGGGGTTATAGCAGTCCCTGCCAACAAGGCTGCGGCTAAACCGACGACATGTTTTGGAACCGATGTTCTTTGTTTTGAGTCTTCAAATGTAAGGGCAACCTGCATTATTCTGTACTCCTTTCCATTGTTCCAAAAACAACCCAATACTTTTTTATGCTTTTTAGGAAGGGATTATGCTTTATTGTAAGAGTCTTCCAAATGTACGCCTGATATATTTTATTAGAAACAGTTCTTTTTGGTGAAAACAAGCTTAAAATCCTCGTCAAGATCCAAACAAGTATGGCTAAATACTGGAAAATTGTTCGCATTTTACTTATTTACTAGACACCCTCAGAAATAAGTTTTTCGACAAAAGGAATATCCGCAGATGCAAAGTCATAAAAATGCAGCTCCTTGATTTCTACCCATTTTCCCTCATCATGAACGTTTAACGAGATATCCTCACATAGCATTCTAGCTAAATATGCCAAAAGTTCCATTGTTTGTCCTTGATGTTGGAAAATATTATTGGCGTAATAGCGCTGCACACGGATAGGAACGCCGAATTCCTCCATAATCTCTCGATGAAGACATTGCTCTGGTGTCTCATTCGGTTCTAGTTTGCCGCCCGGAAATTCCCATTTCCCCGATAAAGAATCATTTTTCCCCCGCCTGGCTATAAATACCTTGTTTCCCTTGTAAAATATCGCAGCGGCTACTTGTTTCATTATTGCTTACGACCCCGATTTCTATAGAAAGTTATAATTAGTAATAGTTTACCAAACTATTACTTCATCTTCTAATTCTTTCTCTGGAATTATGGGATATTTCTTTGTTTTATATCTTTTTTTTGCTTACAAAATCCACAATAAAACTAAGGTCTTGAAACTCTCGGGGGTTGAGCAATGGGGAAAACAGATCTTTTTTAGCCTTAAGCCTTTCCATAATATTCAACAGGTTAAAATTTTTCGGTTCAATCCCTTTTTCCAATTCGTCCCATTCCATGGGGGCAGCTACCGAGGCGTATTCAGTTGCCCTTGGAGAATAAGGAGAAATGATGGTTTTACCTTGCCACATTTGGAGATAGTCAAAGTAAAGTCTTTTGCCCCTTTTGCCGACATTCCGTTCAGTGGTTATTTTTTGAGGATATTTTTGACTGAAATAGGCTGCAAAAAATTTATTTATCTCCCGGGCCTCCTGATAACTGTATTTGCCCCCCACCGGTATATATATCTGAAGCCCGCTGGCTCCCGAAGTTTTGACGTAACTTTTAATCTGTAAAGCGTTTAGTTCTTTATAGACAAGCAGCGCAGCTTCCGCAACCTCTTCAAAAATTTGTCCCTCCGAAGGATCCAGATCAAATACCAGATCGGAAGGACAGCTTTCCTGATCATAGGTGTTAAACGGGATATGCAGTTCGAGAGCGGTTTGGTTTCCCAACCAGGTTAATACGGCTTCATCCCCGAGAATGATATAACGGTTATGATGCCATTCACGCGTTGGTATCCAATCCGGTGAATGTTCGGGGATATTTTTTTGAAAAAAAGATTTCCCTTCTACGCCATCGGGGTAGCGGATAGTTGTCAATAAACGTTTTTCTGTATAGGGCAAGAGATAGGAGGACAATTCCAGGAGTTTTTGAATGTAATCAATTTTCCTGATGCCCAATTCCGGCCAAAGTACCTTCTCTGGATTTGTTATTTTCATTCCACAAGATATTCCTTTCCGTTGGCCAATATTGCTTTTTCGGTGCTGAAACCCAGAATTTTAGGATGACGCAGATTGCTGTTTTCTGTCCATTCCAAAAAGCTGACCCAACAAGTAAGTAACGGGTCAAGCCAAGTAACATTCTTAGCTTGATTGAGATTGCAAAAAGAGCTGTCCCTTTGCTGCAAGGAAGAGGAATAGTCTTTTAAGACCGCAAAGTCCTTCTGCGTAAGCCCTAAACTGGCATTGCCGATATAAACCAATTTTTCATCCACATAGACACCTAAGAGAAGAGAATTAGGGTAGCCTGACTTCGAGGAGAGACCTCCGATAACTGCTAAAATTTTTTTGATGATTTTGGTTTTGAACCAAAACTGATGTTTTTTTCCTGGCACATAAATGCTTGATTTATTCTTGGAGACGATTCCTTCATAATTTCGTTCTTTCATGAGATTAAAAAGTGCCGGACCGTTAGTAAAATCTTGAGTAATGCCTATATGGGAATTTTGGGTTATACTACGGCTTAAAATCAATTTTCGCTCTTCCAAGGACAAATTGCGCAGATCTTTTCCATTTAAGAAAAGGATATCAAAAATAATGTAATGCACCGGATGCTTTTTCAAGTAGATAGGGAGATTCCCTGTTTTTTTGAGTCTGTCCCGGGTAAGCACCAAGCGGAAAGAAGGCTTGGCATTTTCGTCAAATACCACCATTTCTCCGTCCATTACGGTTTGGTTCCCCCGGAAAAGTTTGAGGACATCCCCTATTTCAGGGTAAAACCCGGTACGTTCCTGACCGTTTTTAGTGAAAATCCGAAACATCCCATTTTCAATGGATATAATTCCCCTTATCCCGTCCCATTTAATTTGATGAATCCATTGATCACCTTCAATGATCTGTCCGGAAAGAACCGGTTCCATAACCTGAAGAAGTTCCATAAAATTTACTCCGATATTTTTCTAGCTTACGGTTGTCTGTTTATTCTTTTCTGCCGTTTTTGCTCTCTTCTTACCTGTTTCTTTCTTGCTTTCTCTTAAACTTGCCTGGAGAGCTTCCATCAAGTCAATGACATTTTTATGAGGAGCTTCCGGGGCAATTTCGATTTCCTTTCCTTCAATTTTCTTTTGGATGAGTTCCTGCAAAGCTTGCCGGTATTCATCGTTGTATTTTTCAGGTTCAAAGGGAGCTGAGAGGTTTTCAATTAATCTGACTGCCATATCCAGTTCTTTTTCATTGACATTTTCCTGCTCGGGAAGTCCCGGCACTTGGGTTACCGGTCGTACCTCATCCGGATAAAAGATCGTTTCCAGTAAAAGAACATTGTGATAGACTCTTAACGCAGCAAGCGTCTGTTTCGTTCGGACCGTCATCTTGGCAATAGCAATTTTCCCAGCGTCACTCATGGCTTTTCGCAGCAATGTATAAGCTTTATTTCCTGTATCCTGGGGAGAAAGATAATAGGATTTAACAAAATAAACGGGATCGATTTCAGAAAGATCCACAAAATCAAGAATTTCAATGGATTTATCATCTATTTCTGACCTTAAGGCCAGAAAATCTTCTTCATTGACAATAATAAAATGGCCTATTTCATATTCATAACCGCGAACAATTTCTTTATCACCCACTTCTTTGCTACAGGTGGGGCAGACTTTTCTATAACGAAGCGGCGTATTACAGTCTTTATGCAAATACCGGAATTGAATATCCTTCTCTTCTGTAGCGGTAAACATTTTTATGGGGATGTTTACTAAACCGAAACTGATCGAACCTTTCCACAGGGTATGCATAATGGAACCCTCCTTTAGGCAATTCTAGGAATATTGTTTGTAAAATGATTCTTCTTAATGCATAGTTCAAGCGCTAAAAGGTAATATTGCTACTTGAAGCAAAACTCAAAAAAGAGTAGAATTTAAACATTACATATTTTGCAATCTTTAAGATTTTTCTTGGGTCTATTGGAGGGTTATTAATTTGAATTTTCCTGAACTAAAAATTGGCAATCTAATACCGAAGTATCCCATCATCCAAGGCGGCATGGCTATACGAATTTCTACATTCCGTTTGGCTGCTGCCGTTGCGAATGCAGGGGGAATTGGACTAATCGCTGCATCCGGAATGGAACTGAATGAATTAAAGGAAGAAATCAGGAAGGCCAGAGAAAAGTCCAAGGGAATCATCGGAATCAACATTATGTTTGCCGTCAGCCGTTTTAAAGAACTGGTCCTTACCGCTTTAGATGAGGGGATTGACCTTATTGTTCAGGGGGCAGGTTTTTCCAGGGATATTTTCGGCTGGTGTCATGAAGTGAAAACACCGCTCGTCCCCATTGTATCTACTCCAAAACTGGCGAAGATTGCCGAACATCTAGGTGCTTCCGCAGTCGTTGTCGAGGGAAAGGAAGCAGGCGGCCATTTAGGAACAGATCAATCCATGCGGACAATTGTACCCCAAATCAAAGAAGCGGTTTCCCTTCCTGTAATTGCTGCGGGCGGCATCGTTGATGTGTATGATCTGAAGGAAGCTTTTAGTTTAGGTGCGGACGGTGTCCAAATGGGAATCCGATTTGCGGCAAGTGAAGAAGCTAATGGCGCACAATCCCTTAAAGAATGCTACTTAAAAGCAGGAACAGAAGATATTGTTTTGATACAAAGTCCTGTTGGATTACCGGGGAGGGCAATCCGGAATGAATTCGCAGAGCGAATCCTTGCCGGAAAAGCAGAACCCCCACAAAAGTGTGAGGGTTGTCTTAAAAAATGCAAGCACAATTTTTGTATTATGGAAGCCTTGAATAATGCACAGCAAGGAAAACTAGAACGGGGTTTAATTTTTTCCGGTGAATATATTGACAAGATAAAGAATATCTTACCGGCAGGTAAAATTATATCGGATCTGGTGGAATCTTACGAAGCGCTTTAATTATTCTTCGGAGATTCACTGGACAAATTGGAGTTGTTCTCAAGCTTGCTGATTCTGTCTTGCAGTTCGGTTATGATTTCAGCCACAGGGTCCGAAAGCTTATTGTGTTCTAAATCGATACCTTTAGCCGGTTCTTTTTTCACTTTCACTCTGCCGGGAATCCCTACTACGGTACAATTAGGAGGAACATCCTGCAGAACGACAGACCCTGCCCCAACTTTAGAATTATCGCCAATCACAATGGCTCCTAGGACTTGGGCACCAGCACTGATGACGACATTATTTCCGATAGTGGGGTGTCGTTTTCCTTTTTGTTTACCTGTGCCTCCAAGTGTAACACCCTGATAAATAGTAACATCATCGCCTATTTCTGCGGTTTCCCCAATGACAGTTCCATGACCATGATCTATGAATACTCTATTGCCAATTTTGGCCCCGGGATGAATCTCAATACCGGTAAAAAACCGGCTAAAGTGTGATACGAGACGTGCTGCTAAGAACCACTTTCTTCGATAGAGACCATGTGCGATTCGGTGCATCATCACAGCATGTAATCCCGGATAACATAACATGACTTCAATTGTGCTTTTGGCAGCAGGATCCCGTTCAAAAACCGTATAAATATCTTCTTTTAACCTTTTCATATGTCCCATAGGGTTCTCTCCAATCTCCCTCTCGTTTTCCGATCAAAATAGTAGGAATTAGCTTACTGTATCATTATAATGATCAATAATTTTTTTGACAAGTAAAAGCTTCGCTTTTTTACTGGGGAGGAAAAATCATTGAAAGAATATGTAAAAAAACTAATTATTAGATATTCCGGCCAGAAAAAAAATGAAATGATGGATGACATCGTTATTGAATTTCCGTTAACTTTATTCGTAAACGGAGAGGAAATAGTCACGCTGGTCTGTACTCCCAATAATCTCAGAGAATTAGGAATAGGTTTTTTAACCAGTGAAGGGTTCATTTCCAGCTTCTCGGAAATTGCTTCGTTTGAATTAGAGGAAGAAGGCCTTTTAAACATTCAATTGAATAAAGAATTGACCAATACCGATACCTTTTTACGGAGAAAAATCACCAGTTGCTGCGGAAAAGGGCGAGCAGGCTTATATTTTATTAATGATGCGAGACAGGTAAAAACTGTACAGTCCGAAGTAAAAGTGAAGCTTTCCGAATGCTTAAATAATATGACAATAATGGAAAAACGCTCAAAATTATTTCGTCTGACGGGCGGAGTCCATAGTTCAGCACTTTCTCAAGGGGAAACAGTTTTATTTATTTACGATGATATCGGAAGACATAACGCTGTGGATAAAGTAATTGGCTCTGCCATGATCCGTGAGATTGACACCTCAGACAAATGCTTGATTCTTAGCGGAAGGATTTCATCTGAAATCGTAGTAAAAGCGGCCAGGGCAAATATTCCGGTTATTCTATCCAAGGCAGCGCCTACCAATTTAGCAGTTGATCTTGCAGATGAGTTAAATATTTTATTGCTTGGATTTGCAAGGGAGAGTAGGCTTAATGTGTATTCCTGTCCCGAAAGAATTTTATTATAACAAATCACCTTAAAAAAAAGGACCCGAAGGTCCTTTTATAATTTTCCCGTATTTTGCATATGGTTTTCCGCATATTCAATCATTTTTCGAACCATGTTCCCTCCAATTTTTCCTCCGATACGACCCCCGATTCTCCCGGCGTCCCTGGATGTAATGTCGCCGTTATATCCTTTATTGAACTGAATTCCTAATTCATTTGCTACTTCATATTTTGCATTGTTTAAAAACTGGGAGTACTTATCCTGGACAGCTTTATTGTATCCTGAACCTGACTGGATTCCCAATTCTCCTGAAACTTCATATTTTGTATCCTTAGGGTCTGCATTAATATAGCCTAATTCGCTTGATACCTCATATTTTAATTGGTCTAACGCAGAATTTCCTTTCCCCATCTTTTTTCACCTCTTTTTTTAGATTTCAAATATAGTTTTAAACATTTAAAGGATGAAAATACGATGAAATATTTTGGTCTGAATTTATTAATTAGAAAACTTAACATAACTTTGCAAGAAATAAATTTTTAAAAATTAAAATTTTTATAAACCCTCATTGCATTTAAAATTGCAAGCAAGGCAACGCCCACATCGGCGAAGACTGCTTCCCACATCGTTGCAATTCCTATAGCTCCTAAAATCAAAACAACTGCTTTAATACCCAAAGCGAAAATAATGTTTTGCCATACAATGGTACGGGTCCGTTTGGCTATTTTGACTGCACATAAAATCTTGGAAGGTTCATCGGTCATCAAAACAATATCAGCTGCTTCAATGGCCGCATCGGAACCCAATCCCCCCATCGCAATTCCAACATCTGCCCTGGCCAGTACCGCTGCGTCGTTGATTCCGTCCCCGACAAAAGCAAGTTTGGTTCCGGGAGCTTGTTTTTTTTCAAGCTCCTCTAAAATCCGTACTTTCTGGTCTGGGAGCAATTCTGCATAAATTTGATCAAATCCTAATTCTTTTCCAATTTCCTCGCCTACTGCTTTTTTATCCCCTGTAAGCATGACAAGCTTTTCGACTCCTGCTGCTCTTAATTCACGGAGTGCCTGGGGCGCATCTTTTCTGATTCGATCTGAGATGCGGATTAACCCGATAGCTTTTTTATCTGCTGCAATATAAACCACAGTTCCGGTTTCCTGACTTTCCGGAATTGCAATCCTTTCTTCGTTCATCATTCTTGCATTCCCGGCCCATATTTCTTTTCCCTTGATCATTGCTTTTATGCCGTTTCCGGGAATTTCCCGGTAATCGCTGATATTGCTTTGGTCTGGTTGTCTGCCGTAACTTTTTAAAATCGAAACGGCGATGGGATGACTTGAGTAGCTTTCTGCCATGGATGCATATTCCAATACCGTCTCTTTACTTTCTTCGGCAAAAGAACGTACTTCTATGACTTCAAAAACTCCTTCCGTAAGCGTACCGGTTTTATCAAAAACCATGGTCTGTACCTGATACAACGCTTCCAAAAAATTGCTCCCCTTAATTAAAATTCCCTTTTTCGAGGCACCACCGATACCGCCAAAAAAACTTAAAGGAATGGAAATAACCAAGCTACAAGGACAAGATATAACCAAAAATACAAGTGCCCGGTTTATCCATTCACTAAAACCTGCTCCAGATATGAAAAAAGGCGGCAAAAAGGCCAAAAGCGCAGCCCCCGCAACTACACCCGGTGTATAGTACCTGGAAAACCACGTAATAAAATTTTCGGTCGGAGCTTTAAGGGCTGCGGCATTTTCCACCCTGTCCAGAATTCTGGAAACAGCAGATTGTTTGTATTTTCTCGTAACCTGAACAGTTAACAAACCCGTCTTATTGATAAAACCGGCCAAAATATCGCTGCCTGCATCAACTTCTTTGGGTAAGAACTCCCCGGTAAGCGCAGAAGTATCCAAGACAGATCTTCCCGTAATTACAGTCCCATCCAGTGGAACTTTTTCGCCGGGTTTAATCAGAATGACCTGTCCTTCCTGCACTTCCTCCGGGGATACTCTTCTGGTAAATTCTCCTTCTTTCAGGTTGGCATAGTCCGGACGAATATCCATGAGTGCGTTGATTGATTTTCGGGAATGGTTTACTGCCATATCCTGAAAGAATTCCCCAATCTGGTAAAAAAACATAACCGCTACCGCTTCCGAGAACTCCTGAATGGCGAAAGCTCCTACAGTAGCTAAAAACATCAAAAAATTCTCATCAAAAACCTGCCCTCTTTTGATATTCCGAATAGCCCTGTAAACCACTTCCCCGCCGATCAAAAGATAGCTTCCAAGAAAAAGCACCAGTTCAATCCAAAATACAAACTTGAAAAACAAGGCCAAACAGAATAAGACTGCTCCAATAAAAAAATATGCAATCTTTCGAATTACGGATCCCTCCTTAGTTATCCTTCTTTTGTCATATTAGCTGATAAAGCTCGTTACAATTGAACAATTGAACAATTGAATAATCATTCATATATGATTAAATATTACCCCGCATGGTACTTGTTTGTAAATACCTATTTATGCCCGGAATAAATATTCTCTGATTAACAAATAATTTCAATGGTGATAGATATTGTTAAAATATTTGGCGAAAATCTTGTCTAACCCCCCAAAATTAAATAGTTCGGAAAACTCTGCTCATGCTACTCCCCTAGGGAAAGATCTTGGAGCGAATATTTCCCAATTAAAAAGCAAGTTAAAGGGAAGCAGCGATATTATTTTTTATGAGTTTACGGACCCATCTCATAATAAAGGTCTCCTAACCTATATCAGCGGGTTTGTGGAAACTGATTTATTAGACCGTGATATCCTTACTCCCCTTTTGACAAAAACCGGTCCGGATAAGAAGAATTTTCTGTATACCTCCGCAGTCAGAACTATTTCTTCATTTGAAGAGGCTATTGGCGGCATTCTGGACGGAAATGTCCTCCTCCTGATGAATGGCGATGAAACTGCTTTTCTCCTCAGTATCCCAAAACAGGTTCAGCGATCCGTTGATGAACCTGACAGTGAATCGGTTGTGCGGGGGCCTAAAGAGGGTTTCGTTGAATCGATAAAGACCAATCTTCTCCTGTTAAGAAGAAAAATTAAAAGCCCTAATCTGAAAATCGAAACACGAAAAATCGGCCGCATTACGCAGACAGAAATAGCCCTCGTTTATATTGAAGGTATCGTTGATCCCGAAGTCCTTAAAGAAGTCAGAAAACGTTTAAGCAAGATCAAGATAGATTCCGTTCTGGAAACCGGTTATATTGAACAATATATTCAAGATCATAAATATTCCCCCTACGCCACTGTCGGCAACACCCAGAAACCGGACGTGGTGGCAGGCAAGATCCTGGAAGGCAGGGTTGCCATCTTTTGCGACGGCACCCCCCACGTCCTGACGGTTCCTTATCTTTATATAGAAAATTTGCAGACCAGTGAAGATTACTATGTGAGGACATTAAATGCTTCCTTGCTGCGTCTGCTCAGAATAACAGGGTTATTTGTCAGCACTTTACTTCCCGGTATTTATGTCGCGCTGTCTACATATCACCAGGAAATGCTCCCTACTGTCCTACTGGTTACGATCGCCGGGGCGAGAGAAGGGATTCCGCTCCCGGCTTTTGCTGAAGCGCTGGTGATGGGTGTGATGTTTGAACTGCTTAAAGAATCAGGAACACGGCTGCCCAGAGCCATTGGTTCGGCAATCAGCATCGTCGGGGCATTGGTGATAGGCGATGCTGCAGTCAATGCCGGCCTGGTCAGCGCCCCTCTTGTCATTGTTACAGCTATCACCGCCGTTTCCAGTTTCATCCTTCCCTCTTTTACGGAATCCATGACAATATTCAGATTAATCTTCTTTATTTTGGGCGGAGTCGCGGGACTGATCGGCATAACCTGCGGTATATTTTTCATTATGATTTATACCGTTTCGATCCGGTCTTTCGGCATCCCCTACACTGCTCCGTTATCTTCGGCCAGCGAGAACAATCTGAAGGACACTTTTCTAAGATTCCCGCTCCGTTCTATGAAAAACAAACCGGCTTTTACGGCTGGAAACAATACAAAAAGACGGGGAGGAACCAATCCAAAATGAAAATATTTTATTCGCCGGCTCGCAGAATCATTTTTGCTGTCGTATTATTACTGTTGGTGAACACTTCGGGATGTATAAACCGTAAGGAAATCGACAAACTGGGCTTATTGGGTGCAATCGGTGTTGACCATAAAGATCATACAAGCATATTAACGATGGAGATAACAAAGCCCAAACCAATTATCGGCGGCGGAGCAAAGACGGAAAAACCTTACGTAATTGTTCAGACCAGCGGTAATAGCTTTTTTGATGCCCTCCGTAATACTACAAATAAGTTCGACCGCAAGATATTCCTGGCAACTTCCAAAGTATTTATTATCAGCGGTGATGCCGCAAAAGAAGGTATCGCCGATATCCTGGATTGCTGGTCCCGGGACCACGATGCCAGAGAAACCGATTATTTGCTGATCACAAAAGATTGTGAGGCGGCAGATATTATCGGCGTTGTAGGAGGAGTGGATGATACTTCTTCCCTGTATCTCAGCGACCTCATCAAAGCCAATAACGCAAGTTCGAAATCCATCGTCAAAAGAACCTTTGAATTTCTAAAGGACTATTACAGCGATGGTATCCGGCCTACTCTCGGGGTTGTACAACTAGAAAAAAAAGCAAAGCCTGTCAGCGAAAACAGCAAGGAAATTCTCCTGGAGGGTGCAGCGGTCTTTAAAGAGGACAAATTGGCTGGTTATCTGGACGGCCTCGAAGCCAGGGCCTTAAATTTCGCAAAAGGAAAAGTTAAGAGCTGTATCATTGTTACTCCGAGCACAGAAGAAAACAAAATGGACTCCATCGAGGTCAATCATGTCAAGAGTGAATTGGATGTCGCGTTACCAGACAAATCTCCGAGTTTGAAAGTAACCATTACGATTGACGGGATGTTGGGAGAAGACCAATCGTCTGAAGATTTTAGCAATTCCCAGGTTATGAAACAACTCGAAGATTCCTCCGCCAAAGTTGTAAAAGATGAGGTCGATAAGGTAATCAAAAAAGCTCAAAAGGAATATGGATTGGATATCTTTGGCTTTGGCCAGATTGTGCACAATAAATATCCGGAAAAATGGAAAAAAATAAAAGACAACTGGGATGACGCTTTTTCCAGGTCTGAGTACCAGGTTGAAGTGAAAGTTAATATTTCACGGTCAGGTTTACTTCGGTTACCCAATAAAACAAAGATAGGAAAATGAAAATGCAGCCGGAAAAAATTACGAATACGCAAGCAATATTATTAATCCTGGGTTTAAGGTTTACTTTCTTTTTCCTTACCATTTCCGTCAATGCCCCCCCTGCCGACCAGGATATCTGGATTGCCCAGCTGGTCTCCATTCTTTATATCTTTGTTCTTTTCCTTCCTTTTCTTTATCTCAGCAGTAAGTTCCCTAACTATACCCTATGGGAGTATTTCGAACAGATTACCGGAAAATTTATAGGTAAATTTTTCATCCTGCTATATTTAGGTTTTATCCTTTTTCTCTCTGTATTGATTGCCGTTAATCTCACTTTATTTATTGCCTCCAGTACTATACCTGAAACCCCTGCTTATGTGAACTTAATTTTTTTGCTTATTCCTGCAGTATTTGCAGCCTATCATGGAATTGTAAACGCTGCCAAAACCGCGCAAATTGTTATTCCGGTTGTTTTGGGCTTTTTTCTCCTTACCCTGGCTTTGGGAATCCAAAATTTTCACCTTAAAGAACTCCTTCCTGTGTTAAAGGATTCGACCTTGTTACAAATACACCAGGGAAGTTTGACTTTTGCTCTTAACTTTCATGACGCGATCTTCCTTTTTCTCATGACTCCTAACATGAAAGAAAAAAAAGTAAAGAAAGCTTTTTTTCTATCCGTTGTCTTAAGTACCCTATTTTTTGCCGCCATCAGTATTGTCCCCATCCTGGTATTTGGTACGGAACTGGCTAAACATAGCAATTACCCTTTCTATCTTTATGTAAGACAGATTACAGTCTTTGATTTTATTGAACGAATGGAAGCTTTGATTCTGGCAGCATGGATAATGGCGGCTTTATTCAAATTCTCTGTTTATTTTTATTGGGCGGCAAAAGGTTTTCAACAGGTTTTCCAAACCAAATCACACCGGAAATTTATTATACCCTTTGCACTTTCCGTTTTCGTCATCGCTTTATCACCCAAAATATTTGCTATTGATATGGCAAATAAACTCAGTTCAATTCAGGTTTTTCCCAAAATAAGCTTTGTTTTTATTTTTGCTATTCCTTTCCTTTTATTAACAATATATTTCATCAGAAGACTCATTTCATCTGCCCGTAATTTTTAATCAGATATAACATGTGAAAATGTAAGTTTCCTGGGATTTGAACCCCAGGTTTTTTTAGGGTAAGAGCATTCACCGAAGTTTTTTTTCATATCATTTAATATTATGAGTCGGCTGACTACATGCTTTTTTCATTCAAGTAATCCGGAAGGAATGAAATGAAGAGTGAAAATAAAGAGAATAGTCTTATTGCTCGGGATAGCGGTTCTCGTCCTGGGAGGAGGTATCCGGGCCTGGAATCTAATTATCGGCACCTATGGCCAGGCGGTTTTTTCAGATCAAGACCCTGTATACCAGGCGGTAATGAAAAGAGATCTTCTCTGCTTGATGCTTGCTTATCCGGGGTATATCAAGAACGTTGAAAAAAGTGCCGATGGGAAAGTATCTGTTATCATGCAATCGGGCAAGAAAATACTATATGATGACAAAAAAGAAAAAAACTCTTGGCAAAAATCCGGAAATCCGGATTTGCAGGACATGATGGATCAGATTTACCCCATTGCGGACATCAAGGAATTACTTCCCAATAACTTTAATCCGGGTTGTGCCAGAGTTTACCCGCTTTTAAATGAAGTGTACGGAAAGAATAAAGGCCAAATCCTTTCGAATTTGGCCAAAGTAAGTATCGGTTATAAATTTGTAGAGTTTAACAGCAACAACAGGGCTTCCGAAGCACTCAGGTCTGTCATGAAAGAACTTCTCCCCTTAGCCCGGCAAAACTATAAGATTTACAACGCGGCTTTCCCCAGCAGCGGCACCTTCAATTACCGGATCATCGGCGGAACCAACCGTTTAAGTTCTCACGCTTACGGAATTTCCATAGACCTCCATGATAACAAGTATGATTACTGGAGATGGTCAACGCGGGAGCAAGGACAAAAACGGCTTAACGCCTACCCAAGAGAGATCGTTCGTATTTTTGAGAAGTACGGTTTTATCTGGGGCGGAAAGTGGGGAAATTTTGATATCATGCATTTCGAATACCGACCGGAACTGATTCTTAAAGCCCGCTGCTTTTCCAAAGAACCTGTTTCAGGTCTGCCCTGGTATGACGGTCTGCAGGATAATAAAGAGGCTTGGAAATATATCTGGTTGATCGAGGAAAGTCTTTCCAAAACACCTGTTTCTTAAAACCTCTTCATTCTTTTTTCACAGAAGTCTCAGTTTAGAAATATGATAAGAAAAGGAGGAATGCATATGATCATAAAAAGAGATTCCTTTTCAAAAGAAGATTTATGTTTACTTCTTAGTGAAACCACTGTGAAGATCATTCAAAACATTGAAGACCGCAACGGGAAACTCAAATCTTTTGACCTAAATTTCAACTTTGAAAGATCCCGTTATACCCTTACCGAAAGAGACATAGGTTCCCTTCGTTTCAGAATCAGCGAGGAGCAATGAGTGAGAAAGCCTACACTTTTTGTTGTAGGCTTTTACCATATTAAATAAATTGGAACAAATTACCATACTATAAAACAAGGAAAATCCTTGAAATCCCTGATATAATAATACAAACAATTGTAAAACCGCTTAAATTTAGGGGGACCAAAATGGAAAAAATTTTCAAAGCCATAGACCTTGCAGCGAAGACCCATAAAAATCAGTTTCGGAAAGGTAGCAATACCCCATATGTCGCACATCCCTATGCAGTCGGAATGATTCTCCTAAAAGAAGGCTGTTCAGAAGATGTTGTTGCTGCGGGTATCTTGCATGATACGATTGAGGATACTATCATCAATCTTGATTATTTGAGAAATAAATTTGGTTTCAAGGTTGCCGATATCGTAGAAGAATGCTCTGAACCGGATAAATCCCTTCCCTGGGAAGATCGAAAAATACAGACTATTGAATCTCTGAAAATTGCCACTCCCATTGTTAAAGCCGTCGCCTGCGCAGACAAGTTACATGATATTTTCTGTATGTTAGAGGATTATGAGGTTTGTGGTGAAAAACTCTGGGAAAGGTTTACCCGCGGCCGGGAAAAACAGGAATGGTACCATAAAGGCCTTGTCCAAAGTTTTCTGCAGCCACCTATTCATGAAGATTTTAAAAAGTTATTTCTAACTTATGCCAAAGCGGTGAGCGACCTCTTTGACAAAAAATAGCTGTTCTGTTTTTTATCCTTGTTATTTGTTAAAGCAAATAACAAGTTATACACTATAAGAAAAAACCGGTTTTCCGTTAAGGATTAACCGGTTTCTTCTTGTTTGGGATCACTTCAGCAAAACATTTATACCAAAAGTTATGAGAATGATCAGTAATAATATACCTAGCTTAATCATGGAAATTCGCAGTTGATGTTTTAGTTCATTGATCAAGACCCCAACCCCCTTGGAATTTCTTTTATAAACAGAAAAATGTATAAAATGAGATTTTCACGGGGTCAGGATTTTTCATGGGTTAATTTCAGTATATCTTCTGCTGAAAACATCAAGATTGTCCTCATGAAGAAACTCGCTGGAGGTTTTGCGAGTTTCTTCTATTTACCGCTAATTATTGGTCCATGGTTAAGAGTAAAATAATCAAAATTAATATCGCTTTGAGAATGGCAACGCGCAATAAGCGTTTTAACGTTTTCAACATCCCTTAACCCCTTTCAAATGTATGATTTAACGTCATAAAAGAGGATCCTGAAGTTTTTTCTCGGGGTAAGGGTTAATTTATTGTATGCCTTGGAGCTGCGGATTGTCCATATACCGATCTTTATTTAATGATAAACTTCAATAACTGTCAACTTCCCTGTCCAGTGCCCTGTACTGCAGGGATTCGGCAAGATGTTCCACTTTTATTTCCCTGGAATCGGCCATATCCGCTACTGTTCTGGCAACTCGCAATATCCGGTCATGGGCCCTGGCGCTGAAAAAATTTTTCTCGAATATCTTTTTTAGGAGGGACTCGCCAGTCCTGTCCAAGGCGCAGACCTCCTTGGTCTCTCGACCTGTCATCTCGGCGTTAGTCCTGCTGGATTCAAATCTTTCCCATTGCTTTTCTCTGGCCTTCTGTATACGTACTTTGACAGACTCTGAATTTTCCCTCTTCGGGTCTTTTCTTTGTTTTAATTCCTCGAAACTGATCCTAGGAACTTCCACCTGAAGGTCAAAACGATCGAGCAGGGGCCCCGATACCTTGCGCCGGTAGTTATTGATCTGGAGCGGGGTACAGGTACATTGTCTCCCATTATCCCCCAGAAATCCGCACGGACAGGGGTTCATAGAACCGATTACACTCACCCTGGCGGGAAACTCCAACCTGCCTCTTAGACGTATTAACGTCAATTTCCTGTCTTCCAGCGGCTGGCGGAGGGATTCCAGCACTTCCCTTGAAAATTCGGGCAGCTCGTCAAGAAAGAGTATCCCATGGTTGGCCAGAGATAGCTCTCCCGGGCGGAGTTTCTGCCCGCCGCCGATAATCCCTGCTACTGTGGCTGTATGGTGGGGACTGCGAAAAGGCCTTGCAGTCATCAGCCTGCCCTCTTCCTGAAAAATCCCTGCCAAACTGTATAATTGGGTAACTTCTAAACTTTCTTCAGCCGTCAAGGGAGGAAGGATTCCTGAAAAAGCTCTTGCCAACAGCGTTTTTCCCGAGCCAGGGGGACCAACCATAATAAGATTGTGTCCTCCCGAAGCTGCGATTTCCAAAGCCCTTTTAGCCTGAAATTGTCCATGGACATCCGACCAGTCCACCCTCTGTTTTTCAGGGGTTGTTGCCTTTTCAGCAGACGGCACTGCTGTAAATTCCAGTTCCCCGTTAAGAATCCGGACAAGCTCCTGCAACACCGCTGTCCCATCACTTTTTATCTCAGAAACAAGACGGGCTTCAGCAAGGTTGGGTTGGGGGACTACTAACGCATAATCTTCGTCAAGTCTCTTCAAGCTCAACGCCATTGTTAATACCCCCGGGACCGGCCTCAAAACTCCTTCCAGCGAAAGTTCCCCGGTAAATACCAACCTGTCGGTTGACTCTCCATTTACCTCCTTCATGGCTGCAAGTATGCCGATAGCGATTGGCAGATCAAAACCCGTACCTTCTTTACGCAAATCGGCAGGAGCAAGATTGACGGTAATTCTTTGTAAAGGAAATTGAAATCCTGAATTTTTAAGTGCAGACCTAACCCTGTCTTTCGCTTCTTTTACCGCAGTGTTGGCAAGTCCCACAATTTCGAAAGCGGGAAGTCCGTTGGAAATATCTACCTCAACCCTTACAAGCTGAGCATCCAATCCCCCAACGGCCATCCCGCAAACCGATGCAAACATTCTCTTCACCTCAGGGAAAAGAATTCGACTT
The DNA here is from genome assembly GCA_001515265.1 of Candidatus Dichloromethanomonas elyunquensis. Lineage (GTDB taxonomy): Bacteria > Bacillota > Desulfitobacteriia > Desulfitobacteriales > Syntrophobotulaceae > Dichloromethanomonas > Dichloromethanomonas elyunquensis. Next base: position 46,498 of record LNDB01000013.1, read on the forward strand.
TTTTCCGGCTTTACCTCCTATTTATTACCATATTTTATATTTTTTCACACAATGCCTTTGAGCCAATTTATGGTATATTTGTTCGTTTTATAATATATAGCCAGTAAATCAATCCTTAAGGAAGGCCACTTAGGGTAACCCTGTTCCAGGATATAATAAGCAACCGAACCTCGGATTTTTTTTAGTTTTTTTTGGTCTATGCTTTCTTCAGCATAACCCATGGCGCCGCTCGTTTTCATCCTGACCTCTGCGAAAACAAGACAATCCCCGTCCCGTGCTATGATATCAATTTCCCCTTTGGGACATCGATAGTTGCGCACAAGGATTTGAAGACCGGCTTTTTCCAGATAATCAGCAGCCAGATTTTCCCCAATATTGCCTAATTCTTTTTTGGTGAATTCCCTATGGTCCATGCCGGCTCCTATATTGCTGGTTAAATGGGTTTTATATTTTTCAATGTCCTATAGTCTTTTACGGACTGCAAAATTATCTTCCAAGAGCAGCCAGTTTTGTGGGAATCCCCCCCGCAGGACCCAGAAGAAGAATCCCCTGATCCCCAGTTCTTTGACCAAGTTAAACTTAGCTTGAATACTTCTGGCGTCCTCAAACCATACAGTATGATTACGGCCTTGCTCATCGGCATAAGTAAAAAAAGGGGCCTGAGAGGTGGGATCATATTGAATACTTACATTATATTTTATTGCCAGTTGAACCGCTTGCTGCGGTGTAATGGATCTCGCCCAGGTTCCGCCCCTTACATAGGGAAGTGTCCAATCATAACCATATTGCGGAATCCCCATCATTATTTTGTTTTTTGGAACGGCCGAAATTGCGTATTCCATCACTCTCCCAACCTGGTTAATCGGGGATACGGCCATCGGAGGCCCTCCTGACCAACCCCACTCGTAAGTCATGAAGAAAATAAAATCAACAATCTGTCCCACTGCCGGATAATCATGACCTTCATATAGAACCCCAACTTGATCGGCATTTAATTTGGGCGCCAAGGCTGCGGAGATATTATAGCCTGCAGCTCTTACCCGCTGGGACGCTTTACGCAGGAAATTGTTATACCTCTCCCTATTTTCACGTCCAAGATATTCAAAGTCAAAATCGAGAACCCGATACCCTTTGGCTGCCATGACGTTTAATGCTTCAGTAATAATTCTATCTTGGATTGAATCATTGGACAAAATAGTGGCAGCCAGTTCTGTGCTAAAAGTTCCCGCTTCAAAATTACCGATTACCAGAATGGGTACAACCTTATGATTGCTGGCAGCATTGAGCGGGGCCTGATCTTCTACCGGCGTCAGAGTGCCGTCCCGGTTTACCGCATATATAAAGACAGCAAGGTAGGTAAGATGTTCTCCCGCCTCATCAACCACTTCACCTGTCCGGGTACCCGTCATTCTGGGGTCAATATAGGCATTGGTTTCAATCGTCAGCCTTGGTTTAGGGATATAAAGGCGGAGCCCGACAGGGATACTGTCAGGATTTTGAATATGATTCCTTTGCACAATGTCATTAACCGATACGCCATAATTTCTGCTGATGGACCATAAGCTTTCTCCCGGATGTACAGTATGTACCGTACCGATAGTTGGAATTACTAACACCTGACCGACCACTATTCTGCCCGGATCAGTCAGCTTATTGGCATCAATGATTTGTTGCGAAGAAACGCCATAAATCTGGGCTATTTTCCATATACTGTCATCTAATTTGACAACATGAATTTGCATGAAATCCCTCCCTTCAACAATCCATAATAGTTTATGAACCTCTAACAGGAATGGAAGCTAATCCACTATGGAAACAATTTAACCATATTACCCTATCCGGTTTTGAGAAACGATTTCCTTGATAGGTGAAAAACTCTGTCTATGGATGGGACAAGGACCAAATTGATAGATAGTATCCAGATGTAGTCTGGTACCGTATCCTTTATGCCGGTCAAAGCAATATTCCGGATAAATTTCATTCATCTCGCACATTAACTCATCCCTGGCGACTTTGGCAAGGATTGAAGCGGCGGCGATGCAGGCACACAGTCCATCCCCTCCGACCATCGTCTTATGCAGTATGGGCGTATTTAAATTATCCCTGCCGTCAATTAAGATATAATCCGGAGTAGGTTGTAAGTTTTCTAAGGCCCGCTTCATTGCAAGCAGGGTTGCTTTAAGAATATTTAATAGGTCAATTTCCTTGGAAGTTGCGCTGCCTAAAGAAAATGCAACCGCCTGCTCCTTAATCCGGTAAGCCAGATCCTCTCTTTTCTTCTCAGTTAATTTTTTGGAATCATTAAGTCCTGGAAGATTAAATTTCTCAGGCAGAATACAAGCCGAAGCAATTACCGGACCGGCAAGCGGCCCCCGGCCAGCTTCATCAATCCCTGCGACCAACCGGTACCCTTGCCGGCGCAATTCATTTTCTATTTTCGTCAATGTTATCATTCTTTGGACTTCGTCCATGAAAAAATCCCCCTGGGCAAAGCCCTAATCTCTTTCTTAAAACCAATCTTAGTATAGTATTAATTTCCTGAGGATCAAAGAGGAATTAATCAGTTAAGATTTCATCCATTGTGACTTTGGCAATCCTCCCGCTGCGAAATTCCCTTAGAAAGATCTGAGAGGTTTTCACGATATCTATCTTGCCTCCACTGACCAGACAACCTCGTTTTCTTCCAATACCCTCCAAGTTGAGCTCATGAACATGAAGTTGATAGAAGTCTTCCGTCTCTTTCGGGTAATAGACCTTAAGCCATTCTAATAACCAGCCGGCAAGCTCTTCCTGATCAAATACTTCGTCCCGGATAGCCCCGGTAGCAGCCAGCTTTTTCCCAATTAAAGGATCATCAAATTTGGGCCAAAGCATCCCCGGCGTATCCAATAGTTCTACTTTTTGATGAATTCGAATCCATTGGTTGCCACGGGTTACTCCCGGCTTGTTGCCGGTTTTAGCCTGGGAACCGCCTGTAAGGTGATTAATGAGCGAGGACTTCCCAATATTCGGTATGCCTACGACCATTGCCCTGATAGACCTTCCTTTAACACCTTTAGCCATCAGCAGATCCATTTTTTCCGACATCATAGTCTCCATTAATGGGACGATTTTCCTGGTTCCTTTACTGGTCATTGCACTAATGGCCAGTACCGGACAATCCTTTTTTAATTTGGCAAGCCATAAATCCGTTTTGGGAGAATCCGCCAAATCGGATTTATTTAGCAGCAAAATATGCAGTTTATTTCCCAGTAACTTTCGCAGAAGCGGATTACGGCTGCTTAAAGGCAAACGGGCATCCCCTAATTCCAAAACGACATCAACCCAGCGAAGCTGCTCTTCCAGTTTTCTTTTGGCTTTGGTCATATGACCCGGGAACCATTGGATACTCATGAAAAACTCCTTTTCATCCGCTCCTTGCATCCATGGCGCCGCGGCATTAGTCCCCCCATGGATGTCAAAAAAAGAGCAGGAATTTCTCCCGCTCTTTTTTACCTCTTTTCTTAGCGGCGTTCCCTGATACGGGCCGCCTTTCCATAGCGATCACGCAAGTAGTAGAGTTTTGCCCTGCGAACAATACCTTTACGTACTGCTTCAATCTTATCAATACGCGGAGAATGAAGCGGGAACGTTCTCTCGACACCAACACCGTTGGAAACACGGCGGACGGTAAAGGTTTCCCTTAATCCATCGCCTTTTCTCTTAATCACCAGGCCTTCGAAAACCTGAATACGTTCACGGGTTCCTTCAATAATTTTGACGTGAACCTTGACAGTGTCTCCGGGTCGGAATGAAGGAATATTACTTTTAATTTGTTCCTCTTCAATGATGCGAATATAATCCATTTAAAATTCCCCCCTTCCTTGCCTAGATGTTCGTAACTCCTGACCGTCCTTCTTATCCTTAAGAAATATCATCATTCGTATTCATGGACAGCTTATTCGAGCCAGAGGACCATCCGTCTTTCACACTGTACTATATTATCATAGCCGGCAAAAATGCGCAATATTCTTCATCATTTGAATACTGCTAAGATAACAGCATGGTTTAAAAGTTAATTTCCTCTCAGCCTGTCCAGGATAATGGCTGCAGCGGACCTAACCGAGAGATGGTTGTATTCTCCCTGCCCATAGACAGGCTGAAGGATGAAGTCAGCCTTCTCCATTTCGCTTTTAAGAAGTCCCCAACCGGTTCCTAAAAGCAAAAGAAAGACATCTTCAGTTTCCTCAATCTTCTTACGGAGTTCCGGATAATCAATGGTATTCGGATATAGCCTTGCATCTGTCGCTACAGTATATACTCTTTTGTCCGGTTGTTCTTTACGAATATCCGCTAGTGCTTCTTCCAGGATTAATACCAGCCGTACTTTGGAAAAAGCTTCGCAACGGTTAGGATTGTATTCCGCACCGAACCCTTCCTGCCAGAAACCCATAATCCTTTGCGCTAAATGCTGCTGAGCCGGGGCCGGATGAACAACATAATAGGCAGCGACCCCAAAAGTAGCCGAACTGCGGGCTATATCATGCAAATCGAGATTGGTGATGGATGTCGCTACTTGTTCCATATTTTTGTTATATACCGGTGCATGGATTAAGGCCAGATAAAGCGCCCCCATGTTTTACCCCCATTTATCTTCTATGAATCTTTCTTCTTCCTGATTTTCGCGGATCGAGGTTTCAGGTGTTCCCATTTTGATCTATATGAAGCAAGCTCCGGATACTCTAATACCAGTTCTTCAAATAATTCCCAATCTCCAGTCTGAAGCTGGGCTTCATCCAGCAGTTCAGGCCTGCGCAAAAAAGTTCTTCTTAAAGATTCCTTCCGCCGCCATTCTTGAATTTTCTTATGATGTCCGGAAAGCAGAACTTCAGGTACTTTCATCCCTTCAAAGTCAGGCGGCCGTGTGTATTGCGGATATTCCAGCAATCCTCCGCTGTGGGAATCTTCTTCCGAAGAGCTTTCTTTCCCTAATACGCCCGGAATTAACCTGGATACCGCATCGACAATAGCCATAGCAGCTATTTCACCCCCGGTTAGGACAAAGTCACCGATCGAAACTTCTTCATCAGCCAAAACCCGGATCCTTTCGTCAAACCCTTCGTAATGACCGCAGATGAAAACCAATTCCTCATAAGCTGCCAACCGGGAAGCAGTCCTTTGATCAAATACTCTCCCTTGGGGCGATAAGAGAATGATCCTTTGTCTTTGATCTTCCCTTTGTGAATCTCTGACGGCACGATGTATCGGTTCGGGTTTTAATACCATGCCCATTCCGCCCCCGTAAGGGATATCATCAACATTTTTATGTTTGCTCTCTGCATAGTCGCGAAAATTTACCAGCTTTATTTGTATGAGATTTGCATCCTGAGCACGCTTTAAAATACTTTCTTGAAGCGGAGCAAACATTTCTGGAAAGATGGTCAGTATGGTAAATTTCATCCGAAATCGGCCCTCTCTTAAGGTTCAATTCTGTTTTTGCTATGATATTTAAGCCCAAATCTCATTCATCCAGAAGTCCCGGCGGCAGCAGTACATCCATTCTTTTACCCGGAACATCCACATTTGTCACCACAGATTTTAAGGCAGGAATACAAATCTCGCCTTTTTCACCCTGAACAAGGTAGATATCGTTTGCACCTGTTTCCAACACTTTGGTGAGTGTTCCAAGCAAACTCCCCTTCTCATATACCTTCATGCCTTCTAATTCAAAATAATACCAACGATTGTTGAGCGGCGGAACATCTTTCCGCTCTATTTTAATTTGAAAACCGCGGAATTTTCCTGCTTCTTCCGGGGTTTCTATCCCGGTGAGCCTCAGAAAAACCATTTTTTTGGCATCAATCCTTACTTCTTGGACATCGAAACACCGTTCAGTCTTTCCGTCTGAAAGGTATATTTTCTTTAGCTTTTTGAACCTTGCTGCGTCATCGGTGATTGGATAAACTTTCAGTTCTCCCTTAATACCCTGTGGTTTGAGAACTTCTCCAATGATTACGGTATCCACGGAGTAACGCCCTTTCGTTTACATTTTATTGATAGCCTAGCCGGTTGCGGGATCCCCAAAAACCCAGAGAAAGTCAAAAAGGGCCTAAGCCCTTTCCAACCCTTACTGGTCAATGTCAACAATAACCCTGCGGCCATCTTTGACAGCAGCGGCTTTAACAATGGACCGAATCGCGTTGGCAATTTTGCCCTGTTTGCCGATCACTTTACCCATATCCTCAGGAGCTACCGATAGTTGAATGTGTACAGTTTTCTCTGTGGTATGCTGGGCAACGATCACTTGGTCAGGCTGATCAACTAAAGCTTTTGCTAATACCTCTACAACTTCCTTCACAGGAGCCACCCCCATGATTACTTGGATTTATGGAATTTCTCCATAATTCCAGCTTGACTGAGCAGGGATTTTGCGGTATCTGAAGGCAGTGCGCCTTTTGTAAGCCAATCCAAAGCTCTGATCTCATCAACTTTAATTTCATGAGGATTTTTGGTAGGATCGTAATAACCGATTTCCTCGATAGCCCTTCCGTCACGGCGTGATGCTGAATCGCAAACCACTAGACGGTAGAAGGGATTCTTTTTAGCGCCCATACGACGCAAACGAATTGTTGTTGCCATGATTTTCACCTCCTCAGCAAGTACTCTCGTAATTAGATGTTTGACGGAATAGTCCAGCATCTATAGGCTTGCCGCCTCTCCTTGTCAGAACGGGAAAGGCAATTTAAATAAAGATTTCTTAGCAGGTCCGCTTTTTTTACCTTTCTTCCCTTTCTTGGTCCCGCCCTTATTTCCTGACCCCCCCACCCCGGGAAATCCGGAAAGTTGTTTCATCAGCTTCTTGGTCTGCTCATATTGTTTAAGGAGCCTGCCTACATCCTGAATGGTGGTTCCGCTTCCCTTGGCTATCCGCTTTTTGCGGGAATCCTTAATGATCAGGGGTTTTCTTCTTTCTTCCGGTGTCATAGAATAGATAATCGCTTCGGCCCTGTTAAATTCATTCTCATCAATCTGCACATCTTTAAGTTGTTTTCCCATGCCGGGCATCATCTCTAGAACGGAAGAAAGCGGTCCCATACTTCTCAATTGTTTAATCTGATCAAGAAAATCTTCCAGAGTCAACTCTTGTTTACGAATTTTTTCTTCCAGTTCCCGGGCTTTTTTTTCATCAAAATTCTGCTGGGCTTTCTCAATAAGGGTCAGTACATCCCCCATCCCCAAGATCCTCGAAGCCATCCGGTCGGGGTGAAATACTTCAAGAGCATCGATTTTTTCTCCCACGCCGGAAAACTTGATCGGACAACCGGTAACGGCTTTAACAGAGAGCGCTGCCCCGCCTCGGGTGTCTCCGTCGAGTTTGGATAAAATAACCCCGTCCAGCCCCAATTGATTATGAAAAGCCTCCGCGACATTTACGGCATCCTGGCCCGTCATCGCATCTACAACGAGCAAAATCTCATTGGGTTGAACCTTTTCCCGGATACTTACAAGTTCTTCCATAAGTTCTTCGTTAATATGCAAACGTCCGGCAGTATCAATAATCAAGATATCATTACCGTTCTTTCTGGCATGTTCCAGACTGTCAGCAGCTATCTTAACAGGAGAAATCTGTCCTAAAGAAAAAACCGGAACCTTAATCTGTTCCCCGAGGACTTCCAGTTGTTTAATAGCGGCGGGGCGGTAAATATCACAAGCTGCCAACAGAGGGCGTTTACCCTGTTTTTTAAGCAGATTGGCCAGTTTGGCTCCATGTGTTGTTTTTCCTGCCCCCTGCAAACCTACAAGCATAATGACTGTCGGCGGTTTGGAAGCGATTTGAATCTTGCTTTCTAACCCGCCCATCAGATTGATCATCTCTTCATGAACGATTTTAACGACCTGCTGTCCAGGAGTAAGAGATTCTAAAACTTGCTGTCCGACCGCTCTTTCTTTGATTCGGGAAATCAGGTCTTTAACAACTTTAAAGTTCACATCCGCTTCCAGGAGCGCGACCCTGACTTCACGCATCGCTTCATTAACATCTGCTTCCGTCAGCTTCCCTTTTCCTCTCAGCCTTTTGAAAGTAGCCTGGAGCTTTTCACTTAAGCCTTCAAACATTGCCATCCGGGCGTTCCTTCTTTCCGCGTTTATCAAGCATCTTCCAGTGCAACAAGGATAATTTCCTTAATCCGGCTGTTAATTTCCTGCTGTCTCTTCCAGGCAGCCTCATTGGTAAAATCTTCTTCCGATATGTTATCAAGCAGGGCCTGGATATCAATCAATTTTTCCTTTTCTTTTAAAAAGCGCGCAATCAAGCCAAGTTTTTGTTCGTAACTTTCCAGAATTTTTTCAGTCCTCTTCAGTAAATCATGTACAGCCTGTCGACTGATCCCTTCCAGCTCTGCAATCTCAGCAAGCGTATAATCCTGCTGATAATATAGATCCCATATTTTGCTTTGTTTTACCGTAAGTAAAGGACCATAAAAATCATATGCCAAAGCTTTTTCGGCAATTTCTTTCATGTCAATTCCTCAAAACTTGTAAAGTATTTTTGCTTTACACATTGGTATTTTAACCCGGGTACTTTAATTTGTCAAGGCAATAGGAATTTGAAAGCTCTAATACTGATCTTGATAAGAAAATCCCAGCAGCTTTAAAGCCAATTTATAGGTCCTCTTCCGAAGTTGCAGCTTTAGAAGAGAGTTGGACCAAGTTTAAAACATATGTATTCGGGGATAAAAGCACAAAATTATTGACAGACCCATATCGCTGTTTAACGTTAAATTTCTTGTCCGATATTTGGACCCGGTGTGCAGTTATATATTTTTTCAACCTTTAATATTATTGCTGCCTTCGGCTTTAGGGAAGGCATTTTCTCGGCAACCCAAGCCTTAGCTTCATCGAATATTTTACCAGAATCTACTATAGAGGTTTTCCCTTTAATTTGAAAGGCTTTTTTCCCATTCTCCATATCCCAAATACTAATTGCCATTACGGGATTACTTTCTAGATTCTTCCTGGTCTTATTCATAAAATTGTCAACAATTAATATGTTATCCTCATCCAATACTTTTACAAAAGTCATAGGAACAACATTCGGTGTGCCGTCCAAGGCGGATGTAGTTATAGGGAATACACCTTGTTTTTGAAAAATATCTTGAATTTCAGAATTAAGTTTTGACATCTGTCATTTCTCCTAACTATTATTCGTTTTCGTCCTGCAACAGTTCAACAAGTTTTGTTCAGGGTCTGCCAATAATTTTGTACTTTTACCCTTGAATACCTGTCTAACTCTTCCGAAGCTGCAACTTCGGAAGAGGACCTATAAATTGGCTTAAAAGCCCCCGCAGCCTTCCCAGCGATAGGAATCAACAACGTATTTACCGTTATTAATTAACCGCCTTTATGGTTAAAGTTCAAACCATGTCTGTTACAGCCTCTGTAGCAGCAAGTTTTTTCCAGACTCTCACAAAGCTCGTAATCTCCTCCTTCGATCCGCAGGACTTTTCCGTTTACAAGAGATTCCGCCAGTTTTTTTCGGGCATCATTATAAATACGCTGAACAGTTGTACGGGCAATATTCATTTGTTTCGCACATTCTTCCTGTGTGAAACCCTGTAAGTCTATGAGCCGTACTGTTTCATACTCATCAACCAGCATTAAGATCAAATCCTCCTGATTAATGAGAGCATTAAGCGGCCCAAAGATATTGCTTTCGGGTAAGCAGCATACTTTTCTCCCTTTCCTTGGCCTGGACACTTTTTTACCTCCCTTAGGTAAAACAAATTATTGACATATGTTCTTTACATATTCATTATACTTAGTTTAGGGCATATGTCAATAACCAGCTTATTCTTACCCCTAATAAATATGAGTTTTGCTGATATCAGTTTCTTTATGAGCTTCCTTAAAAATAGTTATTGTATACTCTCATTATTATTGAAAATTACAAAAAACAGAGCCGCTTGGTCTTGACTCTGTTTTCTCGGGCGGACAACAGTTAGCTGGCGACTCATGTCAGCAGCTATATTTCATTCTATTTGACCATCATTTTGACCAAATTTACGGGAAGCGGAGGTGAAATGATTCCTTTTTCAGTGATGATCCCAGATATATACTTAGCAGGGGTAATATCAAAGGCTGGATTATAAACCTGTACTTCTTCCGGAACGACTCTCACCCCCATGAACATTCTGACCTCTTTCCCTTCACGTTCCTCTACGGGAATTTCATCTCCGCCGGAGAGTTTCAGATCTATGGTAGTAGTCGGCGCTGCAACATAGAAGGGAATTTCATGGGCGCAAGCCAAAACTGCTAAAGAGTAGGTCCCGATCTTATTGGCTGTATCCCCATTGGCAGCAATCCTGTCTGCCCCTATCATCACCATATCTATCTTGCCTTGCTGCATAAGATATCCTGCCATATTATCGGTAATGAGGGTATGAGGAATTTTTTCCTGCAAAAGTTCCCAGGCGGTAAGTCTTGCTCCTTGGAGGAAAGGCCTTGTTTCTCCTACATAGACATGGATTTTCTTTCCTGATTCATGTGCCGCCCGGATGATGCCAAGAGCAGTTCCATATTCTACGGTAGCAAGTGTTCCGGTATTGCAATGGGTTAGAATGTTGGCTTTTTCGGGAATAACCGTATTGCCGTATTCTGCAATCAGCCTGTTCATCCTGCGGTCCTCGTCTGCTATGGCGTTTGCCTCAGAGACCAACTCCTTCTTAATGATATCCAGACTTTCATTTTGCAGCTCTCGTAACTTGTCTTCCATTTTCCTCAAGGCCCAAAAAAGATTAACCGCAGTGGGACGCGTACCCTCCAGAATGGCGCGTACTTCATCCATGTGTTCCTGAAGCTCTTTCTCCTCGCCTTGATATTCCAAAGCTCCTAAAGCGAAACCATAGGCAGCGGCGGCCCCAATAGCCGGGGCTCCCCTGACCTCCATATTTTTGATAGCTACGGCTACATCCAAATAGGACCTAGCTTCACGGTATCTTTCCTCAAACGGTAGCTTAGTCTGATCAAGAATCAGCAGATAATCGCCCTGCCATTGAAGAGCATTCACAGTATTTCCGCCTTTCTAAAACAAGCCTGCTTCCGTACCTCCGGTTAAGCAGTAACAATATTGTTCTTTAGTGAGATGTCTGCAGGTGCTATTAATGAGCTTTGCTGCAGTTATTCCCAACATGTTCATAGTAGCCGTTACTTCGGCATGTGTCAACGGCTGCTTGGAAATTCCTGCGGCTTCATTGGTGACAAGTGCCACGGCAGCATAGCATATACCCAATTCCCTGGCTAAAACAACTTCCGGAACCCCCGTCATCCCGACCAAATGACCGCCTAATATACTATACATCTTAATTTCGGCAGGAGTTTCAAAACGCGGACCCTCGGTACAAACATAAACTCCGGCGGTTTTTACCTCTACACCTATGCTTTGAGCCCCGAAGAGAATGGTTTTCCGCAAATCCGGACAATACGGTTCAGATACATCCACATGCAAAACTCCTCTCTCCCCGCCATCGAAAAATGTCTGCGGACGGTTCTTGGTAAAATCTAAGAATTGATCAACCAGAACGATATCCCCTATTCGATAATCAGGATATATGGAACCCACCGCCCCGGTAGCAAGAATTTTCCGAACACCTAATTTTTTTAAGGCCCAGATATTTCCCCTATAGTTTATTCGATGTGGCGGTACAGTGTGTCCCGATCCATGCCTTCTCAGGAAAACCATCTCTACACCGCTGATTTCACCAGTTTGCAGAGAAACAGCCCCGTAGGGAGTGTCTACCGTAATGTCTTTTTTACGATCCAAGGAAAGATGGTCCATTCCGGTCCCGCCAATGAGTGCAAAATCCAAGCTTATTCCTCCTCGGACTCAGCAAAAAGCGCATTAGCGAATTCTGCAGGATTAAAAGGTTTTAGATCATTAATTCCTTCCCCGATTCCGATTAACTTGACGGGAACACGGGCTTCACCTTGAATTCCAAGAATGACGCCACCTTTTGCGGTTCCATCCAGTTTGGTTAGGATTATTCCGGTAACATCGGCAGCTTCCTGAAAAAGTTTTACTTGTTGAATCGCATTCTGTCCTGTCGTGGCATCGAGAACCAGTAACACTTCATGGGGAGCCTCCGGAACCTCTCTTTGAATAACTTTTTTGATTTTGCTCAGTTCCTTCATCAGATTCACTTTGTTATGCAGTCTTCCGGCTGTATCAACAATTAGGATATCCACTTTTCTGGATTTGGCAGCTCGCAGCGCATCATAAGCAACTGCGGCAGGATCAGCGCCTTCTGTTTGTTTGATAACTTCTACCCCCGCACGGTCTCCCCAAATCTCCAATTGTTCGATTGCTGCAGCCCTAAAAGTATCTCCCGCAGCCAAAAGAACGTTTTTCCCCTGTAATTGCAGATTTTTTGCCAGTTTGCCAATCGTTGTCGTTTTACCAACGCCATTTACACCTACAACCAAATATACACTTAGACTGTCCGGAGAGATATACAAAGGACTTTCTTCTCCGAGCAGAGCGTTGATATGCTCTTTCAAGACTTCCTGAAGCATAAGCGGATCGGATATTTTTCTTTCTTTAACGGATTTGCGCAACAAAGTAACGAGTTCAAAACTCGTTGTAACGCCGATATCAGACTGGATAAGGACCTCTTCCAATTCTTCATAGAGGTCTTCGTCAATACGATGGGCCCCGGTAAAAACAGATTCGACTTTATCGACAAAACCCTGACGCGTTTTTTCCAGCTTTTCCTTAAGCTTATTAAAAATGCCTGCCACAGTCATTTCTCCTTTATTTACATCGCAGAAGGCAAGAGACTTCCTGTTTCCCCGTCTTCCAACTCGACCGTTAATAATTTAGATACACCGGACTCTTCCATGGTAATCCCATATAACCGGTCTGCAGATTCCATTGTGCCCCTGCGGTGAGAAATTACAATAAATTGAGTATAATCCGAAAGGGTATGGAGATACTGCACAAAGCGCTTGACATTTGCCTCATCCAATGCCGCTTCAATTTCATCCAGAAGGCAAAATGGACTGGGCTTCACTTTTAGGAAAGCGAAAAGGAGAGCGATTGCTGTAAAGGAACGTTCTCCCCCGGAAAGCAGAGATAATAGCTGCGGCTTTTTCCCGGGCGGTTGTGCCACGATCCTGACTCCTGTTTCCAGGAGGTTATCCGGATCATCCATCTGAAGCTCTGCGTTACCCCCGGTAAACAGTTGCTTAAATACTTCTTTAAAAGCTTCGTTAACCGCTTTAAAACCCTCTTCAAATCTTTCTATCATGCTCTTATCCAGTTCCCCAATCAGCTGCATCAGGGAATTTCCCGCTTCAATCAAGTCATTTCTTTGGGAGGACATAAACTCAAAGCGTTGGAGGGTTTCAGGGTATTCCTCCAAAGCAGTATAATTGACTGGCCCAAATTCTTCAATCTGTATTTTCAGGGAAAGAATCTTCTCCTGGAGGCAATCTTTCTTGTCCTGACTTACGTATTGGGCAGCCTGGTCCCAAGTAAGACGATATTCCTCCCCAAGTTTAACACAACCGGTTTCCCATTCCGTCTGCCAACGGGCGACACGCAGTTCGTATTGGTGAAGTTGCTGCTCCATATCTTTGGCTTGTCTCCGTTTAATATGGATAACCTCTTCCTGTTGAATCGTCTGGGAGGAAAAAGTTTCTTTCTCTTTTCTCAATTGTACTAATTGCAATTTTTTCTCGTTTAATTCTTGAGTTGCTTGCTGAATGCTTCTTCCTGCTTCGTCCTGTCCTTTGATTAATTCTCCCTCAAATTGTTGTATACCTGTCAGCTCTTGTTTTTTCTCTTCAATGAAGTTACTGTTTTTTTGCAAACGTTCCTTCTCATCTTGAATCAACAGCCGGGTTTGATCACGTTCCTGTTCCCAGCGAGCCGACTCTACTTTGGCCGAAGTAATCTCTTCTGCGAGCTCCTGAGCTTCAATATTGGTTTCTTTCACCAGCTTTTCAAGGCTAGCTTGTTCTTTTTGCAATTGTTTAATTTTATCCATAGATTCATGAATAAGTGCTGCAATCGCATTGTCCTTTTCCAGAAATCCCCCGTGTTGATTTTTAATGTCCAAAAGCTCATAATGAAGCAGGCGCAGCGTTTCTTCCAGACGCCGGATCCTATCTTCTCTATGCTTTCTCTCAACAGCTAAGATCCCCCTGGCTTCGCTTTGCTCCTTTAATTTTTGTTCTAAATCTTCCTTATCCAGAGCAAGGTTTTTCAACCTCTTCAAAAGAATAGCCCGGTTCTGTTTTTCTGCTTCTGACTCAGTTTGATATTCTTTGATTTTCTGCGTAATCTCTTCAATTTCCCGAACCCGGCTTAAGAGGCCGCTGCTTTGGTGTCTGGCACTCCCCCCGGTTAATGATCCTCCAATATTGACCTGATCGCCTTGGAGAGTTACCACCCTGATCCGGTATTGGTTAACCTTGGCAATTTCTATGGCGCTGTCCATATTATCAGTAATAAAGATTCTTCCTAATAAGGATTCCATAATATCCTGAAATTTTTTGTCATACCTGATTAAGTCTACTGCCAGTCCCTGGAAACCTTGATGCTGTGATGTCTTTTGGTCTAGAGAAGTCCTTCCCCCTCTTATCGCGTCCAGCGGTAAAAAAGTGGCTCTGCCGTTATTGGTCTTTTTTAGATAAGCGATACATTGTTTCCCGTCTTCTGTCGTTTCCACAATAATATTTTGGAGCGAGTTTCCTAAGGCGGTCTCGACTGCAAGTTCATATTTTTTTTCAACATCAATGTTTTCAGCAACGGTTCCATAAATCGAGCTGCAGCGAATATCCCCTTTGCGAAAAGCGAAAAGCGTTTCTTTTACGCCTTTCTGATAACCTTCCAAATGATCTTCCAGGGTTTGCAAGGCGTTTCGCCTCGCACCGGCTTGGTCCATTCTCCGAATCACATTTGAAAGATTCTTTTCCAAAATCAATTGTTCTTTTGTACGTTCCTCGATACCCTGCTTGGTTATTTCCAGTCTCTTCTGCAGATCAGATTCTCTTTTTTCGATGTTGCCTTTTTCCGTTTCTTGCTCCTGAATCTCCAGCAGAAGAGTCTCTTTTTCCCCTTCCCGTGCCGAAAGGTCTTGTTTTATCTGGTTTTCTTGTTTTATCAAGGTTTCTTTTCTATGTTCAATTTCGGCTTGCTCATTTACCAGCTTACTTCTTTTTGACATTTCTTCAAAGATTTCGGTTTTAAGCTCCTCCAATCGCATTCCGCCGCTGAGTTCCTTCAATCCTGCCAGACGTTTCTCCCTGGATTGCAATATTTTAGAGACTTCCAACAAATTATTCTGCAGAACGGCTTCTTTTCCGGCCAAGCTTGTAATTTTTACATCTGATTGCACAATCTTTTCTTCAGCAGCACTCATTTCCTTTTCTAAGCGGGTGAGCTGGTCTTTAGCATATCCTTGTCTTTCAGACAACAGTGATAATTCATAGGATGTTTCTTTTACCGTGTTCTCCAACCCGTATACTTCGTTCTGAAGCACCTGAACCCGTTCTTCCAATTGGTTCAGTTCATATTTACTTCGAATATTTTGGTTTTCATCTTCGATAATCCTTGTACTCAGAACCGTTAATTCTTGATTCAGGTCATCCATTCCTGTATGAGAAGTTTTTAATTTATAATTGATTTCGGACAATTCGTTAACGATCAGTTTTATTTCCGTCTTCTCGAGCTCCTCATTCATTTTTTTACAGGCTCTTGCTGCCTCGGCCTGCTTAGCCAGAGGCTCGATCCTTGATCCTATTTCTGCAATAATATCATTTAAACGGTTCAGATTTTGCTGGGTGTCTTCCAGCTTTTTTAATGCCTCTTTTTTGCGGAGACGGTATTTGCTGATACCGGCAACTTCTTCGATTAACAAACGGCGCTCTTCCGATTTCAGATTCAATATCTCTTCTACCCTGCCCTGCCCAATGATAGAAAAGCCTTCTTTACCCGAGCCGGTGTCCATGAAAAGTTCCTGTATATCTTTAAGGCGGCAAGGGGTCTTATTGATAAAAAATTGTCCTTCCCCATCCCGGTATACCCTTCGGGTAATAACCACTTCTTCGTAATCTAAAGAAAAAAGCCCTGAAGAGTTATCAAAGATAAGAGATACCTCTGCCAATCCCACAGGGCGCCGGACAGAACTTCCAGCAAAGATGACATCTTCCATTTTGCTTCCTCTTAAGCTCTTAGCGCTCTGTTCTCCCAAAACCCAGCGAACGGCATCAGCAACGTTACTTTTTCCGCTTCCGTTAGGACCAACGATAACACTTAACCCCGGCTGCAAATCCAACCTGATTTTATCGGCAAATGATTTAAACCCTTGAATCTGGATAGCTTTCAGGAAAACCTCCATATTCTTCCTAGCTGTCACTCGTCATTTCCCTCCCATTTTCTCAGAGCCAACCGGGCTGCATTCTGTTCTGCTTCTTTTTTCGTTTTACCTGTTCCTCTTCCTTTGAGTTCACTATGGACGTAAACTCCGGCCGTAAAAAGCTTATTATGATCAGGTCCGGTTTCATCCAATATCCTGTACTGGACATCATACTCCTCACTTTGGGCCTTTTCTTGAAGCATGGTTTTAAAATCCCCGTAATTTCCTTCATCCAGTTCCATTATTTCAGGAACCAACATATCAAGTATGAACTTACGAACTTTTTCAAAGCCATACTGCAAGTAAATAGCTCCGATCACAGCCTCTAAAGCATCAGCCAGAATAGATGCCCTGTCTCTTCCGCCGGAGGATTGTTCTCCTTTACCCAAAAAAAGGACCTTCCCCAATTCAATACTCTTTGCTTTCCGAGCCAAGGTGGTTTCATTCACCACAGCAGCCCTCATTTTTGTGAGTTCTCCTTCCGGTCTTTCAGGATAATTTAAATACAGATATTCGCCGACCACAAAATCTAAAACAGCATCCCCCAGGAACTCCATACGCTGATTATTTTCCACTCCGCTGAACGGATTTTCAAAAGTATAGGATGGATGTGTAAGAGCTGTACAGATTCTCTCGCTTTTGGGGTCTTCAAATCCGAGTTTCTTTACAAACAGTTCGATTTGCTCCTGGTGGTATGCGGTTATTTTTTTAGGGCCTTTCCTAACATAATACCTGTTGTTTCTTTTCGGCATAGAGATGATTTCCTTCCCCCTTTTTGATAATATAACCAAAAGCCCCTCAGCCCATTTGGGGGACATTCCTGAACACCGAGAACAATTTTCTCGTTACAGGCGTGTCCCCTTTTGGCATGACGGGGCTTTTTAGGGCTTATTGATTCTCCTTAACATATTTGACAACATCGGCAATGGTTTGGATATTCTCCACCTCTTCATCGGCAATATCGAGGTTAAACTCTTCTTCAAGTGCCATTACGAGTTCGACGATATCCAGAGAATCTGCATTCAGAGCTTGAAAAGACGTAGTAGGAGTGATTTCTTCTTCATCTACTCCTAGTTGATCAATGACAATAGCTTTTACCTTTTCATACACGTCCATAATTGTTGCCACCCCCTCTCATCACATAATCTTGCTCTTCCCTTAAGACTTGTGTTCTTAGCCTATTATCTTAAAGTATTAAACCTTTTATTCAGAATTGTACCAGTATTTATCAATAATGCAAGCTACTTTTGCCGTGAAGAACCCTAAATTTCCGTAGTTTTTTCCAAGTGAGCGGTGATTTTTTCAATAATTTTTTCTTCTATGCACTCTTTGGCTACCCGAATGGCATTAAATATAGCTTTTTCTTTGGAGCTGCCATGACAAATAACACTTGTTCCGTTTACACCGAGCAAAGGAGCTCCGCCGTATTCCGAATAATCCAGGGTATGGGCTATCTCCTTTAAACCAGGCTTGATCAGTAAAGCCCCTATTTTTCTGACGGAATTGGCAGTAATTTTTTCTTTAATCAACTGAAAAAGCGATGAAGCCATCCCTTCAATGGTTTTCAATACAATATTGCCGATAAAGGCATCACAGACAATAACATCGGCCGTTCCGTACGGAATATCCCGGCCTTCAATATTTCCGATAAAATTAAGGGAAGAGTTCTTCAATAGACCATATGCAGCTTGAACTAATTCATTCCCTTTTCCTTCTTCGCTCCCGATGTTGAGTAAAGCTACTTTCGGTTCCTTGATTCCCAAAATCATTTCGGCATAGATACTCCCCATCATCCCGTACTGCAGAAGATTTTCAGGTTTGGCATCCGGATTTGCCCCCACATCAATTAAAAGTTTTCCTGCTCGGAGAGTGGGGAGGACCGTTGCTATTGCAGGACGATTAATCCCCTTGATTCTTCCCAGGCCCAACAAAGCAGCCGCCATCTGCGCACCTGTGCTTCCAGCCGAAACCAAAGCGTCGGCAGTCCCTTCTTTGACCAGGCTTGTCGCTACTACGATAGAAGCATCTTTCTTCTTTTTAATTGCGGCAGCCGGATGCTCGTCCTGGGCAATGACTTCACTTGCTTCATAAATTTCCAGATTAGGTCCAAGCTTTTGTCCGGGGATAAACTCCAGAATTTTGTCCTTCTGACCAACAAGGATCATCTGCACATGAGGATAGACTGCAGCCGCTTTTAAGGCACCTTTCACGATTTCAGCCGGTGCATAGTCTCCTCCCATGGCATCAACAGCTATTTTCATTGACATCAACCCTCTCTTATTGATACAGAAAAGCTGTTGAACAAATTTCAGTCAACAGCTTTTACTCAGTTACAACTCTATTATTCTCCCATGGAGACAACTTCTTTGCCCTTATAATAGCCACAGCTTGGACAGATATGATGCTGGAGTTTCTGTTTATGGCACTGGGGGCATTCCACAAGATTAGGAGTGGACAATTTGTCCATAGCCCTACGCATGCGGACTCGTGATTTGGATTGTTTGTTTTGATGAACACCCATACTATTACACCCCCTTATTCCATTGAAATAATATTTCCAGGCGGGGATCAATGTCCCCGTCGGTACAAGCACAAGAACCCTGATTACGGTCTGCCCCACATTTCGGACATAATCCCTTGCAATCCTCCGAACACATAAACTTCATCGGTATATGCAACAGGATATGCTCTGAAATGCGATTGTCTATACAAAACTCATCTTTGTCGAAGAGAAAGGCACCCTCCTCTTCATCCGGCTCAGCAAACTCTGCGGGCTGCCACTCATCTTCAAATTCAAAATCCAGATGGAACGGATACTCCTTGAGACAGCGTGAACAGTTTACATTAATTATTGAAAAAACTTTTCCCTTGACCAAAAGCGACTTGCCGGTATTGGTTACATCCGCCTGGACATCAACCGGTACTTGGAAGAAATAGTCCTCATTACCGAGCTGCAGAGATGGAAAACTCTCACTGAACCGGTATGTTTCAGAAGCTCCCTCAGTCCGTCTCAGTTGAGCAATGTTCACTTTCACCAAGTTTCACCTCATTATACAACAACTGTTATTATAGTTATCACAAATTTCTTTGTCAAGAAAGGAGTATTAATGATTTTGTTTTACTATATCCCTTGTATCTGAAGCAATCATCATTTCTTCATTTGTAGGAATAACCAGCACCCGGCTCGTTAATTTTACAGCATAGCCAAATATAGAATCACCTGAATCCCTTATGGCACAAGACTTTAAGGGATAATTTTTTGTCTATTTTTATCATTTATATGTAGCACAATTTGGCACAATATGGTATAATTAAGGTGTCTTTGCTGAATCT
>LNDB01000014.1 GCA_001515265.1 Candidatus Dichloromethanomonas elyunquensis
TTTAGTCACCAAAAATGAATAATAGATAACATAAGTGCAGCGATTTAAGCATTTTGCGAAATCCGATCTAAATCAAATCCGTAGATCAGCCTGTCTGATAATTGAACGATACTGTCCGGGGATAACCCATTGGAGATTTCCTGAGCTTTCAATCGCATCTCTTCCAAGAGTGCGGGATTTTCATAGAGACGGCTTACTGCTTGGTTAAGCTGGATAATGTTTGACACGCTAACCGCCACCCCGGCTTTTACCAGAATTTCTGTGTTTTCTTCCTCTTGGCCGGGGATAAAGAAGGGAATAATGATAGGAATATTTTTATTGATGGCTTCGGTTACTGTAAGCCCTCCCGGTTTTGTCACAATGACATCGGATTGATCCATCAATTCCGGAATATTTTTTGTGAAGCCAAAAATCTGAATTTGTTTGCCGTTGACACTTCCGGAATATTTCTCTTCCAATTCTTTTTTTAACTTATGGTTGTTTCCGCAAACCACATTGATTTTAAAATCGTGAGGGTTGTGAACAAGTGCTTTCAGGCAATTCTTAATATAAGAAATACCCATACTTCCCCCCATCAGCAGCAGCGTGAAAGTTTTATCCCTGTTTGTGTTACGGGGCTGACGAAATTCTTTGCTGATAGGAATGCCATAAGGAAATATCTTCTTTTCAGATACCCCTTTTTCAGTAAGCGTATCTTTGGTATAATTCGAACCCACAATATAGGCATCGACATATTGATTGACATAAAAGCGATGAGCCATATAATCTGTGACGATGGCAATAAGAGGCAAATTGATTCTGCGGCTGGCTTTCAAAAAAGATACAACATTTACCAGCAAGGGATGAGTCGTGAAAAGCAGCTTAGGCTGATGTTCACGGATGAGTTGATAGACAGTCCTGCTCAGGGTGAAATTTAAAAAAGTAACTACCCCTTTATTCACAAACTTATAGCCGGAGATCTTATAGAGTTTGCCATACATCTTAGGAAGCTTGGTAGCTAAGATATTATAGCCGTCATCAATTAACAGATCCATAACCCGGCCTTCTTCTTTTAGAGGTTCGACAATAGTAACAGTATGACCGGATGTCTCGAGTTCGTTTTTCAGACAATTTGCGGCTTGATTATGACCCTGTCCTGTAGAAGCTGAAAGGATTAATACGCTTGCCATTCTCTGATCCTCCCCCAGGAAATAATACGTTCGAAAAAAGTTAAGCTGAAACAGCCTTGCCTGTAACCAGTATACTATTTGGTTCAATAGAGCATTTTTTGTCAATAACGATGTCCCGCCCGATCAGGGAATTACTGCCGACCAGGGAATTTCCCCGGACAGTGGAATTCGCACCTACAAAACAATTCATGCCGATAATCGCGTCTTGAACAACCGCGTTGTCCAGAAGGGTGCAATTGTCCCATATAATACAGTTATCAAGGTATACTCCGGTGCCGATATTGCAATTTTTGCCGATAAAAACATTTCGGCCAAGATGACAGCTCAGATCGATAGTAGAGTTCATTCCGGCCACACAGTCAGGTTTCAAAGTGAAGATTCCATCTTTGGAAGCCATTTCTTTAAGGGTGGGGCGATGCAAAGCTTCCCGGTGGGCTTTTTGATAGATATCGATTGCCCCGATATCGCACCAATAATCACGTGTGACGTATCCAAAAAAACGTGCCCCAATTTCCAGCAATTTCGGAAACAGCTCACGGCCAAAATCATAAAAACCCTCTGGAATGAGGTCAAAAATTTCCGGTTCAAACAGATAAATGCCGGTATTTACAACATTGCTTAAAGCCTCCTGCTTTTTTGGTTTTTCCTGAAAGGCTTTGATGCTGCCCGACCTATCGGTAACGACTACCCCGTAACTGGAAACATTCTTTACTGATTTAAGTGCAATTGTGGCCAAAGAACGGTTTTTCTGATGGAACTTGTACATATCGGTAAGATTAATATCAGTTAAGGCATCCCCGCTTAAGACAAAAAAAGTTTCATCAAGGAAATGACGGTTATTCCTCACTCCTCCGGCAGTCCCCAGTAATTCCTTTTCAAAAGTATAATGAAGGTGTACCCCCAATGATTCACCTTGCCCAAAATAGTCTTCAATAAAATGCGCATTGTAATGAGTATTGGCGGCAATATCGGTAATCCCATGCTGACGGAGCAGTTTAACAGAGTATTCCATAACAGGGGTATTTAAAATGGGTACCATCGGTTTAGGAACAGGATCCGTAAGGGGCCGGAGTCTTGTACCTATGCCCGCGGCTAAAATCATGGCTTTCATAAGTTCACCAACTTTTCGGGTAAATTCCGGGTTATCCTCTTTATGATAAAGGGGAATTTTTACAGGATAATTAACAAAAGATTAAAATACGGTTAAGATATTATATTCCCTGTAAAAAGAAATATTTCTAAAAAAAGGAAAATAAGCCTAAGCTTCTTTTTATTATAACAGAGTTAGAAAACAATTAAAAGAAAACAGCTTCATCAAAAAAAGGGACTGTTGCAAAACGGCCAGTCTCCGTAAGTTTGCAACAGCCCCTTCTAATTTACGTAACTAATTCTGAAATTCAATGTTGACAGATTTTTTTTGGCCTGCACCCGATTTTGGCAGAAAAATATTGAGTACCCCGTTCTTGTAAATTGCCCTGATATTTTCACTGGAAACGGAGGCAGGAAGGGTTACGGAACGGCGGAATTGTCCGGTAAATCTTTCTTTTTTGTGCATTCTGTCTTCCTGGATGACATGCTGCTCCCTGTTTAAGGTTCCGCTGACCACCAATTCATTATCCTGTATCTGAAGGTTGACATCCTCTTTTCGTTGAAGACCGGGGAGATCACAGGAGACGATAAACTGTTCATCTGTTTCATAAACATCTGTAAAAGGAAGAGTGGTCTGTTGTGAAAAATTATCATTGAAAAAAGAAAAAGGAAAACGGTAAGCCCTGTCAATTTCGCGCCGCATTTGATCAATGCTGCGCATGGCATCGAAAGGAATCATATTCATTCCGGTCACCTCCGTCATAAAATTCTAAAAAATATTTTATCCTGCTGAAAAAATATTATACATCAGGAAGATGTTTAGGCAACGCCACAGATGGTTAATTAATAATGATAAAGGGACAAAAAACAGAAAAAAAACCCTGTAAAATATTTGACCTTAATTGACCTTTATAATAAAATAGAAATAAAATCAAATCTAGGTGTTTGGGGGTAATGACATGAGCTATCTCATTCCTATGGTCGTGGAACAGACCAACCGCGGTGAGCGTTCCTACGATATCTACTCAAGACTTTTAAAAGACCGTATTATTTTTTTGGGCGGGCCTATTGACGATGCTGTGGCCAACGTGGTTATCGCTCAAATGTTATTCCTATATGCGGAGGACCCGGAAAAGGATATATACCTTTACATTAATAGCCCCGGAGGATCGATCACGGCCGGGATGGCAATCTACGACACGATGCAGTACATCGGAGCCGACATCCAAACCATTTGCATCGGGATGGCTGCAAGTATGGGGGCTTTTCTGCTGGCAGCGGGTACAAAAGGAAAACGTACCGCTCTGCCTAATTCCGAAATTCTTATCCATCAACCTTTAATTGCAGGTTCCGGCCTTTCCGGCCAGGCAACGGAGATTGAAATCCACGCCAAACACCTGCTGAAAGTCAAGGATAAGCTGAATAAAATCTTATCTGAGCGAACCGGGAAGCCGCTGGAAAGAGTCGAACGGGATACGGACCGGGACTACTACATGTCCGCAGAAGAAGCCAAAGAGTACGGACTAGTGGATCAAATCTTAGAAAAAGCAGCTGTTTTGGATCCAAAGAAAAAGCTTAGCAGAAACATATAGCAGCCCTAAAAGAGCAACTAGGCAGGCGCGGGTTTTACCCGCGCTTGTTTTTCGTTCATAAAAATTGTCCGGTCATAAAAGTATCGGGAATTAACCATACTAAGGAAGTAGTTTTAAGGGTTTTAAAACTGTATAAGAAGGAGGAAGTTACTTGCGGAAAATACGAAAAGCGGTAATTCCTGCTGCAGGTTTGGGTACAAGATTTCTTCCCGCGACTAAAGCTCAGCCCAAAGAAATGCTGCCGATTGTGGATAAGCCTACAATTCAGTACATTATCGAAGAAGCTGTACAGTCAGGGATAGAGGATGTCATCATTGTAACCGGGCGAAATAAAAGGGCCATAGAAGACCATTTTGACCGTTCAGTTGAGTTGGAAGTATTTCTGGAGAAAAGCGGCAAATCGGAACTCCTGGATATGGTAAAAAATATTGCGGAGATGGCGGATATTCATTACGTCAGGCAGAAGGAAGCTCTTGGACTCGGTCATGCCGTTTACAGCGCCAGGAGGTTTATCGGCAATGAACCTTTTGCAGTTCTCTTAGGTGATGACGTTATCTATTCTGCCGAACCGTGCCTTAGACAAATGATCCGATATTATGAACTCTACGGGAGTAACATTATTGGAGTGCAAGAAGTCCCTTCCGCCGATGTTTCCAAGTATGGGATCATCGATGGCAGCAGGATAGCCCCCAGGTTATACAAAGCAGAGGGCATGACCGAGAAGCCTGCGCCCGAACAGGCTCCTGAAGTTCCTCTAGCGATTATGGGAAGGTATATCCTGAATCCGGAAATATTTGACATGATAGCGGAATTGCCGCCAGGCAGGGGCGGAGAAATCCAGCTGACGGATGCAATCATGGAACTGAGCAGGATTCAGGAAGTTTTAGCGTATCATTTTGAAGGGAAAAGGTATGACGTTGGGGATAAGTTCGGATTTGTAAAAGCAACCGTGGAGTTTGCCCTGCGTCATGAAGAAATAGGCAAAAATCTTATGAATTATCTTTTGGGACAAACTTTTCAGGATATTGCTGAATCAAGAACGATAAGTACATGGTTTTCGTCTGAATATGTGGAAGTTGACGGATAAACAAATACTATAAAAGAAAATAGGTTGTGGGACATCCTCAAAACGACATGGTTTTCTCCTAATTATTGGTAATCTGATACAGAAAATACCTATACTTAAGTTAGGAGGGAAAAAGATGAATTTAAACCGCAAAAGCATATTGACCCTGTCTGGATCAGTTGTTTTGGCAGGGGCAATCATTGTTGGCGGTATTTATGGACCCACGGCCTGGAAAGTATTCCGTGGACAAGCGGAGACTCCAAAAGAACAGATTGTCATCCAAACCCCGCCTGTAAATTACGCCAATCCCAAGACAGGGGACAATAAAGCATCCCCAGGAAACAACAGCATATCCCCGACAACGGGGGGAACGGCAACAAAACCGAATCCAACTCCCGGTCCCGGATCAGGGACAGATTCAGCCGGCATGAAGAAGTATAGGGAGCCGGACCTGAGTCTGTTGAACCTGGCCCCCTCGATTGAGGATTTCTTTGGAGTGAGTGCCTTAAGCGACTCCGCCAGAACGCTGTCCTTTGGGGCAGCCTGGAATATTCATCAGTATATGGACGGTTACCTTTTTGGGGTCACATCCGGTCCCCAGATGAACGAATCAGATATCAAGAAGTATATCATTTTCCATAAGACCTTGTGGGAGAAGCAAATGGAGAATGAGACGAATTCCAATCAGGCTGCCGCCTTCGATGTGTATTTTAGAAATCTGCTCAATAGAGGGATAGATGCTTTTGACGCGAAAGACAAGATCAGGATAGAACAGTTCCATCAGGAAATCCACGATCTGGATTCACACCTTTTCAGGGATGATATGAGTTCCAAAGTCTACGGAGCTACGCCATTTGCTACAAAACGCTCGGAATAAATTTATTTCTCCGGTTGTACCGCAATACGCTCAGAGTGTAGGACAGCGGGGAAATAAAAAATAGGTATTTTCTAAAAGTAAATATTGTCAATGGAACAAGTGCTGCCTGACTCCGGTACCTCTCCGGAGGAAGGGCAGTACTTGTTCTATTGACAACACGTCTAAAAAGTGAAATAATAAATTATAAATTTAGATAATTAACTAAATATACAAATAAATTAGGGAAGTGGTCAAATATGTCACCATACAACGATACTTTTAAAGCGCTTGCCGATCCCAACAGACGGGAGATTATCCGGCTTTTGAAAGAGAAAAGGTTGACAGCCGGGGAGATCGCAGATCAATTCGATATCTCAAAACCGAGTATTTCCCATCACCTTAATTTGCTAAAGCACGCGGGACTGGTCGATGATGAAAGGAAGGGGCAAAATATTATTTATGCTTTAAATACATCGGTGGCGGAAGATATTATGAGAATGATACTGGACCTTTTCAACTGGGATAACGATAAGAAAAATGAATTTGAATAAAGATTTTTCTTAAATGTTAACTGAGTAAAGCAGATGAAAGTAAGGGAGAAGTGAGTGTTATGTCAGAGAATCAATCAAATGTGAAAGTTGCCGTTGTGATTGGGTTATTGCTTACCATAGCCGATTTCACTGCAGGTTTCTTGGCTTATCCCTACCTGCCGGAAAAGGTACCCACCCATTGGAATATTTCCGGAGAGGTAAACGGATGGGGAAGTGCCTGGCAGGGAGCCTTTCTGCTTCCATTGATCATGCTGGGGGTATTCCTTCTGCTTGTGTTTATTCCCAAAATAGATCCGAAGAGAAAAAGTTATGCCCAGATGAGCAAACCTTACTCAGCGATTGTACTGGTGACGATGCTTTTCTTATCCGTTATGTACTTCGGAACCCTGGGAGCTTCCCTGGGGTATTTCAAGACTGTACCGTCCTTGGTCTATTTGGGAGTAGGAGCTTTATTTATGGTAATAGGCAATTATATGGGGAAACTGAAACACAATTATTTCATGGGAATCAGGACTCCCTGGACGCTCTCAAGTGAAGAAGTTTGGTATAAAACGCACCGGATGGCCGGGCCCTTCTGGGTCATCGGCGGTATTCTGTTTATGGTCTCAAGCTTATTGCCAACCGGTTTTATGACACCCATCATTTTAATTATTATTTTTGGACTTGCGGTAATTCCTGTGGGATATTCCTATGTGATCTTCCGCCGTTTGGAGAGGGAAAAATAATTTCTTCAAAACAGATGTTTAAAATCCCCTGATGAAGGAAAGAATGGAAATATATTCCTTTATTGAGGGGATTGTGATTTTATGCGTAAAACGTATTGGCTTTTGACCATTCTAATTTTCTGCATGGGCATCGCTCTGGGTGTTTTCGGACACCTATATTGGGGGACAGTATTTCAGCAGTCTGGAATGAATCAGCCTTCTGAAAAAGAGAATGCCTCTAAAGTCGGTGCCATTAACGGAACGGATTCCAGCTCTGCCCTTCTAAATAAACAAGAATCCGAAACGAACCAGAGTGAAACGCCGATTGCCTTATCCAAAACAGAGCAGGAAAAGCTCATTTCAGATTATAAGCAGGCCCTGGGGATTTTGTTTGATGCCTGGAAAGCAACGGATATGACCGCTTTCAGATCGAAAATTGCCGCTGCTTATACCGGAGAGATATTGGAAAACCATATCAAAAAAGCTGAAAAATTTATTCCCAAAGGAATCGGTTTATCTGTGAGTGAAATCAAGTTTGACAACGTAGAAATAGAATCAGCGGATAAATATTCCGCAACGATCAATGCCAGTTACCGCTACACAGTTAGGGACTACGACCTGGATGAACAGTATCCCGTAGGTGAAGAAATGAATCACTTTGTGCAGGTAAGGGCCAATCTGGTTAAGATTGACTCCAGCTGGCTGATAACAGGGGAAACCGTACTCTGAAATAATTGGCAGGAATTAGCAAACAGATGTCGAAATACAACAACTTGGGAAATACTACCCAAGTTGTTTGCATGAAAGGACTTTTAACCGTTAGAAGGAGAGAGAAGGATGTTCCAGAAAAGACAACGGGTTTTGTCAGTTTTACTGGCACTGCTGCTAGCTTTACCGTTCTACTCTATACCTGCTTATGGGGGGGAAATACAAGGCTACCAAAATCCAAGTCCGGAGGAAATAGCCCGCAAAATAGAGATAGTTGCCAGGATTAAGGGAATTCCCGGTGTGATCCTAAAGACTGTTGCTTTTGTAGAAACGGGATGGAGGCAATTTGACAACAGCGGGAATGTTGTGATGAGCCGTTCGTCACATCCCGGACTAGGCATCATGCAGGTTACCAGCTATAATTCATCGGATAAAGACCTGGTGAATAAGCTTAAATACGATATTGATTTTAATATTGCCGCCGGTGCCGACATTTTAAATACTAAATGGGATATGGTGCCGCAAATCGGTGACGGTGACCGCAATAAGCTGGAAAATTGGTATTTTGCCCTCTGGGCCTATAACAGCTGGAGCACTGTCAACAATCCCAACAATGCGGCTGCCCAAGGAAGACTAGCCTACCAGGATAAAATTATCAAGAATGCCGCTGCAGAATATTATTCCGGTGCGGTCACACCGGTAAAAATTACACCCGTTCCCCCTGAGCTTCTGCCGGCAGGTACGCTGCCAAAGAGCAGCCAGACCTGGAAAACGCCCGAGCCCTTCACTCTGGGGGATTTAAAAGTGGGGACCGGCGATGGACTTAACCGCGGAACTGCTCTAGGGACTGTGACCCGGATTTCCGGCGCGAACAGGATAGATACGGTCAATCAGATTGCGCTGACGGGGTGGCCTCATGGCGCAGATACCGTAATTATCACCCGGGCGGATAATTTTCCGGATGCCTTGGCCGGAGTACCGTTAGCCGCAAAGAATAATGCGCCTATCCTTGTTACCAATCCGAATGAACTGGATGAAGGGGTTATTCAGGTATTAAAAACCTTAAAACCCCTTAAAGCAATTATTCTTGGAGGGGAAACCGCAGTCAGCAGGGATGTTGAAAAAAAATTGAGCGAAGTTCTTTACTGGACGAAAGATATCCGGCGGATCGCCGGAGCTGACCGGTACGAAACCGCCGCCCTGATAGCCAAAGATTTCCCGAAAGAGTCCAATATCGCTTTAGCGACAGGTATGGACTTTCCGGATGCTTTGAGTTTAGCTTCGGCAGCGGCTGCCAACAGCATGCCTCTATTAATCACAGATGCGGAGAAATTGCCGGAAGCCACAAGGAAGACGGCTGAGGAACTATTGCCCCGAGGCCTCTACATTGCAGGCGGCGACAGTGCAATTTCCTCCAGGGTAATCGCGGATATGTCCGAAAGTTCGGGAATTTCGTCTGACAGCATTATCAGAATTACAGGCAGCAACCGCTACGAAACTTCTGAAAAAATCGCAGAAACTTTTTACCCCCGAACAGAAGAACTGTATATAGCCACGGGGCAGGATTTTGCGGATCCTTTGGCGGCAGGAGCATTAGCAGCTGCTAAAAAAGCCTGTTTATTGCTTGTTTCACCGCAGGGTTTTGCGATTAATTCTCCGACTGAAACCTATCTGAAGAACCTCCAGCCTTCTACCAATGTGAAAATTATCGGGGGAGAAGACAAAATCTCAAAGGATACCGAAACTCAAATTAAGTATCTTTTAAAACAAATATAAATTCATTTGGAAAATGAAATTAACAGAGGAAAAACGGACTCCAAGAGCGAATTAAACAAACAACCCACATGAAATGCGAAGTGTTCACCTGGAGGAAAGAAATGGAAAAATTGGCAAGCAGACGGTTTCTTAGGAAAAATATATATATAGTGATCGTTCTTGTACTCATGGTTTGTCTGATCATACCCGGTGTCCCTAAGACTGCATTTGCTGCTCAAAACCCTTCCCCTGAAGAAATATCCGGAATCTTTGATCAAGTCGCCAAGGAAAAACAAGTTCCTGCGGAAATTCTAAAAGCGATTGCTTACCATGAGTCCGGTTGGCGGCAGTGGGACAGTAAAGGGAATGTTGTAGCGAATTACGCAAGTCCCAAGCCTTATCTCGGAATTATGCAGGTTGGCGCTTATAATGCTTCAGATACGGCTGTTGTGAGCAAGTTAAAGAGTGATATCGCTTTCAATATTGCGTACGGCGCCGATGTTCTTATCTCGAAATGGGAGATGACCCCCCGGATCGGAGACGGGGACCGGAGCAAACTGGAAAATTGGTATTTTGCGATTTGGGCCTACAATTCCTGGTCAACCCGAAATAATCCCAATAATGCGGCAGCGGCCGGAAAGACCGCTTACCAAGATGCGATCCTCCGGCTTATGGGGATGGACTACATGAAAGGCGTGGTAAGCCCGGTTCTTATTACCCCGGTGCCCAATACCCTTATTCCAGCCGGGACGCTCCCATCCAAGAATGCAGACTGGAAGACCCCGGAACCGGTGCATTACGCTGGTTTTGCCTCCCCGGTTCCGGGACTTTCCCAAGAAGAACAAAATACCCTTCTGGCATCCGTTCCCAGGATTGCCGGCACGGACAGAATTGATACCGCCATAAAAATTGCGGGTCAAGGATGGCCCAACGGCTGTGAGACCGTCATTATTGCCCGGTCGGACGATTTTCCGGATGCTCTGGCCGGGGTAGCTTTAGCCAAACAAAAAAATGCGCCGATCCTTCTCACCTCCCAGGACTCTCTTGACTCCAGAGTAGAGGCAGCGTTACTCCGGCTCAAACCGCTGAAAGTGATTATCCTGGGCGGAAACAACGCTATCTCCGATGTTGCTGAGAAAAAACTGAAAGAAGACCTATCCTGGACTCAAGACTTTGAGAGGATAGCCGGGCAGGACCGGTTTGAGACAGCGGCACTCATCGCCCGGCGTTTTCCCATCGATCAGGGGGTAGCAATCACCACCGGGGATAATTTCCCCGATGCGCTAAGTCTTGCCGCCGCTTCCGCTTCCAAAGGATATCCGCTTCTTCTGGCGGGTAAAGAAGGGCTGTCTTCTTCAACGGAGAATGCATTGAGAACCCTTTGTCCAAGACAGGTCTATATTGCCGGAGGGGAAGAAGTCATTTCACCGGGGCTGCTGGATCATATTAAAGAAATTGCAGGACTACCGGAGGATCAAATCAAACGTTTTTCCGGTGCAGACCGCTATGAAACCTCCAGTTTAATCGTACAGGCGTTTTTCCCGCAGACAGGGAAAATATTTGCCGCAACCGGGCAGACCTTTCCGGATGCTTTAGCCGGAGCGGCCTTGGCGGCCAATCAGAAGATACCGATGCTTCTGGTATCCCCCGAAGGCCCCGCAGCAGGTTCAAGTACGGAGCAATATCTCCAGTCACTGACAGACCAAGTTAATCTTCAGGTTTTTGGGGGAAAAGAAGCGGTATCTGACCTAAGTATTATCCGCCTTCGGTATTTGCTGAATAACTAGGGGCTGTTGCTTGGCAACAGCCTCTTCATCTGCATTGTAAATTGGGGAAAACTGTAGTAAACTTGTATCGGTGAAAACCGATTTTTTATTAGCAAAGAAGGGATAATGAGCGTGTCTCATCCTAAACGCACCTTTTTATTCATGCTTTTGGATGCCCTTTTAATCAACTTGGCTCTCTTCGGCAGTTTTTACCTTCGGTTTGAGGAAGGCCTGCCGGCCGAATATTTTTCTACCTATAAAGTCGCTGCAATCGTATCTACGATTGTACTGCTGCTGGCATTTCACATTTTTGGCCTATACCGCAGTATTTGGCGGTACGCCAGTGTGGGAGAACTTCTTTCCATTGTTTATGCAGTCATGGTGGGAGCGGCGGTTGCGATCAGCATCGTGTATTTTATTTCGCCCAAGCGGCTTCCGCATTCCGTAAGCGCTCTTTTCCTCTTATTAGTGTTTTTCTTTATTGCCGGACTGCGCTTCAGCCAGCGTGTCAGGCAGGAAAATTCTATTTTCAGCGTCCGAAATAAAGATCAGCGGAAAGTACTGATTATCGGGGCAGGGGATGCAGGGGTACTGGCGTTAAGGGAACTAAAAAAAAGAGATTTTCATGAAGGGATGCCTGTGGGCTTTGCCGATGACAGCAGGAATAAGATTAACCTTCATGTTCAGGGGTTCCCGGTTCTCGGTTCACGGGAGGATATTCCGGAAATTGTGGAGCGTTATCAAGTCGATGAAATTATCATTGCGATCCCCTCGGCATCAGGCGATGCGATCAGGGAGATCGTTGAGATCTGTAAAGAGACCAAGGTTTCAAGTTTAAAAATATTACCCGGGGTCCATGATATCCTGAGCGGTAAAATTACGGTAAGCGCAATCCGTGAAGTTCAGGTGGAAGATTTGCTGGGACGCGACCCTGTCTCCGTTGACTTGGAAGAAGTGGCCGGGTATCTCAAAAATCAGACCATTCTGGTAACCGGGGCCGGAGGGTCAATCGGTTCCGAGCTTTGCAGGCAAATCGTTCAATTTTCTCCTTCCAGGCTGATACTTGCGGGGCACGGGGAAAACAGCATTTTCGATATAGAACAAGAACTGAAGGAATATCCCGTAAGTGCGGAGATTTTCGATATCAAGGACCGTGAAAAGGTCCGGTTAATTTTTGAAAAGTATCAGCCGTCGGTTGTTTTCCATGCGGCTGCTCATAAACATGTGCCTTTAATGGAAGGGAATCCGGAAGAGGCCCTGAAAAATAATATTCTTGGAACCCATAATTTAGCCTCGGCTGCCGAACAAACGGGAGTAAAGACTTTTGTCCTCATTTCTACGGATAAAGCGGTGAATCCCACCAGTGTGATGGGTGCTTCCAAAAGGATTGCCGAGATGATCATTCAGGATTTTGACCGGAAATCCAAGACAAAGTTTGCAGCCGTCCGTTTTGGCAACGTTCTTGGAAGCCGGGGAAGCGTCATTCCAACCTTTAAGAAACAAATCAGCGCAGGAGGCCCGGTAACGGTGACCGATCCGGATATGACCCGTTATTTTATGACGATCCCTGAAGCCAGCCAGCTGGTTGTACAAGCCGGGGCAATGGCAGCAGGAGGAGAAATATTTATTCTGGATATGGGCAAACCGGTAAAAATCATTGATCTGGCCAAAGATTTAATCCGTCTTTCCGGGTTTGAACCGGACAAGGATATTAAGATTGAATTTACCGGAATCAGGCCGGGAGAAAAGCTTTATGAGGAACTTCTTACATCGGAGGAGGGAACATCGGCAACGAAGCATAAAAGAATTTTTGTCGCCAGGCCCAACCATATTCAAAGCGAATTAATCGCTCGGATCCTGGAGACGATACGTGAGCGCGGAAGTTACCTGAAAAAAGAAGAAATTGAAACTGCAATCCGGCGGTTGATTCCTGCTTTTAGACCCCGCACCACACCAACGCCATAGATATGAAGGAGGTACCTGTATGTTGGAAGTAACACAGGCGATTACGGAAAAAGACGCGACAGCGCTGGAACTAAAGAAAAAAATTATAAACCATACCGCCCGAATCGGCGTCATAGGCCTGGGTTATGTTGGTCTGCCCTTAGCTGTTGAAAAAGGCAAGGTCGGCTTTCCGGTTCTTGGTTTTGATATTAATGGGGAGAAAGTCGCCAAGGTCAACGCCGGTGATAATTATATCGGCGATGTCAAAGATGAAGAACTGAAGGAACTTGCCGAGAAAAGGATTCTTCGGGCAACAACGGATTTTTCCAGGCTGGCGGAATGCGATGTCATTATCATCTGTGTGCCTACCCCGTTGACCGTTACCCGGGACCCGGATATTTCCTATATGAAAGCTTCCGCCGATGAGATTGCCAAATACATCAGACCAGGCCAGCTCATTACCTTGGAAAGCACGACTTATCCCGGTACAACGGAAGAAGTTATCCTGCCTATCCTGGAATCCTCGGGACTGAAAGTGGGCAAGGACTTTTTCCTGGCATTCTCGCCGGAAAGGGTTGATCCCGGCAATAAACGGTTTTCTACCAAGAATACTTCAAAGGTTGTAGGCGGGGTGACCCCGTACTGTTTGGAGATATCCTACACGCTCTATACCCAAACCATCGTCAATGTGGTACCGGTCAGTTCTCCCGGTGCGGCGGAACTTACCAAGGTATTTGAGAATACGTACCGGGCGATTAATATTGCGCTCGTTAATGAAATGATGCTTTTATGCGACCGGATGGGACTGGATGTCTGGGAGATCGTGGATGCCGCCGCAACCAAACCTTTCGGCATTCATACATTCTATCCGGGGCCGGGCGTGGGCGGGCATTGCATTCCCATTGATCCGTTCTACCTTACCTGGAAGGCCAGGGAGTACGATTTCCATACCCGCTTCATCGAACTGGCCGGGGAGATTAACGTTGAAGTATCCTACTATGTTGTCAACAAAATTTACCGAGCGTTGAATCAAAATAAAAAAGCCATGAAGGACGCCGACATTCTGGTCCTCGGGGTTGCGTACAAAAAAGATATCGATGATGTCCGGGAATCTCCCGCCCTGATCATTATGGAGCGGCTGCGCAAAGAAGGAGCCAATATTACCTATCATGACCCGTACATTCCTGTTATTGAACCCCATGGCGGAAGCATAATGCACCTGGAAAGCCAGGCTTTGACTCCCGAAAGGATGGCCGCGGCGGACTGTGTTTTAATTATTACCGATCATAGCTGTATTGATTACAATCAAGTTGTCGCGCATGCGCAATTAGTCGTGGATACCCGTAACGCGACCAAAAAGGTGCGCGAGATGAGAGAAAAGATCTATAAAATCTAGGGAGTTGTTCAAAAGTGAAAACAAAGGAAAAGCTGGGGTTTGGGGTAATCGGCTGCGGAAGAATTGCTCCGAAGCATACCGAATCGATTGCGGCAATACCTGACGCTGAACTCGTGGCTGTTTGTGATATTATCCCGGAAAAAGCTCAGGATTTTGCTTCCAAATATAACGCTCAGCCT
Organism: Candidatus Dichloromethanomonas elyunquensis; assembly: GCA_001515265.1. GTDB lineage: Bacteria > Bacillota > Desulfitobacteriia > Desulfitobacteriales > Syntrophobotulaceae > Dichloromethanomonas > Dichloromethanomonas elyunquensis. The sequence continues at coordinate 14,776 of LNDB01000014.1, forward strand.
TATCTGGATTATCAGGAACTCCTAAAAAGAGAGGATATTGACATTGTCACCATTGCAACACCGAGCGGGTGCCACGCCGAAATAGGAATAGCGGCTGCCAAAGCCGGCAAGCATGTGATGGTGGAAAAGCCTATGTCGATGACGCTTCAGGAAGCGGACCTCCTGATCAAGACCTGCCGTGAATGGGGTGTCAAGCTGGGGGTTATTCATCAAAACCGTTTCAATCAATCGGTCAAGCTCTTAAGGGCAGCTTTAGAAGCCGGACGTTTCGGCAAATTGACCCACGGACAAGCTTCTGTCCGCTGGAACCGCAACCAGGAATACTACACCCAGGCGCCTTGGCGGGGAACGAAACTGCAGGACGGTGGAGTCCTCATGAACCAGTCCATTCATAATATTGACCTCTTGCAGTGGATGCTGGGACCGGTGGATTCCGTATATGGCTACACCGCTACCGCCCTTCGGAAGATTGAAATGGAAGATGTTGCAGGTGCTGTTCTCAGATTTAAGAACGGGGCTATTGGATTGATTGAAGCAGCCACGACAATTTATCCCAAAAATATTGAGGAAACATTAAATATATTCGGAGAAACAGGTTCCGTGATCATCGGGGGTATTGCCGTGAACCGGGTCGAGGTATGGGAATTCCCCGAAAGCGAAGAGGAGAAAAACAGGATCTTCGGAGCACAGGAAAACGATCCCCCCAATATTTACGGATACGGCCACAGGGGGATTATTGAAGATATGATTCAGGCCGTTAAAACGGACAGGCTCCCGGCAGTACCGGGAGAAGAAGGGCGGAAAGCCTTGGAGATTATCCTCGCGATTTACCAGTGCCAGGAAACCGGTCTGCCGGTAAAGCTGGGATAATTTGCCTTTGATCAAGGCTTCACCTCTTTTCCGGTGAAGACATAATGTAATACCAGCACCGACCGGAAAGGAGATAGGATATGGGAATGAGACCTCCTTATCAAGGACCAGGGCCGGGAACGCCTCCCATGATGCCGGATTACAACCGCGCCATCATGCAAGTGATGCCTGCTGTCAGGCATAGCCTCCGGGAAGCTAGGCCTTCCAATGTGAAGCATGCCGTAACAGAGGCTGCGCTCATCTCTTATTTAATTGGGAAAGGCTATGATTATTATCAGGCAGTCCGTATTGTGGAGTCCTGGGAACGAAATGAAAGTTTTCCTATGTAGGCAGTTACATCAGGGGTAACAAAGAAGGGGCAGTTGCTTTTTTAAGTGGTTTTGCAGCTGCCCCTTTCTGTTTGAATAAACACAAAGCCCATGATTATCTTTCAAAAATAGATTCCCAAAAAACAGAAAGATAGTGTAAAATTGTGTCATAATATGTTTAAAAGATACAAAAGGGAAGAGGGTACTTTACTTGAAGGAAAATCTTTATCCCGGCAGTGTTATCGCAGACAGCGCTATCATCGGGAATGAAGCGGGGATTGCCCCTTTCTGTGTAATCGGGGAGAATGCTGCGATCGGCAGGGGGACAAGTTTATCGCCGGGTTGTGTTCTTTCCGAGGGCGTTCTTATCGGAAAAGGAGTCAGACTGGGCTGTCACGTCACCTTAGGCGAAAAAGCCGTTTTGGAAGACGGTGTCACCATTGGAGACCATACTGCCATAGGCCCGGGTACGGTGATTGGAGAAGGAACGTACATCGGGAGCAATTCAACGATAGGACGGCCTCCCAAAGCGGCTTCGACCAGTACGGTTAAAAACCGGGAAAACCTGCCGCCGCTTCGGATAGGCCGTAAATGCACAATCGGATGTTCTGCCGTAATCTATGCGGGAACGGTATTGGAAGATGAAGTATTTGTGGGGGACAGGGCCCTCATCCGGGAACACTGCTCCCTCGCGCAGAAGGTTGTGGTAGGCAGCGGCAGCGCCGTGGAGAATCATACGCAAATCGGGGCCTTTACCAAGATTCAGACCGGCTCCTATATTACGGCTTATATGGAGATTGAAGACCGGGTTTTTATTGCCCCGATGGTTACCACTACCAACGATAATTTTATGGGGAGAACGGAAAAAAGGTTTCAATATATGAAAGGGGCAACCATACGGAGAGGGGCAAGAATCGGGGGAGGAGCAATTCTCCTGCCCGGGTTGGAAGTAGCCGAAGAATCCTTTATCGCCGCAGGATCTTTGGTGACAAAGGATACCCCGCCTCATAAGGTTGTAAAGGGTTTTCCGGCAAAAGCCGTAAGAGATGTCCCGGAGGAAGAATTATTAGAAAATAATACGTAAACAGCCGAAAGGATGAATGCAGGTGTCCATTCCACTCTTGGATTTAAAGAAACAGTATCTTTCCATTAAAGAGGAGATAGACCAAGCGGTTTTACAGGTTCTCGACTCTTGTAAATTCATATTTGGCCCGGAAATGAAAGCTTTTGAAGATGAAATAGCGGCCTATTGCGGGACCAGGCATGCGGTTGCTGTCGCCAACGGAACGGATGCTTTGGTTTTAGCGCTCCTGGCCTGCAAGATCGGACCGGGAGATGAAGTCATCACCAGCCCGTTTACCTTCTTTGCATCGGCGGAAAGCATAGCCAATGTCGGGGCGACTCCTGTATTTGTCGATATTGACCCGCTTACCTTAAATATGGATGCAAATCTGATAGAACAAAAGATAACACCCCGTACCAAAGCGATCATCCCGGTACATATTTTCGGCCAGATGGCCAATATGGAAAAAATCATGGAACTGGCGGAAAAATATCACTTAAAAGTAATTGAAGATGCGGCTCAAGCCATCGGTGCCCGGTACCAGGGGAAAAAAGCGGGATCGATCGGAGATGCCGGGACCTTCAGTTTTTTTCCGACGAAAAATCTTGGCGGCTATGGGGATGGCGGGATGGTTGTCACCAGCGATAACCAAATTGCCGAGAAAATCCGCCTACTCCGCTTCCACGGCCAGAAAAGCAAGTACTACTATCAAGAAGTGGGCTATAACAGCCGCTTGGATGAAATACAGGCCGCCATTCTGCGTGTGAAGTTCAAATATCTTGACCAGTGGAATACCGCTAGAAGAAATAAAGCGGAAACCTATGACCAATTGTTAAAACCTTTAACAGACAAGGGACTTGCGGTTCTTCCGGGAAGAGACCCCAAAGCGTATGGGGTGTATCACTTATACGTAATGAGGACAGATCACAGGGAAAAGATGGCGATGGCTTTGGGCAAGCAGGGAATTGCCTGCGGGATTTACTACCCCCTGCCGCTCCATTTGCAGGCTGCTTTTACCTATCTGGGGTATCAGACGGGAGACCTTCCCGCTGCCGAGGAAGCCTGCACCCAGGCTCTGGCCATACCTTGTTATCCCGAACTGACACAGGAAGAACAAGAGAAAATTGCCGGTGTGATTTATACCGTATTTGAACCGTAAAATAAGAGTGACCTTAAGGAGGAAACATGTTCTGGAATAACGGCATTACGAGAAAGAATGAACATCGGGTGTTCCTGCTTGCCGCAGTGATGCTTTCCGCAATCTTGCTCCCTTCCATACCCCTGCATCCGTCCCTGCCCAATATCCGTTTTGAGGAACTTCTGCTCTTCGGAATCTTTGGGTTGAATGTCCTATCTTTTCTTTTCAAAGGGTTCAAGTTTGATGAAGAAGAAAAAAAGGCGCTGCTGGCCCAGAAAAAAGAATTGAAGCTGCTTATCATCATCTTTATTCTGCTCACTGCCTCCTATTTTATCTCCAATTTTTACGGGGTATATGTGAAGAAAGCCGGGTATTATGGGCTGAGGGATGTCATGGAACTGGTAACCATGTTCAAATATTTTCTGATCATTACCCTAACCCTTTCCGTCCATATTGGAAAAGAAGAACTCGATTTCTTCAGTAAAGCCTTCCTTTCAGGGGTCGCTTTTCTGGTTCTTTTGGGCTGGGGCCAGCACCTCAATTTTTTGAACATGAATACCTGGTTATCCCCTTACTTTGATCAACTGCATTGGCAGCTCCTCCTCATCGGAAACCCAGCCAGGGTCTTGGGTACCTTTGACAACCCCAATTATTTCGGGCTCTTTACCGTGATCAGTCTTTCTTATCTGACTGTCCGTTATTTTTTTGGGGAAGACCAGGACAGGTTCCCCTGGAAACTCTTTATCATTATCGGGATCGTCATTAAGCTTGAATTCCTGACCATATCGCGTACAGCGTTATTCGGAATTGCACTTCTTTTTGCAGTCTTGTCGGTTTCCGCTTTTCTTTATCATCGGCGGAATAAAAAGGCGGTGATTAAAATTGCAGCACTCTTCTTATTGACGATCGTCCTGTTCGCCACCGCATCCGCCGATTTCTTCTATCGTTTGAATGAGGGATTGGACTTTTCGACCAGCACTTCCTTCCAGGGACATATGGACCGTTGGGGAGCGGCGGTAGGCAGTATTTGGCAATCCCCGGTATTCGGCTGGGGGACCCAGAAATATGTCATGACCACCCTTGTGGACAATGAATATGCGCTTTATGCGAGAAGGTACGGCTTTGTCGGGTTGGGAGTCTATCTGGTCTTTTTCTTAATGCCTTTAATTCTGGGAATCAGGAACCTGAAAACCAGGACCGGGACATGGGGGAGAAGAGCCGCATTTGATCAGCCTGCCCAGTTTGCGGCGGCTTATATCGCGGTCCTGCCCTCTATCTTTGTTTTTAATTTTATGGCAGGAATCTTCTATAACCTCCAAATCATGACTGTTTTTGCTATCTCCATGGGTCTGGTATATAATTCCCTTAAGTACGGCAGTGAGCTGTAAGGGGTCGGTCAATGAAAATTTTGGTTATCTCCCACATGTATCCTTCTTCCCAAAACCAAAACTATGGAATTTTTGTTCATAAACAGGTGAAAGCACTGCAAGGCCTGGGGTGTGAAGTAAAAGTCGTCTCTCCGGTTCCTTTTGCTCCCTGGCCGCTAAGCGCGTTCAAAAAAAAATGGAAAGCCTATGCCTCCATACCGAGTGAGGACACGGTGGACGGAATAGAAGTTTTTTACCCCAGATATCTTGAATTCCCGAAATCCTTCTTCTTAGAGCATTCGGGCAGGCTCATGTTTCTGGGAATGCGGGATTTGGTGAAAAAGGTGTGCAAGCAATTTCAATTTGACCTTATCCACGCCCATGTAGCTCTTCCGGACGGGCACTGCGCCTATTTATATAAGCAGGACTGTCAGGTGCCGCTGATCGTATCGATTCATGGACAGGATTTTCAATCCACCCTTCTCCGGGGTAAAGGATGCCGCCAAAGGATGCGGGAAGTCCTCCAAGGGACGGACGGGATTATAACGGTAAGTTCCAAACTGAAAAATATGGTGAAAAATGAACCTTACTTTGAGAAAATCTCTGTTATCAATAACGGCGCCGAGCTAGATGGACGAGAATATAAACCGGAAAATTCAACGCATACTACACTCAGGAAAATTATCAGTGTTTCCAATCTTAAAAAAACCAAAGGGATTGATCTAAACATACAAGCACTCGCTTCCCTGGCGGATCAATTCCCGGATATTGAATATACCGTCATCGGGGATGGGGAAGAGAGGCCAAACTTGGAAAAAATGGCAGATCATCTCAACCTTCACCGGCATGTAACTTTTATGGGACAGCTTCCTCATTCTGAAACCATGAAGCAGATGGCATCCGCCGATATTTTTTGTCTTCCCAGCTGGCAGGAAGGTTTCGGGGTTGTCTACATTGAGGCCATGGCCCAGGGAATGCCCGTCATCGGAGTCCGGGGAGAAGGAATCGAAGACGTTATCGAACCTGGCAGAAACGGGTTATTGGTTCGCCCGCAGAATGTGGAGGACATTGTTCAGTCCCTGGAAGCTTTGCTCCGCGACCCAGCCCTGGCTGCGAGGTTAGGCGAGGCCGGGCGCGAAACGGTCCTGCAAGGATATACCTGGGAAAACAACGCCCGCAAAACCGCAGATATTTATAAAGAAGTATTATCTTCTCATCGCAGGACGACCGGCAATTCTTCATAGAATACCGAATTTCCGGGGGAGTTACGCATGCTATAAAATAATTTATCGTTGGAGCGGGGAGGTATCATTTTTTGAAGATCTGTATCCTGACTACCGGACACCAGGCGCTTGACAACCGGATCTTTTACAAACAGGCGCTTTCCCTCAGAAAAAAATATGAGGATATCACGCTGATCGTTCCCCACCAGCGGGCGGAATATATCGAGCAGGGGATTCGCATCATAGGGGTCCAAAGAGCAGCTTCTCTTTACGGAAGATTCAGGTTAGGGGATACCGTCGTAGCGAAAGCCATTGAAGTAAAAGCGGATGTTTATCATTTTCATGATTTTGAGTTAATCTATAAGGTGAAAAGAATCAAAAAGGCTTTGCCCGAATGCAAAATCATCTATGATGTCCATGAACATTATCCGGACATGATGAGGATGTCCAGAAAAGTACCAAAGCTGGTCCGGCCGGCCGCCACTTTCCTGGTAGATAAAACCGAGATGCGTTTAGCCGGGAAGTTTGACCAGATCATCACTGCCGATAATGCGGTAAAAGAGAGATTTGACAAAGTGAACCCCAGGGTGGATGTGATTTATAACTTTTCAGAGTTTGAACCCAGGGAAAAGAATGAAACCGGGAAGGAATACGATGTCATTTATCAGGGCGGAATCACCCTGGAACGGGGGGTTTTCACGGTTGTTCAGGCCATTGAACTGCTCCGTGAAAGGTTCCCGGAAATCAAAATGATTTTTGTCGGTCCGTTTGATGATATTCAGGGTAAGGAGATTGTTTGTTCTTACATTAAAGAACATGAACTTGACCAAAATATTCTCTTTGCGGGCACAGTTCCCCATGTTGAAGTGGAGGCGTATATCCGGAAATCACGGATTGGCGTTGTGACCCTCCTGCCTCTTCCCAAGTACTATAAGAACATCCCGATCAAGCAATTTGAGTATATGAGCTGCGGAATTCCGGTGGTAGGGAGTGACCTGCCCCCGATTAAAAGGTTCCTCACCAAATATAACAGCGGCATTATCGTTGACCCGACCAAACCGGAGGAGATTGCCAAAGCGGTGAACATCCTGCTTTCCGACCCGCGTCTCTGTAAAGAGATGGGGGATAACGGGATTACGGCTGTCCGGGAAGAGTATAACTGGGGGAAAATGGAAGAAAAACTTTTGAAAATATACAGCCGATTTGAAAAGGAATGAAGTGATTGACAATGGATACCCGCCTCATTGCCAAAAATGCCACAGCTTTAGGGGTTTCCGGAATTCTGGCCAAGGCCATTACCGCCGTGGTGGGGATTTTTGTAACCCGTTATCTGGGCCCGGGTCCTTTCGGTGATTATTCCACCGCCTATGCGTTTGCAGGGACTTTCATTTTATTTTCCGAATTGGGAATCAGCCAGCTGATGGTCCAGGAGGGCTCCAGGAATGCGGCCGTCTTGCCCAAATATTTTGGAAATACCTTATTTTTCAAAAGTATCATTGCGATAGCATGCTATATTTTCATGATAATTTTCATGTTCCCTGCCGGTTATAATTTCTCCACGCAAGCCATGATTATGGTTTTAGGGATTGCAGTCGGTTTTAATGCTTTGAATCAATCGGTCTATAACTACTTTCAGGCTGTGGAACAGATGGTTCTGGCAGCGGGTTTTCAATTTCTCAATACAGCCCTGATCGCAGCGCTTACGATGCTGGTTATCTTAAGCGGTTTTGGCGTAGTGGCCATTACCTGTACCCACCTCATCAGTTATGCCCTTATCAGTATGCTGATCTATTTGTCGCTTCGCGGAAAGGTTAAGCCGCAGATTGAGATCAAGAGCCTTGCAGGGATGGTCAAAAACGGGCTGCCCTTTGGCATTCACCGGATCTTCTATTACATTTTTCTCCAGCAAAGTATTCTGGTTTTATCCCTGACAGCAACCAACGTGCAGGTGGGGATCTACTCCGCCGCCTTCAAATTGGTGCAGATGCTGGTTTTTATTCCCAGTCTGATGACCAGTGCCCTTTATCCTGCCCTGTACCAAATGGGAGAATCGGATAAGGACAGGCATCAGAATACCATCGAGAAGGTTTTCAAGTTCCTTTCCGCTGTCGGAATTGCCGGGAGCACCTTGATATTTGTGTTAGCCGGTCCCCTGACCAAATGGCTTTACGCCGGGAAATTTAATGAATCGATACCCATCCTGATGATCGTATCCTGGTTTTTGGCTTTGGAATGTATGAGTTTTTCTTTGGGCGATGTGCTAACTACTACCAACCGTCAATGGCAGAGGACTGCGGTTCAAGGTTCGGCGTTGGTCCTGCTTTTCATTTTAACCATGGCCATGACGCCCCTCTTTGGCATCCTGGGAACGGCGTATGCTTTAATTATCGTTGAAGTTTATATCTTTCTGGGATATTTGCTTTTAGTCCGCAGAGGGGTATACAAGATTAGGGTCTGGCAGCAGCTGCCGGTGGTGATGGCCGCATCTCTCTTGATGGCTGTTGCGGCATGGCTCTTAAGGGGCTTGAATCCTTTGGTTTCAGCGTCGGCGGCAGGGATAGTTTTTGGCATCGTCATTGTGGCAGCGGACAGGGATTTTAATAGGATTGGAAATTACGCTTTTCGGCAAATATTACGATTAGGCGGAATAAAATAAACGAATAAATGGAGGTTAAGAAATGGTTCAGTGGGTCATTCTGGCAATTACCGTCATTATTCTTGGTTTATTGATGATCGGAAGACCGCTTTGGCTGGTTCCTTTGTTGGGAATTGCGGTTGCCCTGGAAATCTCCAGCACGTGGTACCCTGATCTGGGGCTGACCGGCAAACTCATGGGAATAGTTTCCCTGACCCGGTTCACCAGTATTGCTTTGATTCTGGCTGCATTTGTCCGTGTTTTTTTTCGGAAGGAAATGCGGCAGAAACTGAGCGCAGTGTTGAAAGACCCGCTTACCATTAGCTTGATCATTTTCCTGGCGCTGGGAGCTGCCAGCGTTGTATATTCGGCTGATTCCGGCAAAACTATAGCTGGGACCGTCAGGCTCCTGACCCTTTTTGCCGTATTTGTTTCCATTGCGTTATTGATGGATAAAGAACATGCTTTGTGGCCTTTTCACGCAGTCCACTGGACAGCCCTTGCTCTAACGCCCTTGTCCTTTTACGAAGCGTTTACAGGGCATTTAATCTGGCAGGGAGAAAACTTATTAAAAGAACATGCTTTGCGTGTCAATACCACCTTTGTGGACCCCAATATTTTTGCCCGTTTTCTGGTTCTCGGGATCGCAGCGAATTTTATTATCCAGCTTTATACCCGGGAAAAGGGGACTAAGTTTTTTTATCAGGCGGCCCTCGCCATCCTGCTGGCCCAGCTGGTCTTCACCTCTTCCCGGGGAGGAATCATTACTTTGACCGTCATTCTGATCGGCGCCTTAATTCTGCTTCCTAACCGTAAAGCAGTGCTGTGGGTTCTGGGACTGGGTGTTCTGTGCGGAGCGATTGTCTTATTCATCCGCCCCGATATCTGGGACAGGATGGCCATGGTTTTTATGAATTACGCCGATTACAATTATCAGAGGTTATACCTCTGGAAAGCGGGAATCGCTATTTTCAAGGACCATCCGGTTCTGGGGACAGGACTTGGCACTTTTCAAACCGTCTTCATGAATCATTACCTATCCTTGAAAAATGTGGCGGACGGCGCAACCCTCTCCCATACCACGATCCTGACCGTAGCCGCTGAGCTGGGGGTTGTGGGGCTTGCGGTCCTGACAGCTTTCTGGGTCATCATGTCCGTCAGGCTTTTTAGCCTCTATGAAAGCAGCAATAAGTACCTGAGCATGTTCAATGATTTTCATAATGAATATTTCGCAGGTGCAGGTTATTTCCTGTGGGCTGCCGCGGTATTTATCAGTTCCCAGGCGGAAGGACGCTTTTTTGAAGACCCGGTCCTTTGGCTGAGCTGTGCGATGCTGGTGGTCTTAAGGTTTACGCGGGATTATAAGGAGAGGATCTACTGAGGGAGTACATATGCGGATTTTGCTTTTGACGCAGTATTTTCCGCCGGAAAAGGGGGCGGCTCAGGTCCGTCTCCGGGAGCTGGCGAAGGGACTTAAAAATGAAGGACATGAGGTTACCGTGGTAACCGCTTTCCCCAATCACCCTACGGGGATTATCCCTCCGGAATACCGGGGGAAGGGTTTTGCCCGGGAAGAGATGGACGGGATCAGGGTTTTGCGCACTTGGGTCTATCCCGTACAACGGGGCAGATTCTGGCTGCGGCTTTGCAACTATTTTTCCTTTGTGTTCTCATCCCTTTACGGGATATTCCGCAGCGGGAAGCAGGACTTAATCGTGGTGGAGTCTCCGCCTTTGTTTATCGGCTTTTCGGCCATAGTCGCTTCGGTTGTCAAAAAAGCCCCTTACATCTTCAATGTTTCTGATCTGTGGCCGGAGTCTGCTGTTCAGCTCGGGCTGGTAAGCAATAAGCAGTTGATCCGGATGTGTGAATGGCTGGAGACTTATTTTTACCGCAAAGCGTTGAAGCTTTCCGCCCAGACCGTGGGGATTGTCGAAGGCCTCAAGAAGAAAGGGGCCGCCCCTCAAGATATTTTGTTCCTGCCCAACGGGGTGGATACCGATCTATTTCAGCCAAGGGAGAGGGACAAAGACTTGGAGGAAAGCCTCGGGCTTCAGGGGAAAAGCATTGTTTTATACGCGGGGACGATGGGTTATGCCCACGGGATTGAGACGGCCCTGGAGGCTGCCGATATCCTGCGCGGGAAAAAGGAGATTGTCTTCCTCTTGGTAGGGGACGGTTCGGAAAGACCGAAACTTGAGGAGATTGCCAGGGGAAAAGGACTGCCCAATGTCATATTCATCGATTTTCAGCCGCTGGAAGAGATTCCCCGTTATTATTCGCTTAGCAGCATCAATCTGTCTACTCTCAGACGCTACAAGCTTTCGGAAGGCGTTAGGCCTTCCAAAGTATTCCCGGCGCTGGCCAGCGGGCAGCCGCTGATCTATGTCGGGGAAGGCGAGGGAGCGGAGATTGTCAAGGAAAGCGGCGGCGGAATCGTACTGGAGCCTGAGAACCCTGAACTCTTAGCCAAGACCATCCTGGAGCTATTGAAAGATCCCGGCCTTTGCCATGAGCTTTCGCTGAAAGGCCGGGAGTATGTCATCAAACACTACTCCTGGCAAAGGATTATCCAAAACTGGCTTGATCAATTGAAATAATGGGACAGGAGGACCGTTCCCCTGTCCCGGAAAACGGAGGGATTGTTTTGGCTGCCAAAAGGGTACTGGACCTGCTGGTTGCAATTCCCCTACTGATCATAATTTCCCCTTTATGGCTTTTTATTGTGATCTGGATCAAAACGGATTCACCGGGTCCGGCCATCTTCCGCCAAAAGAGGGCGGGGATCGGGGGGGAGCTTTTTACCATTTATAAGTTCCGGACTATGGTTCCGAATGCTGATGCTGTCATGAAGGCAAAAATCGGGCAGCTGAAGCAGGAAGGCAAATTTGATCCGGAAAGCTTCGTCTTTCAAGAGAAGGATGACCCAAGGATTACCCGCAGCGGCAGATTTTTACGAAAAACCAGCCTGGATGAACTGCCCCAGCTCTTAAACATTATTAATGGCACAATGAGCCTGGTCGGCCCCCGGCCTGAAGTTCCGGAGATCGTGGAACAGTATACCCCCGAACAGCGCAAAAGGCTGGATATGCCTCCCGGTGTCACCGGCCTGGCCCAGATCAACGGGCGAAGCGAACTGACACTGGCTGAAACGCTGCGCTACGATGTGCAGTATGTAACAGACTGGACCTTCCGGGCAGATATTAAAATCCTCTGGAAAACCTTCTTTGTCGTGCTTACCGGAAAGGATGCCTATTGAGTTGTATTACTATCGTACTGGTTTAGCATCATAAATAGCAAAAAAATAGCGGCAATCATCCAAAGATTCTTCTAATTTAAACTTTAAAGTACCTTGTTCCAGTTTTTTGAAGAGTTTATAATTGTCTTAATAGACAAGGGGTTAAAAGGGGGGCGGAAAATGGAAATTGACTTATTAAAAGAAATAAGCTCAAAATTAAATATGCTTGAAGGAATTGATACGCGACTAACCAAGCTGGAAGGAATAGAGACCAAGCTTGAAGGAATGGAGATCCAATTAACCAAATTAGAGGGAATTGAAAACGAAGTTAAATCCATGAATAAAACAATTTTGAAGATGCAGAAAGATATCAAAGATATCAATATAAATATAAATGCCGGGATATATGAAGATTTGGAGAGAATCAAAGTTAGGCTAAACAAGTTGGAGCAGCAGGCCATTTAAAAACAAACGTGAAAGTGCTTTTTTGTGCAACTAGTACGATGACCTTTAAATAAATACTCAATAGTGATTCTCGGACAGGTCTGGCCGCCATAATTTCGCTATCGGCTCTTGCGCCATCCATGGCGCAAAGAACCGCGCTCCGCCTCCATGCTCCGCTGACGCTGAAATTATGGCACCCAGACCTAATCTGAAATCATTAGAGTTTGCATGAAGTTACTTTGAGCAAAGAATTAACGAAGGTTGTACTAATACGCAAAGAGAGCGCTTTTTGTATGACAGAGTCTAAAAATAATGCTACGTCATCTCCTGAAGCAGCGGATATAGTTCCGAAGAACTGACCTCGTTGATCCAGCCCATGGCCCAGCCGCCAACGCCCCCTAAATTGTATTGTTCGACAAGACCGAACTTTGCTTCCCAGCTTTTCCGGTCGTCAAAGTAAACTGTCCACAGGGTACCGGATTCATCGACATAGTGGAACGTGGGGATCCCGACAGGGTCGGCAGGCGTTGTCTCCCTGGTGATAGCGGCGCCGTATTGCGCCGCTATCATGTTGGCCTTGGCCAAACCGAAAGATTGGGAAACCCAGCCTTTTCCTGTTTTTTCCCAGGCCCGGCCGTAGTAGGGCACGCCCATCAGGATTTTTTCGGAGGGGATCTCTGTCAGCGCGTAAGACATCACCTTTCTCACCCAATCCAGCGGGGCGACCGGTCCCGGACTAGAATCGGAATAGGAGAAATCATAGGACATGATCTGGACATAATCGGCATATCCTGCAAGGTCATGGTAGTTGTATTCGTTGTACCAGGGTTCGGCGGTGCGTGAAGTTTTGGACATCACTGAAATGACAACCAGCTTGCTCTCGGGATTCAGCCGCCCGTAGATATCCTTCATCAGACCGGTCAATCCTTGCTGGGTATTATCCGCCAAGCTTTCCAAGTCCACAAGGATGCCATCGGCTCCCGTTTCTTGAACGAGCTTCACCGTGCTGTCCACGAACGCGGCCCGCTTGGCCGGATCGAGCAGCATACCGTTGGCGACTGCTCCTTTGGCCTGCACCATGGGAACAACCTTGGCCCCCTTGCTTTGGCCCAGGGAGACCAGATACCTGGGGGTGCTGGAATCAGGGAAGCAGCAGCCGAAACGGCCGTCTGAACCAAGATCACCGGTAAAATTAGGAACCAGAATCTGAACGGAATCGGTCAGATTTCCGGGAACATAGGACAATAACCGCTCATAACAGCTTTTATCGGCATATCCGTCCCAGAATTGCAAGGAAACCCGGGGGTTGAACTTGCCGTTGCGGATATAAAATTCAATTTTATAGTTGACCGCTCCCGACCCGCCCAAGATCAGGTAATTATTGACCGAATCCCGGTTGGCCGCAAGATAGGCGTCGGTGAGGGACCCCGGAATCTGCCCGTCGTTTTTGGGGACCAGGACGACTGGGTTGTTATTGTTGGCTGCCAGGACAGACCCGGCCAGCGCATCCGGAAAAGACATCCCGGTCGCGATCAGGGTACTATCCAGGTTGAATGGATAACGGTTCATGATTTGTATATTGGTCTGGAAGCGGTCATCCCCGCTCAGCCTTTCCACCCGGTAACCGGCCAGTAAAAGTTGATCCTCAACGGAGGGACCGATGGCGTTGTCCCCGCCGATTAGGGTGATATCGGTAACTCTCAGCCGTTGGAGCGCGTCCAATGTCGCGGAAGGCAGGTTGTCCTTCGGAGTTAAAAGCAAGGGGATACCCTGAGCCGCGGCGTAAGAAGAGATGCTTAAGGCATCGGCAAAATTTTGGCCGGATACCAGAAAAGCCCTGATGCTGTTTTGCAAGGCCTGGGCGGAAATATTAGCCGCCGTTTCGTAGCGGTCGGTACCTTGGATTCGAACAACCTGCAGGCCTTTAGACTTCAAGGTGTTTTCCACGCCGGCAGAAATTGCGCAGGTGCCGCCGAGGATATACACCGTGTTGGCGTTTAAACGTTGGATTTCACTCCAAACATCGGAGCGAAGATCGTTGGATTCCGTCAGCAGAAGAGGGCCGCCCACCTCCGGGCTATTAGCGAGGACGGCGCCGGCTAGGGCATCGGGAAAAGCGTCCCCCCTGGCCAACACCACATGATAAGCTTCAACCCAGTTGTTGCTGGATATCTCTATTGCGGTCGCATAACGGGAATCCCCGGCCAGTCTTTCGGTGTTTTTAGTGGCATCATCAGCGTAAGCGGTTAAAGAGTTCATGATCCCGCTTGAATAATTAAAAACGAAAGCTATAATTGTGAAAAAAAGTATTATTTTGTACCAACGATTTTTAAAAAAAATACAAGATTTCATCCGGCTTTTCTCCATATTTTCTTTTTGTTATAAAAAAGTCAGCCTTGTTTTAAATTATAAAGGACTGACAGTAATATAAGATACAGGTAGTTTTTTCCCTAAAGAAATTGAATCAAAATGTAAGATCATGGATATTAAATAACATTGGCGTATAAAGTATGATATAATTAGCCAATAAGCCTTATGTTTTTTCATAGGAGTTGATCATATGCCATTTCCGGAAAATGAAGGGAAATACTCCTACACCGATTATCTTACCTGGCCGGAAGATGAAAGATGGGAGATCATGGATGGCATAGCTTATATGCAGGCGGCGCCATCTCCGGTTCACCAGGAGATCTCCGTGGGTCTTGTTGCTCAGTTTTATCAGTATCTGCACGATAAACCGTGTAAAGTATATCCGGCCCCATTCTGTGTAAAGCTAATAAGCGGTGATGAAAAGAAAAATGAAGAGATTAAAAGGGTAGTGGAACCGGATATTTCGATCGTGTGCGGTCAATCTAAGATTGACGGCAAAGGCTGCAACGGCGCTCCCGATATGATTATTGAAATCACTTCACCTTCCTCGGCGAAAATGGATAAGTTTATTAAATTTAATAAGTATGAAAAAGCGGGAGTTAGAGAGTATTGGATTGTTGAGCCGGACATAAAACTTGTAAGTGTGTATGTTTTACAGGATAACCACAGGTATGGCAGGCCGGAGATATTCACAGAGGATGACCAGATAAAAGTATCCATATTTCCGGATCTCGTTATTGATTTACGACCGGTTTTGGGGAAAATCTTTTTTAACGAATAACCTGTTTAGAACTTGACAATCCGGTTAGACTACGACTAATATAAAATTGTAATTTATTTTGGTCGGAGTGATGCTTTTTGTATATAAAAAGAATGGTCGAAAAAACCATTGAAAAAACATCAGATACTTTTCGTGTTTTGCTCGTTACCGGACCCAGACAAGTTGGAAAGACAACTGTGCTTCGGCAAATGTGTGAACCCAAGAGAACCTATGTCAGCCTTGATGATCCCATGATCCGTGAATTGGCAGTTCATGATCCGGTATTATTTTTGCAGCGTTATAAGCCGCCGCTGCTTATTGATGAAATCCAGTATGCGCCGCAGCTTCTTCCCTTTATTAAAATGAATGTGGACAACAGCGGAAAAAACGGCGAGTATTGGTTGACAGGTTCCCAAATGTTTCATTTGATGAAAAACGTAAGCGAATCCCTTGCAGGCAGAGTCGGCATCATTCCGCTGCTCGGTCTTTCTTATCATGAGATTTGTAGGGAAAAAGACAGCGGCGCCTTTATCCCTGACAAAGATGTCCTGCTCTCAAAAGCTGAAACAACAAATCCCCTAAAACTAAACGAGGCCTTCAATTTGATTTTTACAGGTTCAATGCCTGCTCTGTATGTCGATGCCAAGCCAGATAGGGAGATGTTTTTTTCTTCCTATATAGGGACATACCTTCAACGTGACGTGCGTGATTTAACTCAGGTTGGAGACGAGTTGGCTTTTTTGCGTTTTCTGTCATCTGTAGCTGCGAGGACTGCACAGGAAGTAAACTATGCCGACTTGGCAAAGGATACAGGAATCAGTGCTCCTACGGCTAAACATTGGATGTCGATATTAGTCACGTCCGGCCTTGTTTATTTGATCCGGCCTTACTTTAACAACGCCTTAAAAAGGATCATTAAATCGCCGAAAATGTACTTTTTGGATACAGGTTTGTGTGCGTATCTAACGAAATGGGCTTCTCCCGAAACATTGGAGGCGGGGGCAATGTCAGGCGCTATTTTTGAAACATGGGTAGTGAGCGAGATCATCAAAAGCTACTACAATGTTGGAAAACAGCCCCCCCTTTATTTTTACCGCGACAAAGAGCAGCGGGAAATCGATCTGATCATTGAACGGGATAACAAACTGTACCCAATGGAAATAAAAAAAAGCGGAAGTCCCAATAGGGATGCTATAAGACATTTTTCCGCACTTCATAAACCAGGGGTAGAACTTGGGATGGGGGGAGTTGTCTGTCTGAGTGAAAACCTCTTGCCCCTTGATAAAGACAATTGGATGATACCGGTTGGTTTACTGTAAAAGGTTTCTGATGTTGCGTTACCTCCTCATGCATCATATAATGCGTATTAGGAGGTGTATGTTATGCGTACAAATATTGTCCTTGATGATGAGTTAATGGAGCAAGCCATGAAGCTGTCTGGCCTGAAAACGAAAAAGGAAGTAGTCGATCATGCGCTGTTGGAGTTTGTACAGCGCCATAAACGCCGTAATCTTATGGAATTACAAGGTAAGATAGAGTTTTCAGATGGCTATGATTACAAAGCCATGAGAGAGGAAAATTAAAATGATATTGGTTGATACCTCTGTTCTTATAGACTTTCTTAGAGGCAAGACCAACGATAAGATAACATTTTTTCAGCAGATACTACTGAAAGATATTCCTTTTGGTATTTCCTGTTATACTTATCAGGAGATATTGCAAGGTGCAAAAGATAAAAAAGAGTGGGAGAAGCTTAAAAGCTATCTGTCTACTCAAACTATTTATTTCTTGTCAGAAACGGCTGACCTCTACGAAAAGGCGGCATTTATGTTTTTCAACCTGCGTCGCAAGGGAGTCACTCCGCGCAGTACCATTGATATGTTGATCGCGCTTATCGCGATTGAAAACAATCTGGAATTACTCCACAACGACCATGACTTTGACGCAATGGCTGTCCATGTGCCAGAGTTACGTATATTGCAATTATTATTGTAATTGTGACAGAAGAACCGTCCCTCTGTCCCGCCTTAAAATGTCAGCACACTATCCGGCACCACGCCCGTTCCGCCGAACACAACCATTTTCTTGATAGCGTTCTTTTTATCCCTGATGAAATTCAAGGTAGAGGGATCTATCGGGCTGTTGACAAGGATAAGCGGGGATTTGGTTAAAGCGGCGAGAACTGAACCGGATAAAGCGTCGGGGTAAGACTCGCCCGTTGCCAGGTAACAAGTGCTGAAGTCCAGTTCATCGGCAAAGGTGTTGATGATATTGACATTGTTCTCATAACGGTTGGCCGCATTCAAACGCTGCGGTGAGGGCAGCAGGCTCATAATTCCATCGCTGATGACATTGGTTCCGCCTAAGATGTAGGTTTTTTTGACCGAATTCTGAAGATAGAGTTTGAGGTTATTGGATAACGTGTTATTAGGGGTAAGAAGGATAGGGATTCCGTTGAGGGCAGTAATCGGAGCCATGGATAAGACATCCGGGAAGTTGTCCCCGCCTGTAATGACGACTTGACTCGCTTGTCCGATTGTTTGGGCGATTTTCAGGGAGGTCTCGTAACGGTCGCTGCCGGCGATCCGGGAGACAGTGATCCCCATATTTTTGATTGCCTGTTCCGTATCCGCAGAAATCACGCCCAAACCGCCGATCAGGAATACGCCCTTGACATTCAAGCGTGTCAATTCCGCTTTGGTTTGGAGGTCGAGGCTATTCTTGGAAGTCAAAAGGATTGGGGCGTTATATTTTGCAGCCAGAGGCGAGCTGCATAAAGCATCGGGATAGTTTTCCCCGCTTACGACCACTGCATAGTAGGATGTATTCCATCCGGACGCGCAAATGTCCTTGGAAGTTTCGTACCGGTTGGCACCGGCCAGACGTTCAGAAGGAATTTGTGAGGAACCGCCGGATGGCATCGATGAAGCGATAGAAGAGTTGAGGGTTATACCCGGTGAAACATTATTATCGGTATAATAATTGGAGTTGCTCATGGTCAGAAGAGAGTAGATCCCGGAATAAGAAGTCGAACGGGAAATGCGGTAATAGGCTACCGAGCTGTCGGAAGGCCAGGACAGGTAGATTTGGCTGGTCCCTGTAGCCGCAGCGGTAAGGCCTGCCGATAAGGAAGAAGAATTTGTCGTTGTATAGACAACGGATGAAAAGGAACCTAAACCCGAACTGTTATAGGCTTGTATCTTATAATAATAGGTTGTATTGGAAGCAAGGCCGTTATCCACATATCCGGGAGACGCGGATGTTCCGGTCAGCGCGTAGGAACCGTTGTACATAGAAGACCGGTAAATGTAGTAATTTGTTGCATCACTGACGTAATTCCAGGATAAATCGATCTGGCTTGTACTGATGGCTGTCGCCGTAAGATTAGCGGGTGCGGAAGGGACAGCGGCGAGTACCGTGGCAGGAGACATACAAATTAAAATCAATAAACCAAGAATGATCGTCAATAGTCTGGAATGCAATTGTTGTATGTTCATTCCTCTCTTCCTTTCAATTAATTCGGTATTTTTAATTCGCACATCATCAAGAGCGCTCCTTTTTTCCATCCAAAACTCTTTCCTTTGAAATTATTCTAAATTTTCCTTTGTTGAGTGTTTACTGCATCCGTTCTTTTAACAGCGGGAAAAGTTCCGGGGCGCTGATCTCATTCACCCAACCCAGGGACCATCCCCCGATCCCGCCAAGGCTGAAGTCATCGAGAAGTCCGAGCTTGGCCCCCCAGCTCAGGCGGTCATCGAAGTAAACCGTTCTTGGAGAACCGTCCTCATCCGTATATGTAAAGGTAGGGATACCGATTGGATCAGTGAGGGTCGTCTCCCGGGTAATCCTAGCTCCTGCTTGAGTGGCGGTTTGAGTAGCCACTGCCCAGCCAAAAGCTTTCGAGACCCAGCCGCTGCCCTGGGTTTTCCAGGCTCTCCCGTAATAAGGCAGACCCATCAGGATTTTCTCGGAAGGGATCTCCGTGACGGCATAAGCCATAACCTGCCTTACCCAGTCCAGCGGGGCGATAGGGCCCGGCTCAGAAGTGGAGTAGTGTTTGTCGTAAGACATAATCTGGACATAATCCGTACATTTTCCCAGCTCCTTGTAGTTATATTCATCATACCAGGATTCGTTCGTAGCTGAAGTCTTGGACATGACAGAGATAAGCACGAGTTTGCCTTTGGCATGGAGGCGGGAATAGATATCCTGCATGAGACTGGTAAGACCTGTCTGGGTATTGTCATCCAGAACTTCAAAATCCACTAGAATCCCGTCCGCATTTGTTTCCTGAACCATTTTCACAGCACTGTCGGCAAAGGTACGCCGCTTGGCGGGGTCCATCAGCATTAGGTTGGCAGTGGCCCCGTTGCCTTTCACCATGGGCACCACCCTGGCCCCTTTGCTCTGGCCGAGGGATACAAGGTACTTCGGTGTATCCGCGCTGCTGAAACTATAGGTAAAACTTCCGTCGTCCTGCAGCACACCGGCAAAGTTGGGAACAAGTATGTCGATATAATCCGTGAAATTCCCCGGCACATAGGAGAGTTGACTCTCATAAGTATCCTTGCTGGCATAACCGTCCCAGAACTGCAGGGAAACCCTGGGATTGACCTTTCCGGTGCGCACAATGTTTTCAACTTTGTAGTTAATGACGCTCCAGCCCCCCAGAATCATAAAATGATTAATATTGGCCCTGTTGTTATCAAGATAAGAAGCTGTCGGCGAACCCGGAATGGTGTTCTCATCATCCGGGACCAATAAGATGGGATTATTTTCTCGGGCGGCAAGAACCGACCCGGCTAAAGCATCCGGGAAAGCGAGACCCGTAGCCACGATCAGCCGATTGCAGTCAAACTGGAGGTTATTGAGAATGGCAACATTGGTCTGGAAACGGTCGCTGCCGCTTAAACGGGTGACGCCGTATCCGGCATTCGCTAATTGATCGGCAACCGGTTTTCCGATTGCGCTTTCGCCGCCGATCAGTGTCACATCGGTGACCCCCAGTTTTTTCAGGGTATTTAAAGTTGCCTCGGGAACCTTATTGTTATCCGTCAGCAGAAGGGGAATGCCCTTGGCGGCGGCATAAGAAGAAATACTTAAAGCATCGGCATAGGATTTCCCGGAGGCCAGAAAAGCTTTGGAGCTGTTCTCCAAGGCCGTGGCGGCAATGTTGGCCGCTGTCTCATAACGGTCACTGCCTTGAATGCGATAAGTCTTAATGCCATTATCATTCAAGTTTTTTTCCACGTCGGCAGAGATGGCATTTGTTCCCCCGAGGATAAACACAGAATTCGTATGTAAACGCTGCATTTCCTGAAGAACTTCAGGACGAAGCTTGTTTGATTCCGTCAAGAGAAGCGGTCCGCCGGCAACCGGACTATTGGCGAGTACGGCTCCGGCCAGGGCATCCGGGAAAGAGTCCCCCCTCGCCAGAACAACATTATAAGCTTCAAACCAGTTTTTGCCGGATATCTCTACAGCCGTTTCATAGCGGGAGTCCCCCGCAAAACGCTGGTATGTTTTTGTTTGGTCAGCGAAAACAGGGTTATTCAGGCTAAAAACGAAACTTCCAATTAATATGGAAGCAAGTGTCATTGTCGCTATGGATTTTTTGAATGTTTTGAACATCTTTTATGCCCCTTTGTAAATTTCACTGTTTTATGAACAATACTTTACGTCTCTATTTCGCCAAGGAAACTCGAAATCCTGTAGAAATCTAAGACAATTCTTATAAAAAAGGATTACAATGCTAATCTAGTCCGTTTAAAACAGGATTCCGGAGCTGAGGCATAGAATAAGGAACATTAATGAAAGCATAAAAAGATTGAACGGAAGGTAAGAAAAGAGATGTACATAACGCGGTTTGTGAAAGTGTGGACGATTCTGGTCCTTACGATAATGATCCTTTTTCAAATAATACCTTTAAACTCTGGTTCAGCCAGTGCGGCTGATATTGGGGCGAACGTCTTAACCCTTCCCTACGATTCCACTGCTGAGAGGCTGGTTGTTGAAACAGCGCCGGGGACGGACCTAACTGCAATTGCCGCAGCTACCGGGGGCGCGGTGGTAAGGACGGGGCCTTTAAATTACAGTACGATCCAGTATGGAGGCTATACTTCTCATCAAGATTCGAACGCATCCTTATCCATTAATAAGGAAGCGATCAGACAATCAATTCTGGATTACCCCGGAATAGTAAGCGCCGAATGGAGCAAGACTTACTCACTCAGTAATAGCCCACTTAAAGCAGCAGAGAGTACAAAAACGATTCAGACCTCAATCAGTGATCCCCAGTACGGCCTACAATGGGGGTTGAAAAAGATACGCGCCGATCAGGTCTGGAACGAAGGGGTTACCGGCCAGGGTGTGATCGTTGCGGTCGTGGATACCGGCGTAGACCTCGAGCATCCCGATCTGGTGGACACGGCCAAAAACATGAACAATCTGGTGCAGGGTTACAACGCCTATACCCGCAGCAGTTCGCCGGATGCGCCCCAGGATGATCACGGGCATGGCACCTCAGTGGCCGGTGTCATTGCCGCACTGAATAACAATAAGGGAATCATCGGGATTGCCTATAATGCGAAGATCATGCCGATTAAGGCCATGGATAAAAACGGAGAGGGGGAAGACAGCATTCTTGCCGATGGGATCATCTGGGCGGCGGACCACGGAGCCAAGATTATCAATATGAGTCTGGGGTCTCCGGATGAAACCAAAATCCTGGATGACGCTTTACGGTATGCTGCCAATCAAGGCTGTTTATTGGTAGGGGCCTCAGGAAACAATCAGACGGTCGAAGGTTCCTTTGTTGTGAAAACCGGAGAGACCGGGGTAGCTTATCCTGCAGCGAACCCGAATGTTATTGCTGTATCTGCTGTGGATTCCAATGACAAAATTGCCGACTTTGCGCTTACCGGTCCCGAAGTTCTTCTGTCAGCTCCGGGAGTGAGGGTCATCACTGACTATTGGTCGCCAACGGAAACGGGCTGTGCCTATACTTCAGGTACATCGGTTGCCGCGCCGTTTGTTTCGGCTTCCGCAGCCCTTCTCTGGAGCCGCTTTCCCGAGCTATCTTCTAATGACATTAAAAAAGCCCTCACCCAATCAGCCTACGATCTTGGCGATTCCGGCAGGGACAACCAATATGGATTCGGTCAGGTGGATGTCTACCGCGCTTTAAAGAGCCTAGAGGTACAGCAATCTTACTCCTCTCCCGCTGCCTTGGGATGGGAAGGCGGCAAGGTGTATACGGGGGGGACAGCGTCAGATCCTGAGGCTGTTCTGACAGTGCCTGCCGGTACGTTTTCCCTGCAGATGGACAGCGGCGGAAACGATAAAAAGGTGAACATCTCTCTTCAAAGTACGGATTCTCCGGGGGATTTCCCTGAGGGAATCCTCTCCGCAGGGGGTGCAATAACCATTAATCCCTGGGGTGAAGCCCCTGTAAAACACCCGTTGAGCTTGAATGTGACGCTGGAACAACCGGAGAAGGGCGTGGAGGGGGACCAATTGGCTTATCTCTATCTCTGGAGCGGTACCCGCTGGATCCGGGTAGGCGGAGGGGTGGATCAAACATCGAGCCAGTTACAGGTTACGATTTATGAACCCGGAATCTATATGGCAGGGTGGAGTGCCGAACCCACCACAGATAGAATCTCCGGCACGGACCGGATTCATACTGCCCTGGAGATTGCCAAGCAGGCGTTTCCTACGGGTACTGATACGGTAATCGTTACCCGGGCGGATAATTTTCCCGATGCGCTGGCCGGGGCGCCTTTGGCATACAAATACCATGCGCCGATCCTGCTGACTTTCTCGAATGAACTCGCTTCGGATGTTTATCAGGGTATCCTCAGCCTTGGCCCGAAAAGGATTTTTATTCTGGGGGGAACTTCCGCAGTACAATCCGCGATTGAAGTTCAACTGCAACAGATCGCCAATGTTACCAGAATTGCCGGGGAAACTCGCTATGCTACGGCCTGTGCAATTGCCGACCTTTTGGGGACCACGGGGGAGGGTGTGATTGTAAACGGTGCAAATTTCCCAGACGCCATCTCCGTGGCGGCTCCCGCAGCCATGCAGGGTAAGCCTATTCTGCTCACACCGGGGGACAGTCTGGTTTCGAATACAGAAAACTCTTTAAGAAAACTCTCTATTGTGGAAACGGAAGTAATCGGCGGTACAGGAGTTATTAAGGAAGATTTATTTGCACAGCTGCCTTATCCCCATCGAATCAGCGGAAATGACCGTTATTCCACCTCCGCTGCCGTGGTGGAAGCGAACCGACCGAAAGGGAAAATCCTCTATCTAGCTACAGGACAAAATTTCCCGGATGCCTTGACGGGAGGGATTTTAGCTGCGTGCAATTCCACAGACATTCTGATGTTATCCTCGGAAGGGCTGAATGAAGTTCAGATAGCCCTTTTGAATAACATTTACAACAAAAAAATAGTAGTGTTAGGTGGAGAAAAAATGGTTTCACAAGACCTAATTTTAAAGGTACAGGGACTTATAAAATAGTAAATCCTGAGTAAATAGAAATAAAATAAATATTACCATTTAACGATTAGAATTCTATTTATTTCCTCCTACCCAAAAACGGAAAAAGTCTTTCCTATTTTATTTCTTTGAGCTTGATGTCAAAGTTATAGTCATCAAGCTTTTATATCGTCCATCAAATACTTAAATTAAGAGTATGAGTGCCTGTAATTAATTCCTTGAAAAATGAAGGAATAACGTGGAATTTAGCGAATTTGAAATATATAAGACAAATGTTGGAAAAGAGAAAATCATCGGGTTTGGAAGGGAAGGTAGGAATAAAGCTCCATGCGGATATTTAGCATGCTGATTTTGTTTATCACATTGATATTAGGAGGAATTCATATTCCTATTTCGGAGTACTGTCGGGATCAGGAAAACTTTAATTTCTCGAATTCTCAAGAATTACAGCAAGGAGCTAATATCTGCGCGGTCTCTTTGGATAGTCGTTCTTTATCTGGAAATGATTCTGAGGTTTCACGGCAGTGGGGAATTAGGAAAATACGTGCCGACAGAGTGTGGAATGAGGGATTCTGCGGTGACGGGGTTATTGTTGCAACAATTGATACTGGGATTGATCTGAAACATCCAGATTTTATCAGCCAAAATGAAAGCAACATTGTTTCTGGCTATAATGCGATAACAAAAAGTGAATTACCATGTGCGGTACAGGATGACAATGGTCACGGTACTTCTGTAGCCGGAGTGATCGCTGCTCTGAGAAATGATAGGGGAATTGTTGGGATTGCATATCATGCAAAAATAATGCCTATTAAAGTAATGGATCAGAATGGGGAAGGCCAAGACGAAGTGATTGCGGACGGTATTGTTTGGGCTGTAGATCACGGGGCGAAAATTATTAATATGAGTATTGAAGATGCCAAAAAGGCCAAAGTTTTGGAGGAAGCGATACAATATGCATCGGATAAGGACTGTATCTTGATTGCCGCTGCCGGAAATAAGAGCGGGTACATAACGCAGTCCATAGAGAATGATACCGGAACCCAAAAGGGTGTGGTCACCTATCCGGCATCCAATCCGAATGTTATTGCCGTTTCATCAATTGATGCAACAGATAAAATTTCCGGTTTTTCGCTTTATGGGTCTGAAGTTTTGTTAAGTGCACCCGGGGATAAAATTTATACCGATTACCTTTCGGAAAAAGGGTCCGAATATATTTCTAAAAGCGGTACATCCTTTGCCGCCCCTATGGTTGCAGGTGCAGCTGCCTTACTTTGGAGCAACTTCCCTCAGCTGTCAGCTTCAGATATCAGACAGGCTCTTGTGGAATCAGCCTATGATCTTGGCGGGGAGGGCAGAGACGATCAATATGGGTTCGGTCGAATTGATGTTTACCGGGCATTCAAGAAATTGCAACGACCTAAGGAATATACTTCTCCGGCTAGTCTAGATTGGGAGGGGGGAAGTGTCCTTTCAGGGAATACAATTGACGATTCTAAGGTTATTCTTACAGTTCTTCCGGGGACCTTCCCTTTACAGGTGAATCCTGATGGTTTAGACAAACGAGTAATTGTATCGCTTTCAGAGACTTACGCCAATCATAATTTTCCAGAAGGGATTATTCCGGCGAGTGATTTGTTTGATCTTCGCTGGGATCAGGATGTTTCTCAAAAACTATTAACCGTAGAGATTAAGTTGCAGCCAGCAAAACCAATCACGATGAAAGCACGGAAGTATATCGCCTATCTGTATGAGTGGAGTAACCCACGGTGGATTCGTATAGGAGGAGGGGTGCCGGAAACCTCCGATATAATTAAAGTATCTCTTTATGAGCAGGGAATTTACCGGGTCGGTTGGAGTCCGGAACCAGAAATTAATCGAATTGCCGGGGTGGATAGAATTCATACTGCTTTGGAAATCGCTAAACAGGCATTTCCTACCGGGGCAGATAGCGTGATACTTACCCGCTCGGACAACTTTCCTGATGCCTTGGCGGCTGCACCTTTAGCATATAAATATCATGCTCCGATTTTGCTTACCAATCCTCAGGTCCTTCACGCAGATATCGAAAAAATCTGCAGGGATTTTCAGCCTAAGAATATTTACATTTTGGGAGGGGAAGAAGCAGTTGGTTACGATATCGAGAGGCAACTTTTATCAATAGCTCCCGTTCAAAGAATTGCCGGGAGTGACCGCTATGCAACTGCAGCTGCCATCGCAAAAACACTTGGAACTAAAGGACAAGCCGTTGTAGTTAATAGCAATGATTTTCCGGATGCAATCGCTGCAGCCTCTCATGCATCTTACCAAGGCAAGCCGATCTTATTGACTTCATCAGATTTTTTAAATCAAGAAACCCAAGCCATACTCAGAAAGTTAGCGGTTACGAAAACCGAAGTTATCGGTGGACGGGAGGTTCTTGACGATCAAGTATTTTCGTTATTAATAAATCCAAAGAGGTTGGGCGGAAAAGACCGATTTGATACCTCATCTAAGTTGATTAATCAAGAAAAGCCAGAAGGAAGGATTTATTTCCTTGCGACGGGCATGGAGTTTCCGGATGCTTTGACAGGAGGGGTACTTGCTTCGTGCAATCGGTCCAACATCATATTATTATCACCAATCGGACCTACACCAGACCAAACGGCTTTTCTATCCGATACAAAAAGCAAAAGAATCATTGCTTTGGGGGGACAAGATGCTGTTCCCGATGATATCCTTCAGAGAATCAATGGTCTTGTTAAGTCGTTACACGATGAATAGGAATTATAAAAACAATTATTCATTTAAACTAATTTTTTGCAGTAACTTTTTCTTCTACTATTACTTCATAATTCAATCCTTTAGAGGATACAATGATCGCGTATTCCCCGGGATCGACTTCAAAATTGTCTGATGACTCCAAGGCCTTTGGGCCGGTTCCAAATGCACCTTTGACCTTTTCGTCTTTATCAACGATCTGACAGTCAATACCTGTTTGGGAAATACCGCTGGTCTTATACTTTACCCTGATCTGATTGGAGTTGATCGTATAGTAGGGTGAATGGGCATCACTGTTTCCTGTAAGTTTGATAACTTCTTTATAACCGTCCGAAGTATCTTTTGTACGGCTGCATCCTGTTAATGAAAAGAGCAGGATAAAAATGACTAATAGGATTTTCGAAAATTGAAATTGTTTTGCTAGCATAAGATTGGCCCCTTTTGTAGTTGTTTTTTATAATAAATATTTTATCATGCTAAATTAAATAGGCAATTTTATATTATAAACAAATTATAAAATTTTTTTGACTACTGGAAAAATTTTGCGTAATACTGTAAAATACAAAATTACGAACGCTTATTTTTTGAAACAACGGTGAATCTTTTTTCTTATCCATAATAAAAAACTTAGGGTAATAAAGCAGGAATATTTTAATTGTTAAAGAATAATATAAGGAGGTATGGAAGCCTTCATTGTGCTTCTTTTACCATATACAAGTCTAAAGGGAGAACCGCCCCTGAGGAACGAGGCTCAGAGGGGGGACGCCCCCGCTCGGGTGGTGCCTTTAGATATTGCGCAATGTCTAAAGATCAGATGCGATCTGTTAAGGGGGGTGAGGAAGACATAAACGACATTTAAGTTGGAAAATGCAGAAAGTATGAGAAAAGATGTCTTTTACAAATATTTGCATTTTCTAAGACAGAAAGAAGTTTTACCCTTTATTGAAAGAGAGGAGATTAGACTAAATGAGTAGAACGAAGAAGATAGCTGTTTTAGCTATCATTGCTATGGTTCTGACTATGCTACCAATTCAGCTCTTTGCTGCAACTACCGCAGCAGACAGTACCAGACTATTCGGCAACAGCCGTGTAGAAACAGCTCTGCAAGTTTGCGATGCTGGTTGGACTTCTGCTACTACAGTAATTATTGCTGCCGCTGACCAAGAAAACCTCGTTGACGCTTTGGCCGCCGCTTCCTTGGCAGGTCAGGAAAACGCTCCTATCCTTTTAACTTCCAAAGCTTCCCTCGATGCTGCTGTTAAAGCTAAAATTTCAGCATTGGGTGCTAAGAAAGTGTATGCTGTTGGAGCTCTGTCTGATAGCGTTAAAAGCGAACTGAGCGCTATGAGCGGTGTCACAGTTGAAGCCCTTAAAGGGGACAACCGCTATGATACTGCTAAAGCTATCAATGCTAAACTTGTTGCACCTGCTGGCACTTTCGTAGTAGGTTCCGGCGCTCTGGCTGATGCTCTTTCTGTGAGTGCATTTGCTGCTGCTAACAAATATGCTATCGTTCTTGCTGGTTCTGACGGCAAAATTCCTGCCGGACAAACCGCTCTCGGCTCCAAAACCTATCTCGTTGGCGGATCCGCTCTTGTAGCTGACATCGCCGGCGCTACCCGTATTGCCGGGGCTGACCGCTTTGAAACTAACAAAGCTGTCCTCCAAACACTTTCCTTTGAATATACTAAAGTTTATGTAGCAAACGGATTTAACGAGCACCTCGTTGATTCTCTGGTGGCTGCTCCTTTAGCTGCTCAAATCAAGGCTGCTATCGTTCTTGCTGACAATAGCGGTATTGCTGCTAAAGACATTGTCAATAGCAAACTTACTTCTACCAGCACTGTTGTAGCCCTTGGCGGAACCGGTGTTGTATCCGACAGCGTAAGAGACAATGTTAAATACTCCGCTCCTGCTGCTTTCGCAGTTAGTGATGTTGAAGTAGTTGGCCTTGGTCAGGTAAAAGTGACCTTTAACCAGGAAGTTAACGAAACTAATGCAGAAACAATGAGCAATTACACCATCGGAACCACTGCTCTTACCGGTACAGGTGCTGCAGTGCGTCAATCCGATAAGAAGACCGTTCTCGTAACCTTCGATGGTGCAGGTGCCGGAGTTGGACAAATCCCTGCTCAAGGTACCAAATGGACCTTCAAAGTTGCTTCTGGCATCCTGAATGCTGTTGGCGACCAGACCAATGCTAAGTTCGAAAAAGAACTGACCTTCAGCGATTCTACCGCTCCTAAAGTAGTCAGCGTCACCCCGACAGGTAACAAGAAAGTTTCTGTAACCTTCAGCGAACCTGTTATGATGACCACCTTGGGTACCGGAATTAAAATTGACGGGGTAGCTCATACCGCTGCAGGTTCAGGTACACTTGCCGTTAATAACGGTGTTGCAGGTACTTCCGGAGACGAAGCTGCAACTCAAGCCGGTGCTGTCGTTTGGGCTAACAAACTTGTAATTCCTTTCAATGCCGCACTTAGCGTAGGAAGCCACACCTTGACAGTTCCTGCGGGCACTGCTGGTACTGACTATGTCGATGCTGCCGGATTCCGTGTAGAAGAAACCACCATGAACTTCACCATTGATGCCGTAACGGGTAATCCTACCATTAAGGAAATTACAGCTCAAGATAATGGTACTGTAAAAGTCCTGTTCGATCGCATCATGGACGTTACCGCTGGTGGGACTAACTCCGTATTACTGGCTGCAAA
This sequence comes from Candidatus Dichloromethanomonas elyunquensis, assembly GCA_001515265.1. Classification (GTDB taxonomy): domain Bacteria; phylum Bacillota; class Desulfitobacteriia; order Desulfitobacteriales; family Syntrophobotulaceae; genus Dichloromethanomonas; species Dichloromethanomonas elyunquensis. The sequence goes on from LNDB01000014.1 coordinate 44,174, forward strand.
TTACTCAGTAAATACAGCTGGAACCAATCCTGGTCTTCCTAGCAAGATCGATAACCGTGATGATTATATCAAATTGCCATTTGCTGCAATTTCTGCAGGAAGCAATACCCTGATCATCGATAAAGATATTAAAGATGCCTGGGGCAACAAACTTTCCGATGGCAGCGATGACATCCGTGTATCCTTTGAAGCAACCAAAGATACCACCAAACCTACCATTACTTCTATTAATCTGACTGGAAACGAAGCAACCGGTGCTATAATCACTGTTAAATTCAGTGAAGATGTATCCGGTACCTTTGCCAGCAATGCCAACAGCTACAAGCTGAGAAATGCTTCAGGTGATGTAGTAGCCAGTGTTGCTGCCGACTATGCGTCAATTCTAAACTCCGTTGGAACTACCGCTGATAAAGATACTTGGGTTCTCACCCTTGTAGCAGGCAAGTCTCCGCTGACTGATGCTTCTTATTCCTTAGAAGTAAAAGATATTGTAGACCTTGCCTCCACTCCGAACAGAATTGACACAATCGTAACCAACTTTACTGTTGGCGATACTGTTAAACCTACAGTATCAACCGCTTATGAATCTTCCACCACCGCTAACAAGGTTATGGTAGTATTTAGCGAAGCCATGAGCGCATCTGTTAATGAGCTCGCAAACTACTACTATATTCAAGTTAATGGTGAAGTAAAAGCACTTCCCAGCGGAACTACGATTTCCAGAGAAAGTGACAAAATTGTCAGCATTAAGTTCCCGAACGGTGTAGTGGTCAATCCTGCTGGCGCAGCTACTGATATTAAATGGATCAGAGTTGCTAACGTATCAGACGTTGCCGGCAACACCATTGCCGGTGCATCTTATGATCAGCTGATCGCTGCTGCCGGTGCTGCTCCTAAGATTACAATCACAGCTAGTTCTGTAGTGGTTTCTAAAGTTGGCGACGATATCTGGGTACAATTTGAAACTAGTGAACCGCTCAGCACTGTCAGCACCGCTGAAGTAACATTTGGTGGTGTGGTAGCTGACACTTATGTGATTTCAGGCAAACAAGTAACCCTTAAGTATCTGTTATCTACTGGTAACGTAGCAGGCGTTAAAGCTGTTGGTTCATCCGCTACAGCTATCTTGGTAGCTTCTACAACTGGTGCTGTTGGTGGTGCTGCTCCTGCGGCTACTATGAACGTTGAAGGGAGACTGCTTGCAGCTTATAATACCGCTGCTCTGGCTATCCCTGTCTATGATGACCAGGTTGCACCTGAAGTTTCCAATATTGCTATGGCAGGCAGTAATGTCATCAACATTACCTTCAGTGAACAAATCAATGCAGGTCTGGTTGGACTCTACAAAGATGACTTCACGTTTGATTGCAATGGCACATTGCTTACTGCTCCTACCCCAACCGTAACTGGTGCTGGCAACAATATTCTTACCTTTACTTGGGCTACTCCGTTCCCGGCTGAAACTGTAAATGTAAGAGCTGTTGCTGACAAGATCAGCGTAGTAGACATGAAGACCGATGTTGCTGAAACTGAAAACATTTATGTTCCTACAACCGCTAACAAAGGAAACAATCTTGTAACCGCAGCCGGTCCGTATATCGTATCTGCTGCCCTGACAACAGATGACGGTTCTGCTGATGGCAACTTCAGTAAGATTGGCGATGTTATGACCATCACTTACAGTAGGGCTGTAACTGTTACTACTGCAGGCGGTGCAATTGCTGTCGGCGCTAGTGATGCAACTGCAACTGCTGCAAATATCAGCAGTATTACTGGCACAGTTATAACTTATGGTGTTGGTTCAACAGTAACGGTTGCTCATCCTACAGCTAACACAGTAACGCTCACAATCGGTGCTACTAACTTAACTGCTGGTGTAGCTGGTGGTGCTTTAGTTCCTGGTACCGCTGGTGGTGCTGGTGTAATTGTTGGTGCAGCTGCTCCTGTAAACATGATTGTCAGTGTTGAAACTCTGTAATTTCGTAGCTTAAACATTACGGGATTATACAAGAAGGAGGGGGAAACCCCTCCTTCTTAAATTATTAATATTTTATTCTTGTGGATAAAGATATTCCCTTAACAATTATGATAAAATAATTATTAAGGGAATATCTTAATACATAATCATTCTATCAATACGTAAGGAGATAACAGGATGAAGGAAATGAAGTTCAAAAAACATAGGGTAATTAGGATCATCATCGCGCTGATGGCAATTGCTTCGATGAATGCTATCTCTGTTAAAGCGTCTGATTACAAAGTTTCAACGGTTTCAACAGATACTGTTACCACTCAGACCTACGAACGCATTTCTGGTCAGAACCGTTATGAAACAGCGGTCATGATATCCCGTACAGGCTGGGTCAGTTCGGATTTTGCCGTATTATCCGCAGGAATGGATGGAAATCTGGTCGATGCCTTAACGGCAGCACCCCTGGCAAAGCTGAAAAACGCCCCGCTGCTTCTAACGCAGGGGACAAGTCTGAATTCCCAGACCGAAGCGGAATTAATAAGGCTGGGTGTTCGGACAGTATACGTTACCAGCGGAACCGGGGTAATCCAGCAGCCCGTACTTGATAAACTGCGCTCCATGGGGTTAAATGTGGAACCTCTCGGAGGGAAAAACCGTTATGAGACTTCGGTGAATATTGCCCGCCAGATTGGCGCCTCAGCTAAGGTGATTATTGCTACAGGCGCGTCAAATGCCGATGCCTTGTCCATTGCGCCCATCGCAGCGGCCTATCAGTACCCCATACTGTTATCAGAAAAGGATGCGCTGCCGGCAAGTGTTGCGGATTATATCTCCTCAATCCGCACAAACATAGCCGATAGCTATATCATCGGGGGTACCGGGGTATTATCCGATAATGTTTTGTATGATATGCCTGTTCCTCAACGCCTGGGAGGGACTGACCGGTATCAAACAAACCGGGTCATTTCAGACCATTTTTATGGTTATTTTAATTTTGACAAAACATATCTTGTCAATGGGGAAAATGCCCACTTAGTCGATGCTCTGGCCGCAGCGCCGTTGATTGCCATGACCTCCTCCCCAATGATTATGACGCCGAAAGATATGCCCGATGAGACGATAAATTATATTACCCAGCATTTTGCCACGAATATGAGTGTTATCGGCGGCGAAGCAGTCGTACCGTACAGCGGTGTTCAAGAAATTACCGAGCAGATTGTGTATTCTAAACAAACGGATACCATAGGCCCGACTAACGGAAACAGTAAAATAGAATATGACAACAATGTGAGGATGACAGAGAAGGAAATCACCCTGCAAAATGCGAAAGTAAATAAAAGTGTATATATAAACGGTGATAACTGCCAGCTGAATAATGTGGACGTATCTGGAACGATTTTTCTGAATCCCGGACAAAATAATAAGGTCACCTTAAATAATGTGACAGCAGAAAATATTGTAATTATCACGGGGAGCAACGACAATAGCATTGATCTAAACACGGTTAGCTGTCAAAAAATTTTGCTAAGTAATCAACAGCAAGTAAGACTGAAATTGGCGGGCTCTTGTCAAATCGGTAGCACACTCATACATGGGGACACGATATATGAATTGATCAGCGGTGATACCGGGTCAATCCAAGTCATTCCGGATCCGAATAAAGAGGTGGTTCTGAATCTCAACGGGGAATTTACCAAAACTATTACGGTAAACGGTACCGCTACATTAAGAAATACCGGGGCAAAAATCATATCGAATATTGATTTTTATCCCTTGAAATCAATAGATAGGGTAATGCTTGACGGTAATTTTGAAACTGTAAATCAAATCAATAAGGGGATTGTCCAAGTACTTGATAATTCGGTTATCAATAAGCTTAATGTACAGAATGATTCAGAAATCTATGTAAGTACAAATGGAATTATCAAAATGTTAAGCAATAACAGTCTGAAACAAGTATTTGCGAGCGGCGGTGGTGTGATTAACGGCAATAGAATATCGGTAGATAGGGAGCAATTGACCTCCCAGCCGGATACGATCCCACCTAATTTTATGTACGGATATCCCTCAGTTTGGGTGACTAATTCCACAGATCTGAGTATTGAATTCAAAATCACCGAATTAGGTACTGTATATTATATTGTCTTAGGGGATAACTCTGCAGAACCGAGTGTTCAGCAGGTTATTCAGGGAAAATACGTCAATAATACGGTTATTCCGGATTTTGCGAAGGGTAAGATCACGGTTAACCCTGATACACAGCAAATTGTCAGGATTGACAAATTAGATCCTGCAACGGCGTATGATATCTACTTTGTTGTGGAAGATATGGCAGGAAACGTATTGGATACTGTAAAAAAATTGGATGTGGAAACAAGATAGAAAAATAACGCAAATCTGTCAAATAATTTAATCGTTGACTAATAAATACTAAAGATGTAAGATATAACAAAACCGACTGTTCGGTCGGTTCTGTTATATTCTCTTCAATAATTAGGAGGGGTTATTCGTGAAAAAACATAAAGTCATTAGTATAGCAATTGTGATCCTCCTTCTCGTGCTTACGATAAATACCTTTGCTTCGGCTGATGATGGTAAAGTAAATGTTTTGGAATTCTCTAATGTAGAGAAAGAAATTCTTTCCAGAAACCAAACCGTTGCAAATGGTTCAAGCGATTATGGGGATGCTAGTTTTTTAAATGATGCAGGCCAGTTAAGCGACAGGGATTTATACAAAAAAGGTGTCAGTACGGAAATGGCAAATTACCTCGTTGTTTGGACAGCAGAAGGTTTGTATTTTCAATATAATAGCCTTTCCGAACAGATGGAATCCTTGACAGCGAATAAAGTCTTGTTAGAGAAAAATCTCCAAGCAACAAAACTTAGAGAGCAACTCGGAATGGCAACAGAGCTTGCTGTAATAGAAGCTGAAAAAAACCTGAATATCATCGATTTAGCTTTAAGCGAACTGGAGTTAAACCAGAGTACAATACGGCAAACACTTAATAATATGTTGAGTCAAGCTTTTGATACGCCTTTAGAAATAAGGGACGTCCCGCAGGTTAATAGTGATATAGTGGCAGCTATTAATAAAGATGAGGATTTGAGAAAAGGACTTTCCCTGGCGTTCAAAGTGAAGCTGGAGCATATTGAAAGGCGTCAGGATGATGAAAAGAGAAAATTTGAGACTTCATTTAATCAGGCTTATCAAAATGTTTTAGATAAAGCAAAGGCCTTGGAAGTTGAAAATAAAAAGTACGATGTTGTTTTAAAGAATTTCAATACCGTACAAGTCAAACAGAATTTGGGAATGGTTTCATCGCTTCAATTTCAATCGGAATATTATACCTTTGTTTCTGAAAAAGTGGCACTTGAAACTGCACAAAATGCCTTATTCAAGGCTTATTGGCAGTACCAATGGGCCACAAGGGGATTGATTGTTAGCTAGTATCATAATTAGGTTAAAATTAATAGTTTAACGATCAAATATTAGATAGAAACGTCTGGTTAATCAGGCGTTTTTTTGTTTATATGGCAAGTTAAGGGAAGACTGCATTTATTTACATAAAGGAAATATACGAATAGAGAAGAATATAACCGGAGTGATTTTTAATCATAAAAGTAAAGTTTATTAGACTAAAAGGAAAAACTACCCCTGAGGAACGAGGCTCAGAGGGGGACGCCCTAAAATGGGTAGTGCCTTTTAGATAAGGCGCAACGTCTGAAGACAGACCGTGACAAAGTATTGGAGGTGTAGCGTAAGTTCTGTTTTCTACAAGGATGTAAAAGAGAGTTTGACAAAATGAGAGGAGAATAACTAATGAAAAGAACAAAGAAGATAGCCGTCTTAGCTATCGTTATTATGGTTCTGACAATGTTACCGATACAAATGTTTGCCGCTACAGCAGACAGCGACAGACTTTCAGGATCAGGACGCGTTGAAACTTCACTGGATATAGCCAGTGCTGGTTGGACAAGCGCAAGTACAATAATTGTTGCTCCAGCAAACCAGGAAAACCTCGTTGACGCTCTGGCAGTTGCCCCACTTGCCGGGCAGGAAAATGCCCCGATTCTTTTAACTTTTAAAGACAAACTAAGCTCAGATGTAAAAGCAAAAATTTCATCACTCCATGCTTCAAAGGTTTATGTTGTTGGAGCTATTTCCGACAGTATAAAAGATGAAATAGCTGCTATGTCTGGTGTTACAGTAGAAGTGCTGAAAGGATCCAACCGCTGGGATACTACAAAGGCTATCAATGCTAAATTGATAAATCCTGCGGGTACGTTCGTCATAGGTTATGCGGCGATTCCGGATGCATTGTCCATCGCTTCTTATGCTGCTAAGAATAAATATGCTGTAATTTTAGCAGATGTGAATGGTAAGATTCCGGATGGACAAACTGCTTTGGGATCTAAAACCTATATTATCGGCGGTCCTACACTGGTTTCAGATATCACAGGTGCTACACGTATCTATGGACAAGACCGTTTTGAGACCAATACAAAAGTATTTGAAAGCCTCAATTTTGACAATTTAAGAGTTTATGTAGCCAATGGTCTAAGTCTGGTTGATGCTTTGTCAGTTGCACCGTTAGCTTCCAAATATAATGCCTTTGTTGCACTGGCTGATGCTAACAGTGTTGCAGCAGCAGCATCCATCAAAACCAAGTTGAACTCCAGCAGTTTGGTCATTGCAGTTGGCGGAACAAGTGCAGTTTCTGACAGCGTGAAAGACAGTGTTAAACCTGGAGCAGTCACCCAATTTGCTGTAGTATCTGCTGAGGTAGTCAGCCTTAACCAAGTGAAAGTTGTATTTAATCAAGAAGTAAATGAAACTAACGCAGAAAACACAGCGAATTATATTATCGGTACTACAACTCTCGGAGTCACCGACTCCGCAGTGATGCAGCCTGATAATAAAAGAGTTTTGGTTACTTTAGGAACACCTATTGATCAGGGAAGCAACCAGACATTTTCAGTAAGTGCCGGAATCCTGAATAAAGCAGGAGACCAAATTATTAGCAAATATACGAAGCAATTAACTTTTAATGATGTTGCAACTCCTACAGTACTAAGCGCAAAAGCTACCGGTAACAAGAAAGTAACTGTTATTTTTAGCGAACCGGTTGTTATGACCAATCCGCTCGGAGCCGGTGTAAAATTAGATGGCCAATCTATTACGGCTGCAGGTGCAGGTACTATTTCCGTAAAGAACGATGCCGCGAATGAAGGATTATCTGGTGACGAAGCTGCGACTCGTGGAGCAGGCGGCTGGTGGTCCAATAAATTGGAAATCAACTTCAATGCAGCCTTAAGCGCTGGAAACCACAGCATAACGATACCTGCAGGTACAGCAAACGTAAGCTATGTTGATGCAGCAGGTTTCCGTGTTGCCGAAACGTCTATTGATTTTACTGTTGATAATGTAACGGGCAATCCTACAGTAAAAGCAGTAGATGCTCAGGATAACGGGATAGTCTATGTAACTTTCGACCGTGATATGGATACTACAACTGCAGGTACAAACTCAGTTTTACTTGCAGCGAACTTCTCTGCAAACACTGCTGGTACAAACCCGACAGCAGCTCCTACCAAAGTTGACAGCAGAAACGATAAGATTAAAATGACTTTCGCATCTGGTGTAGTTAAAGAAGGAAGTAACGTCCTGATCCTGGATAAAGATATTAAAGATGCGTGGGGCAATAAATTGTCTGACGGCACAGATGATATCCGTTACTCTTTTGCAGCAACTAAAGATACCACTAAACCGGAAGTTTCCTCTATTAACCTTACTGGAAATGAGTCAACTGGCGCAAAAATAACTGTTAAATTCAGTGAAGACATTGACGGCTCATTTGCCAGTTCCATTATCAACTATAACCTGAAGGATTCCAGCGGAGATGTCACCAGTCTTGCCGGTGCAACCATTCTTAACAAAAATGGCGCCACGACTTCCAGCGATACTTGGGTAATTACACTGGCTGCCGGTGTATCCCCGTTGACCGATTCTTCTTATACCCTTGAAGTTAAAAATATGATTGATTTGGCTTCAACACCTAACAGAATGGATACTATTGTGAAGTCCTTCAGCGTAGGAGATACTGTAAGACCTACTCTGAGAGCAGCTTATGAATCTACAACTGCTAACAAAGTATTGGTTGAATACAGCGAACCTATGAGTGCGTCTGTAACTGACCTGAACAATTACTACTACCTTGAAGCAGGTGGAGCAATTAAGAGCCTTCCAAGCGGAACTACCATTTTCAAGGAAAGTGATAAAGTAGTATCGATTAAGTTCCCCAATGGTGTAACAGTAAATCCTGGTGGAGCAGGTAGCGACATCGTAGGTATCAGGGCTACAAATGCGGCAGACTTAGCCGGTAATACCCTTGCAGGTGGTTCAGCTGACATCAACCTCACAACAGCTGGCAATGTAAGCAAAATTACAATTAATAACCGCACCGTAGTAGCCACTAAAGTCGGCGATGATATCTATGTTACTTTCCAAACCAGTGAACCACTCAGCACCATTACACTGTCTGAATTTGGATACGGTGCTGCAGGAAACAGAAAGAGCCCGTCATCTTACACCATTTCCGGTAAAGATGTAACCCTTAAATTCCTGAATACTACAAATGCAGGTGCCGATGTACTGGCAATCAAAGCATCCGGTACGACAGCAGCCTTGGTTGTAGCAGTTGGTGGCGTAGATGCAGGTGGAGCACCTGTAGCAACAACTAATGCTGACGGTAGAAGAATTGCGCAGTATGCAACTGCTACAGCAGTAATTCCGGTCTACGATGATCAGGTTGCACCTGAAGTTACAGGCAGGGTTGTAAGCGGAGCGAATACAATTGATATCACCTTCTCCGAGCCGGTTGACAGTTCTGTTTACGGACTCTATCAGGATGACTTTACCTTTGACATGAATGGAACTCTTCTTACAGTTCAGTCAGTAAGTCAAGGAGCAACCCAAAACGTTTTAAGGTACACCTTCACTGTCAATATTACAGCTAACGTAAATGTAAGAGCCGTTGCCGATAAGATTGACATTAAGGATCTTAAGACAGATGTAGCAGAGACACAGAATCTGTATATTCCAACTGCTGCTGACAAAGCAAATAATATTATCTAATTCATAACAAAAAGAATAAATATTTAGCTGAAAAGCGGTAATAAACTTCCCGGGGCGAATAGCCCCGGTTTTTCTTTATAAAAAGTTACAAAGTATATATGCAAAATTTTAGGTCTTTCAAAATGATAATTCCATATAAATATATGGAATTAATCATTTTCATCTATGTAACCGTCAAAGACACCGTCACATGGAATAGCAGCCATGAAGGTAGTACAATCACAATAAGTATGGTTGAATTAG
>LNDB01000015.1 GCA_001515265.1 Candidatus Dichloromethanomonas elyunquensis
CCCATATTTAGATTCAGCAAAGACACCTTAATTATACCATATTGTGCCAAATTGTGCTACATATAAATGATAAAAATAGACAAAAAATTATCCCTTAAAGTCTTGTGCCATAAGGGATTCAGGTGATTCTATATTTGGCTATGCTGTAAAATTAACGGGGATTCAGGTGATTCTATATTTGGCTATGCTGTAAAATTAACGAGAGTAGGCGCGAAACCAAATATTTTTTCTTTTGCGTAATAATTCCTATTGACAATGTTACCAGTCTAAGAAATAATTTAAATTGAAAATAATTATTATAATAAGGGATATTTATGTTAAAAAATAGATTCTTAATTATTATTCCTGCTTATAATGAAGAAAAAAATATAACAAAAGTTTTACACGGTATTTTTCAACATTGTCCTTCTTGTGATGTACTGGTTGTTAATGATGGTTCAAAAGATTCTACATCTCAAACAGCTAAAAAGGAAGGCGTTTTTGTTATAGATCATTTATATAATATCGGGTATGGAGGAGCCCTTCAGACTGGATTTAAATACGCTGTAACTTGTGGATACGAATTTGTCATTCAATTCGATGCTGATGGACAGCATGACCCTAAAGATATACTTAAAATTATTGAATATCTTGAAACAAAAGATTACGATATTGTAATTGGGTCAAGATTTCTGAACGATTCCGCAAAAGTAGGTTTGTTAAAGGAAATCGCCATTAAATACTTTAGCTTGTTGATCAAAGTATTTGCTGGAAAAAAAATTACAGATCCGACATCGGGTTTACAAGGATTAAATAATCATGTTTTTTCTTATTATGCTATAATGGGTAATTTCCCCGAGGATTTCCCGGATGCAGATACATTGATCCATATGTTAAAACGAAATTGTCGGGTTATTGAAATACCTGCCAATATCCGGGAGAGAATGTCGGGAGAAAGTATGCATATCGGCATGAAAACAATTTACTATTTCTTTAAGATGCTCGTAAGCATAGCTGTCGTAGTACTAAAAGATAAAGCTCTAAGCAATAAGCAAAGGGGTAATGTTGATGCTTAGAATGATAATTTTTTTTATCGGTTTAGCCTTCGTGTTATTAGTCTTTAGATTTTTGATTAAAGGTAAAATGAGCGAAAGAACATCACTCCCTTGGATAGCTTGTTCTTTTTTTGTAATTATTTTATCAGTTTATCCTTATTCCCTTGACGCTATAGCTAGATTAGTTAATGTCGATTATCCTCCTGCATTATTATTTCTTGTGTCAATCCTTGTTATTTTTTTGCTTTTGCTATATCAATCCATTCATCTTTCAATTTTGCAGCAGAAAATTCGAGAACTGGCCCAAACCATTTCTATTATGAAAAGTACCGGAGTCGCGGAGATTAGTAAAGACCCAATTGGATATGGCGATATTACAAAGAAGATGGATTAGGTACTATCTTTCCCATTAATTGTCTGCGATAAATTGATAACAACTTTGGGAGGGATTGTCTTGGAACTATTTCAAAATGTACTGACAGGTATAAATGCCTACCTGCAAAAACTATATAACAACCATTTTTATCTAAATAGCAATTATTTTGCTATATTATCATTTATTTTTTTTATTATCATCTTATTTACTTTTATATTTGTTAATATTCTGAAAAGAAAAATGAGAGATTTAGAAAACCAAAATGATATAATTGATCAACTGCTTCAATCCATAGATGTTCAGAGTGATTTGAACAAACAATTAAATGCTATTTTAGATATTGTTATTTCCATTGTTGATGCTGAAGGTTATTTTATTTATCTGTGGGACAAGACTTCAGAAAATTATGTTCTACGGATTACCAAATATAAGACTTCTGAAAGAGGAGTTGTTGCAGTTAGTTACAGCGGTCTTGCGCCTTATGAAAAAGAAAAATACGATCCTCCCTTAGGGATTTCCGGGCGATTAACAAAAAACGAAGTTCTCTTAATAAAAGATGGTGAAGTGCCCCTTTTGAGAATGGCTATTTCTCATGGAAAATGTCAAATGCGTATCGGGCCAATCAAGAAAATTACTCCAAAGAAACAAAGACAATTAAAGATTTTATGTGAGAAAATTGACCGTATCGTTGATATGTATTTAACAATGGACAAATTAAATAATGATGTAGAAGTCATAACAACTACAGGAAAAGCCATCACTGAATTAAGTAAATCTGCCTTCAAAATCGAAACGTTGGGAAGCAAAATTATGGGAATCAGCTCACAGATGGTCGAAGCAGGAGGATGCTGTTATGCAATTCAGGACAAGGGAAAATGGCGGGTTCCTTTAATCACCAGGTTAACCAACGATATAGATCAGGAATTTGTCTCTGATAACGAAGCCCTGGATGGTATGAAGAATGTTTTGGACGGACATTCTTATATGCTTATTCAGCAGGGAAGCAAGGATTTTTATAGTATACCTTATTACCTCGTGGCCTCAGGAATACAATCGGTTTTGCTCGTAGAGACCCAAGGAGTAGAAGGGATGGCAATATTCTTCTTTAACAGGCTGCCCCGCCTTGAAAATTATTCAATTTCTGTTGTCTTGATGATGACGAAGCGATTGGGTGAACTATGGGAAAACCGGGAAAAACTCAGAGCGTTATCTGATTCTTATGTTCATATGTTGCGAATATTGATTGATTCAACTGATAATCTTGATCCTACTACTGTAGGACATTCCGAACTTATTGCCAATTATTCTACAGCGATAGCTTTAGAATTAGACTTACCCAAAAAAGAAATAGAAAGTATCAGAATGGCAGCCTATTTCCATGATATCGGGATGTTGGGGCTCTCAAATGAAATACTTTATAAGCAAGGAAAGTATAGCCAAATTGAATTTGAAACCATGAAACTTCACTCTGTTATCGGAGCATCAATTATCGAATCTACAACATCCAGGGATGAAGTGGCTCTTTACATTAAGCACCATCATGAACGCTGGGATGGTTATGGATATCCCGATAGATTAAAACAAGAACAGATACCATTAGGGGCCAGAATTATGGCTGTAGCCGATATGTTCAATGCTAAACTTCAAGGTAGAAAATATAGAGAACCGGTAACCTATGAGAGAGCGGTTACTGACCTGCTGGCTGCTTCCGGCACTCAGCTTGATCCAAAATTAGTTGAAACACTGCTATCCTGGCTGAATAGAAAACGTGAAATAGCAATAGAAGGAAGAGCTCTAGGACCATGCTGGGAAATAAAATGCTGCCCGGTGCATATTTCTGAAGGATGTGCTGCCTATGGTAGAAAAGATACGAATTGTTGGGATATTGAGGACGTAAACTGTGCTCAACATGGAAGTCAGTGCTCTACTTGCTTTGTTAAAACAGAAATGCTTTCGAGGAGCAGGTCAGTAAATCCTTAAATTTATTACTGGAAGGGAAATCGATGTGGGGAGAAGAACACGATTTAAACAAGCCCGAGATTTTATAGTATATTATGGAAAATGCATAAACTTCAGTGACCATAAATATGATATAGTGGTTATTGAGCCTAATGGGTATTCTAGCGTTGAAATAAATCAAATACAGGATACCCGTACAATTATTCTTGCATATGTCAGTTTTTTGGAGATTCCACCCTGGAGTGATGTATTAAGGTTTTTGGAGGCTGATGATTTTCTCCAAGTGAATAGAGAAAAAGTTCTAAACACTGAATATGGAAATTATTGCGCAAATCTAAATTCGGCCAGATGGCAGAGTATCCTGTTGAATAGAGTATCTACGCTCCTTAGTCAAAAATCATATGACGGGCTTTTTATCGATACTATTGGTTTCCTGGAAAATAAACAATTGCCTGACGACTTGAGAAACGTACAGATAAGAGCTTCATATGAGATTATTAGTAAAATACGGGCGATATATCCCGATCATATTTTTGTACAAAATTGTGGGTTATTTGAAGTGATTAAGAGTACGCATAAATTGATTGACGGTATTTGCTGGGAGAATCCTCCTTTAGAATTTGAGGATGATTGGGTTCATTATTTATTGGATAACCTTTCCGCTTTGCAGAACAACTCAGGCCTGAAAGTTTTTTTCTTACTGGAAAATACAAAAATACAGAGTTTACGCTATACAAAAGTGCTTGAACAGGCTTTAAAAAGAAAATTTCTTTTCTATAATGCAGTTAACGGATATACGGAGCATTCTTCATGTATTCATGATGGAGGTGATAAGAAGTGCGTCTAATGGTAACAGGAGGAGCAGGATTTATTGGCTCTAATCTGGTAAAGGAACTCGTAAAATACGGTCATGCTATTTCTGTATTTGATAATTTGAGCACAGGGAAAAAGGAAAACCTGGTGGGTGGGGTTAATTTTTATCTGGGAGATATTCGGGATAAAGAGTATTTGAATTATTCTATTTCTCAAGAAAAACCAGAGATCATATTTCATCTTGCTGCTCAAATCAGCGTTTCTCAATCTGTTATAGATCCGGTCACAGATGGGGAGATTAATATTTTTGGCACACTTAATCTTCTTAAGTCGGCAGTTAAACATGAAGTGCAAAAGATAGTCTTTGCTTCTTCTGCTGCGGTATACGGTAGACCTCAATATTTGCCTATTGATGAAAATCATATCAAACGTCCGTTATCAGGCTACGGAATTACAAAGAATACAGCGGAACAGTATATTTCTATTTACCAAAATTTCGGTGTTGACTATACAATACTTAGATTAGCAAATGTGTACGGTGCAGGTCAATTTGCAGGGAATGAAGGTGGAGTTATCGCAATTTTTTACGATAAATTAATTAATGGACAAGTTCCTGTAATATATGGAAATGGGGAACAAACCAGAGATTTCATTTACGTAAAAGACGTAGTTTCTGCGTTTATGGCTTCAATTAATAGGGGGAAAGCAGAAACGTTAAACATTAGCACGGGTTGCGCTTGTTCAGTTAATCAGTTGTTTGCTTTTTTAAAAGAAATACTCGGGAAAAATATCGAAGCAAAATATGAAGATGAAAGACCCGGCGATATTCGAAGTAGTGTTCTGTATAATAAGCAAGCTGTAAAAGTATTAAATTGGAAACCGCTTTATAGTCTTAGAAGCGGTTTGACAGATACAATTGACATTTTAACCAAGTAACCTGCATACTGTTTATACTACTTTAGTATTAGGTGATAAAAATGTTTGATAATAAAAAATTAAGGGTTATGCTGACAACTGAAGGTACGTACCCTTTTCACCATGGGGGTGTCAGTACGTGGTGTGACGTTTTAGTCAAGAGGTTAAAAAATATTGACTATGTTCTTTACAGCATATTAATGAACCCTTACGTTACTCAAAAATTTTCTTTGCCTAATAACGCGGATTTAATAAAGGTTCCGCTTTGGGGAACGGAAGATGCTGCAGAAAATCTTAAGAAACCTTTTTCTGAGATTTATCTAACCAAGAAAATTACCACGCAGACAGTTATTGAGTCACAATTCGTACCTCTATTTAAGATTTTTATCCAAGAGATTATGACTATGGACAAAAATCCAATTCGTTTTGCTCACACTCTGTTCAATATGTATAATTATTTTAAAGAATACGATTATACACTGACTTTTAAGTCTGAGATAATTTGGGAGGAATATAAGGAATTTATATTTCATTTTACTTTAAATATAAAAAACAGTTTTGCCGTTCCGAGTATTTTCGATTTAACCCAAAGTTTAGGTTGGTTGTACAGGTTTTTTACAGTTCTTAATACCCCTCTTCCTGAAATCAATGTTGCTCACTCCGCAGCGGCAGCATTTTGTGGGATTCCGTGTGTTTTGTCAAAGTTTGAGAGAGGGACTCCATACTTACTAACTGAACATGGCGTTTATTTAAGAGAACAGTATTTAGCGGTTAATCGATCGAGTTATTCTCCATATTTAAAAACATTTTTAATAAGACTTATTCATTCCATCGTCATCCTTAACTATCATTTTGCCGATTCAGTTTCTCCTGTATGTAGATATAATACTAGGTGGGAAAGAGTATTTGGGGTGTCTACATCAAAGATAAATGTAATTTATAATGGGGTAGACAACAATATTTTTTTACCTGCAACAAAACCACTTGCCAATTTACGTCCAACGGTTGTAACTGTTTCGCGTATTGATCCTGTTAAAGACCTTATAACTCTTTTAAAATCGGCGGCTATGGTGAAGGAGACTATTTCGGACGTGCAGTTTCTAGTTTACGGAACAGTTAATGTTCCCGAATATTATGATGAGTGTCTGGCTGCGCGGGAACAACTGGGGTTAGACGAGAATACTTTTGTTTTTGCCGGTCATACGGATGATGTACCGGCTGCTTTAAAGCAGGCTGACGTCGTGGCATTATCCAGTATTACAGAAGCATTTCCCTATTCTGTTGTAGAAGCAATGATGTCTGGCAAGGCAATTGTTGCAACCGATGTGGGAGGGGTTTCTGAAGCGTTAGGGGATTGTGGGCTTGTTGTTCCACCAAGAAAACCTGAGGAGTTTGCCCGGGCCATTATTACCTTGCTGCAAGATGTTGAGCTCAGGCATACCTTAGAAGAGGATGCTCATAAGAGGGCTCTCGATTTTTTCACGATAGAAAATGCGATTGAATTATACATGAAAGCATATCGTAAACTCTCATTTAAAACTGCGCAGAATATTTCGGATCTACTCAAAAAACAAAAGCTTTATGTTGAAAAAGGATATGCGCTTTTAGAGTTAGGATTTAAATTGGAAGCTATTGAACAATTTAAACTGGCTATCAAAGCGGTACCGAGTTCGCAAATTGTTCCTCTGCTTTATGCGGATATGGCTAGTACCTATGCTGAACTTGGAAAGTTAGATGCAGCTAAACTGCAATTGGAGAAAGCCCAGTTAATGAGCCAGTTGGTCCAAGACGAGATTGCCTGATCAAAAAAATGCAGAAGTAAGGGGGGAGTAGGAAATGTCGGAAATGTTTAAGCGTTCATTCTTTGGTTATGATCTAGAAAGTGTCCAGCAAGAGATAGATAGGATTAATCAGCAATATGAATTGAAAGCAAAAGGTCTTAAGATGGAAATGACTGAGCTGAATCATCAAAAGGAATTGCTTAGAGTGGAATACAATAATGTTAAGCAGGAAGTTGATTTTAGAGAAAACAAAAAGGAGTTCATAAAAAATCAATTATTTGAAAAATATATTGATTTATCAGATAAACACCTAGCGGCTAAACATAAAATGGAAGATTCTATCGCGATTTTAAAGAACCAAGTTCAAATTAAACAAGAGGAGTTATCTAAATATAAGGGCTACTCAAATAAGATAAGAACTGACATTTTGAAAATAAAAGATATTTTTGAAACATTATTGGAAGAGGAAGGAGTTGAGAAATAATGGCTGTGAAGGGCAGGCTTTTCGGGTATAACAAAAAAGAGGTTGCGAGATATCTTCAGGAATTATCCGACTTGCAAGAAACCAATTTTGAAAAACTTAAAATGGAATTACAGACTCTTCAAAACGAAAATAACCTGCTTAAGAAGGATATTGAAAAGTTAACCTCTACATGCCATAGTTCTTTATCATTAGAATTACTCGAACTTTCCCTCGAAAGAATGGACTTCTTATTTGAATATATGAAAAGATATCAAGATGAAGATTTTTGTAATAGTTTTGATAATGAATATTTGATAAGAGAACAGCTGAGAGATAACATTTCTCATATTGAAAGCGAGATCCAAGAAACGAAAGAAAATATCAAAAAAGAGCTGGACTATATCAATAAAATTATTAAAACTTCTAATTTAAGTCTTGTTACCACCACTACCGCCACATCAATTCCCAGGCAAGGAACTGCGGCAAAGGAATCCTCTAAAATTGAGAATGAAGACACAAATATCATCATAATGAATAATCCAATTACAGCAGACGGTACACTTGTTCATGATCAACGGAATCGGATAAAAGAAAATCCGATTCGGTCAAAAAATATAACAGATGAAGAAAAAGCTGTCTTGATACCTGAACAAACCTCCTTTTGGATGAAGACAGACTCCTTTTCCCCTCGAAAAGGAACGGATACGAAACTGAAAGAACCTAAAGAAATAAGAGAGAATCAGAGCAAAGAATTACATTCTTTACAAAATATAGAGGAATTGAGCATTAGGGCTGACAAAGAGATTGCAGCAACCTTTGGTGAACCTGTTGAGGAAACCAAGGTCGAAAAGCATAATGCGGCGCAGGATGATTTACTAGCTGAAATTGATTTAATTCGGTATAAGTATATTCTTGGCAAAATTGCCGGAGAGGATCTAAAAGATAATTCTGGTGCTATGATTATTAAAAAAGGTGAGACCATTACTTCAGAAATTGTGGAAAGAGCGCAAAGAGGCAACAAGCTTTCCGACTTGATTATTAACATGGTAGTTCAAGGAATGGATGAGTAATATGATAATCGGGCAAGAAAGCCTTAAAGTTGATAATAAACCGGAATTAAGGGAATTATGTACGGAAGTCCTCAAAAGGGCAAAGGATCCCCAAGATATGTACGAACTTGCCGCAACTTTGGAATCTATGGGCTGGAACGACATAATGGCGAGAGATAGGTTTGGGTACAATGACATTTTCTCCATGGCGCAAGAACTTTGGAACATTATCCAAAATGAATTGCACATTACCCCGATCTTGAAAACGGAGAAAATTTCAACACGGGATTTTCTATGGCAATCCATTAGGAGCTTTTTGAGAGGGACAATTTTTGCGCTGCCAATGGCTGTTTCTGTTCTTTCAATGTTAACCCTTCGGTTTTCACTCTGGTCTTATGAAAACCTTTCAGTTGCGCTTGCTACCAGTATTTCTATAGGAACAATTTTAAGTTTTGTCGTTGTCGGTGGATTCACACAGGCTTTAGCCAGGCGCGGGTTTATGTATCTTGGGCAAAACCTCGGTTATATGGCGAGAAAGTCGACCTTTTACTTTATTCGTTTCGGTTTTGTTACTGCTGTTATTGTAACGGTCTTATTCTTCTTAATAAACTGGCTATTCCGAATTTTCCCATGGTCAATGGCGTCAATTATCATCCTCTTTTATTTCTTTTTGACAACTATTTGGCTTTCCGTTACGGTTATGTATATGCTCAAAAAAGAACTTGTGTTTACCGGACTAATAACTGCCGGAATAGGTATTGTTTTCATTCTCTTTATACTTTTGAAAATGGATATCATTATATCTCAGTTAATCGCTTTGTGTATAGTAGCAATCGCAGGTTTTTTTATCGCAAGATATTATTTTTACCAGACTGAAAAACAAATGGAAAAAGGAATTGCTCCGACTTTCCCCAGACTTTCTATGATGCTGTATTCCACAATGCCCTTTTTTAAATATGGTTTTTTTTATTTTTTATTTTTAAATCTTGACAGGATTATAGCATGGTCAACGAACGGTATATATATGCCGTTTGTTATTTGGTTTCGGGGAGAGTATGAACTGGGACTCGATTTTGCTTTAATGGTCCTGATGCTTCCCATGGGTTTTGTGGAAGTTGTTGTTAACGAAATTATGATGAAAATTGAGCTAGATCAAAAGAAGTATTCCATCGGGGAAATTTCCGTAATGAATCAAGTATATAGAAATTTCCACAACAGATGGATTCGTTTTATGAGTATTTTCTGCATTATTAACGGAATTGTTCTTTATTTAATTATCCGTTATGTTGATTATAACCATATTATTCACTTACGGATATTAGCTAACCCAATTACTCATTTTGTTCTAATTATAGGTATTATTTCTTACTCGGTAGTATCATTGGGATTAATGAATTCGCTTATTCTTTTCAGTCTTTCCAAACCGGAAATTGCAGGGCGTGCTATTGCCGTAGCAACAGGAGTAAATTTAGTTGTCGGGTTCATACTAAGCCGTTGGGCTGCTCCTTTAAATGCGTTTCTAGTTGCCCGCTGGCCATCACTTTTAAGTTACTTGGGCTGGGTCAATTACAGTTGGGCAGTAATTGGACTGGCTGCCGGTTCCGTTATTTTTTTCGTTATGACTAGACGCGGAGTGGCTCGCGTATTTTCATACTTGGATTATTACTTATACTTCACGCAATAAAGTCAAAAAAAGAAGGTGCGGATATTGCCGATTTATTTTCAATTGGAAAATCTAATAAGGTTGGTGGTATCCTTCGCTATTCTATTTTTGATTTTTCCGGCCCTTTGTTTTAAAGAAAAGCATGGAGGTATAGAAGGCTTTTTTTCTAGCTTTATTAAAACAGTTTTCTTTATTATTGTTGTTGGATATATTTTAACGGCTCTGAAGTTGTTTGAGTTTTTTTCCATTTGCACCGTCTTTATTCTGTTCATTGTAATTAATAAGTATAAAATTAAAGAAAATAAAGCTTTGTACTCTCCTGCTTCTTTCGCTGCAAAAAGATTAAAAAAAGTTACCAGAAATAAAGACAAGAATCAGGAAAAACAAAAACCTCCCTTATTTACTTATTTTTTTCAGGCTTTTGACGGGGGTTCTTTATTATTTGACTGGATCCCTTCCAAACTAAGGAAAATCCTGATTCAGATCCGACTAAAGCTTGTTGGCTTTGTTAAAGACCCTTTTTCATTATTTTTGTTTGGAGTAATTAGTATTACTGCTTTTTTGCGTTTCTATGACCCGCTTATCCACGCTGCGCCGGGATTTTCGGACGCACCGGTACATATTGCCTGGATAAAATACGCATGTTCCAATATTCTTTTCCACGATGGGATCTATCCTCTCGGCCATCATATATTGCTTGCGACCTGGTGGAAATTTGCCGGAGATGATCTCCTTTTTATTTTTAAATATTCCGGGGCTCTAAATGGTGTACTTGCTTCCTTAGGAATTTATTTATTTCTTTCAGGGCTCACAGGCAGAAAGGCGGCCGGAATTGTTGGTGCTTTCATGTATGGAGTCTTAGGCCAGGTCTTGCCGCTGGACTGGGACCGGCAGGCAGCTACTCTTCCCCAGGAATTTGCCCTAGTATTTCTTATACCTGCGTGGTATTTTACAATTCGCTATATTCAAAGCAAAGAAAAAAGGTTTCTTTGGACGGCAGGTTCGGCGTATGCAGTTATTGGGCTGATTCATACTTTAGTTTATGCATTTATGGTATTCGGTGTGGTTCTCATAATTCTTGTTTATTTTGTATCTGACATCCGTAAGAACTTTAGAGCAAATGTTAATTTAATGCTGGCAGGGATTGCATCAGGAATTATCTCGGCATTGCCAATGATATATGGTCTTCTTTTAAGTGAAAAATTTCATGCTTCCTCATTTGAGTTCATGACATCTGTTACTCAAGCAAAGATTCCGAATATCACCGATACAGATTACACTGTTCTCATAGCATTATCTGCAATTTTCCTGCTGATGATTTTCAGTATATTGAAGAAAAAGGGGATAGAGCTTACTGTTTTTATAATCTTTTGTTCTATCCTTTCCTATATATTCTACAGGTACCTTGGCTTATGGACCGGAAATGGGATTATTGTCAGCAGGATATCAATTCTCTGGGGGATGGTTGTCTGCTTGACAATCGGCTATGGATGGCATGCTATTGCCCAAATCTTAAGTGTAGTAATGAGGCCAAAATTTGAGTTTGTAATCTGTATAGCTTTCCTGGCAGTAGCCATCGCGTATTATCCTCCTACTCCCCCACATCCCTATAAAATGGTCCCCGATACAACGATTAACCAATACCTAAGCATTAGTCATAAATATGTTCCTACCACTTGGATGATGGTTTCCAATGAAGAGGGATACTGGCTTTGTCTGTCAGAAGCTTGGCATACAAATTTATGGGATTTTCTTGAATACAGTCCTGTAGCGAAGAGAATAACCAAAGAGAATACAGGCGGAACTAAGCAAGATATTGATGTCGAAGACATCTTTGTGTTTTTCGAAAAAAAAGTATATAATCCCTTTCCATTGGAGAAACCGGGAGATTTGTTTTTTGAAAAAATCCAAAACCGTATTAATAACTATACTCTTTTGCAGCAATGGCTGGCTGCCTTCAGTCAATTTCATACGAATATTGAAATATTTTATGAAAATGACGAACTAAGAGTATATCATATTCACCAAAACCTAGAAGACATCAAAAAATAAACAGTTGATTCGTTACGTTGCATTATTGCAGGTTAATACCTGAAAGGGGCTTACAACGTGCCAATAGTGAATCAATACGCTAACCTAATACACCTGGGGATATCCTTTTGTATTCTCTTTATCATAATGGCCGCCGTCATTTTCAGAGAAGAAGGGGAAGATGCAGTACCGGGAGAACGCTTTTTTTCAAGGTATATCAAGATGGTATTCTTAATTATTATCGTTGGGTATGGGTTCGTCATCCTTAAGCTGTACGAGGTGATTTCTCTTTTTATTTTTATTTGTTTACTATCTATTTTTTGGAGATTGCCTGCCGGAAAAAGAATAGATGTTCTTAAAGAAAAAACTTCAAGTCTAATTGTGCTTTTTTATGAAATCTCTGACGGCAGATTTTCCCTTCTTAACTGGCTGAAGGATCAGAGCAGGAGGATAATGGCAATATTTTGGTATAAGTGCTACTCCATGCTGAAAGATCCGCTGAATTACCTTTTATTTGGTGTAATTCTTGGTTCCGCATACCTGCGTTTCTATGACCCGTTAACCCATGCCGCGCCCGGACTGTCGGACTCGACGGTAGTACAGGCTTGGATGAATTATATTTCAAACAGGGTACTTTTTCATGACGAAATTTATCCGCAAGGAATGCATATTTTTGACGCTACTTTACGTAAGTTTGCCGCAACGGATCCAATTTACGTTGTCAAATACGCTGGTCCCTTTAACGGTGTTTTGACCACCATAGCTCTTCATTTCTTTACATCCAGGCTTACCGGCAGAAAAACGGCGGGAATAATCGCGGCGTTTGTCTTCGGAGTGCTGGGACCGTTTTTGCCTCTTGGATGGGAAAGGCAGGCGGCTACTAATTCACAGGAATTCGCTTTAGTGTTTTTAGTTCTTGCCTGGTATTTTGTTATTCGTTACCTGGAGAATAAAGAAAAACGACTGGTTATCACTGGGGCGGCTTCACTTTCCGTAATGGGACTAGCTCATTCCTTGATCTGGGCTTATGCCTGTCTTGGGGTTTTGGTGATTTGTCTTTCTTTTTTCTTTATTGGGCCGCTGAAAAATCTAAAAGCAATTTTGAATGTAGCATTAGCCGGCGTTTTTTCAGTGGTAATATCCGCGCTGCCGATGCTGATTGGCTTGCTAATGGGAAAATCGTTTAATTCCGCAGCCGAGAGTTTCCTAACGGATTCCTTAACAGCCGATATCACGAAGCTGACATATTTGGATTATGTAGCTGTTGGTGGCATAATTGGAATAATTATCTTATTTCTTTTATCTCGATGGTTAAAAGAAAAACCCGAACCTCTTTTATTTGTCATTCTAATGTCTGTTATTTCACTTTTTTCATATATGTACCTTGGGTGGCTCACGGGAAACGCGGTACTGGTAACCCGGATAGGTATATTATGGTCGATTATTGCCGCTCTTGCGATAGGGATGGGTTGGCACGCAATAATGAAAATATTAATAAGAATAAAGTTACTGGAGATCTTGTTGTGTTTTACTGTGCTCATTGCCGCGACATATTTCTATAAGCCGATGCCTTCTGTACCCTATAAGATGCTTTATGACAGCATGGTTAATCAATTTGTAAGGATCAGTGATGAGTTTACACCAACGGAATGGATGATCGTTTCTAATGAGGAAGGATATCCGTATGTACTCGGAAAGGGGTTTCATATGCAATTGTGGGATTTCGCGGATAATTACAGGCCTGAATCGAAAAAACTAGAGAATATTCAAAACGTGGAAGTAATGATGACTCCAGATATCTTTATTATTGTGGAGAAAAAAGTATTTGAGCCACCGCTAACTGCAACAAAAGAACGCGTAGAGAAGCGTAAAGCCTACTACACTCAGATCGAGAATTGGGTGAGCATTTATAAAAGTTTCCATGACAATATTACTGTATATTACGAGGACGAGAATATAAAGGTTTATCATATTCATCAAGAAAAAGAAAAAGAGTTTAATCAGGTATGGAATATTCAAGACAATACATAGTCGCCATTTCCAAAGCCAACAAAGTCTCGTTTCTGAAAACTGTTCGTCCTTGGAGGTAAGTTTTTTATGCCCAAAGTTTTAATAACGAACGCCCAACTCAGAAAAGCTCTTGCAACTGTGAGATCTTTAGGAAAAAAAGGGATAGAAACGTATGTTATTGAGGAAACGAGGTTTTCTCCGACTTCATTTTCTAAATACTGTTCACAGTCTATGGTTTGTCCAAGCGCGGCAGAAGAACCCGAACATTATTACAGATTCGTAAGTGAGAAGATAAAAGAATACGGGATTGACGTTTTTTTACCTATAGATGATGATACGGTTGCTGTTGCCATGGCTCACAAGGATGAATTAACTAAGGTATGCTCCGTGCCGCTTCCGGATTATGAAAGCTATCAAATTGCTTTAAATAAAGGCAGATCTTATAAACATGCCATATCTGTCGGTGTAAGCCTCCCCAAAACAGTTTTCCCGGATGGCGAAGAAAGTATTGAAAAGTTAACAGAACACTTAACCTACCCATTGATGGTAAAGGCTGTAAAAAGCAGCGGGGGAAGGGGAATTAAGATTGCTTTTTCCAAAGAAGAACTTCTAAACACATACCTCGAGGTACATAAACAGTATCCTTTTCCGGTTATTCAAGAACATCTCGGAGAAGGAGAAATATATGAAGTTGCCCTGCTTTACAATTCCCATCATGAACTGAGAGCTTCATTTATCCAAAAACACGTCAGAAAGTTTCCCTTAATTACAGGACCAAGCATAGTCCAGGAAAGCGTAATCTACCCAGAAATACTGGAGATGGCGATTAAATTTATGCAAGGACTAAAATGGTATGGAATAGCCAGTCTGGAATTTATGAAGCAAAAGGACACCGGGGAGATTAAATTTATCGAGATAAACGGGAGATTTTGGAATTCTATTCAGATGGCTATTTTTGCCGGCGTAGATTTCCCGTGGTTATTATTTCAAATTGCCTACAACGGGGACATCAAACCTGTAACGAATTATCAGACAGGAATGCTGTGTAGGAACCTTCTTCCGGGGGATATTTTTCATTATATTTTTAATAAAGAAAGAAAACAAATGAATCCTCCATTTTGGACTAAAAGTGATACATTTCAAGACGATATCATATCCAAAGATGATCCATTACCAACTATTGGTTTTATGGCAGCGTGTCTGCGTTACATGTTTGACAAGAAGATGTGGAGATTTTTATTAAGACGCTAGCCGGAAAAAACATTTTACACTTAACTTTTGCCAAAGTAATCCTAATTAAGAAGGAGATCCAGACCAAATAATGAAAAACGCCTTGACGATTGATGTAGAAGATTGGTATATGACCCAAGATTTTCATTTTGATTATCATACATGGGGGAAATATGAGGATAGGGTTGAATACAGCACACAACTCCTTCTTGATACCCTGGCGGAACTGAATATCAAGGCCACCTTTTTCGTTTTAGGCTGTGTGGCTGAAAAGCATCCAGGTTTGATAGGAAAAATGATTAAGCAAGGACATGAATTGGCCAGCCATGGATATGCACATCAAATGGTTTCAAAGATGAGTAAGGACGAATTTAGAGACGATATCAAAAAAAGCAAGAATCTGCTGGAAGATATCTCGGGAATAGGAATCAACACGTTTAGGGCGCCAACATGGTCCATTGCCAAAGAATCATTATGGGCTTTAGAAGTTCTAGAGGAAGAAGGTTTTCTCTATGACTCCAGTATTCAGCCGTTTATGACCCCTTTATCGGGAATTAACAATGTTCCATTAGAGTTTTTTTATCCGAGAGTAAATGGCAAAACATTAAAACTATTGGAAATTCCCCCTGGTATCGGGCAGATTGGACCTTTCAAATTTCCGTTTGCAGGAGGATTATATTTTAGGGTTATTCCCTATTTTATAGTAAAATCTCTTGTCAAAATGACAAATATTAAACGTCCGTTGGTGAGTTATTTTCATCCTTGGGAAGTTGACCCGAAGCAGCCACGATTGGATGTAAGCCCTTTGATCAAAATTGCTCATTACTACCACCTGGAAAATAATCTTAAAAAAATAAAGCAATTTCTCAAGGATTTTGATTGTATGCCGATAAGGGAAGTAATCCAGGCCGATGGAGATTATCCTGTATTTGAAATTTGCAACTGAAAATTTGGATGGTAAAATGAAACTCATAAAAAAAATTTCTAATGTTTTGCAACAGAGTTCTAGTAATATTCTGAAGGTTATTATAGTTAACTGCATTTTGGCAGTTGTATCCTTTGTGAAGGATGTCTATCTAGCAGCTTATCTTGGCACGTCTGCCATAGCAGATGCTTTTTTGCTTAGCTATTTTATTGTTGATACTTTAGGAAATAACTTTTTGGCAATGGCCTTAGGCGTTGCCGTAATCCCTGTATTTTCAAAGATTTTTATATCTAAAACCAACAAAGATTTTAATGCCGCAATAGCGGGAGTTCTACTTTTTTCAACTATAGCATGCTTGTTTTTATCATTGATCTTATTCTTAAACGGACCCTTGATTTATGCTGCTCTTGGCAGTGGGTTAGATGCTACTACACAATCTTCAGGGTTAATAATCTTCAATTTACTTATCCCAATTCTTACTTTTTTCCCTATCATATATCTCGGGATGGCGATTTTACAGGTTCAGAGCAGATTTATTAGTTCAATGACCGGTCAAATAGTTTTTAACGGATTGTTATTATTAGGGTTGATCTATTTAAATTATACAAAAATATACCTTGAAAAGGGAGTTTTTATTCTAACTGGATTTTTGATAGCTTCTGTTTTAGCCCAATTTGCATATATATGGATCTTTGTAATCAAGGACTGTAAATGCTTGCCTGAATTTGGTAGAATAAAAGATACCCTTGGTGATCTTTTAGAAATACTAAAGAACTTGTTACCTTATTTATCCGTTCTTGGATCAACTCAAATCATTTATTTTGTCGAAAGGTATTTCGCAGCTAAACAGGGTCCGGGTACATTGGCGGCTTTAAATTATGCCTTCAGGCTCGTGCAATTTCCAATATGGGTTTTCATATCAGCTGTAGCTGTAGTGGCCTTTCCGGAAATAGCCAGAAAAGCTTATTCCAAAGACAATAATGCTTTTTCGGATAGTGTTAATAAATATTTATTCCTTGGGATCTTATTTACCTTGCCGTTTACAATTATGTTATATACTCTTAGATATCCTATTATCACGACTCTTTTCCAAAGGGGAGAATTTAATTCTTATTCAGTAGAAGTAACCGCCACAATTTTATCAGGATATGTTTTCTGTATTGTTTGGCAAGGCATTTCAGCACTTTTGGTCAGGGTTTCCATGTTGAAAGGCAGTAAGCGTATCCCCCTTGTAGCCGCAATCCCGGCCATGTCCATTAATATATTGCTATTACGGTATTGGGTACCTTCACTAGGACCTATTGGGATTGGCTATGCTGCTGCCTGCGGGGCGTTTACTAATGCGATGTTGTTGTATTTTCTCCTTTGGAAATATCTAAGACCCTTAAAATTTATAAAGAACGTTCTCCTATTATCTGGAGCAAATACATTATTATTATTTACTTGTTTGTTTCTTAAAGGTTTTTGGGTAAACGTGGGAAAAAGTTCGGAGATTACGAGTTTTAGCTGTTTAATACTTATTGGACTTATATGTTTATCTGTTTATTGTTTGAGCTATTATTTGTTTTGGAAAATAGCAGTACGCTTCGATAACACCTAGAGGATTAATTGATTCGAACAGAATAATTTATCTGGGGTGAACAAATTGAAAATCGCTATAATTATTCCTGCACATAATGAAGAAATGATTATTCAGCAGGTAATAGAATCTGTTCAAAAAGCAGTTAGTGATTCGACTATTATCGTTATTGACGATGGCTCAATGGATAACACGTATGCAAAAGCCAAAAGTACTGGAGCGATTACTATAAGATTAGCGGTTAACCTAGGGATTGGTGGTGCAGTTCAAACCGGCTTGATTTATGCGGCTCAACATGGCTTTGATTATGCAGTTCAAGTGGACGGTGACGGCCAACATGACCCAAAGGAAATCATTCGGCTGCTCAGACCTCTTATTTTAAATCAGGCTGATTTAGTGATTGGTTCGAGGTATATTGAAAAGTCTGGTTTTCAATCTACATTTTTGAGAAGAATAGGATCC
This sequence comes from Candidatus Dichloromethanomonas elyunquensis, assembly GCA_001515265.1. GTDB lineage: Bacteria > Bacillota > Desulfitobacteriia > Desulfitobacteriales > Syntrophobotulaceae > Dichloromethanomonas > Dichloromethanomonas elyunquensis. The sequence goes on from LNDB01000015.1 coordinate 18,291, forward strand.
AGGTATTTGAATGATTTAATTTATCTAATTACAGGTTTGAAAATTACTGATTCGACATCAGGTTTTAGAGCCTGTAATTCAAAAATTATACATGAGTTTGCAAAAAAATACCCAAAAGATTATCCTGAACCAGAGTCAATAGTATTTTTGAAACGAAAAGGCTATGTCATTCAAGAATTACCGGTCAAAATGAAGGAAAGGCCAAATGGTTCATCTTCAATTAACCCCTATAAGTCTATTTATTATATGATTAAAGTGTCAGCGGCAATCGTAATAGAAGCATTTAGACAGACAAAGTATACGAAAGGGTTGTGACAAGAAAAAGTGGATTTAAAGCTAAGAGTTATTCTTTTGGTGTTTTCCTTGCTGGCCCTCCTCCTTCTAATAACTCTCGTTAGAAAATACCGATTGGAATTAAAATATGCATTGCTTTGGATTGGGCTCAGCGTATTATTTATTGTACTGGCAATATGTCCGTATCTTTCTTTTTTGATAGCCTATTTGCTTGGCATCAAAACCCCTTCGAATGCAATTTATTTGTTGGGAATAATATCATTGCTTATGATTACTTTTAGTATGACAATTTCCTTGTCCAGAATGTCGAACAGTATTAAGGATCTGACCCAGGAACTAGGCCTTTTGAGGAAGAAAGTAGAAGACAATGAAAAGTAATATAGTGGGGAAAAACTGTCAATAATTAATATTACAAGGTTTTAAATTTTGATGGCAAAAGCAATCTTCCTTGACAAAAATATTATTATTGTGTTAAATTATTCTGTGCGGCTTGCATAATAATGGAGTTAATGCCATTGCCGGGGAGGTGTTCGAAATGCGTGTTGCTATCACATTAGCTTGTCAAGAATGTAAAAACAGAAATTATCAAACCAATAAAAACAAAAAAAATGACCCTGATCGTATAGAAATTAAAAAATACTGCAAAACCTGCAAAACACACACAGCCCATAAAGAAACGAAGTAGTTTTGATTCCGGTATAATATACCGATAAGGATGTGATTAAAATGGCGGTGGCAAAGAAGGTAGAAGGTGCAGACGGCGGCCTAACAAGCAGATTCAGGAATATCGGAAAAAGATTTAACCATTTCCGTGAAGTCTGGAATGAATTAAAAAAAGTGCACTGGCCCACCCGTGAACAATTACTGATTTACACCGGTGTCGTGTTTGTATCAGTCGGTATTATCGCTTTGCTTATCTGGGTCGTTGACAGCGGTCTGACTTTTGCTATGAATACCCTGCTTGGCAGCTAGTGGTGCGAATCTTTCTTAGGAGGCCTTTGGTGAATGACTAAAAACTGGTATGTTATTCACACTTATTCCGGTTATGAGAACAAGGTGAAAACAAATCTGGAAAAGCGCGTTGAGTCCATGAACATGGAAGATAAGATTTTTCGTGTTCTCGTACCTATGGAAGACGAAATTGAGATCAAAAACGGCAAAAAAAAGATCTCTAAACGCAAAGTATTTCCGGGCTATGTTCTGGTTGAAATGGATATGACGGATGATTCCTGGTATGTTGTTCGTAATACCCCCGGAGTTACAGGGTTTGTTGGAAGTGGCAGCAAACCGATTCCCCTGTTGGAACATGAGGTAAAAGTTATCCTTCGGCAGATGGGTTTGGAAAAGGTTCGCGCGAAAATCAATGTGGTCATTGGGCAGTCTGTCCGGGTGACTTCCGGTCCATTTAAAGATTTTATTGGAATAGTAAAAGAAATTCTTGAAGAAAAACAAAAAGTAAGAGTCACGGTCTCCATGTTTGGGAGAGAGACTCCGGTTGAATTGGAATTTGGGCAAGTTGAGAAACTTGACTAAATATATATTTTAAGTAAGGAGGTGTAATCATGGCAAAAAAAGTAGTAGGTCTGGTTAAATTGGCTTTAAATGCCGGTAAAGCGAATCCCGCGCCTCCGGTTGGTCCTGCGCTGGGACAGCACGGTGTTAACATTATGGGTTTTTGTAAAGAGTATAATGAAAGGACCAAAGACCAAGCAGGCTTGGTAATCCCTGTTGAAATTACCATTTATGAGGACCGTTCTTTTGCATTTGTTTTAAAGACCCCGCCGGCTTCCGTTCTGTTGAAGAAAGCAGCCAATATTCCTTCTGGTTCTGCTGTTCCCAACAAACAAAAAGTTGCAAAAGTCACCAAAGACCAAGTGAGAGAAATCGCAGAAACAAAAATGAAAGATCTCAATGCTGCCAGTATTGAAGCTGCTATGCGTATGGTTGAAGGAACTGCACGGAGCATGGGAATTGATATTATCTAAGTTCTTTTTGTCCTTTCATGCTGTGGGAGGGTAAAACCCGACACGACCACAAGGAGGTTATAACGATGGCAAAAAAAGGAAAAAAATACCTTGATGCCCTAAAGACTTTTGATCGTCAGGCTCTTCATGAGCCATCGGAAGCGATTGGTCTTGTCAAGACCAATGCCAAAGCAAAATTTGATGAAACCGTAGAAGTTGCATTTAAATTAGGTATTGATACCCGTCATGCCGACCAGCAGATCCGCGGTGCAGTGGTGCTTCCCCATGGAACCGGGAAAACTCTGAGTGTATTGGTATTTGCTAAAGGGGAAAAAGCAAAGGAAGCGGAACAAGCGGGAGCGGACTTTGTCGGGGCTGAAGACATGGTGGAGAAAATACAACAAGGTTGGTTTGGTTTCGATGTTGCTGTAGCTACTCCGGATATGATGGGTACAGTCGGTAAACTGGGTAGGCTTTTAGGTCCAAAAGGACTGATGCCAAACCCGAAAACCGGAACGGTAACCGTTGATGTCGAGAGGGCTATTAAAGAAATCAAAGCCGGGAAAGTGGAATACCGGGCTGATAAAGCAGGTATTATACATGTACCGATCGGAAAGGCTTCTTTTGAGCAGGATGAGCTTATCGAGAACTACAAAACGATAGCAGAGACTGTGCTGAAAGCCAAACCGGCTGCAGCCAAGGGGCAATATGTCAAGAGCGCAACGGTATCCTCTACTATGGGACCGGGAGTGAAAATCAATCCTTTAAAGGCTCTCTAACTTAAGTCTGTAAAGGTTGAGATATAACGAAAGTAAGTCAAAATGTAAATAATTCCGCTGTAGAAAGCAGGTGCTACGAAGCTTAATTTCCTGCCGAGGCGGAGGATCAGAGTTCGGTCTAGTGAATAGACTTGAGATTGTTGCCTCCGTTTTACAGCGGGGGCTTATTTTGTTAGTCAAGGAAATAGGTAGAAGTGGAAAGGAGGTGCATGTATATGCCTAATTTTGAAGAAAAACAAAAGGTTGTAGATGATATCAAACAGAAATTTCAAGGATCCAGTGGAGTTGTGTTAGCTGATTACAGAGGACTCACAGTTGCGCAGGTAACCGGCCTCAGGGTTGAACTCCGCCAGGCAGGTGTAGAGTACAGAGTACTCAAGAATACGATGGTCCGCAGGGCAGCGAATGAGATAGGGATAGAAGGACTGGATCCTTTTCTGGAAGGTCCTACTGCCTTAGCATTCTCCGCAGACCCGGTCGCAGGAGCCAAAATTCTTTCTGAGTTTATGAAGAAGAATAAAAACTTTATGATCAAGGCCGGTGTTGTAGAAGGAAAAGTAGTTGGTCCTGAACAAGTCAAAGATTTGGCCAACCTTCCTCCCAGAGAAGTTCTCCTTTCCCAGGTGCTTGCGGGTTTACAAGGACCTCTACAGGGAATGGTCAATGTTCTCCAAGGACCTATCCGCAAGCTGGGTTATGCTTTGGAAGAGGTGCGAAAACTCAAAGAAGCCCAAGCTCAAGGTTCTTAACCAAGCTGATAGCCAGCTAATTTATTTTCAAATGATGTAAAAAGGAATTATTAAGGAGGATCCCTAAAATGTCTAAAACCGCTGAAATTCTGGAAGCCGTAAAAGGTATGACCGTTCTTGAGCTTGCAGAGCTCGTTAAAGCTTTTGAAGAAGAATTCGGAGTCAGCGCAGCTGCGCCTGCCGCAGTTGCAGCAGCACCTGCTGCCGGCGGTGCTGCCGCAGCTCCCGCTGCTGAAGAGCAGACTGAGTTCGATGTTATTCTCATGAATGCCGGCGCTGCTAAAATCAACGTCATTAAAGTTGTGCGTGAAATTACCAGTCTCGGACTCAAAGAAGCCAAAGACCTCGTAGACGGCGCACCAAAACCTGTTAAAGAAAAAATCGCCAAAGAAGAAGCTGAGGCCATCAAAGCTAAATTGGTTGAGGCCGGCGCTGCTGTAGAAGTTAAATAATTGTTCCTGTTCCATAATAATATTGAGTATCATGAATAAAGCAAGGTGCCGGTCTCTATGAAGACCGGCACCATTGCTTTATGAATCTTTTTTGTATTAATTGATATTTTTTGACACACTTTCTCTTAAAAGAAGAAATTTCTTCTTGACAAGTAATAAATTGCTTGTTAAGATTAATAACTGTCACTGTAGTTTTAGCCAATACAAACCAATAATGTTGGGAGATAACAGAGTGGATGGTTCACATCTCATTTGAGATAGCTCCATAAATCTTAGAGCGAGGTTTTAAAAAAAAGCCTTGCTTTTCCCTGTTTATACCCATCTGCATTTTTCCTTTAATTTTACAATTTTTGTATTCGTCCGGAAATTATACTGAGAGGGTGAAGCGTCATGGTTTATCCTATGAAAGTTGGAACTAGAGAACGTTGGAGCTATTCCAGGCTCCGTGAGGTTCTGGATATGCCCAACTTAATCGAGATTCAACAGAATTCCTACCAATGGTTTTTGGATGAGGGATTACGTGAGATGTTTCGCGATATTTCTCCGATCCAAGACTTCACAGGTAATTTGGTATTGGAATTCATTGATTATAGTCTCGGCGATCCCAAATATGAAGTGGAAGAGTGCAAAGAACGGGATGTAACTTTCGCCGCCCCCCTTAGAGTTAAAGTGCGTCTCATTAACAAAGAAACCGGAGAAGTTAAGGAACAGGAAGTTTTTATGGGAGACTTCCCGTTAATGACAGATAAAGGCACTTTTATTATCAATGGTGCCGAACGTGTTATTGTCAGCCAGTTGGTGCGTTCTCCGGGGGTTTATTACTCCGAGACGATTGATGCCAGCGGCAAGAAAATATATGGAGCTACAATTATCCCCAATCGCGGGGCTTGGCTGGAATTTGAAACCGACATTAACGATAATATTTTTGTCCGGATTGACAGGACACGCAAACTTCCTGTTACCGTACTTGTCAGGGCCTTGGGTTATTCAACCAACGGCAGAATTCTCGAGACCTTTGAAGATAATGAGTATATCCGAATCACATTGGAAAGAGATAATACCGAATCAACAGAAGAAGCATTGGTTGAAATTTATAAACGTCTCCGTCCAGGAGAACCTCCCACGGTAGAAAGCGCGCGTTCTTTACTGGAATCTCTCTTTTTCGATCCGAGACGTTACGATTTGGCCAAAGTCGGCCGTTATAAACTGAATAAAAAACTGATGCTTGATATTCCGACAAATATCAGAAACCTAAAGACAGAAGACATTATTGCTTCCATATCCCGCTTGTTGAAAATTATTGGCGGTGAAGGACATACCGATGATATTGACCATCTCGGCAACAGGCGATTACGTTCTGTGGGCGAACTCCTTCAGAACCAGTTCCGGATTGGTTTGTCCAGGATGGAGAGAGTTGTCCGGGAAAGAATGACAATTCAGGATATTGAGGGGATCACTCCTCAAGTGCTCATCAATATTCGTCCGGTGGTTGCAGCAATTAAGGAATTTTTTGGCAGCAGCCAATTATCGCAGTTTATGGATCAGACCAATCCTTTAGCAGAGCTGACCCACAAAAGGCGTTTAAGCGCGTTGGGTCCCGGAGGTTTAAGCAGGGAAAGGGCAGGTTTCGAAGTACGTGACGTTCACCATTCCCACTATGGCAGGATGTGCCCGATTGAGACCCCTGAGGGTCCAAATATTGGGCTGATCGGGTCTCTCAGTACCTATGGCAGAATTAATGAATATGGATTTATCGAAGCACCTTACCGTAAGGTTGAAAAGGGCAAAGTAACAGATGAAATCCATTATTTAACAGCAGATGAAGAAGAAAAATATATTATTGCGCAGGCCAATGCTGCGGTTGACAATAGCGGCAACTTTTTGAGCGACAAAATTGAAGCCCGGCACGGAGAAAACTTTGTTTTGGTTCCTCCTACCGGCGCTCAATATATGGATGTTTCTCCCAAACAAATGGTTTCCATTGCTACGGCGATGATTCCGTTCTTGGAACATGACGATGCCAACCGTGCCTTGATGGGTTCTAACATGCAGCGTCAGGCCGTACCATTGCTGAAAACCGATGCCCCCTATATCGGAACAGGGATGGAGTATAAGGCCGCCGTTGACTCCGGTGTCTGCTTACTATCCCAAAAGACCGGAACTGTCGCCAGGGTTACATCCGATGAAATACTGATTCAAAATGATGACGGAACAGTCAACAAATACAAAATGCTGAAATATTTAAGGAGCAACCAGGGGACTTGCATCAATCAACGCCCTATTGTGATAAAGAGGCAAAGAGTTGAGGCCGGTCAGGTAATTGCTGACGGTCCTTCAACCGAACATGGTGAACTGGCTTTGGGACGAAACGTATTGGTTGCATTTATGCCCTGGGAAGGATATAACTATGAGGATGCTATCCTCATCAGTGAAAAGCTGGTGAAGGAAGATTATTTTACATCCATTCATATTGAAGAATACGAAGCAGATGCCAGGGATACCAAGCTGGGACCGGAAGAAATCACGAGGGATATTCCCAACGTAGGTGAAGATGTCCTAAAAGATCTGGATGAACGCGGAATCATCCGGATCGGTGCAGAGGTGCGTCCGGGGGATATCCTGGTAGGTAAAGTAACACCTAAAGGAGAGACTGAACTTACTGCCGAAGAGCGTCTGTTGCGAGCAATCTTTGGTGAAAAAGCAAGAGAAGTCAGGGATACTTCCCTCCGGGTTCCCCATGGCGAAGCAGGCAAAATTGTCGATGTCAAAGTATTTAAACGGGAAAATGGGGATGAGTTGACACCTGGTGTCAATCAGCTGGTACGTGTTTATATCGCTCAGAAACGCAAGATTTCCGTAGGGGATAAAATGGCGGGAAGACACGGGAACAAAGGTGTTATTTCCAGGATTATGCGTCAGGAAGATATGCCTTTTATGCCGGATGGGACACCGATAGAAATCGTTCTGAACCCTTTAGGGGTTCCTTCCCGCATGAATATCGGACAGGTGTTGGAAACACATCTTGGATGGGCCGCCAAAGCAATGGGTATTCATATTGCCACCCCTGTTTTTGACGGGGCCAGAGAAGAAGACGTTTTTGAAACATTAATCAAGGCAGGTCTGCCCGAAAGCGGAAAATCAACACTCTATGACGGGAGAACCGGTGAGCCGTTTGATAATGAAATTACAGTAGGCTATATGTATATGCTTAAACTGCACCACCTTGTGGATGATAAAATTCATGCCCGTTCCACAGGCCCTTATTCTCTGGTTACACAGCAGCCACTGGGCGGAAAAGCTCAGTTTGGCGGCCAGCGTTTTGGGGAAATGGAAGTTTGGGCACTGGAGGCCTACGGTGCATCCTATACGTTGCAGGAAATTCTCACCGTTAAATCAGACGATGTTGTCGGAAGGGTTAAGACCTATGAAGCTATCGTCAAGGGAGAGAATATTCCCGAACCGGGAGTTCCCGAGTCTTTTAAGGTTCTCATTAAGGAATTGCAAAGTCTTGGACTTGATGTTTCTGTACTTTCAGAAGAAGACCAGGCCATTGAGATCAAAGACCTGGATGAGGATGTTGCCGAAGTAGCGCATGAATTGGGAATCGATGGACAGTTCCCGGTAATTGAAGCTATAGACGGGGAAGAAGATAAAGATTTTGATGAAGACGAAGAATTCTCTGAAGATGAATCCGGTGAAGAAGCAGTGGATTTTACAGCTCTCGAAGTGCCTGAAGGAGGTCTCGATGTTGACATTGAAGACGATCCGGCAGACGACCCTGCTGAAGACCTAATTGTTGATTTGGAAGACAACGATTTTAGTGAGGATTTTGAGGAGGATAATTATTAATCGATAACGGTTTAGTCCGGTCAGATGTAACCTAACGGGCGAAAGGAGAAAACACCGTGTTTGATGTAAATAACTTTGAAAGAATGCGTATCGGTTTAGCTTCTCCGGAAATGATCCGCAAATGGTCGTTCGGGGAGGTCAAAAAACCTGAAACCATTAATTACCGTACATTAAAGCCTGAAAGAGAAGGACTGTTCTGCGAAAAAATATTTGGACCCACTCGTGACTGGGAGTGCCATTGCGGAAAGTATAAACGGGTCCGCTACAAAGGAATTATCTGTGACCGCTGCGGTGTTGAAGTTACAAGATCCAAAGTCCGTAGAGAAAGAATGGGTCATATTGAATTGGCTGCACCGGTTTCCCACATTTGGTACTTCAAAGGTATTCCAAGCCGTATGGGATTACTCTTAGACATGTCTCCCCGTTCTCTGGAGAAAGTACTTTACTTTGTGGCTTATATTGTTATTGAGCCAGGGGATACTTCCCTGATGAAAAAACAGCTTCTGACGGAAACGGAATATCGGGAAGCGAGAGAGAAATACGGCAGCGCATTCAAGGCGGAGATGGGTGCGGAAGCAATTAAGGAATTACTCAAAGAGATTGATCTTGACAAACTGAATGAAGAACTCCGTACCGAATTAAAAGAAGTATCCGGTCAACGAAAAATCAGAGCCATACGGCGTTTGGAAGTCGTGGAAGCTTTCAAAAAGTCGGGAAATAATCCTGAGTGGATGATTTTGGATTCTATCCCGGTTATACCCCCCGAACTCAGACCCATGGTCCAGCTTGACGGAGGCAGGTTTGCCACTTCCGATTTAAATGATTTATACCGCCGGGTTATTAATCGCAATAATCGGTTGAAAAAGCTTTTAGACCTTGGGGCACCTGATATTATTGTCCGTAATGAGAAGAGGATGCTCCAGGAAGCCGTAGATGCCCTCATCGATAACGGACGCCGGGGAAGACCCGTCACCGGTCCGGGAAACAGGCCGCTGAAATCGTTAAGTGATATGCTTAAGGGAAAACAGGGGCGATTCCGTCAGAACCTTCTTGGTAAACGTGTCGATTATTCGGGCCGGTCTGTTATCGTTGTCGGCCCTACCTTAAGATTATCCCAATGCGGGCTGCCCAAAGAAATGGCCTTGGAATTATTTAAACCCTTTGTCATGAAAAACCTCGTAAACGAAGGGTATGCACATAATATTAAGAGTGCTAAAAGAATGGTCGAAAGAGTACGCCCCGAAGTTTGGGATGTCCTGGAAAAAGTCATCATGGAGCATCCGGTTTTATTGAACCGTGCACCGACTTTGCACAGACTGGGGATCCAGGCTTTCGAACCGATCCTGGTTGAAGGTCGTGCCCTCCAGATCCATCCGTTGGTCTGTACCGCTTACAATGCTGACTTTGACGGAGACCAAATGGCAGTGCATGTACCTCTTTCTGCTGAAGCTCAGGCAGAAGCCCGTTTGCTGATGCTTTCTTCCCACAATATCTTAAACCCCAAAGATGGGAGACCTGTGGCATCTCCAACTAAGGACATGGTTCTCGGGTGTTACTATCTGACCATGGAGAGGCCGGGAGCTTTGGGAGAAGGCAAAATCTTTAAAGACGTCAATGAGACGATTCTTGCTTATCATTCTAAAGCCATACACCTTCAGGCGTTGGTTAAAGTCCGGATGGATGACGGAAAAATTCTCGAGACTACTGCCGGAAGACTGATCTTTAATACGGTCATTCCTCCCGAAGTCGGATTTGTGAATGAGATGGTCCCCAAAAAAGCGTTAGATAAGATCGTTGCGAAAACTTACCGACTTTGCGGTTATGATAAAACGGCAAAACTCTTAGACGGGATTAAGAGTCTAGGATTCCGTTTCTCAACCCAAGCGGGTGTTACAGTCGGTATCGGCGATATTCAAGTTCCCTTAGTAAAGAAAACTATTTTGGCAGAAGCTGACGTTAACGTTACTAAAACGGAGCAGCAATACCGTCGCGGACTGATTACCGATGATGAACGCAAGACTTTGGTCATTGATATCTGGACCAAAGCCAATGATGCTGTTACTAAAGCTTTAATGGAGTCTTTGGACAAATTTAATCCTGTTTATATGATGGCGAATTCCGGCGCCCGCGGTAATGTTCAGCAGCTTAGACAGCTTGCGGGGATGCGCGGCCTTATGGCTGACCCGTCAGGAAGAACGATTGAACTTCCCATTAAAGCCAACTTCCGTGAAGGGTTAACGGTTTTGGAATATTTCATCTCATCTCATGGGGCGCGCAAAGGCTTGGCAGATACGGCTTTAAGAACAGCGGACTCCGGATATCTCACCCGCCGCTTGGTCGATGTTTCCCAGGATGTGATCGTCCGTGAAGATGACTGCGGCGTAGATCAGGGGATATTTGTGGAAGACATTAAAGAAGGCAGCGAAATGATCGAAAAACTGGAAGAACGTCTGGTCGGACGCTATCCTGCCAAAGTAATTCTTCATCCCCAGACAGGCGAGGTTCTGGCAACTCCTGAGCAGGAGATTAACGAGGAACAGGCCAAAGCCGTTGCCGATGTTTATGATCGCGTGGAAATCCGGTCTGTTCTTTCCTGCAAAACGCGTTACGGTGTATGTAAAAAATGTTACGGGCGGAATCTGGCCACAGGCCGTTTGGTGGAAATTGGAGAGGCAGTGGGTATTATTGCAGCCCAATCTATCGGAGAACCTGGCACCCAGCTTACTATGCGTACTTTCCATACCGGAGGTGTTGCGGGAGACGATATTACCCAAGGTCTTCCTAGGGTCGAAGAATTGTTCGAAGCCCGTAAACCAAAAGGGCAGGCGATTATTTCAGAAATAGGCGGAGCAGTTACAGTCCGGGAAATTAAGGGCCGCAGAGAAATTGAGGTTATGAATGGAACTGGGGAAAATGAAGTATATGCCGTTCCGTTCGGTTCCCGTCTCAGGGTTAGGGATGGACAGGTCATTTCTCCCGGGGATGAACTAACCGAGGGTAGTGTCAACCCGCATGATACTTTGAAAATTAAGGGAATTACCGGAGTTCAGGTTTATCTTCTGGGAGAAGTTCAACGGGTTTACCGTCTCCAGGGAGTAGATATTAATGACAAGCATATTGAGGTTATGGTTAGACAGATGCTCAGAAAAGTCAAAGTGGAAGAAGCGGGAGATACCAGTCTCTTACCGGGTGGACTCATCGATATCTTTGAGTTTGAGGAAGAGAATAATCTGGTAACAAGTGTGGGGGGAGAACCGGCAGTTTCCCGTCCGACCTTGTTGGGAATCACCAAAGCTTCTCTGGCAACGGACTCTTTCCTCTCGGCTGCATCTTTCCAAGAAACGACCCGAGTTCTTACCGAAGCTGCCATTAAGGGTAAAGTGGATCCATTAATTGGGCTGAAAGAGAATGTCATTATCGGAAAACTGATTCCTGCCGGAACGGGTATGTCTAAATACAGATTGTTAAAAGTTATGGAGGAGGATCAGTAAGCTTAGATTTTCCGGATTAATTGGATGCACTTTCATCACAGCTAAGACAACGCTTGACACCGAAAAATCATACTGCTAAAATAATATAGTCTGATTTTAGAGTAGAGGAGGAAAGCATTGTTTAATGCTTGATGAATCTTTGAAAAAGGCTCAAAAAGTCGTTGTAGGTTTAAAGCAAACCAGCCGTGCCCTGGATAAGGGAGAGGTCCAAAGTGTTTACGTAGCGAAGGATGCGGATAGCCGCCTCCTTCGCCCGGTATTGGAGATGTGCAGGACCAAAAAGATTCAGCCTGTGGAAGTCCAAACAATGGTTGAATTGGGAAAAGCCTACGGCATTAAAGTAGGTGCTGCCGTGGCAGCAATTCTGGAGAGCTGATCTATCTTGGACAATTCTTTGGCGTGTTATGAAAATGTGCTGGCATGTGATGTTTTATTGTATCCATGAAAAGCACGGGCGGGTCCCAGTCTATTGTATAGGAAAGGAGGTGCAGCTATGCCGACAATTCACCAGCTGATTCGTAAGGGAAGAGAAAAAGTTATTCAAAAATCCACCGCACCTGCGTTGCAGTGGGGACGTAATGCCCTTAAGCGTAAGGATTTTCCTTCAGGTGGTTCTCCTCAGAAAAGGGGGGTATGCACCAGGGTATATACCACTACGCCTAAAAAACCTAATTCTGCCTTAAGGAAGGTAGCCCGTGTTCGCCTAACCAATGGCATTGAAATAACCACGTATATTCCTGGAATCGGTCATAACCTCCAGGAGCACTCCGTTGTACTGGTTCGTGGTGGCCGTGTTAAGGATCTTCCCGGTGTACGTTACCACATTGTGCGCGGTGCCTTGGATACTACCGGTGTCCAGAATAGAAATCAAGCGCGTTCCAAATATGGGACAAAGAGACCGAAGAAAAAATAAATGAAGTACTGCAGCTGAAATTAATCTTGTCTTTAGAAATACTGCCGGAAAGGAGGAACAGAGTTGCCAAGAAAAGGTTATATCGCAAAAAGAGAGATCCTGCCGGATCCTATTTATAAGAACAAAGTAGTAACCAAATTCATCAACCAAATCATGCTTGACGGCAAAAAAGGTGTCGCTGAAGCGAATTGCTATGGCGCATTTAACATTATTCGGGAAAAAAGCGGAAAAGACCCAATTGAAGTATTTGAAGCAGCATTAAAGAATGTTATGCCGGTTTTGGAAGTTAAAGCACGCAGGGTTGGTGGTGCGAACTATCAAGTACCTATCGAAGTCCGTGCTGACCGTCGTCTTACATTAGGACTTCGTTGGCTGGTTGAGTATTCCCGTAAAAGAGGAGAAAAAACCATGCCGGAAAAAATCGCCGGAGAACTGATGGATGCAGCAAACAGTGCTGGCGGGTCATTTAAGAAAAAAGAAGACACCCATAAAATGGCTGAAGCGAACAAGGCTTTTGCCCATTATCGCTGGTAATGACAGGTTTTTACTGTTTAGGGATAGGGGATAATATTACTTTCTGAAGAGAAAGGCTGATAAATAAGTGGCTAGGAAAGTTCCTTTGGAGAAAACTCGGAATATCGGTATCATGGCGCATATTGATGCCGGTAAGACGACAACCACAGAACGCATATTGTTTTATACCGGTCGTGTGCATAAAATTGGTGAGGTTCATGATGGCGCAGCTACTATGGACTGGATGGTGCAAGAGCAGGAGCGTGGGATTACCATCACTTCTGCAGCTACAACCTGCCAATGGAAAGGGCATAATATTAATATTATCGACACACCCGGGCACGTTGATTTTACTGTGGAAGTAGAACGCTCCTTGCGTGTTCTGGATGGCGCTGTAGCTGTTTTTTGTTCTGTAGGAGGCGTTGAGCCGCAATCAGAGACCGTATGGCGCCAAGCCGACAAATATGGTGTTCCCAGGATTGCCTATATTAATAAAATGGACAGAGTTGGAGCGGATTTTTTCCGTGGGGTTTCCATGATTGCTGAACGGCTGGGATCCAATCCTGTTCCGATTCAAGTGCCAATTGGCATGGAAGATCAATTCAGGGGAATTGTGGATCTGGTGACAATGAAAGCAACGATCTACACAGATGATTTGGGGACGGCAAGTGATATCGCGGATGTTCCCGAAGATTTGCTTTCCCAAGCACAGCAATACCGTGAGAAACTATTGGAAGCAGTTGCTGAAGTTGAAGAAGAACTCATGATGAAATATCTCGATGGAGAGGAAATCTCTGAGCAGGAAATTAAACAAGCAATACGCAAAGGAACCATCAGCTTAAAATTTATTCCTGTCCTTTGCGGATCATCCTTTAAAAATAAAGGAGTACAACCTTTATTGGATGCTGTAGTGGAATATATGCCATCGCCTCTTGATGTTCCTGCAATACAAGGCGTTACTTCGGAAGGGGAGGAAGGCATTAGGCACTCCGATGATAATGAACCTTTTTCAGCATTGGCATTTAAAATTATGGCTGATCCCTACGTTGGAAAACTGACCTTTTTTAGAGTCTATTCGGGTGTGCTTACCGCAGGTTCCTACATTCTTAATTCTACAAAAAGTAAAAAAGAGAGAATTGGCAGAATTCTGCGCATGCACGCGAATCATCGGGAAGATGTAGATGAGGTCAGGGCTGGCGATATTGCAGCGGCTGTTGGAATTAAGGAAGTCAGTACAGGGGATACCTTGTGTGATGAAAAGAACAGTATTATTCTTGAATCCATGGTTTTCCCTGAGCCGGTTATTCATATTGCCATAGAGCCGAAAACAAAAGCGGATCAGGATAAGCTTGGCGGATCGCTCGCCAAATTAGCTGAAGAAGATCCGACCTTTAAAATGCATACCGATGAGGAGACCGGACAAACCATTATCTCCGGGATGGGAGAACTTCATCTCGAAATTATTGTGGATAGGCTGCAGAGAGAGTTCAAAGTGGACTGCAATGTCGGACGTCCTCAGGTTTCCTATAAAGAAACCATTCGTAAGCTGGTTAAGGCCGAAGGTAAGTTTGTTCGCCAGTCAGGCGGACGCGGACAATACGGGCATTGCTGGGTCGAGTTTGAACCGCTCCCGCCGGGTTCCGGCTTTATTTTTGAAAGTAAAATTGTGGGCGGTGTGATTCCGAAGGAGTATATTGCACCGATTCAGACGGGGATTCAGGAAGCTATGCAAAACGGGATTCTCGCAGGATATCAAGTATTGGATATCAAAGCAACCGTTATCGATGGTTCCTACCATGATGTTGACTCCTCTGAAATGGCTTTTAAAATTGCCGGATCAATGGCTTTCAAAGCAGGGGCCGCTAAGGCAAACCCGGCTATTCTCGAACCGGTAATGAAGGTTGAGATTACCGTTCCGGAAGAATATATGGGAGACGTCATCGGCGATCTGAATTCCAGAAGAGGGCGGATTGAGGGAATGGAAGCCCGTTCAGGCGCTCAAATCATTCGCGGCTTTGTCCCTCTTGCAGATATGTTCGGGTATGCGACTGAGCTTCGCTCTAGAACACAAGGACGCGGTGTGTATTCTATGCTATTTGACCACTATGAAGAAGTGCCCAAAAATATTGCCGAAGGTATTATCACCAAGAGGCAAGGGGCTTAAATAAACAATTATTATTTTATTTAGGGAGTGAAAATCTAAAATGGGTAAACAAAAATTTGAGCGTACGAAACCGCACGTTAATGTAGGGACCATCGGCCACGTTGACCATGGTAAAACCACAACCACTGCTGCTATCACTTTTTGTCTGTCTAAAACCGGCGGTGCTGTAGCTACTGCTTTTGATCAAATCGACAAAGCTCCGGAAGAGCGCGAGCGCGGAATTACCATTTCCACCGCTCACGTTGAGTACGAAACTGCTAACCGTCACTATGCGCACGTAGACTGCCCGGGCCATGCCGACTATGTTAAGAACATGATTACCGGTGCTGCCCAAATGGATGGAGCTATCCTTGTTGTTTCCGCTGCCGATGGTCCTATGCCTCAGACGCGTGAACATATCCTTCTTGCCCGTCAGGTAGGTGTGCCGTATATTATTGTTTGGTTGAATAAAGTAGATATGGTTGATGATCCTGAACTTCTTGAGCTTGTTGAAATGGAAGTTCGTGAACTGTTAAGCGAATACGAATTCCCAGGCGATGAAATCCCCATTATTCCCGGTTCAGGCTTAAAAGCTTTGGAATGCGGATGTGGAAGCAGAGATTGCGAATGGTGCAGCAAGATTTGGAACCTCATGGATGCTGTTGACAGCTATATTCCACAGCCGGAACGCGCTATCGACAAACCATTCCTGATGCCTGTCGAGGACGTTTTCACCATTACGGGTCGTGGTACGGTTGCTACCGGACGCGTTGAACGCGGTGTCCTTAAAGTTGGGGAAGAAATTGAAATCGTTGGCTTTGCTGAAAAAGCCCGTAAGACCGTCTGCACAGGCGTTGAAATGTTCCGTAAACTGTTAGATCAAGCACAAGCCGGTGACAATATCGGTGCTCTGCTCCGCGGTGTTGACCGTAAAGATATCGAGCGCGGTATGGTATTGGCCAAACCCGGAAGCATTAAACCTCATACCAAGTTTACAGGCGAGATTTACGTTCTGAGTAAAGAAGAAGGCGGACGCCATACTCCGTTCTTCAATAACTATCGTCCGCAATTCTATTTCCGTACAACAGACGTTACCGGTGTTATCAAGCTGCCGGAAGGTGTTGAAATGATTATGCCTGGCGACAGAATTACCATTGAGTGCGAACTCATTACCCCGATCGCTATGGAAGAAGGACTCCGCTTTGCTATTCGTGAAGGCGGACGTACTGTTGGCGCCGGCGTTGTTGCTAAAGTCCTTGCATAGTACGAATATATAGTTGCATAGTACGAGTATATATGGAGGGGACTGTTGTAAAACGATTTGTCTTCGTAATGCATAGACAGCGTCAAGCAAAGCAGGATGCGGAGCGCGGCAGATTGCGCCGAGGAGGGCGCAATCTGCCGAGAGCGGCTATACATTACGAAGATTCTTAAGATGCTTTGCAACAGTCCCGCTGCATCGTAAAAGGTTGCTGCTCTCCGGTGACTCCGCCGGGCAGCAGGTAATTTTTACGAGAAAACAGCTTGTCGAACAAGCAAAAAATGGGAGGGTACCAATATGAATCAAAAAATCAGAATTCGTCTCAAAGCTTTTGATCATAAAACACTGGATCAATCTGCGGAAAGAATCGTGGATACCGCGAAAAGAACAGGTGCAAGTGTAAGCGGTCCTATTCCGCTCCCTACTGAAAAAAGTATTTACACAATTCTCCGTTCTCCGCATGTGAATAAAGATTCCCGTGAGCAGTTCGAGATGAGAACGCATAAAAGACTGATCGATATTATTGATCCGACTTCCAAAACAGTCGATGCTTTGATGAGATTGGATTTGCCGTCAGGCGTTGATATCGAAATTAAATTATAATTTTACTGGCATTCTCTAGGGGAATGTGGTAAAATATTTATGTTTGTGGCGCGAAACACCCGGGGGTGTGGTACATCTCCGGGGACTTGCGCGTAAAATAGCCCCGTAGATTTTCTAATTTTAGACACTCTCGTGCTCCGGATACTGCCGGCGCACTTCAAAGTGTATAGGAGGTGGCGTCGTGTCTAAAGGAATTCTCGGTAAAAAAATTGGGATGACCCAAATTTTTGCAGAAGACGGAAAGGTGATTCCTGTCACTGTTGTTCAGGCTGGACCTTGTCTGGTGCTGCAAAAGAAAACGGAAGCTTCGGACGGTTACAACGCAATTAAGGTGGGATTTGACGAGATCAGAGACAGTCTTTCCAGCAAACCTGAACTGGGGCAGTTTAAAAAGGCTGGCGTTAAAACACAGCGTTTTGTCAGAGAGTTTAAGACCGCTGAAGTGGGTTCTTACGAAGTTGGTCAGGAAATTAAGGCAGATCTGTTCGCGGTTGGAGACAAAGTCGATGTTGCCGGAACCTCAAAAGGAAAAGGTTTCGCTGGAATGCATAAACGTCACGGGGGACGTCGCGGACCTATGGGCCATGGTTCAAAATATCATCATCGTACCGGTTCCATGGGCGCGAAAGGGCCGGCTCGTGTCTTCAAAGGTAGAAATTTACCCGGACGTCTGGGTGGGGAAAGAGTGACGGTTCAAAACCTGGAAATCGTCAGGGTTGATGCGGATAAAAACATCATCCTTGTCAGAGGATGTGTACCTGGTGCCAAAAAGAGCCTGCTAGTCTTAAAAGATTCGGTAAAAGCGAAGTAATCCGAAAGGAAAGGAGGATAAAGCAATGCCTAAGGTACAGGTAGTTAATATGCAGGGAGCTCCGATAGGAGAGTTAGAATTAAATGATCAAATTTTCGGTATTGAACCGAATACCCATGTAATGCATTCCGCTGTTGTGGCTCAGCTGGCTAATGCCAGAGTTGGCACACATTCCACATTGGGCCGCAGTGAAGTAAGAGGCGGAGGGCGCAAGCCTTGGAGACAAAAAGGCACTGGGCGTGCCAGAGCAGGGACTATTCGTTCTCCTCTCTGGAGAGGCGGCGGTATCGTCTTCGGACCCAAACCGCGAGATTACAGTAAAAAGCTGCCCAGAAAAGTCAAAAGGTTAGCTCTTTGCTCAGCTCTTTCCAGTAAAGTCAACGACAACAATCTGATTGTTGTGGATCAAATCAGCTTCGATCAGCCAAAGACCAAGGAAATGGTAAAACTTTTCCAGGTGCTGAATGTCAATAAAAAAGCGCTGCTTGTAGTTGAAAATAACGATACAAATGCGATAATTTCAGCCCGCAACATGGCGGGAGTACTCACAGCAAGGGCCGAAGCGCTCAATGTGGTAGATCTCTTAAAACATGATTTTGTGGTCTTTAGCAAAGCCGCTGTAATGAAGACAGAGGAGGTGCTTGGAAATGCGTGACGCGCGTGACGTACTGATCCGCCCTGTTGTATCGGAGAAATCTGTTGGAGCGGTGGAAGAAAATAAATATACCTTCTGGGTTAATACTGCGGCAAACAAAATTGAAATTAAAGCAGCTGTTGAAAAGATGTTTAAGGTTAAAGTCGATGATGTTCGCACTTTAAATGTTAAGGGTAAAGAGAAACGACAGGGTCGTTATGTCGGTACAACTCCGGACAGAAAAAAGGCGATCGTTACACTTAAAGCGGGTAATAAAATCGAAGGATTTGCAGGTCTGTAAAGCTTTAGGCAAAGGAGGTAGAAAAAATGCCTATCAGATCATATAAACCAACATCTCCGGGTCGCAGGCAGATGACAGTGCTTACTTTCGAGGAAATCACCAGAAAAGAACCGGAACGTTCTCTTCTTGCTCCTCTGCGCAGCAAAGGAGGAAGGAACAGCGAAGGTCATCTTACAGTAAGACATCAGGGTGGCGGCCATAAAAGACGTTATCGTATTATAGACTTTAAAAGGAACAAAGATGGGATTCCTGCCAAAGTCGCAAGTATTGAGTATGATCCGAACCGCTCCGCGAATATTGCTCTCTTGAACTACGCGGATGGATATAAAGCCTATATTATTGCTCCTAACGGTCTCCAAGTTGGGCAGGAGATCCTTAACGGCAATACGGCAGATATTAAAATAGGAAACACTTTGAAATTGAGAAATATTCCTGTGGGTACTTTAATCCACAATATTGAAATGAAACCAGGTAAAGGCGGCCAGTTGGTCCGTTCAGCCGGCGGCTCAGCCCAGCTCATGGCTAAAGAAGGAAATTATGCGACATTAAGACTTCCTTCCGGTGAAATGAGAATGATCCATTTAGAATGCCGTGCCACTGTTGGGCAGGTAGGAAACCTGGATCATGAAAATGTAACAATCGGTAAAGCCGGAAGAAACCGTTGGTTAGGAAAACGCCCCTCCGTTCGAGGTGCAGTTATGAATCCGGTTGACCATCCGCATGGTGGCGGTGAAGGCCGTAACCCGATCGGACGTAATCCGGTTACCCCCTGGGGCAAGCCTGCTTTGGGTGCTAAGACACGTAAGAAAAAGAACCAGAGCAACAAGTTTATCGTCAAACGCAGGGGCTAAAGTTAAGCGAAAGGAGACCTCAGAATGGGCAGATCTGTTAAAAAAGGGCCGTATGTTAGTGCTTGCCTGTTAAAACGGGTAGAAGATATGAATCAAGCGGGCGAAAAGAGAGTGTTAAAAACCTGGTCCAGACGATCAACCATTTTTCCGCAAATGATCGGGCATACGATAGCAGTCCATGACGGACGCAAACATGTGCCGGTATATATCACTGAAGATATGGTTGGACATAAACTCGGTGAATTTTCACCAACACGGACCTTTAAAGGACATGCCGGAAGCGAAAAATCGAGCGGTTTGCGCTAATTGAGAGGAGGTAAAACAAAATGGAAACGAAAGCAGTGGCAAAGTATGTTCGTATTTCTCCTCGAAAGGTACGTCAAGTTGTTGATTTAATTCGCGGAAAAAAAGTTGAAGAAGCTATAGCAATCTTGAGATTTACACCGAAGGTCTCCACGGAGCCGGTAAGTAAGGTGCTCAAATCAGCGGTCGCTAATGCTGAACACAATTTGGAAATGAGTCCTGATGATCTATATATAACCAAAGTGTTTGTTGATCAGGGACCAACGCTGAAACGCATTATGCCTCGGGCACAGGGTAGAGCAGACAGAATCCGCAAGCGGACCAGTCATATCACCGTGGTCGTTGGCGATAAGAAGGAGGAATAGGCAAAGCATGGGTCAAAAAGTTAACCCGAAAGGTCTTCGTATCGGCATTATCCGTTCGTGGGAAGGCCGTTGGTATGCTGATAAAAATTATAGTGATCTCCTCCACGAAGATATTAGAATACGTAAATTTGTAGTGGATAAACTCCAACAAGCCGGAGTTCCCAAAGTTGAAATAGAGAGGGCGGCAAACCGAGTAAAAGTATCGGTTCACGCTGCTAAACCCGGAATTGTTATTGGTCGTGGCGGAGCAGAAGTTGAGAATCTGCGCAAAGCTCTTGAAACCATGACCGGCAAACAGGTTGCGGTGAATATTGTAGAAATCAAGAAACCTGAGCTGGATGCGAAGCTGGTTGCTGAAAGCGTTGCTCAGCAATTAGAAAAGCGTGTTTCCTTCCGCAGGGCCATGAAACAAACAGTGGGACGTACTATGCGTTCCGGAGCTCAAGGTATTAAAATCTCATGCAGCGGACGTCTTGGTGGTGCGGAAATCGCTCGTACCGAATGGTATAACGAAGGAAAAGTACCCCTTCATACCCTTCGGGCAGATATCGATTATGGATTTGCTGAAGCCAATACAACTTATGGTAAGATTGGCGTAAAAGTATGGATTTACCGCGGCGAAGTTCTTCCTACCAAGAAGCCTGTCCAGGAGGAAGGAGGGTTATAAAATGCTTGTACCAACCAGAGTGAAGCATCGTAAACAACATCGGCCGTCCCTCAAAGGGAAAGCGCAGAGGGGAACTAAAGTTGTTTACGGTGAGTTCGGACTCATGGCTTTAGAAAATGGCTGGGTTACCAACCGTCAGATTGAAGCTGCCCGTATTGCAATGACCCGCTACATCAAACGTGGCGGTAAGGTTTGGATTAACATCTTTCCGGATAGGCCCATTACTGCAAAACCTGCCGAAACCCGCATGGGAAGCGGTAAAGGTACTCCTGAATATTGGATTGCTGTAGTAAAGCCTAACAGAGTTATGTTTGAACTTGCAGGAATTCCGGAGGAAACCGCTCGTGAAGCTTTAAGGCTTGCTGCTCATAAACTTCCGATTAAATGCAAATTCGTTCGTAAAGAGGACCAGAACGGAGAAGAGGTTGGAGGTGGCGCAAATGGCGAAGAATAAGAACTTCCGTGATATGACAGATGAAGAACTATTGAAACAGATTGACGGACTTAAAACGGAGTTATTCAATTTGCGTTTCCAATTGGCTACTGGGCAGCTCGACAATCCGTTGCGGATCAGAGAAGTTCGCAAGGGAATTGCCAGAGGCAAAACAATTCTCCGTGAGCGCGAGCTTAAGCGTGCTTGAGGCAGGAAAGGAGGTAGTAACTTTGGAAAGAACAATGCGCAAAACCAGAATCGGAAAAGTTGTCAGCGATAAAATGGATAAAACCATTGTTGTAGCTGTTATCACAACCAAAAAACATCCGATCTATCATAAAACCATGAAGGTTACCAAAAAATACAAGGCTCACGATGAGAACAACGAAGCAAAAATCGGTGATACCGTTGAAATTATGGAGACCAGGCCTTTGAGTAAGGAAAAGAACTGGAGACTGGTCCAAGTAGTAGAAAAAGCGGTTGCTCTCTAGAGGAAATATGAAAGCAGCTAGGAAAGGAGGTTCCGCCCAATGATTCAGGCTGAATCAACCCTTAAAGTGGGAGATAACACGGGTGCCAAAAAATTGTTATGTATTCGTGTTTTGGGAGGTTCTAAACGCCGTTATGCAACTGTTGGTGATGTTATCGTTGCTGCAGTTAAAGAAGCAACACCAGGCGGCGTTGTCAAAAAAGGTGATGTTGTGAAGGCTGTCGTAGTACGTACAAGCAAAGAGATAAAAAGGCCAGACGGTTCCTATATTAAGTTTTCTGAGAATGCTGCAGTAATCATCAAGGATGACAAGAGCCCGAGAGGAACTCGTATCTTTGGACCGGTAGCAAGAGAACTAAGGGAAAAAGACTATATGAAGATTGTTTCACTGGCACCGGAAGTATTATAGGAACACATGTCGGACGGAGGTGAAGAAAATATGTCCGCCGAAAAAGTGAACGTCAAAAAAGGCGACATGGTCATGGTAATTACGGGAAAAGACGCTGGGAAAAAAGGGAGAGTACTTCAAGTACTTCCTGCCAAAAGCAGAGTTGTTGTTGAAAAGGTCAATGTTGTTAAAAAACATCAGAAACCTACCAAGGACAATCCTCAAGGTGGAATTACGGAGATGGAAGCTCCCGTTCATAGTTCTAATGTTATGCTTTACTGCACAGAATGTAATTCTGTTACCAGAAAAAGCATTAAAGAAACCGGAGAAGGCAAAGTAAGGATCTGCAAAAAATGCGGGCACAACTTGCCGGATCAAAACAAAAAGTAATTCTGGAAGGGAGGTACTCTGGTGGCCCGTTTAAAAGACTTATATAAAAATGAAATAACTCCGGCGCTTCAAAAGAAGTTCAACTATAGCAACGTAATGCAAACTCCCCGTTTAGAGAAAGTGGTTATTAACGTTGGTCTTGGCGAAGCGATCCAAAATCCGAAAGCCATTGATTCTGCGATGGAAGATATTATGACAATTGCAGGACAGAAGCCTATTGTCACACGTGCAAAGAAGTCCATTGCAGCGTTTAAGCTTCGTGCCGGGATGCCAATCGGTGTCAAGGTTACTTTACGAGGTAATCGTATGTACGAATTTGTTGACAGGCTGATCAATGTTGCCCTTCCCCGTGTAAGGGACTTTCAGGGAGTATCCGGCAAGTCCTTTGACGGCAGAGGAAACTATACACTGGGACTCAAAGAGCAATTGATTTTTCCTGAAATTAACTTCGATAAAATTGATAAACTCAGGGGTATGGATATTGTTTTTGTAACAACAGCCGATACCGATGAAGAAGCAAAAGTACTTCTCAAGGAATTTGGAATGCCGTTTCGTGACTAGTTTTTAAGGAGGCTTTCAATTATGGCCAAAATGTCGATGATAGTCCGTCAATCGCGCACACCGAAATATTCTGTACGCTGGCACAATCGCTGCAAAGTCTGCGGACGTCCGCACGCTTATATGCGCAAATTCGGAATATGTAGGATATGCTTTAGAGAACTGGCTTATAAAGGCGAATTGCCTGGAATCACCAAGGCTAGTTGGTAAGCATTATTGGAGAAAGGGGGAACTTTAAGTGTCAACAACATCAGATCCGATTGCCGATTTCTTGACACGTATCCGCAATGCCGGAATGGTTTACCACGATAAAGTTGAAATACCTGCTTCGAACATTAAAAAAGCGCTTGCTGAAGTTCTGAAACAGGAAGGTTTTATCAAGGATTATGAATATATTGATGACAGCAAACAGGGTCTCTTAAGATTATATCTTAAATACGGCCCTAACCGGGAGAGAGTCATTACAGGCCTGAAACGTATCAGCCGCCCGGGTTTGCGTGTTTATGCAAAAAAAGACCAGATTCCCAAAGTTCTTGGGGGTCTGGGAGTAGCAGTTATATCGACTTCCAAAGGCTTTATGCCCGACAGACAAGCGCGCAATGAAGGTTTGGGTGGAGAAGTCATCTGCTACATTTGGTAAAGGACGGAGGTGTAGAATATGTCTCGAATTGGTAGAAAAGCGATTACCATTCCTAGTGGGGTAGAAATCAAACAGGAAGGCAACGTTGTAACAGTCAAAGGCCCCAAAGGAACTCTCACCAGAGAATTCCGGCCTGAAATCGGTATCGAGGTTACCGGCAGCATCATTAACGTAACTCGCCCGAGTGATATGCCTTTTCATCGGTCCCTCCACGGTCTGACCCGTACTTTACTCGCCAATATGGTGGAAGGAGTAACCAACGGATTCAGCAAGAACCTTGAACTTGTTGGCGTAGGTTACCGTGCTTCCCTCCAGGGGAAAAAACTTGTATTGGCAGTTGGGAAATCTCATCCTGTTGAAATGGAACCCTGGGAAGGGATCGAGATAGAAGTTCCCGCACCAAACAAGGTGATTGTCAAGGGAATTGATAAAGAAAAAGTTGGGATTTTTGCTGCCGACGTCCGCGGACAGCGTCCTCCGGAACCTTATAAAGGCAAAGGTATTAAATACGAAAAAGAAACCATTCGTCGTAAAGAGGGTAAGACCGGAGGTAAGAAATAAGGCAAGGGCAAAATCTCTTGCCGCTTAGAAAGGGTGAAAATGGCTTGATTAAGAAAACAGACCGCAGACTTGGATTAAAACAAAAGCATAAAAGCATCCGGAAAAGAATTCACGGAACTGCTGAAAGACCACGGCTGGCGGTATTCAGAAGTTTGAACCATATCTATGCCCAGGTTATTAATGATGACTTGGGAGTAACGCTGACAGTTGCTTCTTCCCTGGAATCAGAATTTAAAGCCGCGGAGCTTTCTGGGGGAAACATTGAGGGTGCCAAGAGAGTTGGTCAACTGATCGCCAAAAAAGCAATGGACAAAGGAATTACCAAAGTCGTATACGACCGCGGCGGAAGCCTTTACCATGGAAGAGTTGCAGCTCTGGCTCAAGCTGCAAGAGAAGCGGGACTTGACTTCTAAAAGCTATTAGTAAAGGAGGGAAAATCATTGTCCAACATTGATCCTAGCAAACTTGAATTTACTGAGAAGATTGTGCATATTGCCCGTGTAGCAAAGGTAGTTAAAGGTGGAAGACGCTTCAGCTTTAGTGCGCTGGTTGTCGTTGGAGACGGTAACGGTATTGTAGGAGCAGGTCTGGGTAAAGCTACCGAAGTGCCTGAAGCTATTCGTAAAGGAATAGAAGATGCTAAGAAAAATCTCATTTCCATTCCGTTAAAAGGCACGACCATTCCTCATCCGATTGTAGGAGAGTATGGTGCAGGCCGGGTTCTTTTAAAACCGGCATCCAAAGGTACCGGCGTTATTGCCGGCGGACCGGTTCGTGCGGTACTGGAAGTGGCAGGGGTTAAAGATATTCTTACTAAATCATTAGGTTCTTCCAATGCGCATAATGTGGTCAATGCAACGATGGCAGGACTTAAGGACTTGAAAAAAGACCAAGAAGTTGCAAAAATGCGCGGCAGATCTGTGGAAGAAATCATTGGCTAAATGCCGCGACAGTCAGGATGACTTAGTGCCGCAACGACCAGGATGATGTAGTGCGGCGATGTCATGGATGACAAGGAGCAGTGCAACCTATATTCATAACTATGTACTGCAGAAAGTAAGGAGGTGTCCATATTGAAACTCCATGAACTCAAACCTGCAGAAGGTTCGACAAAATCACGGAAAAGGGTTGGACGTGGTAACGGTTCAGGATTGGGAAACACTGCCGGAAAGGGCCATAAAGGGCAAAAGGCTCGCTCAGGCGGTGGAGTCCGTCCGGGATTTGAAGGAGGTCAAATGCCTACAATCCGCAGACTTCCTAAACGTGGCTTTACGAATATCTTCCGCAAGGAATATACTGTCATCAACGTTTCGGATCTGGAAGAAAGATTTGAAAATGGGGCAGAAGTTACGATTGAATCCCTCTTTGCCACAGGCCTTATTAATAAGGTTCAAGATGGTGTTAAATTATTAGGGGATGGTGAAATCACCAAGAGACTCACCGTAAAGGTCCAGAAAGTCAGTAAAACAGCAGCAGAGAAAATTGCAGCTGCCGGTGGAAAAGTAGAGGTGGAATAAATTGATACTTGAGACCCTGAAAGATGCGTGGAGAGTTCCAAACATCCGCAACAAAATAGGGTTCACCTTGCTGATGCTCCTGGTCTTTAGGATCGGGGCTCATATACCGATTCCGTTTATGAACCGCGAAGTTCTCACAGATATGATGGGCAGCGGAGGACTTTTTGATTTCTTCAATACATTTTCCGGTGGTTCTTTGAAACGGTTCTCGGTGTTTGCCTTAAGTATCATGCCTTATATCACAGCTTCCATTATTATTCAACTTCTCACAGTCGTTATTCCTTATTTAGAAAGACTGTCTAAGGAAGGAGAAGAAGGCAGGAAGAAAATCGGTCAGTATATTCGTTACGGTACTGTTGTTTTAGGCTTTATCAATGGTTTGGGGCTGACGGTTGGTTTGCGGGGAGCACTGGTCATTCCTCAAGAATCTTTCAGAATTCCTATCTATTTGATGGTTGCGTTAGTATTGACTGCAGGCACAGCCTTCTTAATGTGGCTTGGCGAACAGATTACAGAGAATGGCATTGGCAATGGTATTTCTCTTATCATTTTTGCCGGTATCGTTGCCGGAGTGCCTGATGCAATTAAAAAGTTAATCAGTCTTTTGCAGGTTGGTGAGCTTTCTTGGTTCTCGCTGATTGGACTGGCGATTATCGCTACGCTGATTATTGCCAGTGTTGTGTTCATTCAAGAAGGCCAAAGGAGAATTCCCGTTCAATATGCGAAAAGAGTAGTCGGTCGCAGGGTATACGGAGGCCAGAGTTCGCATATTCCGTTAAAGGTTAACCAAGCAGGGGTTATTCCGATCATCTTTGGTATTTCCCTGATGGCTTTTCCTGCAACGATAGCAACATGGCTGCCAAAAACTTCGAATTTTGCTATATTTGCAAATAAGTGGCTGACGATGAACGGAACAGTTTATTCGATTCCCTATCTCGTAATGTATGCCGTTCTAATTGTCTTCTTTACTTACTTCTATACAGGAATTACTTTTAATCCAGTTGACGTAGCGGATAACCTGAAAAAATACGGCGGATTTATTCCTGGAATTCGGCCTGGGCGTCCTACTTCCGATTATCTGTTTAAAATACTCGGAAAAGTAACCTTAGCAGGCGGAATCTTCCTTGCACTTATTGCTATTCTTCCCAGCTTAGTAATCGGTCTTACAGGCATTCAAAACATTTATCTGGGAGGAACATCTCTATTAATCGTAGTTAGTGTTGCCTTGGATACAATGAAGCAGATGGAAACACAGCTTATGCAGCGTCATTATCAGGGATTCTTGAAGTAAGGGGAAGAATAATGATGAGAGCAATACTCATGGGTCCTCCAGGAGCAGGAAAAGGGACACAAGCTGAAATGCTGATTGAACATTTTAAGATTCCCCATATTTCAACAGGAGATATGTTCAGAACAGCTATTAAAGAAAGAACTCCGCTGGGGCTAAAAGCAAAAGAATACATGGATTCAGGTGCTTTGGTTCCAGATGAAGTTACAATTGGAATTGTGGCAGACAGATTGGCACAGGCCGACTGTTTGAACGGCTTCTTACTGGACGGGTTTCCCCGTACGGCTGCCCAGGCGGATGCTCTTGCCAAAATTCTAAGCGATTTAAACATGGGCCTTGACGGAATAATCAATATCGAAGTAGAGGATGCCATCCTTCTGGAAAGGCTTACCGGAAGAAGAGTATGCAAACAGTGCAGTTCAACTTTTCATACCGTGTATCATCCTTCCAAAGAGCAGGGAGTATGTGACAAATGTGGTGGCGAGCTTTATCAGCGCAGTGACGATACACTGGAGACCGCACAGAACCGCCTGAAGGTTTATAACGACCAGACTGAGCCTTTGATTGCATACTACAGTGAACAAGGCCGGCTCAAACGAATTCAGGGAGATCAGGAAATTGGGCAGGTTTTCCGAGATGTACTTGACGTTTTGGAGTAGCAGATATGATCGAACTGAAAAATATGGATCAATTTGATCGGATGCGTACGGCTGGCCGGATTGTCGCTGAAGTCCTGGAGATCATGAAGGAAGTGATTAAACCGGGGGTCACCACAAAAGAACTGGACCATCTGGCTGAAGAACACATTCGAAAGTGTGGCGCTATTCCCGCTTTTAAAGGGTACAACGGCTTTCCTGCAACAATTTGTACATCTGTCAATGAAGAAGTGGTACACGGGATCCCGAGTTTAAGAGCTCTTAAAAATGGGGATATTATCAGTATCGATTGTGGTGCGTTATTCGACGGTTATTACGGAGATTCAGCAATTACATTGCCGGTTGGACAAATCAGCAGTAACGATGCCAAACTTATGGCAGTATGTGAGGAATCCTTAAAGCGGGGTATTGCTCAAGCCTGGAAAGAGAACCGTCTTTTTGACATTTCACACGCAGTTCAAACTTGCGTTGAAGAAAATGGAATGTCGGTAGTCCGGGATTATGTAGGTCATGGTATCGGCAGAAAAATGCATGAAGATCCACAAATACCCAACTTTGGCAAACCCGGCAGGGGGCCGAGACTCGAGGTAGGAATGGCCCTGGCGATAGAACCCATGGTGAACTTAGGAGGTTACCAGGTAGAAACTCTTGAGGACAAATGGACAGTAGTAACGAAAGATCGCAGAGCCTCAGCACATTTTGAACATACAGTGGCTATAATGGAAAATGGCCCTGTAATTCTAACTCGAATATAGGCAAACTGACGGATTGAAAGTTGTCAAAGGGGGGATAAGCAGAATGTCAAAAGAAGATGTTATTGAAGTTGAAGGCAAAGTACTGGAACCGCTGCCCAACGCGATGTTCAGAGTCGAACTGAATAATGGGCACAAAGTTCTGGCGCATGTCTCCGGAAAGATCCGAATGCATTTTATTCGGATTCTACCGGGCGATCGGGTCACCGTGGAGCTCTCTCCCTATGACCTGACCAGAGGGCGAATTGTTTACAGATATAAGTAAAGCAGACAAGGGAGGGATTACCGGTGAAAGTAAGGCCTTCTGTAAAACCGATATGTGAAAAGTGTAAAATCATCAAACGCCACGGCAAAGTTATGGTTATTTGCGAAAATCCGAAGCATAAACAGCGCCAAGGATAACGTAAAGATTTAACTACCATGATTTTCGCAGCAAATGGCATGATGTGAATAGTACGCCGCTTCTTGCCACGTGTGGCTATCGCGGCATTAGCAGTTAAAATCAAATTTGGGGGTGTGACAATTAGATGGCACGTATCGCAGGGGTTGATATACCTCGAGACAAACGTGTTGAGATATCTCTGACCTACATTTACGGTATCGGAGTATCTCAATCCAATAAGATCCTGGCTAAAGCGCAAATTAACCCGGACACCAGAGTAAAAGATCTGACGGATGATGAAGTAGCCAAAATCAGGGAGATTATTGATAAGGAATATAAGGTTGAAGGCGACTTACGCCGTGAAGTATCCCTCAACATTAAAAGATTGATGGAAATCGGCTGTTATCGCGGACTTCGTCACCGTCGCGGCTTGCCGGTACGCGGACAACGGACCAAGACCAATGCCCGTACGCGCAAAGGCCCGGCAAGAGCTATCGGCGGCAAGAAGAAAAAGTAAAGGGGGGTACACTTAAAGTATGGCACGTAAAGTTGTTCGTACCAGAAGGAAAGAACGTAAAAATATCGAGAATGGCGTAGCGCATATTAAATCGACATTCAATAACACCATCGTTACGATCACTGATCCTACCGGAAATGCAATTTCCTGGTCCAGCGCCGGGGCTTTGGGCTTTAAGGGTTCCCGTAAAAGCACCCCCTATGCTGCTCAATCAGCCGCTGAAACTGCAGCTAAAGCAGCAATGGAACATGGACTGAAGATGGTAGAGTGTTTTGTAAAAGGCCCCGGTGCCGGCAGAGAAGCTGCAATCAGGGCACTGCAGGCCGCCGGTTTGGAAGTAAACCTTATTCGGGACGTAACTCCGATCCCGCATAACGGATGTCGGCCGCCGAAACGCAGAAGAGTATAAGGAGGTGTAAGCATGGCAAAATATATCGAACCAGTATGTCGTCTGTGCAGGCGTGAAGGACTGAAACTGTTTCTGAAAGGGGACCGTTGTTATACAAATAAATGCGCAATTGACCGCCGTTCTTATGCACCAGGTATGCACGGACAAAGCAGAGGCAAGAAACCAACTGAGTATGGCATTCAATTAAGGGAGAAACAAAAAGCAAGAAGAATTTACGGAGTTTTGGAGAAACAATTCCGTGGATACTTTGCCAAAGCCGCCCGTCAGCAAGGTATGACCGGAGAAAACCTTCTTCGTTTACTGGAACGCCGCTTAGATAATGTAGTTTACAGACTTGGTTTTGCAGCTTCAAGACCTGAAGCGCGCCAATTTGTCACACATGGCCATATCACAGTAAACGGTAAACAAGTAGATATTGCATCTTATCTCGTAAGTGTCGGTGAAGTAATCTCTATCAAGGAAAGCAGCAGGGACAATAATCGAATTAAAGAAATGACCGAATCTCTTAAAGATCGTGCAGTTCCTGCTTGGCTCAGTCTGGATGTCAATACGATTTCCGGGACAGTTATCCATCTGCCGTCCCGTGAAGATATTCAGATCCCCATTGAGGAACATCTTATTGTAGAGAAATATTCACGTTAAACTTTTCCGGGAAAGAAGGTGCATTCCGATGCTAGAGATCGAGAAGCCCAATATTGAGTGTGTTGAGCGGTCCGAAGATAATACCTATGCTAAATTCGTCATAGAACCATTGGAGAGAGGATATGGAATTACATTAGGCAATTCCCTTCGCCGTATTTTGCTTTCTTCTCTACCCGGTTCGGCAGTTACATCGGTAAAAATTGAAGGGGTGCTACACGAATTCTCAACCATTCCAGGAGTCTTAGAAGACGTGACGGAGATCATCCTCAATATTAAATCCCTTGCCTTAAAAGGATATACGGATGAACTCAAAGTTCTTCGTTTGGAATGTGAAGGCGAAGGGGTTGTCACGGCCGGAGATATTATTACAGGTCCGGATATTGAGATTCTGAATCAGAATTTGAAGATTGCCACTTTGGATAAAGACGGACGTCTCTTTATGGAGATGACTGTCGAACGTTCTCGTGGTTATGTATCTGCCGAGAAAAATAAGAAAACTGACCATGCGATCGGGGTCATCCCGGTGGATTCCATTTTCACTCCGATCTATAAAGTGAATTATGTAGTTGAAGATACCCGTGTTGGAATGATGACAGACTTTGACAAATTAACTTTAGAAGTATGGTCAAACGGCAGTATTACGCCAAAAGAGGCTACAAGCCTGGCAGCAAAAATACTCAATGAATATCTGCGTTTATTTATCGGTCTGACGGATAACCTTGGAAATGTTGAAATTATGGTTGAAAAAGAAGAGGAAGCTAAGGATAAGATCCTGGAAATGACCATTGAAGAATTGGATCTATCCGTCAGATCTTACAATTGTTTGAAACGGGCCGGTATCAACAGTGTGGAAGAACTCACTCAAAGAACAGAAGAAGACATGATCAAAGTACGCAATCTCGGTCGTAAGTCACTGGAAGAAGTTGAAAACAAACTCAAAGAACTCGGGCTTGGATTCCGTACTCCAGAAGATTAAACCTAAAGGGGGGATTACAGTTGGCATATCGTAAGCTTGGGATAAATATGAGCCGTAGAAAGGCAACATTGCGAAATATCGTAACGTCCTTGCTCAAACATGGACGGATTGAAACTACGGAAGCAAGAGCCAAAGAATTGAATTCCCTGGCGGAGAAAATGGTCACGCTCGGCAAACAAGGTGATCTTGCTGCGAAAAGACAGGCGATGGAATTTTTGTTGGATGAAACAGTAGTAAAAGAGTTATTTGATAACATCGCTCCAAAGTATGCTGACAGGCAAGGAGGCTATACCAGAATCATGAAATCGGGTTATCGTCGCGGGGACGCTGCCGAAATGGTTTTGGTGGAGCTTGTCGACTAAACGGAAATAACGGTCAGGTTATTCCGGCAAAGTAACCTGGCCTAGCGTTCTAATGCCACAGAAGTCACTTGAAATTTAATCAAACTTTGTTTCCTTTTTGGAGTGAATCAATGCGTAACATCCTTCTGCGACTAGCCTATGACGGTACAAACTACCATGGATTCCAGCGCCAGCCTGAAGAGCATGGACGGACAATCCAAGGTGAACTGGAAAGGGTCTGGGAAAAGCTTTTTGCCGAAGAAATAAAGGCTGTTACAGCAGGCAGGACTGATACGGGGGTGCATGCGGCCGGACAAGTTGTGAACTTCCGGTCAGCGGCACGGATACCTCAGGAAAAGATCCCTAAAGCCCTTAACAGTCTTTTACCTTTGGATATCAGAATTTTAGAAGCCAGGGATGTTCCGGAGTATTTTAACGCCCGGACGAGCGCAAAATGGAAAAGGTACGATTATCGTATCGATAATGGCCGAATTCCACACGTTTTTACAAGATTATATACGCTTCATGAGCCGGTTCCGCTTAATGTTTTCAAAATGCAGACAGCCGCAGCTTATTTGGAAGGCAAACATAATTTTAGAGCGTTTGCGGCTGCCGGTTCTTCGGCCAAGAGTTTTGTCCGTACCCTTTCCCACTGTAAGGTTAGCCGGCAGGGGAATTTGATTACAATAACCTGTATCGGCAATGGTTTTTTATACAACATGGTGCGAATCATTGCCGGAACTCTTCTGTATGTTGGAAAAGAAAAAATTCTCTCGGGAGAAATTCCCAAGATCCTCGAATCTGGCCAGCGGCCTAAGGCAGGCGAAACTGTTCCTGCCACAGGACTGACTCTGACGATGGTAAATTATGAGCACGTTGCACCAAGCAGGATTTTCGTAGATATTGAAGAGAATCAGGCAGAAGCACTATTATGATTATCATGAGAACTGAGGTAAGTTCTAAAAATGTTGACGGGAAGCCTCATTTTGGATAAAATTTTTAGAGTAAGTCTTAATCTATTAAAATGGACCAACAAAAATGGAGGGAAAAACAATGACCACCACTCAATTTGCGAAAGCCCAAGAGGTGGAACGTAAATGGTATGTCATAGACGCTGCGGGTGTGTCTCTAGGACGTGTAGCCGCTGAAGCTGCTCGTTTGCTCAGAGGTAAGCATAAGCCTATCTTTACACCGAATGTCGATACAGGTGATTTTGTGATCATCGTAAATGTCGAGAAGACTTTACTTACCGGTAAGAAACTTGACAACAAGATGTACCGTTGGCATTCCGGATATCCCGGTGGGCTTAAAGAACTCACTTATAGGGTACTCATGTCCAAAACACCGGAAAAAGCGATGGAACATGCAGTAAAGGGTATGCTTCCTCACAACAAACTGGGAGCCCAAATGTATAAAAAATTTAAAGTATACAAAGGATCTGAGCATCCTCATCAGGCACAGAAGCCCGAAGTATGGAATATGAAATAGGCTGGAAGGAGGTTAAAGCATGGCAGCGCAACTTCAGTATCAAGGAACAGGAAGAAGAAAGAATGCCGTTGCCCGAGTAAGACTCGTTGCCGGCAGCGGAAATTATAGCATTAATAACAGAGGCTTAAATGAGTATTTTGGCAAAAAGACTCTGGAAATGATTGTCCAGCAGCCTTTAGAAATTACTGAAACTCTTGGTAAGTATGATCTCTATGCCAGAGTTCACGGCGGTGGAACAACCGGTCAAGCCGGTGCACTTCGGATGGGTATCGCCAGAGCTCTCCTGAAAGCGGATGAGAGCCTTCGCCCGGCACTTAAACGAGCCGGTTTTCTTACGCGTGATCCTCGAATGAAAGAACGTCGCAAATACGGACTCAAAAAAGCCCGTAAAGCTCCGCAATTCTCTAAACGTTAATTTCAGGAAAATAGCCGAATCCCTCAACTTTCACCGGTTGAGGGATTTTTATGTCTTGTTTGTACAGATAGTCCTATTGTAAAGTAACCGTCAAAGACACCGTCACATGGAATAGCAGCCATGAAGGTAGTACAATCACAATAAGTATGGTTGAATTGG
>LNDB01000016.1 GCA_001515265.1 Candidatus Dichloromethanomonas elyunquensis
TTAAACAACAGGGATATTAAAAATTTTCTTATTGATTTTCTTGTTAAAAGCATGACCTATTTTTTCCATTTTCCGGCAATTACTGACACTAATGATTATGTTGATGAATATGGAAACTTTAGTTCAACCAAACTTATAAAGTATACCTGTTTTGAAATTAAGCGTCAACAGTATTATATGCCTGACAAAACAAAGCGTTCCAGTATTGTAAATAAAATTAATTTAGCAACAAGAAACCGTACCACTTGATTTCGTGATACGGTATTTTTCAGAATATCTCATTATGAATTTATAAACAAAAAATATCAGAGTATTATCCGAATAAACTTCCTTTTCCCGGCCTTTATGATATCCCCGGGAGTGAGTGTGATAAACGCTTGCGGATCGGAAATTTTTTCATCATTGCACTTCACGCCGCCCTGTTCAATTAGCCTGCGCGCCTCACCCCGGCTGACCGCAAGAGATGTCTGGATCAGTAAGGCAACAAGTTCAATCGGTCCATTTTTTTCAGCGCCAAGATGCTGTAAGCTGTATTCCGGCATTTCATCCGGAGCTTCTTTCTTCTGAAACATTTTAATAAATTCTTCTTTAGCGTAATTCGCTTCTTCGTTACCGTGATAAATACGGACAATTTCCCATCCCAGTCTCATTTTCAAATCCCTTGGATGAATCTTTTCTTCAGACAAGCTTTTTTCGAGTTTGCGGATTTCCTCAACCGGCACTTTTGTGACAAGTTCAAAATAACGAATCATTAACTCATCCGGAATAGACATGGTTTTTCCAAACATATCCCTTGCGTTTTCATAAACGCCAATATAGTTTCCCAGGCTTTTGCTCATTTTATGGACACCGTCAAGCCCCTCCAAGATAGGGGTTGTCAAAGCAACTTGGGGGGATTGCCCAAAATCTTTTTGTAAGGTTCTCCCCATGAGCAGATTGAATTTCTGGTCAGTACCGCCCAGCTCCACATCACTGTTCAAAGCTACCGAGTCATAACCCTGCATGAGCGGATAAAAGAATTCATGAATGCCGATAGGTCTTTCTTCCGCATACCTTTTCGCAAAATCGTCCCGTTCCAGCATTCTTGCAACGGTACAGGTCGAAGCTAATCGAATCACATCTTCAAAATTCAATTCGGATAACCACGAGGCATTAAATTCAATTCGGGTTCTTTCAGGGTCCAAAATCTTAAAAATCTGTTGCTTATAGGTCTCTGCATTGCGGTGCAGCTCTTCCTCCGTAAGTGGTTTACGTGTTTCGGATTTACCGGTAGGATCTCCAATTCGACCGGTGAAATCGCCGATAATAATTACCGCCTGATGCCCCAAGTCCTGAAACTGTCTCATCTTTTGCAGCGGAACCGTATGTCCGAGATGAATGTCAGGAGCCGTAGGGTCAAGTCCTAGTTTTACAATTAAAGGTTTATTGTTAACAATTGACTGCCTGATTTTCTCTCTAAGCTCCTCCTCAGGGATAATCTCGGCAGCCCCCGTTTTTAAAATCTCCATCTGTCGATTAATTTCTTGTTCTAAAGTAATCAAGCCTAACATCCCTTCACGATTGATAACATTTTTAAAAATCTATAGCTTCTATTATAAAGTTAACTAAATTTTATATCAACCTTTAAACGAAAGCATACTGTTTTTGCCCTATGTAAAATATGATATAATATTTTGAACAATTATTTTTTAATGAAGGCCCTTAAACAGGAGGCGCAAAAATGGCCAACAACACCAGTTCCGGAAACCGGAATCAGGAACAGAAAAACAGAAGGATTCCGCCCGTTATGAAAAAAAGAAACAATACAATGTCATTGAAAACATTTTTAACCGTTGTGCTGGCAATCTTTATCTTCTCATCTGTAGCACTGGGAGTGTATACGATTAGTGCAGTAATCGGAACTCCCCATTGGGACCCAAGTCTTCTTACCGACCAGAAACAATCTTCCGTTGTCTACGATAATAAAGGTACCATGATTGCTCAGTTGCACGCATCCGAAAACCGTCTTCTGGTGAATTATGAAGATATCCCAAAGTTGGTCAAAGATACTTTTATCGATGTTGAAGACAAAAGGTTTTATGAACACTTCGGTGCCGACCCTATTCGTATCATTAAATCCGCTCTAAATAACCTGGTAGCCGGAGAAGTGGTTGAGGGCGGCAGTACCATTACGATCCAGCTCGCTAGAAATGCTTTTATAGAAAATCCCACTTCCAAACAATTAAGCAGGAAAATTCAAGAACTGGTCCTGGCGATTCAGATTGAACGTACATATACCAAAGATGAGATTTTAACTTTGTATTTAAATAGAATATTTTTAGGAGAATCCTCATTTGGTATCAGGACCGCAGCCCAGACCTATTTTGGCAAAGAGTTAAAAGATCTTGATCCTGCGGAGGTTGCCCTTTTAGCCGGACTGCCCCAAGCCCCCAGTGCCTATGATCCTTATCTAAATCCTGATAAAGCCAAGAAAAGACGCACGGTAGTCTTGGGAATTATGAAAGATAATGGGCTTATTACTGCTGATCAGTATGAAAAATATAAAGATGAGCCTTTTACTTTTGTTGACCAGGTCAAATCCAAACAGGCCAAAGTAAAACTTCCTGACATATCTACCTTAAACAAGCAGCATCCTTACTTTGTCGATTATGTTATCCACGAACTGCAGGATAAATATAATTTTACTCCTGAACAAATCTATAACGGCGGATTGAAAATTTATACGACTGTCGACTCCAAAATCCAGGATGCAGCAGAAAAAGCTTTTGCCAATCCTGATAACTTTCCAAAAAGTGTAGATAATACACCGGTTCAAGGTGCCATGACTGTCCTGGAGCAAGATACCGGCGCGGTTACAGCCATGGTTGGAGGAAGAGACTATACCCCCATGGGTTTGAACCGCGCCTGGCAGTCCAGACGGCAGCCTGGTTCAACGGCTAAACCTTTAGTTGTTTACGGACCTGCCCTGGAACATGGGGGATATTATCCCGGGACAGTTTTTGACGATATGCCCGTGAATTATGATGACGGAGCAGGCGGAGTATGGTCTCCAGTAGACTACGATACGGAAGCATCCGGCTGGAAGGGCCTGATTACAATGCGAGAAGCTGTAAGAAACTCCGTAAATGTCTATGCAGTACGATTATTAGCTAATTTGGGGATCGATTACGGCTGGCAATTTGCCAAAAACAGTCTGGGACTGCCTCTGACAGAAGACCAGAAAGTCTTAAGTCTGGGGCTGGGAACCTTTGAAGTTTCTACCTTGGAAATGGCTTCTGCGTATGGGGCTTTTGCCAATGACGGAATTAAAACCGAGCCTTACAGCGTAGTTAAAGTTCAAAGTGCTGACGGTAAATCTCTTCTCGAAACGAAAGTATCCCAAAAAAGAGTCATGAAAGAAACCACCGCTTATACGATGAACGATTTACTGCGATCCGTTGTAACTTCGGGAACAGGGGTTAGAGCCCAACTGGGTGATTGGTATATCTGCGGCAAAACAGGTACCACTTCCCTGGACCCAAATAAATACGGATATAAATCGGGAAATCCCGATGCTTGGTTTGCCGGATACAGTCCAAAATATACCGGTGTTGTCTGGATGGGTTATGATTCCGACCCGGATAAGAGGCATTATTTGTATCAGGTTTATGGAGGCAGTTATCCTACAACCATCTGGAAAGAGGTTATGACCGCAGCTCATCAAGGACTTCCTGTTCAATCCAGTATCAATCGTCCAGACAGCCTGACTACTGTTAACTTTGATACAAAATCGGGACTTCTCCCCAGCAGCCTTACCCCTTCCCAATTTATTGCTACGGAAATTTGTGCTGCTGACAGTGTTCCTACCAGTGTAAGCAACGCTTGGGTACAAGTAAAAGTTGATCCTAGCTACCCGGATGTAGTTGCCCCAGATAATAGTCCTTATGCCATTATTAAGTTATGCCTGAATGCTCAGGGCCGACCGGATGACGTTACCTGGCCCAGTGATGAAGCGCCCTATAAGATGCCTAAGAAAGTATCCGATGCCAGTTCTAAACCTTCCTCTGGGGAATCCCCCCCGCCTGGCAATGCAAATCTTCCTAAGCTGTCTGTCGGATCTCCTATTTTTGACCAGCGTACGACGAAAGTCCAAATTCCTGTATCAGGCTATGATTCCAATAAATATACCGCTATGTTGTATATCAAAAGACCCGGGTTATCTTATTTAGAAAACTATAAACCGGAAGACAATGCCGTAAGATCGATTACCTATCATTTAAATCTATCCGGAAATGGTTATGCCCCAGGTGTCTATACTTTCTGGGCTGCTTTAGTGGATAATGCCTCCTTTACGGTGGGACCGCCTTCAAATCCAGTTGCTTTAGAAGTGACAGATTAAAACCGTGTCCAAAGATTAAAGAAGGGGCCGTACTGAAACTATTTAAGTTTCAGCACAGCCCCAATAATAGAAAATTATAACTTGATAGTCTCTACAGGTGAAGGTCCACAAACACCTATAAAGACAAACCGATTGGTCCCGGTATTTTTCATGCCGTGTGTCTGTCCTGCATTTGCCAGAATAGCCATTCCTTTTTTAATGGTATATTCTTCTCCGTTACCTGCAAAATACAAACCGGACTCCCCCTCTATACAAATCCAAACATCATCCGCATTAGGGTGTACATGTAAAAACACTCCCTGTCCCGGTTCAAGACACCACATAGCCGCTGATGTATTATTTGTCTGATAAACGGGTATCTTCTGAGGAGCCTGGCTATCAAAGCGCTCCAGTTGTTCAAGGTCAAAGACGCGGGCCTCTTTACTCATCGGTACTTGCAACTCCTTTCTTAGTCGTTTTTATTATATTATTATCTTTTTAGTTTATCCTGTAAAGAGAAACTGCTTGTTTTTTTATTTTAGATCTACGATGGTAACCCCTGTATCACCTTCGCCATATTCCCCTAAACGATAGGATGTTACATGGGGGTGTTTTTTCAGGAATTGATGAATCCCGGCACGCAGTGCACCTGTGCCTTTTCCGTGGATAACACTGACTTGATTGATTCCGGTGATTACAGCATCGTCCAGATATTTATCCAATAGTTCAAGCGCTTCTTCCACAAGCTTTCCCCTCAGATCCATCTCGCTGCGGAGAGTAACTGCTTTACTTAATCCCAGACTGCCTTTTATTGTCCTTTCAAAATGTTCTGGTTTTCTGGTTTCATCAATTAACCGGATTTCAGCAATTGGAACTGTTATCTTCAGAATCCCGGCCTGGACCACTATTTCATTGTTATTATCCGGCTTCTGTAATACCTGGCCTTTTTGTCTTAAACTAGGCAGATAAACCATTTGACCCGGTTCAACCTGATAAGGTTTTGGTCCGCCTTTATCTTTACGGCTTTTTCCTCCTTCATAGACACTTTCAGAGAGCCTTTTCAGCCCTTGGCGGGCTTTCTCGGCTGCTGCGTCCTGTTCCCGCCTTTCTTTCTTCTGGGCTTCTTTCATTTCTTTGATAATACCATCCGTATCGGTCCTTGCCCTTCGTACTATCTCAATCGCTTCTTCTTTGGCCTTGCGAAGGATCTCTTCATATTTTTCTTCCAGTTCAAAATTTTTCTGTTTTAGTTCCTGAACCTTAAGCTGAGCGGCTTTTTGTTCTTCTTCGATCCTTCTTTTTTGAATTTCAATTTCTCTTCGGGTATCTTCCAAATTCTCCAACAGATTGCTTTCCTGCATCTGCCTGTCTGAAATGAAAGATCGGGCCTTATCCAAAATTTTGGGATGTAACCCCAGTTTTTGAGCAATGGAGAAAGCATTGCTCCTTCCGGGTATTCCGGTAAGCAATCTGTAAGTAGGCTTTAAAGACTCGGGATCAAATTCTACAGAGGCATTTTCTACTCCCGGAGTATTATAAGCAAATGTTTTCAGCGTCCCATAATGGGTTGTCGCAATCCCGCAATTTCCCTGACTCAAGAGTTTAGAGAGAATGGCCATGGCTAGAGCAGCTCCTTCAGCAGGGTCTGTCCCGGCGCCCAATTCATCGAATAGTGCCAGCGATTTTCCGTCCGCTTCCTCTATAATATCTACGATATTGGTCATATGCCCCGAAAAAGTACTTAAGGATTGTTCAACGCTTTGCTCATCACCGATGTCAACGAATATATGGGTAAATATCCCCATCCGCGAATCACTCTCAACCGGAATATGCAGTCCGGATTGCATCATGACCGACATCAGTCCGATGGTTTTTAAGGTAACCGTTTTTCCACCTGTATTAGGCCCGGTGATGACCAGGAAACGATATGTATTTCCAAGTTCTACCGTTATGGGAACTACAGGTCCTGTTAAAAGCGGGTGTCTTGCCCTGATTAGTTTCATTTCCTGTTTATTCACGATAAGCGGTGACCCTGCTTCCATATCCGTGCTTAAACGGGCTTTAGCCAAAATAAAATCAAGTTTGGCAAGTGCTTCATATAAAACGGCAAGTTCGTCAACTTTGACTGCGATTAAAGCCGTAAGCTGTTGAAGTATTTTTTGTATTTCCCTGTTTTCTTTCAAAACAATTTCCCTTAATTCATTCCCCAGTCGCACAACGGCCAATGGTTCAATAAAGACAGTCGCCCCGCTCGCCGACTGGTCATGGACGATTCCGGGGAAAGCTGAACTAAACTCTAGTTTGATCGGTACCACATAACGGTCTCCCCTAGTCGTAATGACGTGATCCTGAAGCATTTTTTGATAGCCGGGATTCTTTAATGTCCCATCAAGGCTGTCTCTAATCCGTTGCTGAACTGTATTCTTGGAACGCCTCAGTCTGGCAAGCTCCTCCGATGCCCGGTCATTAATATTTACATCTTCGGAGATACAGCGGGTAACCTCATCTTCAATATTCTTCTGAGGAATAATTCCCTCAACTGTTTCTTTTATCGTAAACAGTTCACTGTAATGATCCTGACCGGATTGGCTGGTATCCGCAAGTGTATTCCGGATTTGTCTTGCTGTTTTCAGAGTATCCCTTACTTCCAGCAATTCTTCAGGCGTAAGCAGTCCTCCCCGGTCACACCTCTCCAGATAAGGCCGGATCTCTCTGGCTCCTCTTACCGAAAACAAAGGATTCAACCGAAGCAGTATCTTTCCTTCGTCAGTTTCTCTCAGCAAGATTTTTACGGAACGCATGTCGGAAATCGGAATAATATTTTCTGCCAGCTCTTTTGCCCGGGGAAGCATACAGTGAGCGCTCAATCTCTCTCTAATTTTTCCGAAATCCAATTTGGCTAAAACTTTTTCTGAAGCAATCAATTACGTAAGCACTCCTCTATAAAAATGTCCTTTGGTAAAGCCTTCCGGGTAAAGAGCTTCCAACTCTTTTTGGGCTGCTTCGATATTTTCTGGTCTTATTATCTTCTGTTCTCCTGTTTCTGTCCATAGACGCTTAAAGAGTTGTACTGTTCTAGGTGCCTGAGCCATAGAGGCCCTGTGCAATTCCAGCCGAATGCGGGAGACCCCGGAATCGCGTATCTTATTAAGTTCAGTCATGAGATTGAGCCTTTTGGCATTAAATAAATGCATCCTGCATTCCCGGTCTGTTTCCAACGGAAAGTTATAGGACATCCTGTCTTTTAAGTAATAATCCTTGGTTTGACAAACTCCCCCACAGTTTTCACGGGGGGGTCCCGCACCTTCTCCAAGTGTTGCGCCAATCGGACAGTATTCACTTACCATCATTTCCATGTCCCCAAATACGGTCATTTCCACAGACGGATTATCGTTAAACCTTTTAATTTGTTCATAGTTGAGTTCACCGGATAAGGCTGCTCTTTTTCCTCCGGAAGCAAGTACCCAGTGTAATGCTGCCTGATTAAAGATATGAAAGAAATGATCTGTCTCCCAGGGCCAAGTTGGATCGAGCTGTCGAATCATCTCAATGCCGGCCAGGGTGGCCGTCATAATCGTAGGTCTTGTCTCCCATGTGGAAATCTCCTGTAATTCCTTGAATAGTCGATGGCTTTGCTCTTCATTCAGAATTCTTGGCAGACGCCAGATCAGTTCTACTTTTTTCGAAGAACAGGATTGGACTATTTCCCGAAGTTGGCTGAGCGTGATTGCCTGTCTGGACCTCCAGTGTTCTCCACCAAGGATAAGGCGGTCTGCCCCAGCTTTTAATATGGACGGCATCAGCTTCACATCTGTAATCGCTGCCGTGAGGACTTTGGA
This sequence comes from Candidatus Dichloromethanomonas elyunquensis, assembly GCA_001515265.1. Lineage (GTDB taxonomy): Bacteria > Bacillota > Desulfitobacteriia > Desulfitobacteriales > Syntrophobotulaceae > Dichloromethanomonas > Dichloromethanomonas elyunquensis. The sequence goes on from LNDB01000016.1 coordinate 8,197, forward strand.
AGGAGTATTGTGACTGGATTTTATCGGATCACCCTTACCGTGAATTTGGATGGAACGCTTCTTCCACTGCTGCAGACGCTCCTGATATGTGTTTATATTCAATTCCGGTAATCTCCTGGAAGGTTCAAGGAGTTTCTCTACAGCCAACCTGCGTAATTCATTGATCTCACTCACCGGGATGATGACATTACCTTCCAAGTCCGTTTGTAATTCTTCCAGGTAAAAAGGCGTATTTCCTAAACGGCCTAACTGTTTTAGAAGATAAGCCTCTTCCAGTGGTCGGTGAACAGCCTCCCGGGCTTCTGTTTGTGACTCGACAGCTGTGTGCTGTCCGTTTTCCCAAACTTCCAAACGAAGCTTCCTTCCGATTTTCCCCGACAGTTTCAGGCGTAGGGGCCGTTTCCGCTGCTCTTTTCCTTCCTGAAAACTGAGTCTCGCTTTTTCCATCAGTTCCTCATCATACGTTTTGAAGACTCTGTCCCCAACACGGGCTGAACCCGTGAACTCTATAGAGATATTCTCTCCCGCGGCCGCATGGTCGATGGGTCTTCCCATCGTATTGAACATCTTACCGGCCGTGACGCCTTCACGTCCGCGATTCGTCCATATTTCAAGACCGTCACCAATATGCAGGACATTTTCCAGCTTGAGTACTAAGCGGTTAGGTTTAACTTCCAAAATCCTGCCGGCCCTTGTTCCCCTGTTGTTGGGACGGGAGAAACTCATCATTTCTGCACCCTGGTAACCATAAAAATAACCGGAAGTAAAATCCCTGTTGAAGATCTGCTCCAGTTCATAACGGTCTTTCCGGTCAAGCCCGGGGCGGTTTTCCAGTGTCATCGCATCCAGCGCTTTGCGGTAAATCCTAATCACAGTGGCAACATATTCCGGTCTTTTCATCCGTCCTTCGATTTTTAAGGAGCTGACACCTATTCTTTGAAGTTCAGCCAGGTTTTCAGAAAGATTGAGATCCTTCGGGCTTAAAAGGTGTTCACCGATTTTTTTCCCCGAGAGCAAATTCCTCCCCTGACCGTCAACCAACTGATAGGCGAGCCTGCAGGGCTGAGCACACTTGCCCCGATTGCCGCTTCTGGCTCCGATATAACTGGACATCAAGCACTGCCCGGAATAACAGATGCAAAGAGCCCCATGTCCAAAAACTTCAATATCCAGTTTGGTTGACTGCACCAGCTCTTCTATCTCGGTTTTGGTGGTTTCCCGCGCCAGTACTACTCTGGAAAAACCCATCTTCTCCAATTGCTTCAGTCCATAGCTGTTATTTTGGGTCATCTGGGTACTGGCATGCAGCTTGATCTCCGGCAAAACTTCCCGGATAAAATGGGCAGCTCCTATATCCTGAACAATCAGCGCATCGACGCCCATGGAATAAAGTTGGTAAAGGTAGTCTGCAAGCTCCGTAAATTCTTGGTCGGCAACCAAGACATTGACTGTAACATAAACCCTTACTTGTCGTTCATGGGCATAAGCCAATGCTCTTTTGAGTTCGTCTTTAGCAAAATTTACTGCCGAAGCTCTGGCATTGAAAAGCTTCCCGCCAAGATAAACCGCATCGGCCCCGTTCTCTACAGCGGCCTTAAACGCTTCAACGCTGCCTGCCGGAGCAAGAAGTTCCATCCTGTTCGTTCTCGGCTTGTAGATTTCTTGTGTCATGGGTTTACTCCTTACTAAATAAATGAACAATAAACGGTGTAATATCTAAAATACTGTTGAAGGCAGGCCACCCAAATTCGAAATTTGACCAGCAGAGAGCCGGCACCTTGTTACAGGTGTGGGTAGACATAGCTAAGTCCTCCATATTTCCATGGTCGCTTGTTAAGATGAAGGCCATAGGCTCATGAGCTGAAATCGATTCAGCTCGTGAAAGATACCCTCCCAGAAATTCGTCTAATGTTTCGATAACAGCAATAGCCCCTTGCATGTTCCGTTTATGGCCGCGGATATCGGTTTGAAAGTATTCAAATAGAACAAAATCGTGTTCTAAGCTCATTTTGGCAAGGTTCCCACCGGCTTCCCAAGGTTGAATGAGTGGGACATCTTCTCCCTTCTTCCTGAAAATCTCGTTGGTAATGTCTTGGTATATTGCCTTCCCCTCGAGCAAGTCTTCCCTGCGTTTTAATCTTACTCCTCCGGCCTGTGCGCAAAGTGTGGAAGCGGAATGTCTTCTGCTCCCTTCTTCTATCATCTGTTCATAATGACGGGTAAAAGCATTGGCAAAAGTCGCTTTTTTCCCGAGATCAGCCAGTTGTTTAAAGATGCTGTGATCTTTGATAATTTCCATTAGTTTTTCATTGGGATAGGCATTCAAATGGTACCCTAAATGTTTGGCAGCATTGATACCCGTCCATAATGCCGTCTGTCCGGTAGCACTCTGCGGAATGCCCCGTACCCCCATTAACGCATCCACGGAGTATAAATGGCAGTTGTTATGTTGGATTTCCCGTTCTCCCCAAAGGAAATGGCCTCCAAGAAGCCGGTCAAGATTCGGCGTATTAGCTTCTATAAAGGGATTATCCCGGTTTGTTCCCATTCCAAGTCCATCCGCGAATATCATGGTGAAATGCATTATTTCCTCCGGACAGCAACGGTTTCTAAAATCTAATTCTTAAAGCTATGGACCGGTGCGGGTATCCTTCCGCCCCTGTTGACAAATTCCTCTGCGCTAAAGGGATTTACCGGCATAATAGGGGCATACCCCAACAATCCCCCAAATTCTGCAGTATCTCCGACATTTTTGCCGTAAACGGGAATGACACGGACAGCCGTAGTTTTGTTATTGATGACACCGATTGCAGCCTCATCCGCTATTATGGCTGAAATGGTGGATTCGCTCGTATCCCCGGGGATCGCGATCATATCCAAACCCACTGAACAGACACTGGTCATCGCTTCCAATTTGTCAAAGGTCAAGGCACCGTTTTTCACAGCGGCTATCATTCCTTCGTCTTCACTTACAGGGATAAAAGCACCGCTTAATCCTCCCACAGAGGAAGAGGCCATAATTCCTCCCTTTTTGACTGCGTCATTGAGGAGTGCTAAAGCAGCAGTAGTTCCGTGGGCCCCGCAAGCTTCTAATCCCATCTCTTCAAGAATCCGGGCCACGCTGTCTCCAATTGCCGGAGTGGGTGCCAAGGATAAATCCAATATTCCGAACGGGATGCCTAACCTCTTAGAAACTTCATTCCCCACCAATTGTCCTGCCCTGGTGATCTTAAAAGCAGTCTTTTTGATATTCTCCGCAACAATCTGCAGAGGTTCTCCTTTGACTTTTTCCAGAGCACACTTGACGACTCCAGGGCCGCTAACCCCCACGTTAATCACAGTTTCCGGCTCGCCCGCTCCATGGTATGCTCCTGCCATAAACGGATTATCTTCCACTGCGTTGGCGAAAACAACCAGTTTGGCACATCCCAATGAATCCCTGTCCCTGGTCAAATAAGCAGTCTGTTTAATGATTTTCCCCATTAATTTGACCGCATCCATGTTGATGCCTGCTTTAGAATTCGCCACATTGACGGAAGAACAAACCCTCTCTGTTTCCTGAAGTGCCGAAGGAATTGATTCAATTAAGATTTTATCTCCTTTAGCAAACCCTTTATGAACTAAAGCGGAAAAACCCCCGATAAAATTAACACCCACTTCTTTAGCTGCATCATCTAAGGCTTTGGCGTATTCACCGTAATGATCTTCTCCGCTGGCAGCTGCAATAAGGGCTATCGGAGTTACCGATATTCTCTTATTAATAATCGGTATTCCATATTCATTTTCAATTTCGTTTCCAACTTTAACAAGATCGCAGGCAAAGCGGGTTATTTTATCATAAATTCTCCTGCAAGCCTCTCCGGCAGAAGAATTAATACAATCCATAAGAGAAATACCCATAGTAATCGTACGGATATCCAATTTTTCTTTTTCTATCATTCGTATTGTTTCATAAATATTATTATTGAGTACCATATATCCACCTGTCCTATCTTCTTTTATCCCCCACCCGCTATATACTTTGCATGTAGTTGAAAATTTCTTCCCTTTGAATTCTTACCGAAAGACCTATCTCCTTTTCAAGACTCTCCAATTGATCTTTCAACTGACTAAAATCACAGGTCATCCGGGAAAGATCCACTAACATCATCATAGTAAAATAACCCTGAAGGATTGTTTGACTGATATCTTCCACATTGACGTTTTTTTCAGCTAAAATCTGTGTAACCCGGTAAAAAATTCCTACTTTGTCCATCCCTACTCCGGTAATAACCGCTTTCAATACGAACACCTCCATACTTCGCCGAAGAATAGTTATCCTATATTGGATATTTTCAAGACCTTAGCTATTTATTGTAACAAAAATATGGATAATTCGCAAAAAAACAGAACCTATAGTTTCCTTTTAACCAAGCAGATCTCCGCAATGGTATAGCCCCTTTCGGCGGATTCCACCCTCCATAGCGCAAAAACTGAACCCATCAATGGGAAATACAACTTCTCTACATAAAAATCCCGTGATCTCTCATAATATATATTTAATGTACATTTTGATTACAAAATAGAAGAATGCGACTTGGCTATAAAACAAATTCTTTTACAGTTTACATTCTGCCTCAAGATGATTTTTTAAAAACGGAAATCATAAAAAAAGTATCGTTTACTACTTTTAGCAGTTTTGCGATACCTTTTCTGTGTTGATTATCTTCCCGGTAAGCCACTAGATTTTTTCGTTTTCCCCCAACAAATCCATTACGGTTCTTTGTTCCTCTTTAATCTTTGAAAGTTCATCGGCAAGATTAAGGGCCGCGAGCGTCGCTACCTGATGGGCAGCCAAACGAGGAAATTTGAGTGCGATATCACGCATCCTTTTATCCACATCAGCAGCCAGCCCCTTAATATATTCTTCAGAACCTTTACCCCGGATGACATGAAGTTCCCCAAATATTTGCACCGAGATTTTTTGTTCTTCCCAACTCACACTCTTCCCTCACTCCCAGGTCATATCTATCACATTTTGATTTTCAAAAAACAACTCATACTACTTTCGCCATTCAGCGCCGAATTCCTGCTGTATCCCTGCCAGGATATGCGAATTGAGGGCATTCACTTCTTCATCTTTTAATGTCTTTTCAGCGGATTGATAGCGCATGGTTACCGCCAGGCTCTTGTGTCCCTGGGGAACGGGATGTCCCTGATAGACGTCAAAGATTTCCACTTCTTTAAGGAGCTCGCCGCCTAATTCAAAGATCCTTCTCTGAATATTTTCTGACGGGATTTCCAGCGGAATTACAACAGCTAAATCTCTCTGGATAGCCGGAAAACGGGGATAGGATTTCGCAATGACAGAAAGATTAGCTTTCCTGAACAGTGCGGGAAAATTCAGCTCGAAGAGAACAGGCCTTTGAAGACCCCATTCCTCGTCCAATTGCGGATATAACTCTCCTATGAAGCCGGCCTTATGACCGTTTAAGAAAATTTCTGCAGACCTGCCCGGATGGAGTAAAGTCTCATATTTACTTCCTTCGATTCGCCGGTATTCAAGTTCCACTCCGCTTTCCTTAGCCACTTCATTTAAAATCCCTTTGACATAATAGAAATCGTATTTAGCCTGTGGGACGAGCCAGTGCCTTTTGCTTCCTCCCTGCGCGAGACCGGCAATCAGCATAACTTCTTCCGGCAAAACAGTCAGAGGCAATTCCTTAGGTAAATAGACATTTCCTATCTCAAAAAGCAAGAGGTCCATATTCCTGCGGGCACTGTTACGGGAGGCAATTTCGAGTAATCCCGGAAGCAAAGAGGTCCTCATCGTTCCAAGTTCTTCTCTCAAGGGATTGAGCAAGGAGATATTTCCCATTTCAGAACCCCATATAAGATCATTTTCCTTCTTGACAAATGAATAAGAAACTACTTCATTCATCCCGCATTTAATTAGGGTTTTACGAACCTTTAGACGGAAAGCCTGTTCAAGAGTCCTTCTCCCTTGAGTCTGCGCTCCTTGAGGCAATGTTGTAGGAATTCTATCATAGCCGATGACCCTGGCAATCTCTTCAATCAAATCTTCTTCTATTTTTAGATCTTGCCTGTAAGAAGGGATGTGAACCTGAAAAATGCCCTCCTGCTTTTGTTCATAGACAAATATCAGGGCATCGAGCACACTCTCAATTTCCTTTGAAGAATAATTCACGCCCAAAACTTTATTGACACGATCTAAGGATATTTTTATTTGAACTGTTGGGGGTAAATTACAAACCTTTTCTGTAAAAGACATCGGCACACCCGCTTCTAATTCCATTAACAGCTCTGCCACCCTGCCGAGGGTTGGGACTGTCCAATCGGGGTTAACTCCTTTTTCAAAGCGGCTGGACGATTCCGAACGGAGACCCAGTTTTCTGCTTGTCCGGCGAATGCTTGATCCCAAAAAATGAGCGGATTCAAATAGAAGCTTGGTCGTTTTTTCAGTGACTTCACTTTCGAGTCCCCCCATGACACCGGCGATTGCTACGGGACCTCTGTCGTCAGCAATAACAAGCATGTCCTGTTCTAAATTTCTTTCCGTACCATCCAAACTTACAATTTTTTCTCCTTCGTTTGCCACTCGGACGCGGATAGTACCGAAAAGTTTTTCTCTGTCAAAGGCATGCAGCGGTTGACCCATTTCCAGCATGGTATAGTTAGTGATATCCACAATATTGTTGATCGGCCGAATTCCTGCAGCTCTTAAACGGTTTTGCATCCATAAAGGAGACGGCTGAATGACAACATCGTCTACGAGTAACGCTGCGTATCTCCATGAGAGATCCGGATTTTCGATTTCAACCTTTTGTTTAACATCTTCAGGCCATATCGGCATTTCACCCTGGGCCCATTCCGACACGGATGGTTTAACCCCTAAGAGGGTACCTACTTCCCGGGCGACATTTACCATAGAAAGACAGTCGGGGCGATTGGGATATAGCTCCAGCTCCAATACAGTATCGTCTAATTCCAAATAGTCTTCGAGTCTCTTCCCTACCGGAGCATCGTCAGGCAATATTAAAATGCCCCCTTTACTCCTGTCAAGACCTACCGCCTCCAATCCCAGTTCTTTATCCGAACATAACATCCCGTTAGAGGTGACCCCACGAAAATCTGCGGATACAATCTCTTTACCGCCTGGAAGCACTGCCCCTGGAACTGCAACGGGAACTTTATCTCCTTGCCAAATATTGTTTGCACCCGTAACAATCGTAAGTTCCTCAGACCCTATTTCTATAAGGCAGACCTGCAGCTTTTCCGCATTCGGATGATGGGAAACTGCTTTAACCTCGCCGATAAACACATCCTTGAATCCTTTTTCGAGGTATTCCACCCCGCCAACCTCGATACCGCCCCGGGTTAAAGTTTCAGCCAATTCTTCAGGACCAAGATCAATATCAATAAATTCTTTCAACCATTTCATGCTTACTCTCACGATGGAACCCTCCCAATCTGCAATAAACGCAACTATTCTAGAAGTCCTATTCTATCAATCCAATGAATAACAGCTTAATAATCAAAAATCGGTTAAAACTGCTCCAAAAAACGAATATCGTTATCAAACAATAATCTCATATCTTCAATCCCGTATTTCAGCATAGCGATTCTTTCCACGCCCATGCCGAAAGCAAATCCGGTAACTTCTGCGGAGTCATATCCTCCCATTTCCAAAACACGGGGATGTACCATTCCCGATCCAAGGATCTCAATCCACCCGGTACCTTTACAGAGTCTGCAGCCTTCCCCGCCGCAAAGCATGCAAGATACATCCACTTCGGCACTGGGTTCGGTAAAGGGAAAGAAACTCGGTCTTAAACGAATTTCCCGGGATTCTCCGAACATCTGTCTGGAAAAATACAGGAGAATTCCCTTTAGATCAGACATTCTAACACCTTTATCAACCATTAAACCCTCCACTTGATGGAACATAGGGGAATGTGTTGCATCGTCATCATTACGAAAGACTTTTCCCGGAGCAATAATTTTTACGGGAAGCTGGGGCTTCATCTTTTCCATGGTCCGGATCTGAACAGGTGAAGTCTGTGTCCGGAGAAGGATGTCCTCTGTAATAAAGAAAGTATCCTGCATATCCCTGGCGGGGTGGTCTTTGGGTAAGTTTAAAGCTTCAAAGTTATAATAATCCGTTTCTATTTCCGGCCCCTCCGCTATGGTAAAACCCATCCCGAGAAAGATATCCTCGATTTCCTCTATCACTTTACTTAACGGATGTTGGTGCCCTTTGGCAAGATAATAACCCGGCAGGGAAATATCAATTCGCTCCTCCTGCAGCCGCTTCGCGAGAGCACCTTTCTCCAATTCCTTAGCTTTGGCATCCCATTCCTCTTCCAAGCGGGAACGGACTTCATTGATCATTTGACCCATCAGCGGCCTTTCCTCAGGACTTAAACCGCCCATCTGTTTCAGAAGAGATGTAAGCGTTCCTTTCTTCCCCATTACTCTGACTTTCAGTTCGTGGAGTTCTTCCATGCCATTAATCTTTTCTAGTTGTTCCAATGTCTCTTTTTTGACTTTCCCAATTACATCCTTCATTCTTCAATCGCCCTTTCGATTTTCGGTATCATTGATGAGGCTGATCCATCCAATAAGCAAACAAAAACTCTCGTCCCTACAGGGACGAGAGTATTTACTCCCGCGGTACCACCCTAATTTGACCTGGAAAAGGTCACTCTTAGATTAGCTGGTAACGGCTGCTAACCGGTTAACTCCCGGGATGAAATTTAACCTCAAGACTCCCTTTTGAGGTGGCTGCCTTCCTGGTCGATTTTCAGTCTGAGATCGATCCTTCCTTAAACGTCGGCATGCCTTTTGTCCCGATCATTGCCACTAGATTTCATATTGTTTTTGTAAAGCAGATAAAGTTGTGGAGAACCGGTGGCCTCAAAGGCTTTCCAAAAGTAATCGTCAATCGACAAGCGAAGCCCACCTTTCTTCGGCTTTGGTTCAAAACAAAACATGTTATTTCGCCTGATCAGAATTATAACATTGACCTGTTAAATTTACAAGAATCGTACTTGTCTTCTCAATTCATAAAGGAATATTCCGGCAGCCATTGCCACATTCAAAGATTCTACGTTGTTAAACATTGGAATCGAATATTTCTTAATTGCCTTTTTCAAAAAATATTCTGACGGGCCAAATGCTTCATTTCCTATAACTAAAGCCAAAGGATAATTATCACATGTCTTTTCTCCGAAAATAGTATCTCCTGCCATGGTAGATACAGCTAAGGTGATATGCTGGTCCGAGCAATAATTTACCACTTCTTCAGGGGTCTTTTCCGTTAAAATAATCTGCGAAAAAATAGCACCCATGGTGCTGCGCAATACTTTAGGGTTGTATGGGTCGACTGTTCCTTTTGTTAGAATAACTTGTTTTACATCTGCAGCCAGGGCAGTTCTCAGAATTGTACCCAAATTACCAGGGTCTTGTACGCCATCTACGATGAGAATAAGCGAGTGATCTTCTGTCCTGATATCCGACCAAAAGAATTTTATTTTATTAACGATAGCCAAAATCCCTTGGGGTTCTTCAGTTGCACTCATCTTTTTCATCACATTTTCGGATACTTCTTCGGCCGGAATCCCCAAGGAGACAGCGAGTTCTACGAGTCCCGCTGCTTCAACCGTTTTGTCTTGGATAATGGGCAGCATATAATAAATCTTTTTGATGGAAGCTTTTCTCAAAAATGCCTCATTGACAAACCGCTTGCCTTCAATGAGATACTCCCCGGAATCTTTCCGTCCCTTATTATGATGAAGGGATACGACATGTTTCACCTGTTCATTCTGTAAAGATATAATCATAAAGATTCCCCCTGGTGCAAAGAAGAGTCCGATCCTTGCATAAAAGATCGAACTCCGTTGTTATTATAAAGCATTTAGGCGTTAGCCTGAGCGTTAGCCTGAGCGTTAGCATTTCCGTTCTCAATTCTTTCCTTTGCAGTCTCAACAATCTTTGTGAAGGCTGCAGGGTCATTCACGGCAACATCTGCCAATATCTTACGGTTGATATTCACTCCGGCCAGTTTTAAGCCATACATCAATTTGTTATATGTCATGTTATTCATTCTTGCTGCAGCATTAATTCTGGTAATCCAAAGCTTACGGAAATCACGTCTTCTTTGTTTGCGATGGGCATAGGCAAAGGCCATAGAACGAACAACTTGCTGTTTAGCCATTTTAAACAGTTTACTTTTACGGCCTCTATATCCTCTTGCTAATTTGAGTATTTTTTTATGGCGTTCATGCGCCCTAACGCCTCTTTTTACACGGGCCATCTTAAAGACCTCCTTCAAGAGTTATTATCATACTTGCAGTCTCTCGGACTTTCTTATTTCACGTAGGCAATGAGACGTTCAATGCGCTTAACATCGGATTTATGCATTACTGCTGACTTCCGAAGGTTGCGTTTGCGTTTTGGCGATTTCTTTTCTAAAATATGACTTTTATAAGCATGGTAGCGGACAATTTTACCGGTGCCTGTTTTTTTAAGGCGCTTTGCAGCTCCGCGGTGTGTTTTCATTTTTGGCATACGGGTAACCCCCTTTTCCTTTTAGTCGTGTTTATTTGCAGCAGGAGTAAGAATCATAACCATATTCCGACCTTCAACTTTGGGCTCACGTTCCATTACAGCTTCTTGGCCAAGAAGCTCTGCCAAACGGAGACATAATAGTCTACCCTGATCAGGATGAGTAATCTCCCTGCCCCTGAACATGATTGTAACTTTCACTTTATCTCCGTCACTCAGAAAACGTTGAGCATTTTTTGCCTTGGTCAAAAAATCATGGCTTTCAATATTGGGACGCAGTTTGACTTCTTTAATTTCCACAACTTTTTGCTTTTTACGTGCTTCCTTGTCCCGCTTGGTCTGCTCGTATTTATACTTCCCGTAATCCATCAGCTTGCACACAGGCGGCTTTGCCGTCGGCGCAATTTCAACTAAGTCAAGAGTCTTTTCTAAAGAAATACGCATAGCTTCTTTAAGAGGAACAATCCCGAGTTGTTCTCCTTCTTCACTTACAAGTCGAACCTCCCGAGCCCGGATTTCTTCATTAATCCGTAAATCTTTGTTAATAAGGAATCACCTCCAAAAATACTAAAAGACGGGTTCTCCACCCGTCTTCCTCAAAAAACAAAATGAGCATTGCCATAATCCGGAAAAAACTCACTTTTACCTCATGAACAATTAGTTATGAGGTGAGAAGCGGATGGCTTCTACTTAGCACAATTATTATATCTATTTATATAAAAATTGTCAATATTTTGATCCTCTTTCCTACGTTTATAACAAATAATTTTGTCAATTTTACCTAATGCTATTTATATGTCTCTTTATGCACCTTATAATAATTAATAAGCTTTTCCGACACATACTCTTAAACTTTGGATGGATAATCCGATATGCAGGATAATCATTTTTTTTTGTGGAATCAAACTGGGATACTCCATCTTGAGAAATAGATACTTATCTTTGCTTTATAAAAATTAAAATATATTGCATCTTAAAAATGCCATTAAAAGAAGGTAGCTATGTCAGAAATAAAAATATTACTCAACAGCCAAAAAGCCAATAGCAGAAGTCTTCTTATGACTAGCAGCATGTCTCCTGCTCGTATTCTGGCAATCGGGTTTGCATTGCTCATATTATTAGGCGGTGCTTTGCTAAGCCTTCCGATAGCAACTGAAAACTATTCGGGAACCCCGTATTTGGATGCGGTATTTACCGCAACGTCAGCCTTATGTGTAACGGGGCTGGTAGTTGTAGACACTGCCGATCACTATTCATTTTTTGGCGAGATCGTTATTTTATGTCTCATTCAAATTGGTGGTTTAGGTTTTATGTCTTTTGCAACCCTCTTTGCAATCCTGCTTGGCCGAAAAATCAATTTAAGACAAAGGATTATACTGCAGGAATCCTTTAACCAACTTTCCTTAGAAGGTATCGTACGACTGGTGAAATCCGTTCTTATCTTCTCCTTTGCTATAGAAGGAATGGGGGCTCTGCTCCTTTTTCTCAGATGGTATCATAAAATGGGAATAAGCAAAGGCGCATATTATGCTATCTTTCATTCTATCTCTGCCTTCAACAATGCCGGTTTTGATTTGTATGGGGGATTTCGAAGTCTAACAGCTCAAACCAATGATTTGATAGTCAATTTAACTATTATGTCTTTAATTATAGCGGGGGGGCTTGGCTTTACTGTCTTGGTTGATATTTATCAAAAAAGAGGCGGAAAACTTAATCTTCACTCCCGTCTAGTCTTACAAACCACTTTTCTTTTGATTGTCATAAGTTTTATATTTATCCTGTTCAATGAAATGAATAACCAGAAAACGATTGGAGATCTGGATTGGTACACTAAGATCTTGGCATCTTTGTTCCAGTCCGTTGCTCCTAGGACAGCCGGTTTTAGTACCCTTCAAATAGCGGATTTTAATCCGTCTACACTTTTCTTTATGATTATACTGATGTTTATAGGAGCTTCACCGGGGTCAACCGGGGGAGGAATCAAAACTACGACTTTTTTATCCGTTATCCTTTGCATCGTTAGCGTGTTAAAGGGAAACGAAAATGTTGTCACTAAAGAAAGAACACTGCCTCACAACACAATCCGTAAATCCTTTGCTATAACAATTTTAGCTTTGATTTGGGTGGTTACCGTTATTATAGTCCTCTTGCGAACTGAAACGACAGGTTTACTTTCAATCTTATTTGAAATCGTTTCAGCTTTCGGCACCGTAGGGCTCACAATGGGATTAACACCATCCTTAAGCGTAATCGGAAAAATATTTATTATTTTAACCATGTACTTTGGAAGAGTCGGATTAGTAACTGTTGCCTTAGCGATTTCCCTCAAGAATAAAAAACACACCCCAATGTCTCATATTAAGTATCCAGAAGATAAAATTATCATTGGTTAGGAGGCACCATTTTATGAAAAACAGGCAATTTGCCGTAATCGGATTAGGAAGATTCGGCTCGAGTGTGGCTGTGACCTTAAGTTCTTTAGGTTATGATGTCTTGGCAATAGACAGCTCTGAACAGCAGGTTCAGGCTATCGCTAATGAAGTTACGCACGCTGTTCAAGTGGATGCTCTGGATGAGAATGCGCTGAAAGCGTTAGGAATAAGGAACTTCGATGTCGTCATTGTGGCAATGGGAGATGATATTCAAGCCAATATCCTGGTTACCGTTATCCTTAAAGAAATTGGCGTAAAATATGTTATTTCCAAGGCGAAAAATAGTATGCACGGAAAAGTATTAGCAAAAGTAGGAGCCGACAAAGTAGTCTATCCTGAAAAAGATATGGGGATTAGAATAGCTTATCATCTTGTCAGCGAGAACATCCTTGACTTCATTGAGCTCTCCCCGGATTACAGTATTATCGAGGTAGTTACTCCCCCGGAATTTGCAGGAAAATCAATCGGGAACCTGAATCTGCGCGCGAAATATGGGATAAGTGTACTGGCAATTAAAAAGAAAGATGAAATTGTTGCCGATCCGGGCGCGGACTCCATTATTGACGAAAAGGATATTCTGGTATTTGTAGGAAAGAACACGTCTCTCAGTTATTTTCCCCATAAATAGGACCCTTTAATTATCCAGATACTCAAAATACGTGTTTTCATCCGCAGGAACTTTTATTTTCCCCGAAATGATATTCTCCTGATATTGAATTATCTTTTCATAGAGTTCATCCGAGACCATATTTTTAGTCGTTTCGCCTAACCCCACACCTTCTTCTGCCAGTCCATAAATATTGTTCTTCCCTAAAACCAGTTGTTTGTCCTTAAATTTTTTAATGATATCCAACAACACTTTATCATTGTACTTAATTACGGATGTCATTACCCTCTTGGGTGCAAGGTAATTCTGATCGAGATCGGATCCTATGGCATATTTCCCGTACTGGTTCATGACTTTAATGATGCTGTTCCCTGCCGTTCCGGCTACATTAAATACCACATCAGCCTGGGAATTGATCATTCGCACAGCTATCTTCTCAACTCTGGCTTTATCAGTAAATGTTCCCGCTAGCCCTTTAAGCAGTTCACTGCTGGAATCAACAGTCCTTAGTCCGGATTTAAACCCATAAAAATATCTTTGTGAAGCCTCACTATTGTCTCCTGAGATGAACCCAACAACTTTGGACTTTGTCATTTTTCCTGTTAAAATACCCGCTAAAAAAGCGGCTTCTTCTATTTTATACGATACCCCCAAGACATTGGCCGGGATAGGACTGTCCAAACTGCCATCCAGACAGATATATGTAATTTTAGGGTTCTTTTTGGCAGCATCTGCCACTGCGGATACGGCATTTTGCCCCAAGGTAACAATCATTTCACAATTATCTTCGCTCAGTTCCGTAAGTCTTGAAGGATAATCTTTATCACTTTTAATTTTTACGTACCCGATACCGGCTTGGAGCTCACGCTGTGCTTCTTGCATCCCGTCCCAGGCTTTTTGATAATAGGGATCCGTGACTCCTCCTTCTCCGGTTATCAGCCCGATTCTAGGAATATTGGAACCAAAATCCCCGGTCGGGGTCTGCCCGGTAATCCTCTCCACTACACTACACCCGGCAAGCATATTTACTATTAATACAACGGCGGCAGACAAAGCAACGATATCTTTGAAGAAATCTTTTTTGTTTTTCTTGGACATCTCTTACTCCTGTTCCCGGAAACTTTATGGTTCTTCTACTCTTGACTTTCACGTTTATATATTTTTCTATTGTTCAATGCCCATAATTTATCTGTGAATTCCCCGTTCTGGACTTCGCTAAGTGCTTTTTGCATGTCAAACATCCTTGCATCAAGAATATCCAAATAATGCAGGAGCTCTGCTTCCGGTATCATAGGTCTTTTGGGGCTGCCGAATTCCGGTTCATAATGGTGAGATAAAATCATATGCTCTAAAAGAATGCTTGTTTCAACATCCAGACCAATGCTGCGGGAAGCTTTTTCAATTCTTTTGATTCCTTGAACAATATGGCCTAGAAGTTGTCCTTCCACCGTATATTCTGAAGCCAATCCCAATTGGTTTGCATTAATTTCATCGGTTTTGGCAATATCGTGAAGAATGATTCCGGCAAAAACCAGATCCTTATCTAAAAAAGAATATACTTCCAAGAGCCTCTCGCCAGCTTGAAGCATGGTTAGGGTATGATATAAAAGTCCTGAACGCAAAGCGTGATGATTCATCACGGCAGCCGGGCAGGTCAATAATCGTTCTCCCGATTCAGCAATAATCAATTGGACCAATTCCCGTATCTTTTTGTTACCAATCTTTATCGTATATTCATACAGTTCTGCATACATTTCTTCAGGTTCGCGAGGCGCTACAGGGATAAATTCTTTAATATTCACCCCATCTTCTTCAAGAACCGGCCGGATCTTATCTATTTTGATTTGTTTTTTACCCTGCCATTCAACGACACTTCCCTTAACCTTAACAAGTATGTTGCTTACATATCGGATTTCATCTTCCGGCGTACAATCCCACATCCGGGCTGCAATTTCCCCGGTTGAATCACCTAATAAGATATCTAAATATTTATTTCCTCCGCCTGTTGCCTTAGCTTCAACTTTTCGGATTAGAAAAAATGCCGTGAAAGTTTCGCTAATTTTAAATTCACTCAGCTTTCTTTTACACATCTTCATCCCTGCCTATTCAACCATTAAGATTCAGCGCTATCAGGATCTATTTATCTATGATTCTCCTTTATTTTACATGAAGTAATTTTAAATAAAAAGATGGACTTTAGTGCATTTGGAAAAATGAGGTCCGCCGGTGCGAACCCCATTATTTACCCCTCAAAGATCACTTTTTTACTTTTTATTTCTTCTTGCATCAGATCAATAAAATCCTGAAGCTTAAGTGTATTGGTATTTTGCTGACCGTAACGCCGAACTGCCACAGTTCCTTCCTCAGCTTCCTTATCACCCACAACAAGGGCGAAGGGAATCTTTTCTGTTTGAACTTCCCTAATCTTATAATTGATTTTTTCCCGGCGGTCATCTGTCTCGATCCGTATATCCTGCTCTTTCAGTAAGGTTTGAACTTTCCCTGCATACGCGTTATGTCTGTCACTAATAGGTAAAATCCGCACCTGAACCGGGGCCAGCCATAATGGGAATGCTCCGGCATAATGTTCTGTAAGCAGTGCGATAAATCTTTCAATACTGCCATATACCACCCTGTGAATCATAACGGGACGATGTTTTTCTCCGTCTTCTCCAACGTAAGTCAAATCGAATTTTTCCGGCATCTGGAAGTCCAATTGGATTGTGCCGCACTGCCAGGTCCGGCCAAGACAGTCTTTCAGATGAAAATCAATTTTCGGACCATAAAAGGCACCGTCACCGGAATTAATTTTATAATCCATCCCTTTCGCGTCCAACGCCTCCTTGAGAGCATTGGTGGCCATTTCCCAATCAGCATCTGATCCCATGGATTTTTCGGGACGGGTTGACAGTTCCACATGATACTCAAAACCAAAAACGTGATAGAAATAATCCACAAGGTTGATTACTCCGATGATTTCCTCCTTGATTTGGGAAGGAAGCATAAAAATGTGGGCATCGTCCTGGGTAAAATTACGTACCCGGAGCAGACCGTGCAACGCTCCGGAAAGCTCATGCCTATGGACCAATCCTAACTCACCGCAGCGGATAGGAAGATCACGGTAGCTCCTTAATTTTGTCCTGTACATAATCATACCGCCAGGACAGTTCATGGGTTTCACACAATACCGCTGATCATCTATTACAGTAAAATACATGTTTTCTTTATAGTGATCCCAGTGTCCGGATTGTTCCCAAAGCCCCTGGTTAAGGATGATAGGAGTTTTGATCTCAACATAACCTCTCTTTTGATGTTCCTTTCTCCAGAAATCTTCGAGTGTATTTCTAAGAACCATACCCTTGGGATGGAAGAAAGGAAATCCCGGTCCTTCATCGTGGAGGCTGAACAGATCAAGGTCCAGGCCAAGCTTTCTGTGATCCCTTCTTTTTGCTTCTTCCAGTTTGAATATATAGTCTTCCAGATCAGAAGATTTTGCAAAGGCCAAACCGTAAATTCTTTGCAGCATTTTATTTTTCTCACTGCCCCGCCAGTAGGCCCCTGCAATACTTTGAAGTTTAAATGCCTTGATAAATTTTGTCGAAGGAACATGAGGCCCAGCGCAGAGATCCGTGAAATCTCCCTGAGTATACATAGAGATCCTCGCATCTTCAGGCAGGTCGTTAATCAATTCCACTTTGTATTTTTCCTGTTTGTTTTGGAAATACGCTAAGGCATCTTTCCTGGAAATCTCTTGGTATTGAAAAGGATATTCTTGTTTGGAGAGTCTTTTCATTTCACTTTCGATTTTTTCCAGGTCTTCAGGTATAAAGGTGTGTCCGGAATCAAAGTCATAGTAAAATCCATTGGCAATTGCGGGCCCGATACCCAGAATCGTACCTGGGAAAAGGTTCTTGACAGCCTGAGCGAGAAGGTGTGAAGCGGAATGCCGCATCACTTCCAAGCCTTCTTCGTTGTCCAAAGTGAGAATCTCTACACTGGCATCTTCTGTTAGAGAGTAGGAAAGATCTTTAACCTTTCCGTTGACCTTAGCTGCAATTGCTGCCCTTGCCAAGCCCTGGGAAATAGAAGCCGCCAATTCCGAGATAGTCGTCCCAGGCGCGGCTTCTCTAACTGAGCCGTCTTTCAGTGTCACTTTAATCATTCGGTTTTCACCCCTAGAATAATTATTATTATATTAAAATAAAAAACCCCCCTACCCATATGGGACGAGGAAATTTCGTGGTTCCACCCAAATTTGAGAATGGATCATTTCTTTACATCAATCCAGTCTCCTTATCATCCTTAACGCGGATAGACGGCCAGCTTACTTAGTTTCAGCGAAGCACTCCAGGGTGGTCTTCTTCTGAACGTTAATAAAAATGCTTTCAGCCCAGGCATTTCTCTCTGAATAGTTTTGTTCAGAATACTGTCCCAATCAACGTTTTAACATCTATAGCGATCATTAATAGATTATACCACTTATAAGAAGTTGTCAATTCTTCTCCCTGCACATAGAACAACCCTGACAAAAACTGATCCTGTCCTCAAAAACTTCGCTGATCATTTGAATCATCTCGCGGCAGCATTCAGAAACCATATGAATTATTATACGCCTTGGGGTGAATTTCAAGATAGCACTGATTAAAAAATCATCATATAGTTCAAAATGATTTTTTCGGTCGTTTGCAACTGCCTCTCGTGTTGATTCTTGTAAAAATGAGCGATTTTCTTCTAAGCACTCTTCGCTGATATTTCTGCCCCTATCATCAAAAAATTGTATTTCACCCTTTTTTTCGATCACAAGATGTATCGTTTTATAAATGCTATGCTGAGAATCTAAGAAGCGTTTTAAGAGACGCACAAAACCTTCATGCTCCTGTTCCAAAGCGTATTCATTGACTGCCCGGGCAATGTGTTTCCTGAGTTCCCTCTTATATTGTTCCGCCCTGAAATTCATAAACCCCTCTATATCAAACCTTTTATGGGAATCTAAGAATTCCAATATGGATTTAATAAGGACATGCTTTCTTGTCTCCGGCAAATAAGTTTTTTCTTCGCAATTTAAGCTTTTCCAAGCATTACTGAGAATCTCTTCAATATCGTTTTGATTCATATTATATTCTTTTCTCAGAATTTTTTTAATGAAATGCCCTTCCCACCCCTGAAAAATGATTTCTGCCAGAGAACGGGCAAAATAATAATTGTATATCCTTACCGTTAACCTGTTCTGATCCTGTTTTCCCCTTAAATTGGAGTAAGCACACCGCACAAGATATGTCGCACTATTTTTTATCTCACTAAATTCGATAGGGAGCCCTTCTTTGTTGCGCAGGTCACTAAGCTTTTCAAAAAGGTCTTCTTTATAATTGGCCGTGCCTACCTCAACATAGTATTGTTCCAACAAAATAATCCCTCCCCGGAAATATATATGCTTCCTCTTACCTAATATTTCCGGGGAAGGATTCTCTCATTCTTTTTTATTTAAGATTCTTAATATTATTCTCCTGTTTTCTTCTTAGCCCAAAAAACAATTATGCCGATTAAGGACAAAGCTGCAGCAAGGATGCCAATTTGAACATAACCAGTCAGATAAAGAAATTGAGTTAATTCGCCGGCATCCAAATCTCCGGCCAGTACGGCAAAAATCTTGCCGTTTTTATCTTTGATTTCCTGGTAACTAGAAACAAGCGTGCCCCCGGCCGTAACATGATGCTCCCCTTGAACTGTTTTCCCCTTAAGCGTGTTCTCTACCGAAGCTGAAGCACTTTTTTCTATTTTACCGAGAGGGGTATGCATAGGATCGCCATCTTCCCTGCCATCTGCCACATAGAACCATTTGCCTTCGGTTTGATCTTTATATAAGATGCAGATGTCTTTGAGGCCATACTCTTTACGGTCATCAATCAGTGTCTTACGTATCTCTGCATAATACGGATGATGTTCATCTACTGTTTTGATCACTTCCTTCATTTTTTCCGGATCCAAACCTTTTACCGTATTCGAGATGGCCACTGTGACCCTGTCTCCTGCTAAACTTACGGCAAGTTGTTTGGCACGGTAGTTACCTAAACCAGTAACAATAATGATACTAAAAACTGTAATGATAATAATCGCATAGAGTCTTTTGCTTTGTGCCGACATCTTTTTACCTCCGGGAAGCAACATATTATATTGCAGACTTATTCTTATTCTACACTAAAATTACAAATTCTGCATGATCCTGAACTTAATTCAAAGAAATTCTTGGCATTCTTACCGCTGCTAAAGTATTTTTTCGCACTTGATTAACTATACTTTACTGAGGTTTATTATTCCTTCTCCGGGAAAGTAGGTAAGGGAATGAAAAGTACTAGACAATTATCGACCTTGGCTGTTGCGGCAGCTTTTATCGGGACTGTAGTAGGGGCAGGATTTGCTACCGGCCAGGAGGTCCTTCAGTTTTTCAGTTTCTTTGGCAGGTCCGGGTTTATTGGCATCGCAGTTGTTACAATTCTCTTCTGTTATTTTGGATCTGTTATTATGCGAATATCCCGGGACTTAAAGTCCGATTCCCATTTGGAGTTGGTAAAGTTTATATGCGGACGGAAACTGGGTATTTTTATGGATTGGTTTATCACATTCAGTTTTCTCGGTGTATTAGTGGTAATGGCGGCTGGCTCTGGGGCAGTCGCCGAGGAACAACTCGGCTTTCCGCCTGTTTACGGCAGTTTGGCTGTAATTCTATTATCATTTCTTACGGTTATTTCTGGTATCAACAACGTTATTAAAGCAATCGGGTTTGTCGTGCCTTTCTTATTACTTGCTGTTTTCGGGGTAACTGTCTTTTCAATTGTTCAAGATCCTATCTCCTTGCAAAAGGTTGTATTCCTGGAGTCTCTTCAATCCGCAGTCCCTGCAAAATGGCCTTTTTCTGCCTTGCTCTACATCTCCTACAATATTTTATTGGCCGTTGCAATTCTATCCCCTTTAGGGGTTGAGGCCAGGAACCATCGAAGTCTCTTTTGGGGTGCCCTCCTTGGCGGCTTAGGTTTGGGAATTGGAATTCTCGCAATCAATCTGGCTATCATCAGCCGTGTTCCGGAAATTCTTCCCTTCCAGGTCCCCATGATATTTCTGGCATCCCGGTTAAATCCGCTCCTAGCCTATGGCTACGGTTTCATTCTTCTTTTGGAAATTTACACAACCGCTGTAAGTATACTCTATGGATTTACTGCGAGAGTCGCTTTTACCAAAATTCATAAGATGATTTGGGCAGGATCAGCATGTGTAGGTGCTCTCTTTGCTGCTCGGCTGGGTTTCGCCAGAGTAATTTCTACCGTCTATCCAGTTATGGGCTTTGTCGGGTTATTCTTTTTAGCCGGTATTTTATGGTCTCAGTTTAGGGAAATTCTTTCCGGTTTTTTGCGATTTGAACGAAAATAGTGAACTCTTTGCTTAAAAGGCATTGACGAAGTCTATTAATAATTAGTATTATACATATGTGCATATGCACATATGTATAATACTAATTATTTTTATTACATTTACCGTGTTTGGGAGGTATATTGGATGTCTGTCTTTCGGCCGCCCGGATCTCAAAAAACTCAAAGTGATTTGCCTAGTGAGCAATTATCCTTAGAATTAGCAGACTTCTATAAAGTGTTCGGTGATTTTTCCAGAATACGAATCTTATTTTCACTATTAGATAACGAACTCTATGTCAATGAACTGGCCGATCTCTTAGATATGAGCCAATCGGCCGTATCGCATCAGTTAAGAATTCTCCGGCAGAATAAATTGGTTAAAGTACGGAAAGAAGGAAAAATGAGTATTTATTCCTTGGATGATGATCATGTGTATCGCATATTAACTCAAGGACTGGAACATATATCCCATTAGAAAGATTGTTTACACATCATTTTTAGAATGTTATAATTTAAATAACTGAATAGTCTTGGGGGTGCCGTAAGGCTGAGAAAGAAATATTTCTTAACCCTTTGAACCTGATGTGGTTAGTACCACCGTAGGGAGAATGAAAAGCATGTTATTTTGGCTTATCCATACGGGTAAGCTTATTTATTTTTATTATCATGCAAGGAGGATGATTTTGTCGTTTGTGCTTTTCAGGCTTCTCAAGGTTAACCAAGGTCTGGCTCTAAAAAATTCTATAAACACGGAGGATCTTATGCATTACAATACGCAAATGGAAGCAGCACGCCAAGGGATAATAACAGAACAACTGAAATCTGCAGCAAAAAATGAAGGCAGAGACTTTCATGATCTATTATCTTTGGTTGCCCAAGGAAAAATAGCTATTCCAGCAAACAAAAACCATACGAATTTAAAACCGGCTGGGATCGGTCAAGGGCTTATGACTAAAATTAATGTTAATCTAGGGATTTCAAAAGATTGCAAGTGTTTTGAGACAGAAATGAATAAAGCAAAAAAGGCTATCGAATTAGGTGCGGACGCCATTATGGATCTTAGCTCTTATGGAAAAACCAGAGACTTCCGACAGGAGCTTATCAGGATTTCCCCTGTTATGATCGGTACCGTTCCTATATATGATGCTGTAGGGTTCTATGATAAAGACCTTGCTACCATATCTGCTGAAGAATTCTTGGAAGTAGTGTTAAGCCACGCTGAAGATGGCGTTGATTTTATGACTATCCATGCCGGCATAAACAGGGCAACAGCAGAAAGATTTAAGAAAAGCGGCCGGCTGACAAATATTGTATCAAGAGGCGGTTCTCTTCTTTTCGCCTGGATGGAGTTAACCGGCAATGAAAATCCCTTCTATGAGCATTTCGATAAGGTCCTTGCAATATGCAATAAATACGATGTTACCATAAGTCTTGGCGATGCTTGCAGGCCAGGCAGCATTCATGATTCAACGGATCCCTCACAGATAGAAGAACTGATAGTTTTAGGGGAATTAACCCAGGAAGCCTGGAAAAAAAATGTCCAAGTTATGATAGAAGGACCCGGACATATGGCAATCAATGAGATTGAAGCAAATATGATCATTCAAAAAAGGCTGTGCCATGGAGCACCATTTTATGTTCTAGGGCCAATTGTCACAGACATAGCGCCTGGGTATGACCACATCACCAGTGCCATCGGAGGAGCAATTGCTGCTGCCAGCGGGGCTGATTTTCTTTGTTACGTCACCCCGGCCGAACATTTGAGACTGCCTGACTATGAGGACATGAAGGATGGAATCATCGCTGCGAAGATAGCCGCTCATGCCGGCGATATTGCCAAAGGAATAAACGGGGCCCGGGATTGGGATTATGCCATGAGCGAAGCCAGAAGGAATTTGGATTGGAACACCATGTTTCAATTAGCCGTTGATCAGGAAAAACCTAAAAAATATAGAGAAAGTTCCAAACCGGAGATTGAAGATTCATGTACAATGTGCGGCAAAATGTGTGCGGTAAGAAATATGAACAGCATTCTTAGTGGTAAGCCGGTTAATATCCTGTAGAGAAAATAATGGAAGCAAAACTTTTGTAAAGTATGCTTCCATTATTTTATACCCCTATCTCATTTCCCTTTAGCTACATTTTGATCAGTTCCTGAATGCTCCCAAGAAAATCTTTTTTCACCCTCGCCATGCGGTCATCAAGGTCTGAACCGGAATCTCCTCTGATACAGAAGTAAAATCGAACCTTCGGTTCGGTTCCTGACGGACGGGCCATAACAAACCCTCCCCCGCGAAACGAAAACCTGATAACATTCTCTTGCGGCAGATCAATCGGTTCCTCCCTGTTTTCATTGAGAATAAATCTCCTGCTAACGAGATAATCCTCAATGCTCCCTACTGTTTGCTCCCCTATACAATTTGGTTTCAGCGTTCTTAGGTAATCCATGATCCGGTCAATTCGTTCTTTTCCCGCTTTTCCTTGGAGAGAAATAGCTGTTTGATCCTCTTTATAATAACCGCATAACAGGAATATCTCTTCCAAAACAGCCGGAAGGGTTTTTCCTTCTTTGAGCAAATAGTGCAAGGCTGCTTCAGAAAGAAGAGCAGAAGCCTCTACCGCATCTTTATCCCGGGCATATGTCCCTGCCAGATACCCGAAGCTTTCTTCAAACCCGAAAAGATAGGTACCCCAACCCTTTTCTTCCATATCTTTGATTTGTTCTCCTATATATTTAAAGCCTACTAAGACATTTACCATTTTTACACCAAATTGATCCGCTATTTTTTCGCCGAGGTCTGTAGAAGCAATCGTCTTGATGATAATCGCATCTGCTTGCAGTTGCCCCATTTTCTTTTTTTGGGTTAACAGATAGTATTCCAGCAAGATACCGATTTCGTTTCCGGTAAAACGCCTGTATTCCCCATTTTCTTGTTTGGCATATAAGCCTAATCGGTCAGCATCGGGGTCAGTTGCCAGAACAATATCCGCACATTGTCTTTCTGCATAATCAAGTGCTAGCTGAAAAGCGCGGCTATCTTCCGGATTAGGAGATTCTACTGTAGAAAATTCACCATCCGGTTTTTCCTGTTCGGGTACGATAAAGAACGATGTAAAGCCAGTCTCCTCAAGTACTTTTTGTACCGGTCTCCCCCCTGTTCCGTGCAGAGGCGTGTAGACAATCTTTAGATTCTTTCCATGTTCTTTCGCCAACTCCGGAAAAAGCAGCTGTTTTTTGATTTCTAAAAAATAAGCTTTATCAATCTCTTCTCCCACGCGTAGAACAAGGCCTTGCTTCTCAGCCTCTTCCTCAGAAAGGACTGTTATTTCCCAACCCCTCTGCCGGGAAATCTTTTCTACAATCATTTTGGCTTTATGGGGAGGAATTTGTCCTCCATCTTCCCAATAAACCTTATATCCGTTGTAATTTTTGGGATTATGACTGGCAGTGATATTCACGCCGGCAATCGTATGTAAAAATCTCACCGCAAAAGACAGTTCAGGTGTTGGCCGCAAACTATCAAACACATATGCTTTAATACCGTTGGCGGCAAGAACAAGTGCTGTTTCCATGGCAAACTCGGCAGAATAACGCCGTGAATCGAAAGCGATGACCACTCCCCGGTGACAGGCCTCCGCCCCTTGCTCTTTAATGGTATCCGCCAGTCCTTGAGTTACTTTTCGGATAACATATTTGTTCATCCGGTTCGTTCCGGCGCCCAGTATCCCTCTCATGCCTCCTGTCCCGAACTCCAAGTCGGTATAGAATCTGTCTTCCAGCTCCTTTTGATCATGTAAATCAAGTAATTCCTCCCGTGTTTCTTGATCAAAATATGAGCTCTTCGTCCACGCTTTATATTTCTCATAAATAGAAACCTGAGACAACCGTCATCATTCCTTTCTGACGTGGTAAAATACTTCAAGAGGGTTTTTTACAAGATCTTTTTCGCCAAGTACAATTATACCTTAACGCTATCCCGTTGTAACGCTTATGACTGGAGGTGTATTTCTATGCTGCTGGCAGGGGACATCGGCGGGACGAAATCCCTTTTGGCATTATGCCATTTTCAGAATGAAACACCCGTAATCATTGAGGAAAAGACTTATTCCAGTAAGGCCTTCAATACTATAGAAGAATTGCTAAACCTCTTTTTAAGAGAGTCGTCCATAGATTGTGTTCATAACAGAATACATTCTGCTTGTCTGGGCCTGGCCGGACCTATCCGGGAGAGGACCTGCCAATTAGTGAATTTGAATAAAACTATTGATCTAAAATTATTGAGGGCCGCATTTTCCTTTATTCCCAAGCTAACATTCTGCAACGATTTGGCGGCAGTCGGATATGGCCTTTCCGTACTTCCCCCGGAAGATCTCCTCTGCCTGACACCGGAAATCCTCTCTGACGATGCTGGAAGACTCAATTTACTGCTCAATAAAGCCGTCATTGCTCCAGGAACCGGACTCGGAGAGGTGTTGATTATGGGAGGAAAAGTTTATCCTTCCGAAGGTGCACATTGCGAGTTCGGTCCAAAAAGCGAAGAAGAGATTCGCCTCTGGCGTTTCCTCTATAAACAATTCGGTCATGTCAGTTACGAACGCCTTTTATCCGGACCGGGACTGCAAAATATTTACCGCTTCTTAGTTGACGAAAATCAAGTTTCTGGACCCAGTACTCCAGGATTTCCCGACCTTCAGCCTGAAGAGATCAGCAAAAATGCTCTAGCGGGGGTGTGTCCCCTTTGCGGGCACAGTCTGAATCTTTTCGTGAGCATTTTGGGGGCAGAGGCAGGTAATCTTGCACTCAAATCACTCTCATTTGGCGGAATTTTTTTGGGTGGGGGTATCCCTTACAAAATTCTGCCAATCCTTCGCAATGGAACATTCCTCAAATCTTTCAGGGACAAAGGGCGCTTCAGTTCACTCCTGGAGAGCATCCCCGTGTACGTTATCCTCAACAGTAAAACCGCTTTGCTCGGTGCTGCACTCATCGCCAGTCAACTTGAAAACAGTATGGATACGCTATTTTAGCCAGTCGTGCTATAGGTTATTCCGAACAGTTCACGGATATTACTTTTTTCCGCCCGGATTCCATGGTCTGGATTGTGTGCCGCATGCTGAAGAACTTTAAATAATGTTTCCACTTTCCCCTCTTCACCCAAAACCTTGGCAAGTTCTTCAACCGTAAATTTTTGACCCTCATGTTTGTGCAAATAAGCGATTGCCTTGTTTTTCAGCAAGATGACTTCTTCAGCTCCCTTTTTGCCCAGTTCAACCGCGGGCTGATGGTAAGCATTAATGTTTACCAACAACGCGTAAATACCGACAGCCCTTTCGAATAATGCCAGAAGTACGCCTATTGAAAATTCATTAATTTCCGTCATCGTAATTGTTATAGAGTCTTTTCCTTTCTGAGAGAGTGCTTTCCGTGTTCCTAAGAGGAAAGCCTGCAAGTAATCCCCGCTTGTACTCCCCTCGGCAACTTTGGGAGAAGGGAGGTTCCTATCCCTCAACACTTCAATAAAGGTCACGAAAATATTATCCGGTCCGTCAAGAAGCTGCTGTACATACGAATGCTGATCCGTTGATCCTTTGTTGCCCAGTACGGCAATCCCTTGTTTCGTTATTTTTCCGGCTAAGTCTCGCTCTTTGCCCAGAGACTCCATAATCAGTTGTTGGAGATAGTTGCTGAAGAGCTCCAGCCTGTCTTTATAGGGCAGCATCACCATCTGTTTTCCGCCTTGCCCTCCTGTAATGATATACCACATTGCTGCTAACAGGGCAGACGGATTATTTTTCGTGTCTTCATTCCGGGTAATCTCGTCACACTTTCCGGCCCCTGCTAACAGCAGGTCAATATCAATTCCCTGAAGCGCCAAAGGCAAAAGCCCCACGGCAGAAAGGACAGAGGTGCGACCGCCGACCCAATCCCATATGGGAAAAGCCTTAAGCCAGCCCTCCTTCGTTCTCGTCCTGTCTAATTGACTCCCACTCTGGGTAATGCTTACCGCATGTCTGGGAAATTCCAGTCCCTGCTCTTGATATAATCGCCGGATTTCCTCCATCCCGTTTCTGGTTTCGACTGTTCCTCCGCTCTTAGAAATGATAACGGTCAACGTAATATCCAATTTTCCCCTGAGCTGATTGAATATCCTGTCCATCCCATCGGGATCGGTATTATCCAGAAAATACAACTTCATTTTATCTCCTGCGGTTCCTAAGGCATCCGCAACAAAACGGGGTCCCAAACTAGAACCGCCGATTCCCACAACTAGAACATTCTCAAATGCCTTATCTTTTTCCCCGCGTAAAAGCCCTTGATGAACCCTCGCAGCGAATTCCTTAATCGAATTTACAGTTGTCTTTATTTCCTGTGCAATTTTAAAGGTTGGAGCCAGTTCCGGTCTGCGCAGCCAATAGTGTCCCACCATCCTGTTTTCATCGGGGTTAGCAATCGCACCTCCTTCCAGTTCCCTTATTTTGGGATAGACGGTCTGCATTCTTGTTTCTATCTGATCCAAAATCTCCTGTTCAAATGTCACTTTGCTGATATCCAGCTGCAAGCCCAATTCTTCATGATACAAAAGATACTCTTGAAATTTTTGCCAGGAAGTTTCGTTCACCCGTTTCACTCCTTTGCTTCGGCACGCCTTTATCCAGTTTTTCCATAGATCCAAATCTGCATACCACAGATTATCTTTGCAGAAGAACCGCTCTCACCGGGCTTCCGTCACACCCCGTAATCTTTAAGGGTAAGGCAATTAGATGATATCTCCCTTCTTCCACATTGTACAAATTAAGTCCCTCCAGAATAACAATGCCCGAGGCAAGTAGAATTTGATGACATGGACCTTCTTCATCTGAAAACCGGTCTATCGAATAATAATCAATCCCAACCAACCTAACCTTTTTATATTTTAAGTATCTTGCCGCATCGGGACTCAGATAAAGATAATCTTGCAGAAAACCCATCTCTTGGTATAAACTGGAATTTTTAGTTTTAAAAAGTATCCGGTCCCCTTCCTGGATATCCTTACCTTGAATGGCTTCTATGTCAATACTATGCTCCGCTTCAACTTTCATAACTTTAGCTTCGCCGATCAATAGTTCCAAAGGAAGCTCATCCACTGTCATCCCGCCAGATATATAATGACCGGGGGCATCAAGATGTGTTCCGCAATGACTCCCCATATCAATTTTTGAGAGATTAAAAGAATCTCCATGTCCAAGGGAATAGGTTTGTACCCGTTGAAAAGACGGATCCCCTGGGAAAACAGCCATTCCCGGATAAAGGGGCAAGGTAATATCGTAAATATTTTTCCTGTTCAAAATAATACTCCTCCAATAATAGCATTTTATCAAATGAATAAAACCTCCCCTTCAAAAGGTTGGATACAGCCCAACAACAGTCGAAAAAAGGAGGCTTTTCCTGTCATTCTTCACTATTTTCAAAGACAATTCTGTCCCTACCCGAATTTTTGGCTTTGTATAAAGCATCATCAGCTCTTCTGAAGATATCATCCATAGTTTGATCTTCATCTCTACGGATTCCGATTCCAATACTAACTGTAACCTGCACCTCGTTGTTTCCTGACTCTACGATCACTTCTTTTACTTTTTGCTGAATTCTCAGGGAAACCTGATAGGCATTCTCTTTTTCAGACTCAATAAGAATAACAGCAAATTCCTCCCCGCCAACCCTGGCGAGGATATCCGTCTCCCGCAGCGCCGTTTTACACGCAGTTACAACATCTCGGAGAACCCTGTCCCCGATAAGATGTCCGTAAATATCGTTGACCCATTTAAAATGATCTACGTCCAATAGGAGAAGTGTAAAAGGCCGGTCGTATCTTTGAGATCGACTAAATTCCTCCCGCCCTTTTTGCATAAAAGAAAGCCTATTGTCTACACCAGTCAGGAAATCAGTCGTTGCTTGGTAAATCAACTCTTGTTCCATTTTTCTCCGAACAGTGATATCTAAAACAACCACAATAATATCCATAATCTCTTGGTCATCTCCACGGATAGCGGACATATTAACTTCTGCCCAAAGAACATCGCCGTTTTTACAGATATAACGCTTTTCACAATTTGCCCAAGGATATGTTCCGTCCCACATCCTCTCACATAAGTCAACGCTTTTTTCTAAATCGCTTGGATAGGTAATGTCTTGAAATTTTGTAGCTTTTAATTCTTCTTCCGTGTACCCTAACATCTTGCAAAGGGTCAAATTGGCATGCTGATAGTAGCCATCTTTATCTAATAACGCGATCCCTGCAGCCGCATTATTGAAAATTCCTCTAAATAACTGTTCACTATGTTTAAGTACTTTTTCAGTACTATTTTTTTCTTCATATTTTTTTCGCAATGCACGGTTATGTAAATGACATATAAACAGAATCACTGTGAAAATCGGGATAATAAACCATTTAACGTCTTCGTTAATGAAAAGAAATATAGAAACGGACAACAGGACAAAACTCCCATGACAAGAATTCCACCTTATCAAAACATTTTTATTGGTTTCAGTTTTATTGTCTTTCTCCAAGGACTATTCCTTCTTTATCGATGTTGGGTTCAATTTACGGAATTATTATTTCATTATAATAATTCTTCATTATACTTCACTTTTCCTTGTATTTTTTTTGTTAAATTTTAAGATATTTTGTATCTTATTGCAGTTATGAAGAGGTATTTCAAAAAATTTTAGGACATTCTTACTAGCGTCTAGTAAATTAGCCATTGAAACACTTGCTCTTTTGAATGGTAACATATGTTACCGCTTCTTGATAAACCTTCAGTTACAATAAAAATACTTGAAATAAAGAAAAATTGAATAAGGAGGGTATTTTATGCCAATGTTTTGTTTGCAATGCCAGGAAACTGCCGGCGGCAAAGCCTGTACGAAAGCAGGTGTCTGCGGTAAAGCAGCAGAGGTTGCGAACCTTCAGGATTTGCTGCTCTATGTATCCAAAGGTATTTCCTATTACAGCGTTATTGCCGGAGAAAACGGGATTGACAATGCTTTAGCCCAGACTTATCCGGTAGAAAGTCTTTTTATGACCCTGACCAATGTCAACTTTGATAAGGAAGCAATCATCAAAAAAATCCGCGAGGGCTTACGATTAAAAAATTCTTTACAAATGCAACTTCAAAACAAAAATATTCCAATTACCAATCCTCCGGATGCCGCTGCCTGGACCGCTAATTCTGACGAAGACTTGGAATCCAAGGCCGTCTCGGTCGGAGTTCTTGCGACTGAAAATGAAGATGTTCGTTCTTTACGGGCCCTTCTCACCTACGGTATTAAGGGAATGGCCGCTTATTATCACCATGCCTTTATTCTGGGATTTAAAGATACAGAAATTATCTCTTTCATCCATAAAGCACTGGCTGCAACCCTGGACGATTGCTTAACTGCAGATGATCTTGTGGCACTCATCCTGGAAACCGGCAAATACGGTGTAACTACTTTAGCTTTATTGGATCAAGCCAACACAACAACCTATGGTTCTCCGGAAATTACTTCGGTAAATACGGGAGTAAGACAGAATCCGGGGATCCTCATCAGCGGACATGATTTAAAAGATTTAGACGAACTTTTGCAGCAAACCGAAGGAACAGGTGTCGATGTCTATACGCATGGAGAAATGCTGCCTTCTCATTATTATCCGGCGTTTAAAAAATATTCACATTTTGTAGGCAATTATGGCAATGCCTGGTGGAAGCAGGCCGAAGAATTCGAGAAATTTAACGGCCCGATTCTCATGACAACCAATTGTCTCGTCCCTCCAAAAGATAGTTATAAAGACCGACTCTTTACAACAAGCATCGTTGGGTTTGAAGGAATTAAGCACATTCCTGACCGAAGTGGCAATGAGGCAAAAGATTTCGAGGCTCTTATTGAAATGGCTAAGAAGTGCCTATCCCCTACGGAACTTGAAAGCGGAAATATTGTAGGCGGTTTTGCTCACCAGCAAGTTCTGGCTTTAGCCGATAAAGTTATTGAAGCTGTGAAAGCAGGGGCAATCAAGAAATTCGTGGTGATGGCCGGCTGTGACGGCAGAATGAAAAGCCGGGAATATTACGCTGATTTTGCTGCCAAACTTCCGCAAGATACTGTTATTTTAACCGCGGGATGCGCCAAGTACAGATATAACAAATTAAACCTCGGAGATATCGGAGGAATTCCCAGAGTTCTTGATGCCGGTCAATGCAATGACTCCTACAGTCTTGCTGTAATCGCCTTAAAATTAAAAGAAGTCTTAGGCTTGGAAGATATCAATCAACTTCCGATCATATACAACATCGCTTGGTACGAACAGAAAGCAGTCCTTGTATTATTGGCATTACTCTATCTGGGGGTAAAAAATATCCGCCTCGGACCGACTCTTCCA
This sequence comes from Candidatus Dichloromethanomonas elyunquensis, assembly GCA_001515265.1. Lineage (GTDB taxonomy): Bacteria > Bacillota > Desulfitobacteriia > Desulfitobacteriales > Syntrophobotulaceae > Dichloromethanomonas > Dichloromethanomonas elyunquensis. The sequence goes on from LNDB01000016.1 coordinate 39,599, forward strand.
GCCTTTCTCTCCCCCAATGTCGTTAAGCTTCTTGTTGAGACTTTCGGCATTGGCGGAATATCCAGCGTTGAGGATGATCTCGCTATCATGTTACGTGAAGAATAATTGAAATTCCTACGCTCTTCCTCATAAGCCATCCTATGAGAAGTCCATACCCCTAGTCAGGTATTGGACTTTTTCTTTCCCCTTTCTCCGTGAACGTATTCAGCCTATGCATGAAACGTATCCCGATTCATATGTATAGAGTAGGAAATACGTCTACTGTGAGGTTATTCATGCCAAAATTTAAATTGAATGATCAGTTCCTCTTTGGAACCGCAACTTCCAGTGTCCAAATTGAAGGAGGAGATAAGAATAATACCTGGTATAAATGGTGTGAAACCGGACATATTACAGATTCCAGCAGCTGCATGGCGGCTTGTGACCACTGGAATCGCGTTATGGAAGATACTCTAATACTGAAAAACCTAAATGTCCAGACACATAGGATAAGTTTGGAATGGAGTAGGATTGAACCATCACCCGGACAATTTTCCAAAGAATCGCTCCAGCATTACCGAAATGAAATCCAATTATTGCTCGACAATCAAATCAAACCGCTTGTAACCCTCCATCATTTCTCCGAACCCTTATGGTTTCAAGAAAAAGGCGGCTGGCTAAAATCAGAAAGCGTTGATTATTTTATCCAATACGCCAGGTATGTCGTTGAAAATCTGGGGGACTTAGTTTGTGAATGGGTTACCTTTAATGAACCTAATGTTTACACTTGGTTTGGCTATGTTATTGGATCTTTTCCTCCCGGCATCATCAGCATTATTGATGCCCTGCAAGTAACAACAGAAATCATAAAGACCCATGCCATACTTTACACCATGATTCACCGAATTAGAAAAGAGAAAAATTTTTTAGGTAAAACCGCAGTTGGATCCGCCGTACACATTCGCGTCTTCGATGGATTAACTTTTGCGGGAAAGAAAACAGCTCAGGCCGTTGATTATTGTTTTCATGAATTGTTCATGGAAGGCATCACAACCGGGAAGATTAAATTTCCCCTTCCCAAAAATAGATACCCCTTAAAAAAAGGCCGCTATGTGGACTTTGTGGGAATTAACTATTATACAAGGAACATTGTCGAATTTGCCTTAGATCCTAAAAACTTTTTCCACAAATTCATCCCTGATAAAGATTTAAACAAATCTGATCTTGGCTGGGACATTTATCCCGAAGGAATCTATCGCATATGTAAAAAGTATTACGAAAGATATCACTTGCCTATTTATATTACAGAAAACGGAATCAGCGACCGATACGATAACCGAAGGCCTGATTTTATTATTAACCACCTATCTTTTATCTCCGAAGCTATTGAAAACGGGATAAAGGTAGAAAGATATTATCATTGGTCTGTAATGGATAATTTTGAGTGGCTTGAAGGAGAATCGGCCAAGTTTGGCTTATACGAGTGTGATTTTAGCACCCAAAAACGGACACCAAGACATAGTGCCCAAATCTATGCTGAGATTTGTAAGAACAAAGCATATTCAACTGTCTGATCTTATATGTACATTGTAATAAGGGGCTGTCCGGTTTCCTGCTGGATTTTTTCTCTTCTGATTATAAAGCCGAATTTTGTATAAAAATCCAACGCTCTGATATTTTCTTTGTAAACATCTACAAAAAGACTGCCCGTTGATTTGTGGGCAAAATTGAGTAAAGCCCTGCCGATTCCCTGTCTTTGGAACTCACTCGCCACGAAAAGCGCACCGACATAGTTACCGATGAGTGAAATAAAGCCAACAATCCGTCCGTCCCTTTCAGCGATAAATGTCTTCCCATGGGGCAAATATTGATACTTCAGCGTATCCAAATATCCTTTCCAGAATTCAGCCGGGATAAAAGAATGGGATTGAAGAGATTCCTTTAACCATACCCGAAGAACTTCATCTTGGTCCGCCTGACGATAACGCCGTATGAAAAAAGCTTTATCTGTCGTATTTCCCATCTCCCTAAACCCTTTCATAATTTGAAGGTTTAATCTATGCTGGCGGCCAACAGTTGCTTGACATAATTAGGCAGGGCAAAACAACCCTGGTGAATTTCGGTGTTATAGTACTGTGTATTAATCCCCAGTTCGTTCCAGGCCTCCGCATCAACGTTGGTCAGCGGATCCAATGTTTTAGATGCAAACCCGAACAACCAGTGTCCTGATGGGTAAGTCGGAATATGTGCCTGATAGACCCTGCAGACCGGAAAAAATTCCCGAATACGCTGATGGGCTCTTTGCATTGATTTTGCATATCCCACGTAATACGGACTTTCATGCTGATTAACCAAAATACCGTCTTCTTTTAAAGCTTTAAAGCAATTTCCGTAAAATTCTTTCGTGAAGAGCCCCTCCCCGGGTCCGAAGGGATCAGTAGAATCCACAATAATCAAATCATATAAATTTTCCTTGGAACGAACAAATCTCAATCCGTCTTCATAATAAAGATGAACCCTCGGATCGTCCAGCTTGCAGGCTGTCAGGGCCAGAAACTCCCTGCAGACATCGACAACGAGTTTATCAATCTCAACCATGTCGATATTTTCTACTGTGTTGTAACGCGTAAGTTCCCGTACTGTCCCCCCGTCTCCGCCGCCGATAACCAATACATTTTTTATTTGGAGATTAGTGGCCATCGGAACGTGCACAATCATGTCATGGTAGATAAATTCGTCTTTTTCTGTAACCATCATTAACCCGTCAAGGGTAAAAAAAGTTCCGAATTCTTTGGCTTGAAATACGTCAATCCTTTGAAATTCACTCTGCCCTGAGAAAAGGTGTTTGTCTACTTTAATAGAAAACCGCACATTATCGGTATGCTGTTCTGTATACCAAAGTTCCATGTTTCATTCCTCCACAATCCGGATATTTTCAATCATCATATCTTCCGTCCCGGTCAGGAAACTGCCTTTCGCTTTGGAATAGGAAATATAGTCAATAATCTCCGCTGTAATCCGTTCTCCGGGAGCCAGAATAGGAATTCCAGGCGGGTAGGCCATAACAAATTCACCGCTGACAAATCCTGCACCCGCTCGAATCGGCACCGAATGCTGATTAGAATAGAAGGCTTTTTGAGGGGGTATCACCACCTCGGGATTGATATACTCGTGATCAAACATCCCTGTTTTGTCCCGCATATAGAGCCTTTTAATCTCAGATAAGGAAGAAACCAGCCGCTCTAAAGCTAAGGCTCGGTCACCCACAGATATAATGGCAAGAATGTTGCCAATATCTCCAAACTCGATTTGAATACCATAATCATCACGCAGAATATCATACACTTCTACCCCCGCCAACCCGATGTCCCTTGTATGTACCGACAGCTTGGTCCGGTCAAAATCGTATACAGAATCTCCATTGCTTAATTCTTTGGAGAAGGCATAATACCCTCCAATCTTGTTGATCTCCTCCCGTCCGTATTCAGCTAAGGAAGTTACTTTGGCGAAGATGTTCTCCCCGTCTAGAGCGAGGTTCCGTCTGGAAATATCTAAAGAAGAAAGAAGCAGATAAGACCCGCTGGTTGTTTGAGTTAAGTTAATGATTTGACGGACATGCCCTATGCTAAGGCAGCTGCTGATCAGCAAAAATGAGCTTTGGCTTAAGCTGCCACCAGTTTTGTGCATACTCACAGCAGCCATATCAGCTCCGGCGGCCATCGCGCTCACCGGCATATCATCTCCGAAATAAAAATGCGTCCCATGGGCTTCATCCGCCAGTACAAACATGTTATGCCGGTGGGCTAATTCCGCTATCTTTCGTAAATCAGAGCAAATCCCATAATAAGTAGGATTATTAACAAAGATCGCCTTAGCATCCGGATTGGCGTCTATTACTTTTTTCACTTCATTCATTGACATACCTAAAGGTATTCCCAATTCTCTATTCACTCCGGGATTTACATACACCGGGATAGCGCCGCTGATAATCAGAGCGTTAATTGCACTCTTATGGACATTTCTAGGCATAATAATTTTGTCGCCGCGTTTACATACGCTCATTATCATTGCCTGAACAGCGGAAGTGGTTCCGTTGACCATCAAAAAGGCATGATGCGCCCCAAAAGCATCCGCTGCCAGTTCCTCCGCTTCTTTAATCACGGAGACAGGGTGACCAAGATTATCCAGGGGTTTCATGGAATTAACATCTACGGAGAGGCAGTTGTCTCCAAGAAACTCCCTTAGTTCCGGGTTGCCTCTGCCCTGCTTATGTCCGGGAACATCGAAAGGCACAACCCGCATGGTTTTATATTTCTGCAGTGCTTCATAAATAGGTGCTTTATTTTGCTTGAGTACATCCATGAGACCATCACCTTTCACTTCATAACTTTTTTATTATACTCCTTCATATCCTTCTTTTTAATACAGTTTAATAAAAATTCATTCCTTTCGGAATGAATATCAGTTTTTTTACTATTAGGATTTCGGCAACTTCTGCAAACCCTATTTCGCTTTTCAGGCATTACGTATCCCCTTAAATTCTTACCTTGGAACTTTATGAGTGGTGAGTTAAACGCAGAGCCTTAATAATTTTTAAATTTAATATTACAAAACGATAAAGTTGGAAAATAAAATTTTTCATTAAAAAACGTTCCCATTTAGAAACAGAATAAGGCTTCATTGAAAGACCTCCCTTTGTTTAACTCATCTTCTTTTTTAATTTATTTGTGCAATTCATTCTAAATATAGAATAAATAAATTGAGAAGCAAATATTACTCTGGTATCATACTCCAACCCAGGTTGCCTTTTAGTTTATAAATAAACATCGTATGGAGAATTCGTTTTATCCAGGCATTGGCTTTGCCAATTTCATACGTTGTGATCGTCATATCCCGTCCCCCATGTTCTTCGGAGTAACGTTCAAAATCCGGGACCACAGGATAAATGGCAACCATAATAGCGCTGCCTGACCAAACAGACATCCATCGTGAAGCCACGCAGGCAGCCGGCATATGACTCATGGAAATCTCCCTAAATTTATTTTCACCCTTAACTAAAGATACTACGTTTTCCGCTACAGCCCTACCAATAATTCCGCAAACCATGCCCGTACGGGGCGGTGCAGCATGAATCTTAATACCGCCTTTGGTTACTCCGCTGGGAAATGAAACCGGATGAGGAGGAGCAAAAGCAATACCTGCTGCGAAAAGGTGTGGATCCAGAGGCGATTGATAGCGTTTAGGCCAATCCGTTGCTCGCCATTCCGTCGGATCTTTTGCAGCGGAGGTATAATCGGCATCTACTTTCATCAACCCGCTGGGCGCACAGTATTGAGAGGTTAAATCTTCTCCGGCTTTATTGGTAAATTTAATTTTTTGTCCGGTAAATTGAGGAATTAACATCGCCATGTCAAACTCTAATACTCCCTCATTACCGTGAACATCTTCCCAATAAATTTTTCCTGCTTCAACCTTTACCGGTGCCCGTTCCACCATTGTTTCAATACCACAATCCTTCATTAACCATTCGGTCAATTCCTCTGATGAACGCAACTCATTTTTAACGTTGAAGACAAACCCTCCCATACCTAAGTCACCTAATTTAGGTTCATTGGTGAACCAGATCAGGCGGCAGCGGTCACGCAAGTTGCGACTGACAAGATCGAAATGGATATTTTGTATATACTCGAATGCTGCTCCTTGGCAAGTTGATGTAGCATGTCCTGTACCAATAACTATCGTCTGTTCTTCCCCTGCTTCCATGCGTTTGATACAGTTAAAATATTGATCTCTGGCTTCTTCGGCATGGGAACGTGTACATACCGATACGGTATTACCGGTATCCGGTCCCAAACCGGGGGTCGCTTCAAAATTTAATCTTGCCCCGCTGGCATTGATTAAATAGTCGTAAGGAAATGATTGATCATCCTCTGTGCTGACAGTTTTTTCCTCTATGTTAATTTCGGTTACTTTTCCGTGTGTAAATTTGATCCCTTTACAACGGTAAACCGGTTCAAGCGGAAACTGAGTTTTTGCTCCATCCATATTTCCTGTTCCAACCCAAATGAGTGAAGGAGTATACTGAAAATTTCGTGCTGCCGAAATAACATGAACCTCGTGTTCTGAACCTAACCATTTACGCACAAAAAGAGCGGCCGTTTGACCTGCAAATCCACTTCCGATAATCACAACCCGGCTCATAAAATATCTTCCTTCCCCAGTTAATAATAAAAATTATTCCTTCTTGATTCTCCGTGATGAAATTTTACTTGGAAGAGTATGAAATAGGACACCAATTGAGGCAGATCACAAAAGAATATATCGAATACAGGAAGGAGAACCTAACTTCATCCGAGAAAATTATTGTCTTGATAGATGGGGCCACCATAAAGATGCGGTATATTGAACCGTCACTGCCGGTTGACAAGGTGACGGTTCGTTTGCTCTTTATGGTGGATTCCACCAGGCGTAAACGGGCTGAAAATCAAAGGAATTGCAGCCCTGCATCATGTGTTTAAGTATTATGCTGAGGTTTATACCCCTTTCATCCGTGTTCTGATTACACGTTGCACATTCAACATTCGATACATTCGTTCATTAAATCCTTTAAACGTGTTACATCAGACACAATGATCTTATTCGAGGTTTTACGTAAAACATTCGCTTTCTTTAGACTTCCAAAAATTTTACTAATTGTTACATGGTGTACTCCTGTTATTTCCGAAATAGCCTTTTGAGGCAGTTTCATATTGATTTCGTAGACGTTATCAACCAACTTCCCTTTAGTAAGACAAAGATTATAAAGAAATCGCAGAACGCGCGCCGATGAATTATAAAGAGCCATCTCCTTGGCTTCGCGCATGAAATAACCGCATTTTGACGCATAGCTGGTAATGAATTCACAAAGTACTTCTTTATCCTTTTGAAATACTTCAAGGAGTCGTTCTTTAGCAAAGAAACATACCGTGCTTTTTTCTTCGGAAACGACATGAACATAACAATCGTCAACCTGGAATAATCTATCGGCAAAGGTGTAAGGATCAGCATAAAACATTAATTTTTGCCTTCCGTCATCATTTAAAAAGTTGATACTTAGTCTTCCGGAAACCACATAGATGATTCTGTCAATTTTTTCTCCAGGCAAAACAACGGAATCTCTTCGTTCGTAATTACGGATCATTCCCAAATCAGTATAATTTTTTAACTTCTTAATCGGGTAAAAATTACCCGGTAGAACATAGTAATTCGCAAAAAGTTTTTCCATATTTCATGTCTCCTGAAGATCCTTAAAACAAATGGATATTACTTTTACTCCGTTAGGACGTATTTCCGGATAACTAGTTACATTTTATAATTAATTAGATGCAGACAAAAGCCAATGTTAAACCTACGGCGGCAATTAAAACAAATAATCCCCAATAAAGTTTATTGGACCGGTTCTTTGTAAGTTGGATCATCACCCAAAAGAGTGCGAAACCGCCGATGCTCTTGATCAACAAGGGAAGACTAAAATTAACAAGTGTCCATACATAGCATCCTGTTAATACGGTGAACACAAAGACAACATACATGGTTTTACGGAGTTTCGTTTTTAGGTCTTGATTATCACTAAAAGTAGCAACAAAAAATAATACCAAGAGCACAGAGGCAACCAGAAAATGCCAGGGAGTATGATTCATTATTTGTACAGGACCTAGCGTTATCAAAGAAAATCCCTCCTAAATTAAAATTATTTTATGTCTCCTGAATATCCTTAAAACAAATGGATATTACTTTTACTCCGTTAGGAGTGAGTTGTTCGTTGGACAGTTGTTTAAATGTAGACAAAAGCCAATGTTAAACCTACGGCGGCAATTAAAACAAATAACCCCCAATAAAGTTTATTGGACCGGTTCTTTGTAAGTTGGATCATTACCCAAAAGAGTGCGAAACCGCCAATGCTCTTGATCAACAACGGAAGGCTAAAATTAACAAGTGTCCATACATAGCATCCCGTTAAAACGGTAAACACAAAGACAACATGCATGATTTTACGGAGTTTCGTTTTCAGGTCTTGATTATCACTAAAAGTAGCGACAAAAAACAATACCAAGAGTACAGAGGCAACCAGAAAATGCCAGGGAGCATGATTCATTATTTGTACAGGACCTAGAGTTATCAAAGAAAATCCCTCCTAAAATAAAATTCTAATTTAGTTTAAGGTGATTAATGTTTCTAAGGCTGTAAAGTTTTTAACAATTTATAAAGAAATCTTTAAAAACTTACGTTATTAGGAAAATAAAGTGGAGTCGCTTGAATTGAATTAACTCACATCCCAATAAGAAGACCGCTTCGGAGTCACCGACTGAGATATATTTGAAACATATTAACCACAATCAGTAGAACAATGCTGCTAATTAACACCAAGAACACAACATCTTTAAGATTCATCTTTACATTCATTCAACGCACCTCATCCTTCAGTGTTGCGTCCGTTTCAAGAACTGTTGTCTTTTTATTAATCATTTTATTAATGTTAAGACTTCTTAATCTTATAATAAATTCATTAAAGACCATGCCCGGACAAAAAAAGTGACACCAGAATCTCCTGATTAGAAGTGATGGAAAGAGTACTAAGGGTAAAATGATCCATGCGATGCCAAAACCTTGCAGCCCAAATAAAGTCGAATAAGGCTCATAACCGGCCAAGCCAGGTGATTGAAACAAGATAGACGCCAATAATGCAAAATAAACCAAGGCATATTTAATCTTAGCGGCATTTGTTTCTATTTTTTTATTACAGCACTTAAAACTGCCTCCACCAAGCTTACTTAAAATTTCCTGCAAAGCACCAAAGGGACAAAGCCAGTAGCAATAGAGGTTCCTGCCGACCACAAAAGTAATAATCGGAATACCGACCATCACAATATACCAGGCCAGGTTTTCCCGAATGGAAGGGAAATTACCCATTAATAGCGCCGCTACGTTAGCCAGAGAAAAAGGTGTGTTATATTTAAAGCCGATAAAGATTAGACTGCCTATTAAGGTTACCCATCTTATTTTTTTGCTTTTTAATACAATCCCAATTAACATTAAAATAACGAGCAGCAGGACAATGATCTCTTTTGCCCCAAACTTAAAAGCAGCTTCCTCTTCCAAAACATCCGATTTGAACTCCGTTCTTGCCACAGCGTGACTTCCCTGGGAGATTGCTTTAGCTATTCCGCGGGATGTATAAGTTGCGCCAGAAACACGATCAATATCTTTTTCAATGCTTAATGGCTCCGTAATGTCTTTGCCAATAAATCGTTTAAGATAGTCGCGACTTAACACTGTCTGAACAAAGGAAGGCGTATCTTTATAATTTACAAGAACTGTTTTTTGGATTTTCCCTTCCAAATCAATTCCTGTAGCCATCTGAATCGGGCCGCTGTAACCTACTGCCCGGTCAATAACTACATAGCCGACCCTTTGCGTCTTTCCATCTCTTCCTTGGACTATTCCCTCATATATCAGAGGAGAAGACGTAACCTTTTGGAAGGACTGGGCTTGAGGAAGGACTTCTTTGGCAAAGGGCAGCAAATCTTGTTCGGGCAACACCCAACTAACAAATAAGGAAATGACGAATATCAGTGCAGCAATGATCTTAATAACCTTTTTCGTTTTATCCGTTACTCTTTTGTTAATCATAGTGACCTTACCCTATCTTTTTGCCAAATCAATGTTCGTCTGCCTGGGTTTACGATAATATCTGCTGGATATCTATAAATTCATGGAAGAGGGAGGCACTCCTCCCCCTTCGTTCCAATAAAACTTTTACTATTAAAACCGATTATAATAGCTGAATTACCAAGTACATCTTTACAATATTTAGGGTTTTATGCACTCTGACTGATGTTATCAGCCTGACTTTTTTTAGATGCAGGAATTCCTTTTATAATCACTATCCTGGTTAGCGCTCCGATAACAACTGTAATAACCCCAAACATAAGAATACCTACTACCGCAGCTTGAGGAGCACCCTCTAACATGCAGCTCCATGCCCAAGCAATCGTAAACAATAAAGCCGCAAAACTTAAGGCAATTCCTACCCAGCCCAGCCAGGTAACAGAATATTTCGTCTTCTTTCTCCAATCGTTACCAACCCAAGCTGCACTGGCAACTAACAATCCCAGAACAAAAGTCATCAGGTCCATTTTGCTACCTCCTTTCTATTCCTTCCACCAATCTGCTATCGCTTGTTTGTCGTACGGCTTTCCGTATCCAAAAATATCATCCATCGTTTTCATCACCGGTGTAATACCCGGTGTCCCCGCGAGACTCTTAATTAAGTTATGATGCCAGGTATCCGGCTTATTATACGGACAAACATCTTGACAAACTCCGCAGCATGATCTGTTCTCCACCCAGAATGTAAAGCACTTCACCGGGTCGACATACCATCTCTTGATTCCCGTATTTTGCATTTCCCCACAAGGTGCATCAACGGTAGGATCACCATAGCTAAGAGCTTGAGGAGGGCATAGTTCGGCGCATTTTTTGCAGGTCATGCAAAATTCCTTTACGCCGAAGGAAATAGGTTTCGCGTCATTTAAAGGCATATCGGTAAATACTGCACAAAGTCTGACATTTGGGCCATAGTCGGGCGAAATCATGATTCCCATCCTGCTGTGTTCCCCCAAGCCTGCCTGAATCGCTATCGGGACAATTAATGCCGTGTCAGCTGCAATCGGAATCGCATGATATCCCAGATCTCTAATAAACGTGGCTAAACCAAATGCAATAATACCAGTATCGATATAACTTTTCCCATATGCACTCGATCCTAAAAAGGATGGGGCACATTTGAGTGATTCTATATCCTGCGGAATAACCGCTACTACTACGTGCTTGGGTTCAAACCCAAAATCTGTCGGGATGAGTTTAAACTCCTCGCCGCCCTCTGGCGTTTTAACAAAGGCAAAGGTTTCCGTCATAAGCCAACGTTCATCGAAAGGCGCTATTCCCGCTTTAGCGGCGCCAAAAAATTTAGCCATTCTTTTTACACCCATTGTTCCTTCATCGGCGTCTTTGACACCGGGGGAATGAATATTTCTCTCCGGATCGCCCCACTGAAAGTTCTTATTGGGTATTGTGGGATGCCATTCAAAAAGTCCTTTATTGGCTATGCAGGCGCTGTTTTCCCCATTGATATAATAATCAACGCAAAAGCTTGCACGAGCGGCCGCCCCGTCAAGTACGGTAAAACCAGGTTCGCCATTCGTGTCAAAACCATTCCATCTGCGTGCAGCAAAGCTCCCTACAAGATCTGCGGATCTTTTTACTCCCGAAAAAGCCTCGCCAAATATACTCCTTGGATTGGTAAACCGTTTGTAGTCCGCCGGGATGTCAAAGGGCAGCGCGTCCAGTTCCTTGATCGTTCCCGCGAAGACCTGTTTGGGAGCGATGAGCGACTTCCCTGTCAATGCAGTCGTCGCAGCGGCGATTGCAACCCCCGAAGAAGCTCCCGCTCCAAATTTAAGGAATTGTCTGCGATTAATTTTTGCTGCCGGCTTATCGCTCTTGGATTTTTTCTTGTCCATTGTTACCGGCTCGTCATTGTTGTATTTTTCTTCTGCCATAACTTAACCCTCCTTTTTCTGAATATTATATAAAAAAATAACTATTTCGTCTTTGGCGCAAACAACGTATTAATAGTATTTGTAATCACTATTTTTATGTAGCCTATGCAACAAAAAATGGCACTATTGCGCCAAAAGTAAGTGCCCGATATAAAACTCTAAAATGTTTCTTCAAAGCTGTGTTGTTCATAAATCTTACGGGAAAACAATATTTTTTTTCCGTGTTTTTTAATAATTCCCCGCGTTAATTTTACAGCATAGCCAAATATAGAATCACCTGAATCCCTTATGGCACAAGACTTTAAGGGATAATTTTTTGTCTATTTTTATCATTTATATGTAGCACAATTTGGCACAATATGGTATAATTAAGGTGTCTTTGCTGAATCTAAATATGGGG
>LNDB01000017.1 GCA_001515265.1 Candidatus Dichloromethanomonas elyunquensis
TAGAAAACGTAGAAGTCGTTGCTTTACCAATCTCTTCAACTTTTCCCATTACTTTTTTGTTATCCAAAGCATCAATCGTAATTTCTACCTCTTGACCGGGTTTAATCTTTTTAACCGAAGTTTCTTCTATATTTGCGGAAACATAAAGATCCTCCGTATCGGCAATTACCGCAAGAGACTGTCCCGGGCTGACCAACTGCCCTGGTTCAACTGACATCTTAATAACCTGCCCCGAAATAGGTGCTGTAATTTCGGCTTTGCCAACGGCCATACTTCCTACCGCGTTAAGAGAATTGGTATTGATGCCGGCAGAAGTGGCCATTGTACCCGTTTCCTGCCAGCCAATCGTTTCACCCGCATTGACCATATCGCCCTCCTGAACTTTTAATGACGTTATCCGCCCGGAGATCAGCGGAGAAACCGTCACGATGTGCCCTTCTATCCTGGCATCTTCGGTTTTAATGTATTTACGCCCCTGATCCCAGTAGTACAAAACGATAAAGGCTGCAACAACCAATATGATTGCAAATAATCCAATTAGTATTTTCTTCTTGTCTTTCATCTTTTTTCCTCCATTGTTCAATGCTAGTGCTTTTCAGATTTATTCCAAACTTGAACCGGTATTTCCGGGACCGGTTAAAGATTCACTCTTTTTAAACACGAAACCGGGGAGTATGGATATGAGACTTAACCCTGTTGAAAGTAAAAACATTTCGTTGACTGCCTTAACAAAGGAGATTTGGTAAATAGACTTACCCAACAATGAGAAAACAGTCTGCGGCCCAGCTATTCCTCTGGCGGTCAGGTCACTTAAAGCCTGAGCGGAGATATTCCAGCTGATATAAGAAGAATGAAGGGCGATACGGTTTGTGACGAAAAGGGTAAGAACGGCAAGGCCGAAAGAACTGGCAACCCGGCTAATAATATTGTTTATTGCCGAGCCGCGGCTCATAAGATGGGGGGGGAGAACCGTCATAAAGGCGCTCTGCAAAGGCATCATGGATAGACTCATTCCTGCTTGGCGGAGGCAATTCCATAATACAATTGTCCTTAACGGTGTATTGATATCAATATGTGAAAAGAGAAACACAGTGATAGTCGTCATGATAGACCCTAAAACAACAGGTATTCTCGCACCTGTTTTATCAAAAAGCAACCCTGAGATCGGCATCATTATAGCTGAAACCACTGCTGGAGGCAGCATTAATACTCCTACTTCCAAAGCACCCATCCCGCGGATGGATTGAAGAAAAAAAGGTATATAAAACAAAGCGCTGAACATAACAATATTCATAATAGCTGCCATTGCATTTCCAATTGTAAAAGTAGGAATTTTGAAAATCCGTAAATCCAGCAATGGATTAGAGGTTGTTAACTCATGATAAACAAAGATACCCAAAAAACCTATACTGATCCATAAAAGCAATACGATAGACATTGAGGTCCAGCCCCAATCGCTTCCTTGTGTTAATGCCAGCAGCAGGCAGAATAATCCTGTGGATGAAGTAATAAAACCAAGGATATCAAATTTTCCCGCTTCCCGGTGTGACGATATTTCAGGCAGCAATAGGAAGGACAGGACAACGGCCATAACGCCGACAGGTAAATTAATTGTAAAGATCCATCTCCAGTTGACATATTCAACTAAATACCCGCCGAGTGTCGGGCCAACAGCCGGGGCTACCATCATGGTAATCCCTATGAGGGCCGTAGACTGGCCAAATTTATTTTTAGGGACAATCGAGTAAATCATGGTCATCATCGTCGGCATGATCATGCCGCCGCCGATAGCTTGAATAATCCTGGCAATGATTAAGAAGTTCTCTGAAGCAGCCATAGCGCAAAGGGCTGATCCAACAGTAAATACAGCTAAAGAGTAAGTATATAGTCTTTTTAAGCCTAATTTATCCCCCAGCCAACCTGAAGTAGGAACGACAACCCCCAAAGTCAGCATATAAATTGTCGATACCCATTGGATACGGGATAACGATGTTTGAAAGTTATTCATCATGGTAGGAATAGCCACATTGACAATGCTGGCATCAAGGATCGACATAAACCCGCCGATTACTGTTACCAGCGTTGGAATGACCCATTTTGTTGTTGCTTGTTCCGTTTGATTCTCTGCAGAGGACAATACCACGCACCTCTTTCTTCAGTCATAAGATTCCTCTGTCTCAATCAGCAGGGATTCAAGCTTTTTTAATTCTTTGGTCATATCCTGCCACCAAGTTACAGTGAGGTTAATATTTTTCGCTCTTAAAAATTCTCTGATGATGTCTTGGGTTTTGGGGAAAGAATCTAAAGTCTTACTATTTAATTTTACCAGTACCACTCTCCGGTCCGCTGGATCCCGTGTTCTTACAATGTAATCTTTCTTTTCCATTCGATCTAGGATTCCTGTAAGGGTACTGCCGGGGATGCCGAAATATTCAGATAGTACGGAAGTTTTTATCTCCCCTTTGTGCTTTAAATAGTGAATCGCGAGAAGTTCTACAGCGCCTAAATTATGAGCGAATTGTCCGGCCAGGTCGTTGTACAAACTTTTCTTGATTCTGAAAATGGTTTTAAAAAAATCAAACGCGTACAATTCAGGTTCTTCTTTATCAGGCATATTTTCCTCCTTAATTCGAGTTCGATTATTTCGAAGACAAATTAAAAACAACAATTATATCAATATTGGATATAAGAAATGAGTTCAATAGAAAACTAGAAACAAATAATGATTTTTTAGCTAAAAAACTCTTTGACACAGTATTGATATTTGTTGTATACTATAATTCGTCACAATAGAAGAGGGCGATTAGCTCAGCTGGGAGAGCGCCTGCCTTACAAGCAGGATGTCGGCAGTTCGATCCTGTCATCGCCCACCATTCACTCATTGTGTATCGGTATCGGATAAATACGGGCCCCGTGGTGTAGTGGTTAACATGCCTGCCTGTCACGCAGGAGATCGTCGGTTCAAGTCCGATCGGGGTCGCCATAATGAACTTGCTCCATCCTCATTATCACCGTACGCCTCGGTAGCTCAGTCGGTAGAGCAGAGGACTGAAAATCCTCGTGTCGGCGGTTCGATTCCGTCCTGAGGCACCATATCATGCGGGTGTAACTCAGTGGTAGAGTGTCACCTTGCCAAGGTGAAAGTCGCGAGTTCGAATCTCGTCACCCGCTCCATTCAAATATTCTGGCGGCATAGCCAAGTGGTAAGGCAGAGGTCTGCAAAACCTTTATCCCCCAGTTCGAATCTGGGTGCCGCCTCCACAAGCCGAAGTGGCGGAACTGGCAGACGCACGGGACTTAAAATCCCGCGGGGCTAAAACCCCGTACCGGTTCGATTCCGGTCTTCGGCACCATTATGGGTTTGTAGCTCAGCTGGTTAGAGTACTGCGTTGACATCGCAGGGGTCGGAGGTTCGAGTCCTCTCAAACCCACCATTTTACAAAATGGTGATAGTGAAACAAACAACCTGAAAACCGCTTGATACAAGCGGTTTTGTAATTTTTGAATTAAATATGGGGATTGAACAAAGCCAGTTTTATTTATTAAAAACCCACAAAAACCTATAAATATTTCTAAATATCCAGTCAAAAATCCAGTCAAATTAGTCAATATTAGAAACTCTAGATTTATCAGTCTAGAGTTTTTTCATTATAAATGTTTAAAAAGAGATTTCAAAAGTTCTTTGGTTCATAACATGTCACTGGTGCCATGTTCACAAAATAAGGTGACTGATAAGATAATTATTTGCAGCACTTATACTTTTTCAAAGAAAATGTGCAGATCAAGGCAATAATTATCTGAGAACATTGATTTTGTTTTTATATGTAATACAAGAATAACTGCTTTCTAATCGGATCTAAAACATTAAATTCCATATATTTCTTGAGCTTATTCATTTCTTCATATACAATAAAAATATATTAACTATTATTTTGTGAGTTTCTGATACTTGGATTATGTAATAGCGGAAGAAGCCGCAAAGGTAGTATATCTACATGTAGAGTTCAAATGCTTTGTGAAGAAGAAAAAAAGTAGGCTTTGATAGCCATGGATTCAGATATTGTGAATAAACCACAAGATGAGCGTAAAGAAAACAAAGGAATGAACCATATGGATCCCTTAACTAGCGAACAGCGCCGCAAAAACATGCAAGCAATAAAAAGTAAAGACACGAGCATTGAAATTACATTAAGGAAAGCTCTATGGAAACATGGAGTCCGATATAGAAAAAATTATAAAAACCTTCAGGGCAAGCCTGATATAGCTATAACCAAGTACAAAATAGCCATTTTTTGCGATAGTGAATTTTGGCATGGATTTAACTGGTCCGAGAAAAAAGCCCGGATAACAACTAACCGCCAATTTTGGATAGATAAAATTGAAAATAATATGCGGCGTGATAATGAAATTAACAAAGCTTTATTAGCAAGCGGATGGATGGTTCTGCGGTTTTGGGGCAAAGAAATCAATAAAGATTTAAATCACTGCATTGAAATTATCATGGCAGAAATTGAGAAAATGCGAGGCGATGCTAATGGAAAAGTTTTTTGATTTTACACCTGATCCTAAAGTGCTTATTGCGCTTACGCATACTCCAATGCTCCCATTGGATGCATTGTGCGAATTAATTGATAATGCTATTGACGGTTTCGCTGCAGCAAGAATACAAGGTATTCCTACTGAAAAGCCTATTATAGTGGTAGATTTACCAGCCCGTAAGGATATCGTAGGCAACACAGGGGTTTTAAGGGTAGTCGATAATGGTCCGGGTATGACCGCAGAAACTGCAGAGAAGGCTATAAAGGCTGGATTTTCAGGTAACAATCCATATGATAGTCTCGGCCTGTTTGGTATGGGTTTTAATATTTCAACTGGTAAAATAGGACGCGTTACAAGGTTCCGGACAGCTCGGAAAGAAGACAATTTTTGTACAGATACAATAATCGACCTCGAAAAAATTAACAACACAAAAAATTATAGGCTTCCGGCAATAGAAAGCCCCAAGCCTGACAATTTTACAAATGGAACAATTATTGAAGTTAGTAATTGGTGGCCTGAGGGAAATCCAAACAGAGGTTTTATTTACAAGCTTGTTCAATATGGCTTGAGGCAGATACGGGAGGAAATTGGCCGTAGATATTCAACTATATTGCAAACACGCGACATTCAAATTATCATCAACAGTGAAAAATGCGAGCCTTTTGAACACTGTACTTGGGGAGAAAATAGGTTTGTAGAAAGACGGATTGGGCAAATATCTGCCATATATAAATTCGACCAGATTATCGGTAACCAAAGCCGATGTGGTAAATGTACTGCTCTAATTCCCCAAGGAGATGCCGAATGTCCTTCATGCCACTCCACTTCCATAAGGACGATTGAAGAACATGTAAAAGGCTGGATTGGAATTCAAAGATTTGACAGTTTAACAGAGTACGGAATCGATTTAATTAGAAACGGCAGAGCTATTAGAATTGCAGAAAAGACTGCATTTTTTGAGTTTGTTGATGATTTGAAAAAAGTAACGATAGATTACCCCATTGACAATCAATATGGAAGAATTGTGGGAGAGGTTTCGCTTGATTTTGTACCTGTCGACTTTTTAAAACAAGACTTTCAAAGAAGCAGTGATGAATGGCAAAGGGCAATGCGCTTCTTAAGGGGAGAAAGTTCTCTGCAGCCAACTAAGCCCAATGCAGAAAATAACAACTCCATTGTATTTAAGCTGTATCAAGGTTATCGCAGGGTCAGAACTTTTGGCAAGGCGGATATGTACATGGGGTATTGGGATGCAGATTCAAATACTGCAAAGCGGATTAGCCGCGATGTAGAGAAAGATTTCTATAGCAAGTTTAAGCAGAAACTTCCTGGCTATTACGATGACTCTGAATGGTGGAAAAAGGTTGAAGAAGCTGACACAAAACCCATTGAAGCAATGGTGGAGTGTCCTACTTGTAGTGCACAAAATCTTAAGGAGAGCGATGTATGTGCGGTATGTGGGCAGATATTAAGAAGTAAACATTGCATTTCCGAATCTTGCGGAGCCATTATTCCTTTAAGTGCACAGATTTGCCCAATTTGTGGGTCAAGCCAGGTGCCAATAGTGCAAATACCTTGGACTTGCGGGGTTTGTGGAACACGTAACAGATCGGAACTTACCATTTGCAGTAATTGTGGGCAAATCAAGGGGACACTCAACCCACTGTCTCTAGAATACTTACAGTCTGTGTCAAATAAAGATGATAGTTTGTCATTGAATGGTTTTAGTATTCAGATGGCAGACGGCTCAAATAGCACTCCGGTAAATGTGAATGTCTATGTATCATCAGAACAAATAGTCTCGTTACGCAGTGGAGCGAAGATTCCAATTATCTCATTTAAGACTATTGGTCAGATTGACATTTTCATTGATAAAACTCACCGGATGTTCCGGACATGCCGTGTCCGGCCAGAAGAGCTTATATCATCTGAGATAGCAATGTTTATTTACGACACTAACAGGAACCTAAATAATTATTGCGAGCACAATTTATCAAATTTAAGCTGGGCAATCATGGAGAAAGGCTGGATCGATCAAATAGAGGATAATCCAGAAAAATTAGCAACTGAAATATCATCCTTCCTCTTTCAGATCAAAGAACGCTTATCTGATATTTTCGGTACTGATGCAGATATTCTGTTTGAAGAATTGACAACACAGCAACAAAGACTGCTGGCAGACGAAATTATTACTTCTGGAGGAGAAATCGCACAATTAGGTGAAATGCGCAAAACGGGAGAATACCTCCGTTATGTACCTGCTGATTTTATACTTAACATATTTAATCAAATACCAGAAAAATTCTTTAATGGTGGCATCTGGGACGTTGATTACGGTAATGTTGTTAATGGGCCTCTCGGCGAAGAAGCGGTTAAACATGCTCAGCAAAGGATAAAGAGCACTTACGAAAATTGTTTAGAAGACTTGATTATGCTAATACAATATAGGATGACAGAGCCGATATCTATTCAGAGAGCTAAACTGTCCTTCGAGTTTCTATCTAAAAAGTGGGTGGTTTAATGTTTCTTTCTGAAAAGGAAATATTATCTGGAACCTGGCAGTCGTTTGAACGTGTAATATGCCGTTTGCTCATTTGTGAGGAATATAGCGGTGTACGTATTGTCGGACAGAGTGGGGATCATGGTGCAGATATTATTGCCTCAAAGCTCGGTAAGCGCTGGCTTTTCCAAGCTAAACATTGGAAAAACAAAGTTGGAACTGCTGTTGTTGACGAAACTCTACGCGCCCTGTCGGAATATCATGCGCAGATCCCGGTTATTGTTGCATTAAATGGTTTCGACGAAAATGCTAAGCAATATCAGATGCTCTTGCATTCAAGGGGAATACCGCTTCAATTATGGGATTTAGGAGAACTGTCTAAACGCGGACAGCGGCTTCCTGGTTGTGTACCCAATAAACACCTGCCAAGGCCATATCAAGAGGGTGCCATAAATAATATCCTAGAGGCATATTTTGATACCTATGAGAACAAAGCATTGATTGTTATGGCAACAGGCTTGGGAAAAACATTCATATCTGCTGAAGGAGCCAAACGAATTTATAATAACAAAAGATCAAAATTTTTAGTTCTCGCACATACAAATCCGCTTGTATATCAATTAGAGAGATCCTTTTGGCCTTTTTTGCTGCCAACACAGAGAACAGTAATTTGGAACGGTTATGAGAAACCTTCAGATACCAATATCGAATCGGCTGATATGGTGTTTGCTTGTATAAATACAATTGCAGATCATATCAGGCAAGGAAATGAACTGCCTTGCTTTGATGTTGTTATTATTGATGAGTGCCACCATGCGGGATCAAATATGTATGCGGATACAATTGAATACTTAGGGGCAGGAAAACTGGAAGGTTCCTTTTTAATGGGCATGACAGCTACCCCTTGGCGTCCGGATGAAGTTGATATTACTACTTTGTTTGGCCATCCGCGGGTGCAAATAGATATTGTTGAAGGACTAAAAAAAGGTTTTTTATCAAATGTTGACTATAGAATGCACACAGATAACATCGATTGGTCTGCATTAAGAAACATTAATGGGAAATCTTTTACAGCAAAGCAGATTAACCGTACTTTGTTTATTAATCAGTGGGATGATGCTGTTGTTCTTGAATTCCAAAAAATCTGGTCAGAACAAAAAGCACCGCGTGCAATCGTTTTTTGCGGTACAATAGATCACGCAATTACAATGCGGGACAAGATTAATTCGTTAGGGTTTTGTAATGCAGCGGCAATCTATTCGCAATCTAATACAGGCTTATCAATTAATCAGTTCGAGAGAAACCGGATTTTAAGCGATTTCTCGGACGGTATTATTGATGTTATCTGCGCTGTTGATGTATTTAACGAAGGTATTGATGTGCCGGATGTAAACATTTTAGTTTTTCAGAGAGTAACTCACTCAAGAAGGATCTTTATCCAGCAGCTTGGCCGGGGCCTGAGAATATCCGAGGGTAAAGAAAAAGTCATTGTGTTAGATTTCGTGTCTGATATACGACGCTTCGCGGCCGGTATCGATTTAAAAAATCAACTTGAGGAAGGGATGTCCATCCGTTGCCAGACGACACGCATTGATTTGCCTAATAAAGTTACCTTTAAACGGGTTGATGGTGAGGATCCCGGTGCTGAAACATTTTTAAGAGAATGGCTCGATGATGTTGTTTCCATAGAAAATGCCGGTGAAGATGCAAGTGTGCTGAAGTTTCCGCCAGCCTTTCCGGGAGGTAGGCAATGAATTTTAATATTGTTATAGAAGACTTGAAACTTCTTGTTGGTCAAAAGCTTGAAAGCATTAGACCCGGAGCCGATATAATTGTTGATGATGTCAATGCCGACCAAGAAAGAGTAACTATCATAACTGCATCTGGGAAAAGACAGTCGCGCCCTTTAAGTGAATTGCGGTATATTTGGCAGAGGCTCCATGAACAGGCTGCAGTTCACGTTGATGAAGCCCTTCATGGTTCTGGTACAAGCCGGAATCAGCCTGAAACCCTTATGGCAAATCTGCCATATATTGAGTGGTTTAAATACAACAATAAGAAACATATCGCGCTGACAGGAAATAACACTCACCCATTGGGCACTAAAAAACAAATGGATGAACCTTCTGCTGAAATACTACGGGATAAACTTAGAGGTAATAACTTTGACGATTTAGTGTCTGTTATTGTAACAGACGATCTCTCCAAGGCGACCCGGCTCTATGAAGGCATGACAGGTATTGTAGCTAATTTGATTTGCCCTGGTGCCTATATTTTTAGACAACTTACAAAATCGGTATTGTTTACTTCGGTGGAACTTACTGGAGCAGACATTCCAGTTGGTACGTATGCAGTAATAAATAAGCCTACCGGATATAACTTTACCCGGCAGGCTGAAGTAAACGGAGTAGAATTCTGCGTCAAATCTCTTTATGGTTTAAATTTGATGATTAAGCTATAATGACGGGAAACTTCTGTCAATCATTATTTGAATACCCTGTTTCAGATCATCTGTACTTTTTACTTCAAAGATATCATCAATTGCTTTAACTGGCGGAGTATGCACATCAACGATGCTATGTGTGGCTGGTGCAGATAAAACCGCCCGGTCATCGTTACTAACTTTATTTGCCACTACTGCATAATAATATGTCTGGAAATCAGTATCCCAATACCTGACTTGCAAATGAGCAATCAACGCCTTAAGTATACTGCCCTCATAAGCAATCTGATAACGTCTGTCAGAACGTAAGGACGTTTTCATGGCAATGCCAAATTTCAACGAACTATATGAGCAACAGTTTTTAATTACTGTATAAGCATTTGATAACTTAATTTGAGTTTCTATAGATAAATTCGTTATTGGCGTTTCGAATTCCGCCATATCTTCAGGCGTAATATCAGAAACACAAATAAAATCAGGGTTACTCATTGTTAACTCTACGCCTTGTTGGGATAAACGTCTCAACAATCCGCTTTTAAGAGCTTCTGAAGCATCTGTATCAAATAAATCCGTAAACTTCAATACAGAGATAGATGGAAGTGGGACAATGCAAGAGTTGCCGACATTTGAGTTGTTGCAAAACATATTCCAACCAATATAACTGAAAATATGCCGCGTCCATGCACCGCGGATATTATTGAAAGCATTATGCGAACCGCTATATGTATATCCCAATTGATGATGGACGGTTTTGACTCTGTCTTGCAGTTCTTCCATGATAGTATCTAAATCACCCTGTGGAAGCGATGAAGAATATACACAGGCTATCACTTTGTTGCCGTGAATTACAACATTAGACTGATCTTTTTTAAGCTCTACACATGGATTTCTGCAGTTGGTACAATCAAACATAGCTGCGCTCCTTTCAGCAGAAACATATCAGGAGCTACAGATATGCAACAGGTTGATTTTGCCGCTGGTGAGCAAGAATATCATCAAGCTGCTGAATAACAGCTCTTGCAACGGCAGCACCTAGTAGCGGTGGGACTGCATTGCCAATTTGTTTTAATTGCTGGAATTCACTTCCAACGAAAACATAGCTGTCAGGGAATGATTGTATTCTTGCGGCTTCCCTTACAGTTATCGGACGATTGTATCTGGGGTGAATAAAATCACTTAGGTCTTTACTCATATGTGCGGTTAATGTTGGAGATGGTTCTTTCGAGGATAATCTCCGATATTTATTTTCATGCCCTCCTGCTTGGAATTCCTGAGGCAATGTAATTTTAGTTGCGCCTTCGGTTAATCTCGTAATCCTTTCCATCCGGGTATCAAGAAGTCTTTTAGTATGATGGTTATAGACAGCACTTTCAGTTCTACGTATCATCTGCTGGTATGAATTTCTTGAACGGGAACAATAATTAACACGCTCTCCGGCATCAATACCAGTACTCTCAACTACAACTTCAGGCAAGTCAGATAATGCATCTCCCACCGTTATATATGGAGCAAATCCATTTTGACGATTGCAAACGGCTTTGTTAGCATGTGTTGACACAGGATATTGCAAGGGTATCTGAGAAAGATCATTTCTTATGCCTAAAAAGAATACTCTTTTTCTAATCTGAGGAACGCCAAAATCTGCCGCAGTCAGCACTCTTGGTTCTGCGACAATATATCCCGCTGCAGTAAAAGCCTCTATTATTTCATCCTTAACTTTACCGTTTTGCATAGACAACAAGCCAAAAACATTTTCCATAATAAAAGCTTTTGGCTGAATTTGCTGAACTAATCTTAAAAACTCTCTAAATAAGCGGTTACGCGGATCGTCAATATTGCGCTGACCAATTATAGAGAAACCTTGGCAAGGAGGGCCTCCAACCATGATATCTATGTCATCTAATTCCAAATCTAAAGCTCTATGTATGTCATCATAAATGGAATCTGGTGTTACATCTGCAATATCACAACAGCGGAATATGGTTTCAGGGTGGTTCCGCTCATAAGTCATTTTAGCCCATCTGTCAATTTCATTAGCATAGATGACATCAAGCCCTGCTATTCTCAATCCTTCGGAAAGACCACCAGCACCTGCAAAAAAGTCTAAAACTCTATATGGCATATGGTAATCCTCCCTTCATCATATTTATGCGCACAAAACCTCAAACTTAATTTACCACAACTTGAATTGGAAGTAAATCTAAAACCTTATATTATAGCACTTTTTTCCAAGCTACACCGAAGCATAGAACATATCCTTGAATCAATACATTTACTTGTATCAGAAAGATCTCTGAGTTATATCAAAAAAATATGATTGAGAAGGGAAAATACAAAGCAACCTGAAAGCCGCTCGCTTTTTATACAAAGCAAGCGGCTTTTTCGCGTTAAAGGAGGTAAAAAAATGTCTAAAGTAATCGCCCTTGCCAACCAAAAGGGCGGCGTAGGTAAAACGACAACGGCGGTCAATCTAGGTATTGGCCTTGCTGGCCAAGGGAAAAAAGTGCTGCTGGTGGATGCGGATGCGCAAGGGAACCTAACGGACTCACTAGGTTTTCATCAGCCGGACAATTTACCCGTAACCTTGGCAACAATCCTTACAAAAGTTATGACGGAGGAAAAGTATGACCCTGATGAAGGAATCCTGCACCAGGAGGAAGGTGTTGACCTTATGCCGGGCAATATTGAGCTGTCTGCCATCGAGGTGTCACTGGTTAATACAATGAGCCGTGAAATGGTGTTGCGAAGCTACATCAACACCGTCAAACAGAAGTACGATTATGTCCTCATCGACTGTATGCCCTCGCTCGGCATGATGACCATCAACGCCTTGGCTGCAGCAGACAGCGTTATTATCCCTGTTCAGGCCCACTACCTTCCTGCCAAAGGAATGACCCAGTTAATGCAGACTATAGCCAGGGTGAGAAGGCAAATTAATACGAAGCTGAATATTGACGGCATTCTGCTCACGATGGTGGACAACCGTACCACCTTTGCCAAGGACATTTCATTTGTCTTACGACGTGACTACGGTGACAAGTTTTGTGTATTCAAGACTGAAATTCCATTATCCATCCGGGCAGCTGAAACGAGTGCCGAGGGAAAAAGCATCTATGTCCATGACTCACACGGAATAGCCGCTAAAGCATACCAAGCCTTCACAAAGGAGGTGATGGACATTGGTCAAAAGCAACGTCAGAAACATGAACCTGACCTCGGTAGATGATCTGTTTGAAACGGATGTCAGCCGTGAGGACAAACAGCGTGAAAAGGTTCTAGATATTCCGCTGTCAGAAATTAACGACTTTCCTAACCACCCCTTTAAAGTCAAGGCAGATGAAGCCATGCTTGAAATGGCGGACAGTGTCAAACAGTACGGCATATTAGTTCCTGCCCTTGTCCGGCCCAAAGCGGATGGCGGCTACGAAATGGTTTCCGGACACCGGCGCAAAAAAGCCAGCGAACTGGCAGGCAAAGAGACAATGCCCTGCATTGTCCGAGAACTAAACGACGATGAATCGGTTGTCGCCATGGTGGACAGCAACCTCCAGCGCGAAAGCATTTTGCCAAGTGAGAAAGCCCTAGCTTATAAAATGAAGCTGGAAGCCATGAAACGGCAAGCAGGGAGACCAGGCAAAGAAAATGTGTCCCAAGTTGGGACACAAAAAAGATCCGACCAATTATTAGCTGAACAGTGCGGAGATAGCCGTAATCAAGTACAACGTTTTATCCGTCTCACCGAACTCATACCGCCCATCCTGGAAATGGTGGACGAAAAACAAATTGCTTTTAACCCTGCCGTGGAAATTTCCTACCTTACCGAAAAAGAACAGACAGAGCTGCTGGAAACAATGAAGCTGGAGGAAAACACACCGTCACTGTCTCAGGCTCAGCGGCTGAAGAAGTTCAGCCAGGAGGGCAGGCTGAACGCGGATGTCATCTATTCTATTCTCACCGAGGAAAAACCGAACCAAAAGCAAAAATTCAATATTCAAAAAGAGCGTATCGACCGCTTTTTCCCGAAAAACTTTACCGATAAACAAAAGGAGGACTTGATCATCCAGTTGCTTGAAAGCTGGTATAAAAAACGGCAGCGGGAGCAGGAGCGCTGAAACAGAATATAAGCACCAAATTGGCGTCTTCGTTCTTCAATAAGCAAGAGCGTTTTTTTATGTCCTTTTGTGAGAGGAGATGGTTCCATGCACTTTACGGAAGGGCAATTGCGAGAATACGAGCGCATCATGCGGGAGAAGCCGGGATATGACCGCAAGTCTCTTAAAGCGCCGAAACGGAAGGATTTCAGGCTTTGCTCGGAATGCCACAAACATTGCGATAAATGCGGCAAAGAGCAGCATGCTTTATTCGGAGACTAGTGAACAGAAATTTTACACCAAGGGGGTAGTCTGACTGTTTACAAGAATAATAGATTTGCCGTTTTCTGCTGTCCCCCTCTCCACACCTCACCCCCTTAAATTACCAGCCGAAAAAGAGATAACTTAGCTTTAAGAACAATATCTAAAACTACTAACGGAGGAGAATATGTTAAACAGGCAGCACAGAAGAAACAAAAGACTTTCAGGACCTTGATCCGGCAGACTAATATCGGAAACAGGGAGGTACAGGATAAAGATAAGAATGTGAATATTGTGGATAATAGTGTGAAGCAAGTGAATAACGCCGGAAAGGGACAGAGAAAACAGCTGCATTCTTTTTTCGGACAGTAAACCGACCCTCTGTAAAAATGCAGGGAGCTTTTTTATTTAAGTAAAAATAAGCAGAAAGGAGGATTAAATACTTGAAAATATTACGCCGACAATAATCCGTTTGGACTGCATGCCGGATGGAAAGAACAGATACGGCAGGAGAAATAAGGTAGGAAGCCCTTTGGATATGGGTCTTAATTGGAGTGTGAAGAAACGTGGACAATGAAAAACGGATGGTGGATACCTATGAGATGAAACATGCCATCACTATGGGTGACAGAGAAATCCTCTTTCTGGAGGATGAAAATAAATCCTATCCCTACATGGTGTGCAATTGCTCCTGGGATAACCCATTGGGTGTAGAACAATATTCCGATGAGGTAGTAAGCGCGGATTATCTGGAAATGATGACCGAATTTACCTCCCGCGTAACGGCCCAGATTGAAGCGGTCAAAGCAAAAGATATCCGTTCCTTTGGAGCCTTTTACTTTGGAGTGCTGTATTCGGGATGATACTGGTGAGAGCATAGAGGACAAAGTGGCGGTTATCCGTCAGGAGTGTTTACGTCCGGAATACCGTACCGCCGACAAACAGCTTGTGCTGGTCACGGGCGGTTTCGGAGCCCAGGGCAAGGCAAGAGGGCGGGCGGTTTATACCGTCAACCTTTATTCAGGTAAAGAATCCCGTTGGAATAGGTGCGATATTTTAGGCATCGTCAAAGCGGAATGCATGCCTGATTGGGTCAAACAACGGTTTCGGCAGATTGAAGTAGAAAGACAAGCTAAACATAGAAAACCGGAACAGATGCGATAGGGGGTGTCTTGGATGGAGAGAGAAACCAACGCGGGCTATGCCATAACCGACCGGCTAAGCGTGGGAAACCTGGAATTTGTCATTGGGCAGAAAGAAAATTCTCCGGCCAAGTTTGTGACCTGGAGATGCAAAAAGGGAGAAAAGGATTATCACTGGGGACATTACGTAAGCGACCACTTGACTGCACTTGAAGATCTCTGCAACAGGGTGCTGGATGAAATTCACCACCTGAAAAGTCTGCAAAAAGAAGAGATTTCCGATGAAAAAGCGGTGCAACAGGCTGAAAAGAAAAACCGGGGGCTAGAGAGATAAGAATTGATAAGGATCAAGGAGGGATAAGTGTTGGTTACAAAGCTGCAGCTGATTACGAAACTTGCAGGGCGGACAGCTCTAGATGCCGTAAAAACCCCGATCAACTGGACGGACTTCCTGCAAACAGCGGCTTGGAACTATAAATACCCATTCCAGGACCAGCTGCTTATTTACGCCCAGCGTCCTGATGCCACAGCCTGTGCTCCCATAGAAATATGGAACGAAAAATTGGGACGGTGGGTAAACAAGGGCGCCAAGGGCATCGCCCTTATCGACGACAGCGGGGGACGGTTAAGCCTGCACCATGTGTTTGATGTCTCGGACACCAACAGCCGCTATAACAACCCTGTCGTTCTTTGGGGGATGAAAGACGGATATACGAAGGCCGTAACGGAAAGGCTGGAAAATACCTTTGGCGAACTCGAAGAAAAGCAGGAACTGGCGGATGCCTTAATTTCCGCCGCCCGTAATGCAGCAGAAGACAATTTCCCCGACTATCTCTCCGAACTGCTGGAATGCAGGGAGAACAGTTTTCTGGAGGAACTGGACGATCATAACGTGGAAGTCGTCTTCAAAGACGCGCTGATTAGCTCCGTAGCCTACATGATCTTAACCCGCTGCGGCTGCGATGCCAGTGGAAATTTGGGTTTGGAGGACTTTCAGAGCGTTTTAAACTTTAATACCCTGGACACCGTTTCCTGCCTGGGAGCCGCAGTCAGAGACATTTCCGAAATGCTGTTGCGAGAAATTGGGGTGACGGTTAAGGAATTGCAAAAAGAAGAAAAAAATCTGAGCCGTACATTTGTAAAAACTCGGGATGCGGGAGACAATGAGACCATAAAGCACAGTAATGAAAGGGGTGGCGAAGATGAAACTGACTTACACGCCGCAGGGCGATTACCTGATTCCCGACCTGACGCTGCCGGAGGAAGCGGCGCACATCGGCAAGTATGGGATGCTGCGCAGGACATATCTGAAAAACCACAGGAAAGGGATGTACGCCAGCCTGACACTGACGGGCAGGCTGAACAACCACCTGGTGGAGACCGACCAGACGGCGAAGGAGCAAATCGAACAGATCACGGCCAAGCTTTTGCAGAGCAGCCCACTGCCGGACAAAGCAGCCGACCCGCTGGGATGGACGGGACACCTGAACAACCTGAAACACCAAGCGGAGGAAACAGTGCTGGCGGAGATCGTTTACAGCTAAGCATTTTCCCGACGATTGAACAGCAAATTGAAGCCATAGAACAGGCGGAGGACGAAAAAACCTCCGCTTTTTCTGTTTCCCAGGAAGAAATAGACTATGCCCTTTGCCGGGGCACCGGTTTCCAAAACGGCAAATTCCGTGTTTACCTGCACTACCAGGAACAGCATACCCAGAAGGAAACCATTGCCTTTCTAAAACAGGAGTATGGAATCGGCGGCGGGACTTATTACTTTTTGAATGGTACCCAAGGGAATGAGTGGCATGACAGTAAAGGGATCTCTTTAAGCAAAAATGGCAGCTTCATAACAAATCCGGAATTAAGACTGTCCTGGAACCAGGTTGCCAAACGGCTTGACGAACTTATTGCCGCCGATCGCTATTTGAACGGCAAAGAAAAAGAGCACTTGGAAAAAGAATACCTCCCAATTTATGAGCAGCTGATGGAGGAACGACGCATTGAACTTGCCGAGCAGGGTTACGCCCAGGAAATCCTGAACCGGGAACCGGCTCCTTTACAAGAAAAGAAGCTCCTATCAAGTGAGAATACCCGCTATGCTTTTTCTCCCGGCGACACGGTGTATCTTGGTGCAGACGAATACGAGATCTTTTCCGTTGATGACGGCAAGGTGCTGCTGCAAGACATTAACTTTCCGCTGTTCAGCAAGGAGCTGGCGCAGGACGACTTGGAACGGATGCTGCGGGAAAATCCGCTCAATGACCATCTTCTTATTATCGGGGAAGAACCGGAACAAATAACCCGAGAGCAGACCTCCCAAGAAAAAACGGAAACGCCTTCTCCGCGCGCTTTGTATCAAGCATACCTACCCGTTATTGTTGATCAAATACGAACCAGTGAGATCTATCCTTACCTGCGGGACCGGAATACCGATCCCGACAGCGCCGAGCGGGAGCTGGGAGAAACCATTGAACGCCTTGTACTTTTAATGAGGGAAGAGCATCCCGCTTTTTACGAAGCCTATATAACTTTGCCAATGTTCAAAGAATGGCTTACAGAGGATGTATTTCAGAGAACCTATGAAGATTATCTGACGGAAGAAAGGGACAGTGTTACCCTTCATTCTGATGACAATAACGCACCCGTTTGGGTACGAGCAACCGGAGACATTACCATCACTCGCGAAGGCAGTATTGTCACCATTGATAGCGACGGCAAGAGTGAAAAAAACTATGTAGAATTTGACTTGGAGCTGCCGGGCGAACAGGAAGAAAAACGGGCCGAAAAAGAAATGGCTGTGGGCATGGAGCTTGTTATTGAGGACAGGCGCTTTCAAATAGATTCAATCAACAGGGAAACTGGAACCGTCAGCCTGCAGGACATCACTTTCCGGCAAAGTGCGGGTTTTCCCATTTTCCGCAGGGAAAGCGTTGCTTTTGTGCGTGGCATTTTGGAGCAGGCTGAAAAACCCTTAGAGCAGCAAACACAGGATACAGAAAAATCCAAAGTCATTAATAATATCCAGCCGGAAACATCAAAACAGCCCCGCAAAAATTTCCGTATCACTGATGATAATTTAGGCGCAGGCGGACAAAAGGCAAAATATAGCTGGAACGCAGCTGCAATTAGGCTTTTGAACCGGTTGGAAGAACAAAACCGCCTGGCCGCGCCGGAAGAGCAGGAGACTCTTTCAAAGTACGTCGGCTGGGGCAGTCTGCCGCAGGTATTTGATGATAAGAACAGCCAATGGGCTAAGGAATACGCGGAATTGAAGGAACTGCTCACCGAGGATGAATATTCGTCCGCAAGGGCATCCACCCTTAATGCCCACTATACGTCTCCGACAGTCATCAAGGCTATCTATACCTGTTTGGAGAATATGGGCTTTAAGACTGGCAACATTTTGGAACCCGCCTGCGGCATCGGTAACTTTTTCGGGCTTATCCTCGACAGTATGAATAATTCCAAGCTGTATGGCGTGGAACTGGACGGCATCACGGGCCGGATTGCCAAGCAGCTGTATCAAAACGTAAGCATCGCTGTACAAGGCTTTGAGGAAACTAATCTGCCCGACAGCTTTTTCGACCTGGCCGTCGGCAATGTGCCTTTTGGTTCTTATAGTGTGGCGGACAAAAAGTACGACAAGCACAAGTTTTATATCCACGACTATTTTTTTGCCAAAACACTGGACAAAGTGCGGCCCGGCGGCATTATTGCCTTTATAACATCCAAGGGCACAATGGACAAGCAGAGCCCCGAAGTCCGTAAGTACATCGCTCAGCGTGCCGAGCTTTTGGGAGCCGTCCGGCTGCCCAATAATGCCTTTCTGGCCAACGCCGGTACGGAAGTTACCGCCGACATCCTGTTCCTGCAAAAGCGCGACAGGGTAATCGACATTGAGCCTGACTGGGTGCATCTTTCCATGACTGAGGACGGTATTCCCATAAACCGCTACTTTGCCGACAATCCCGACATGGTGCTGGGCACGATGGCCTACGACGAGCGGATGTACGGCAATAAAAGCGAAACGACCTGCCTTCCTTATGAGAACGCCGGTCTTGCGGTGATTCTGCGTGAGGCATTGGAAAATATCCACGCCGAAATTACGGAATATGAGCTGGATGAATTGTCCAACGACGAAGAAGCCTCCATACCGGCAGATCCCAATGTCCGCAATTTCAGTTACACAGTTGTGGACGGGGAAATCTACTACCGGGAAAACAGCCGCATGAACCGTGTGGAAACCTCCGTCACGGCGGAGGGACGCATTAAAGGCATGATCGCAATCAGGGACAGTGTGCGGGATTTAATCGAATTCCAGACCGGGGATTACAGCGATGAAATTATCCGGGAACAGCAGAGCAAGTTAAATAATTTATATGATGATTTTACCGTCAAGTACGGGCTTTTAAGCAGCCGGGGTAACAGTATGGCCTTTTCCGACGACAGTTCCTACTGCCTGCTCTGCTCCTTGGAAATTCTTGATGAGAACGGCGAACTGGAGCGCAAAGCGGATATGTTCAGCAAGCGCACCATTAAGCAGCGTACAGTCATTTCTCATGTTGATACCGCCGCCGAAGCCCTGGCTATCTCCATAGCGGAAAAAGCCCGTGTGGACATGGAGTTTATGCAGAGACTAACCGGGCTTTCGGAAGAACGGCTTGCCGAGGATCTACAAGGCGTAATCTTCCGAGACTTTGGCAAAGTAATACCGGAGAACATCCCCCGCGCCTTATTTCAGGTGGATTCTTTTCCCTATGTTACAGCGGACGAATACCTGTCCGGCAATGTACGCGAAAAGCTCAAACAGGTGCAGGCGCTTGTCAAAATCCTGCCGCCCGAACAGGGGGAAAAATTAACTGCCAACATTACTGCGCTGGAAGCCGTGCAGCCCAAAGACCTGGACGCCTCTGAAATCGACGTGCGTCTCGGCGCGACCTGGCTGCCGCCCGAGGTGGTCAAGGACTTTATCTTTGAACTTCTGGAAACTCCCTATATGTACAGGCGGTATATCGACGTTTTCTATTCTTTCTATACTGCCAACTGGAACGTCAAAGGTAAAAGCGATGACCGCAGTGACAACATTAAGGCCAACGTAACCTACGGAACAAAGTGTATTAATGCCTATAAGATTATTGAGGAAAGCCTGAATTTGCGTGATGTGCGCATCTTTGACAATGTTTATGAGGACGGCGTCGAGAAACGGGTACTGAACAAAAAGGAAACCGCCATTGCCCAGCAGAAGCAGGAGGCTATCAAGGAAGCGTTCCAAAACTGGATATGGAAAGACCCCCAGCGTCGCGAATTATTGACCAGGATTTATAACGACCGTTTTAACTCTATACGTCCCCGCGAATATGACGGCAGCCATATCCGTTTTACCGGCATGAATCCGGAAATCAGCCTGCGCAAGCATCAGGTGGACGCAGTAGCGCACATTCTCTATGGCGGCAATACTCTGCTGGCTCACTGCGTGGGGGCGGGCAAAACTTATGAGATGACAGCGTCGGCCATGGAAAGCAAGCATCTTGGACTCTGCAATAAAAGCCTGTTTGTCGTACCCAACCACCTGACAGAGCAGTGGGCCGGAGAGTTTTTACAGCTCTACCCATCGGCTAATATTCTGGTTGCCACGAAAAAGGACTTTGAAACCCAGAACCGCAAAAAATTCTGCGCGAGAATAGCCACAGGCGACTATGACGCGGTGATTATCGGGCACAGCCAGTTTGAGAAAATCCCGATCTCCCAGGAACGACAAAAGCGGCAGCTCGAGGAACAGATCATGGAGATTACCAGCGGTATCCAGGAGCTTAAGGAGGAAAGGGGAGAGCGCTACGCCATCAAGCAGCTGGAAAAGACCAGAAAGACCCTGAAGCTGAAGCTGGATAAGCTCAACGATACCAGCCGTAAGGATGACGTTGTAACCTTTGAGGAATTGGGAGTTGACCGTCTGTTTGTTGACGAGGCGGATTTTTACAAGAATCTGTTTCTATACACCAAAATGAGAAGCGTTGCGGGACTGTCCCAGACCGAGGCGCAGAAGTCTTCCGACCTGTTAGCCAAGTGCCGTTACCTGGACGAGCTTACCGAGGGGCGCGGTATCATCTTTGCCACAGGGACACCGATCAGCAACTCCATTACCGAGATGTACACCATGCAACGCTACCTGCAATATGAAGTCCTGCGCCAAAAAGGGCTCCAGCATTTCGACTGCTGGGCAAGCACATTCGGGGAAACTGTAACCGCCATCGAGCTTGCGCCGGAAGGTACGGGCTACCGGGCCAAAACAAGGTTCGCGCGGTTCTACAACCTGCCGGAACTGATGAATATGTTCAAGGAAGTCGCGGATATCAAGACGGCGGACATGCTCAACCTGCCTGTGCCGAAAGCCAACTACAGCAATGTGGCGGTGAAACCGAGTGAATTCCAGCAGGACATGGTAGCCGAGCTGGCCGAGCGCGCTGAAAGAGTGCGCAATCGGATGGTGGAGCCGAATGAGGATAATATGTTGAAAATAACCAACGACGGACGCAAGCTGGCCCTCGACCAGCGGCTGGCAAACCCTGTTCTGCCCGACCATGAGGACAGCAAGGTAAACGCCTGTGTGGAAAATGTATTCCGCTTCTGGCAGGAAAACCACGATAAGCAGCTGACCCAGCTTGTGTTCTGCGACCTGTCCACACCAAAGGGTGACGGCAATTTTAACGTGTACGAAGACGTACGGCAGAAACTTGCCGTACGCGGTGTCCCCGGCGAGGATGTAGCTTTTATTCACGATGCCAATACGGAAACCAAGAAAAAAGAGCTATTTACCAAGGTGCGCAAGGGACAGGTGAGGATATTGCTGGGCTCCACTTTTAAAATGGGTGCCGGGACCAATGTGCAGGACAAGCTGATTGCGCTCCACGACCTGGATTGCCCGTGGCGGCCGCGGGATTTGGAGCAGCGCTCCGGACGCATTGTGCGGCAGGGCAATAAAAACGATGAGGTGCATATCTTCCGATATGTTACCGAGAACACTTTTGACGCCTATCTCTATCAGATATTAGAGAACAAGCAGCGTTTTATCAGCCAGATCATGACCAGTAAATCTCCAGTACGAAGCGCCGAAGACATTGACGAGACGGCGCTTTCCTATGCTGAGGTCAAGGCGCTGGCGACGGGCAATCCCTATATAAAGGAAAAGATGGACCTGGATATCCAGGTTTCTAAACTGAAACTCTTAAAGGCCAACCATCTAAGCCAGCGTTATGCTTTGGAAGATCGGCTGCTAAAACAATATCCGCAGCAGATTAAATTCACCGAGGAACGAATTGCCGGATATGAAAAGGACATTGTTCTGTATAAGCAGCATAGAATTCACGTTTCTGACGGAAGTGACGCGGATGAGGTAAAATTTGCAGGCATGACTATCAAAGATATTCGCTATACCGAAAAGGCCGAGGCGGGGGCAGCCATACTCGAAGCCTGCAAACTGATGGCCTCGCCGGAGCCGCAGGAAATGGGCGGCTACATGGGCTTTCCAATGCTCTTTTCCTTTGACGGCTTCAGCAAGCAGTACCAGATCACCCTTCGGGGAGCGCTGAGCCATCACGTAACGCTGGGAGCGGACATCCACGGCAATATTACCAGGCTTAACAACGCGCTGGCCGAAATGCCGAAGAAGCAAGAATACTGCCGGGAACAATTAAAAACACTCCGCCAACAGGTGGAAACAGCTAAAGAGCAGATTGAGACCCCTTTTGAAAAAGAACAGGAGCTGCAAACTAAATCTGCCCGACTGGCGGAGCTGAATATCCTGCTTAACATGGATAAACGGGAAAACGAAATGCTGGACGACGAGCCGGATGAAGAGATTGAAGTTCAGGAAAAGAAAGCCGTGGGCTACGAAAGGTGAGGGAGTAACATGCCTTATGTAACACCGGAGGAGATTGAGCAGGCTAAGCAAATGGACTTGCTGACCTATCTGCAATATTACGAGCCGCAGGAGCTGGTGCATTTTTCCGGCAATGTTTACACTACCCGGAGCCATGACAGCCTGAAGATCAGTAACGGCAAATGGTGTTGGTGGTCCCGCGGCATCGGCGGGCGTTCCGCTCTGGATTACCTGGTTAAGGTACGGGGACTGTCCTTGCCCGAGGCGGTGATCCAGATCGATGGACAGGCTGCGATTGCGCCTCCTCCCCCCAAAAATAAGGAATTAACAGAGCCAAAGAAACTGCTTCTGCCGGAGAAAAACGATAACAATGACAGGGTGATAGCCTACCTGGCAGGGCGCGGCATCAATAGGGAAATAATAGACTACTGCATCCAAACAAATCGCTTGTATGAAAGCCGCAATTACCATAACGCTGTCTTTATCGGCTTTGACCGGCAAGATGTTCCCAAGTACGCATCACTTCGGGGAACATCGCGGAGAAGGTTTATGGGCGAGGCGAATGGGAGCAACAAGCACTATTCCTTTTCCATTCCGGCAAGAAGCAGAAGCAGAAGCAGCAAGCTTCACCTGTTTGAGAGTGCCATCGATTTAATGTCTTATTGCACTTTGGAGATAATTGCCGGCAGGGATTGGCGTCAAGATTCTGGCCTGTCCCTTGCCGGAATTTACAAACCAAAAGAAGATATCGCGGAAAGCACTCCTCCTGCTGCCTTAATGCAATACTTAAAAGATTTCCCTAAGATCAGTGAAATTGCTTTGCACCTGGACAATGATACAGCCGGACGGCTGGCTGCAAAAACCATTCAAACAATTCTACCTAATAAATACACTGTTATCGACAAGCCGCCGAAACGGGGGAAGGATTATAACGACTATTTAAAAATCAACCTAAAGATACGGCAAATGCGTGAACGCGAATAGGCTAGGTCATTTGCTGTTGTTACTTTAAAATCTGATGAAATTTCTTTGCATATAAAGAATAACGTGATATATTTAAAGAAATAATATATTTAATATTTGATTGAGAATCTTTAGAAATAAAGAAAATATCGTCAGATTTAAAGAAGGTGATTGACATGGTCGGCTATGCAGAACTTGCAAAAATGAATACTTTTACGATGAATGATGTCTGCGATCTTGTAGGCAACAAAAAAACGGCTTCTTCTCTTGTACAGAGACTTTTGAAAAACAGGTTTGTGAAAAAAATAAGAAATAATCTATATACTTGCGTTAACGTAGCTTATGGGCAGGTAATAGCTTCCAAGTATCACATCGCTTGTGCAATCAATGAGACTTCTTATCTATCACACCATTCTGCTTTCGAATATATGGGGATATCAAATCAGGTTTTTTACGAGATATATGTATCATCTTCGAAGAAGTTTACGGATTTCGAATTTGAAGGCATAACTTATAGTTATGTTCCTTCACAATTTGATGCGGGAGTAATCCTTCCCAAAAACACAAAAGGAATCCGGGTTACTTCACTGGAACGTACTGTGGTGGATAGTATAAAAGATTTTGAAAAAATCGGAGGACTGGAAGAACTCCTGAATTGCATCGCTTTAATACCCTATTTGGATGAGAACCAATTGATCAATTTCTTGTCTTCTTATGATATGCGGTTTTTATATCAGAAAACAGGTTTTATACTGGAGCATTATCAAGATCAGCTGCATCTTTCCAGTGAATTTATAGATTACTGCAAAAGCAAAATCGGAAAAAGCACCAGATATTTAACGAAAGATAGCACCAAGTATAATAATCAATGGAAACTGGTTGTTCCCGACAATATGTTTCAAATAATAGAGCAGGGAGGAATGCCCCTTGTATAATTATGACAAAAACTATATCGCTCAGAGAGCGACTGACTTTGGTTTTATCCGGGATACCCTGGAAAAGGTATATCGCCTGGCGGATATCTTAGAACATATAAACAGTGATCCGATATTGAAGGGCAAATTAGCTTTGAAAGGCGGAACCGCGATAAATTTGACCATATTTAATCTTCCTAGATTATCTGTAGATATTGATTTTGATTATGTAAGCAATGACAGTAGAGAAGAAATGCTGCAAAACAGAATGATAATAAATAATGCTCTTGCCAAATTTATGGAGATTAGCGGTTACAAGCTTAGTCCCAAAACGAAAACACCGCATAGTCTCGATTCTTGGATTTATGAGTATATTAATTGCGGCGGCAACAAAGATACCATTAAGATAGAAATCAACTATTCTCTAAGGTCGCATGTTTTTCCGGCTCAAGAAATGAAAATCATCACAGAACACTTTGAAAGCGAATATACTTTGAATTGCCTTCATGCTCTTGAGATTTTCGGCAGCAAGATTAACGCCCTAATAAACAGAGCTGCGGCACGGGATTTATATGATGTTTTCAATATGATTAAGTTTAAGATTTTTGATGAAAGTGAGGAACAGCTTCTTAGAAAATGTGTCGTGTTCTATGCTGCAATATCAGCCAGGGAAATAAACAAAAGCTTTGATACAGGGGCGATCGAACGCATCACAAAATACAAAATCAGGACTGATCTGGTTCCGGTGTTGACTAAACAAGATCCATTTGACTTGGATTCAGCAAAAAAAGCCGCAAAGGATTATATATCAGAATTAATGGTATTAACACCTCAAGAACATGAATTCTTAGAGCGGTTTGAAGCAAAAGAGTACAAGCCGGAGCTGCTGTTCGAAGATGCTGACATTATTGGCCGTATTAAATCACATCCAATGGCACTTTGGAAGATCAGGTAGTTTTCCCCAGTCATATTTTTATCAATTTACATTATCAAATGAGATTACAGCGTAGAATTGACTGATTCTAAAATATGTAATATATGTTTAATAGATTGTAAATTGATAAATTCTTTCGGGGGAAAAATGATGTCGATTCTTAGCCTTATTAGAAATCATGACGAAGACATTAATAAAATGATTCAAAACGAGGCTGAATACCATAAATATATGGATGAGGCTGGCAAAGCTTGGGATGAGCTGATAAAAACGGGCATCAGCCAGGAGCAGAAAGATTTAATCGAGAATATTGAACGGGCTTCCGGCTGCATAGGGTCTATTCATTCTGAAATTTCCTATGAGAAGGGTTTCAGTGATGCCATAAAATTGATTATCGAATCGCTTATTTAAACAAAAAACCAACACGTAGTATCTGCGTACAGGTTTCAAAGGAGCTGCTTTTTTGATAATAACAGTATATCCAATAATGAGAATTTCGTGTCAGTCACTCCTTTAACCGCGACCGAAAAGCGCCTATGTCCCTATCTGTCAGCGTATATTTGGAGTTTTTAAAGTTAAAAGTCAAATCGAACGATTTAAGCCTCCCGTTTCTATTTTCAATGTTTTGAATATTTAGCCATTAACTCATTTAAAAACAACATAAATCGTCCTTAGAAAACTGTCCTGATTTAAAGAGCATTTGACACCCTTTACTAATATATTACGACATCCAAGTTGTCTGTGAATAAATTCATTGATCTTTACGTGGAGAGTTTAGCATTACTTGATTAAGTGAAATGCAAATTTTTAGTATTTGCGATTACCGCAATACCTAATTGTGCTTTCTTTTTCGGATGGTGTTTTTTGCAGGAACTTGCAACCCAATGAGACAACACAAGATCGGTGTCTCGTGTTTCAGCAAGCACTGAATTTGGTCTCCCAAATTCGCTTGTTAGGGGGATGCCCCCTAAAACCCCTTAAAAATACCGCGCTCACGGGTATTCCTTTTCCGTCTGGCGAGCGCTTTCAAGTGCCAATGCACTTGAACCATGAATAAAGGCACATCAAAGCGCTCGCGGGGACCTGGCCGCCGTACGCTGAGTGGGTGACACTCCCCGTACCGCGGCCTTTTGATTACTATTGTTTGCAACAGCCACACATTATGCAATTGAAAGGAGAAGATAATTATTATGTTTCTATTAGGTGCATTGACAGGCGGCGTTATTGCCGTCGTTTTTATGTGTCTTTTTCAAATCAACGCTCCAGACAGAAGGGGTGATGATCCTAATGAACAATTATGACTCTGTAGAGCGTTGGTGCGAATGTCAATAAAATAGTGAGCCACTCGCTCGAAAAAAACTGAGCCACTAACGCTAAGAAAAATGTGAGCCACATTACGAAAAACGCTCGTAAAATATTGAGCCACTTACTTTTGTAGATATGCGCCTGTAAAACCGGAAGGAGGGCGTAGCCCGAGTGGAGATTTTACAGGCGCCGCGCTTTTTTTCGCCTCACTAATTTTAATTCTTTTTGGCAAGTGTCTGTTCCAGCCGATACGACTCCTTCACATTCATATTTAAAATGTGCGAACGGAAGGTTATCCTGTCAATTAATGCGGCTACCATAATTTCGTTTTCAAATAGGTTCGTCCAGCTTGAGAATTCAAGATTGGTTGTTATGATGATGCTGGCTCTCTCTGATCTCTCTGAGATGATTTGAAACAGCATCTCGGATTGATGTCGATTAAAGGTGAGATAGCTAAGTTCGTCAATGATCAGAAGATTAACCTTGGCTAGACTTTTCTCCAGCCTGGATAAACGATGAAATTGTACTGCCTCCGCTAGTTCATTGGCTAGATTGATTGCTGTATAGAACCTAACGTTAAATCCAGCATAGCAGGCTTTCATGCCAAGACCTATAGACAGATGAGTCTTACCGGCTCCGGGATTACCGATCATGACAATGTTTTGCTTCCTCTTTATGTAATCACAGGCTGCCAGTTCTCCAATAAAGGATTCCGATACATGCTCGAGTCTGTCGTATTTAAATTCATCCAATGTCTTCATTACAGGAAACCCAGACTTTTTTATTCTGCGTCTTTGTCCGCCCTCCTGTCTTTGTGATACCTCAAGCTTCATCATCTCACAAAGGAACTTGTCGTATCCATCCTCAGGAGAGAGCTGCCTGGCAATATTTTCATATCCTGTGAAAGTCGGTGTTCTTAAGATTTTGGCGTAGAGCTTTATGGTTTCTTTTACCGGGTTAATATCTTTATTCATACCGCAGTACCTCCTGTTAATAAGGCGTCATATTTATTAAACTGCGGTTTGGATACCTTTATGTAATCTATATTCTGCGGTATTTTTACTAGGGTATTTACTGGAATCAGGTGAGCATGTATTTGTTCTACTGTTATCTCTGCACCTTTCAGATTATCTATCGCTTTTAGAAGATTGTCTTCGCCATAGTCGGTATACAGCCTGAGTAGCTTTACCATCTCTCGTGGCCCGGACAATTTCCGGCCAAACTCAAGTAGCTGGGCGGATACACTATCCTTTACTGGTTTGGCATTAAATACACTGCGGGGTCGTTTTTCTATGAGATCCAGATAGTGTTCAAGACGGTATTTTGTTTGACCTCTGTCATAACAACGCGTATATCTTGCAAGTTCTGTGTTCTGAACCATGATGACGATTTCATTACCATAACCTTTGACGCTAACTTCTTTTCCGGCATATTTCACCGGCACAGAGTATTGGTTGTGACTATATCTTACCGTAGAGAAATCGCTGACTCTGGCGATGATGCTTCTGCTTGGATCAAACCGGTATCGGGGTAAAGCCGTCAATCTTGTCTTTGTGGTCAGTGCCATTTCACCAACTCGCTGGTTCTTATCTTTTATCTGATGATTGCGGTATTTAAGGCATCTCCGAAGTATTTCCTCATTTAGTTCATCTATTGTCTCTACCCTTGGAATTGGCACTAATATATTCCGTCTGGTCCAGCCTACCAGGCCCTCTACCAAACCTTTTTCATGACCTGCAGCAATATTGCAAAATTCGCATTTGAAAGCATAATGGGCGGCCAAGGCTTTGTATCTATCCTGAACTTTAGCGTGAGCTCCAAAGCCGTCTTTGACTGCTACTTTAGCATTGTCGAAGATGATTCTCTTGGCAACACCTCCGTAAAAGTCGAATCCGGAAATCTGGCCTTCAAGAAAGCTTTCTTCATTCTGACGGTAAAATGCCTTGCAATAACTATCTGAACTGTAACATTCTCTCATGCATAGCAGGTTTACTTTCGTCTTTTTACCAGCAAGATAAACATGTGCTTCTCCCCAGTCTATCTGGATAGCTTCCCCAGGTTCATAAGATAAGGGAATAAACACTTTGGCCTGTTTATCTTGGAGTTCTCTTACTATCCTCCGTATGGTGGACTCGCCACCACAGAATTTTCTTTCCTCCACGAGTCTGTCATAAATTCGTTTGGCTGTATGTTTTTGTTTGTGGATGTTTTCTGATCGATCATGGGCAAAGCATTCTTTGATAAATTGTATAACCTCATCGGTTACGACGTAGGGCACTCGACCGCTTATTCCTTGGCGTTGCCAAGGGACTTGGGAGCCTTCATAGTATTTATTTACTGTGTTTCGCGAGACTCCAAGTATTTTAGAGATCTCTCTTTGTGACTTGCCTTCTTGCTCATGCAGATAACGAATCTTTTCGTAAAGTTCCACTTCTATTGACACCCTTTCGCCCCCTGTACACCAATGTTTCTTTTTCTGCAGTATACAGGTTTTTTTATTAGAAGTGGCTCACTTTTTTCTGAGCGTTTCCTTTATTTTTGGCTCACTTTTATTTTAGCGTTTATAGCGTTGGCGAGATGAATATTACTTAAAACTACGGGATTGCAAAAAAGCAATGATGGCTGACGATGCCTTATCTCACGCTTACGACAGCAACAAACTTAAGGAATTTATGGAACAGCTTATCAGGATGCATGGTTTGGAGCGTGTGTCCCTTTTGCTGTCCAACACCATCCGGGAGGCTCTGTGGGACGGACGCTACTCCAGAGAAGTTAAAGCCTGGGCGAACCACTATCCGGAAATCCAGCCAGCACCTGCCGAACAAAAAGAGCCTATGCGCGTTTTCGCTTTAAACCTATATGAAAATCCGGTTATTTTAAACCAAGTTGCCCGGATTGCCATGCAAAAAGAAAAAGAACTTTCCCATCCCAAGCAAAAGGAGCCGGAACTATGAGAAGACGCAATATCCGTGTCCAGGTTTGGCTGAACCAGGAAGAAAAGGAAAAACTGCAAGCCAGTGCCAAAAAATCCGGGCTTTCCGGAGAAACCTACCTGCGCACCCTCATCAACGGTTTTCTGCCCAAAGAGCTTCCGCCGGCTGATTATCATGCCTTGATGAGGGAGCTTCGCGCCATCGGCAATAACCTAAACCAGATTGCGGTCAAGGGCAACGCCACAGGACATATCGACAGGTCTATTTTCCAGGATGAAGCCAACCGGCTCCGCAAGGCCGTGCTGGATATACGCGCAGCGGTCACGTCGCCGCAAAAGCTGGAGTGAATCATGGCTACCACAGCGATATGGGATGTCAAAGACCGGTTAGACCGAGTAATAAACTATGCTTCTAACCCCGGCAAGACTGAAAATCAGGACTTTTCAAGCCGGAATTTGAAAGGTTTGCAGAATGTACTGGAATATGCGGCGCGGGAGGACAAAACCGAAATGCAGTATTATGTTACCGGTATCAATTGCGATCCATCCACCGCCTATAAGCAAATGTCCCAGACCAAGCTGCAGTTTCAGAAACAAGACGGTATTCTTGCCTTCCATGGCTACCAATCCTTTGCGCCGGGGGAAGCAACTCCCGAAACAGCCCATACTATCGGCGTAAAGCTGGCGCAGGAACTCTGGGGCGGGCGTTTTGAGGTTGTTGTTTCCACCCATTTGGACAAAAACCATCTGCATAATCATTTTGTTCTGAACTCCGTTTCTTTTGCCGACGGCAAACGCTATTACGACAACAAAGCCACTTATGCTCAACTGCGTCAGGCCTCCGACCGGTTGTGCAAAGAATACTCACTGTCCGTCATTGAAAATGCACAGGATGGCAGATCGGAACATTATGCCGAATGGAAAGCCGGGCAGGAAGGCAAGCCCACCTGGCGGGGACTGATTCGTAAAGATGTGGACAAGGCAATTTCCGCATCCATGACTTTTACGCAATTTATTGCCACACTCCGAAAACAGGGTTATGAAGTTAAAACAGGCGTCAAATATATTGCTGTTCGCCCGCAGGGCAAGGAACGTTTTGTCCGGCTGAAGACTCTTGGGGAGGATTATAGTGAGGATGCTATTAAAGAGCGGATACTTAAAAACCGTATTCCAAAGAAACAAGAAGTTCTGGTTGAGCCCAAACAAAAACGCATGATCGCCGGAAGAAGTCCCAATCTGAAAAAGACCAGAAAACTTAAGGGTTTGCAAGCCCTGTACTTCCACTACTTATACAAAATGGGCATTTTGCCCAAGCACACCGCCTCCAATAAACGGACGCATTTTTTATTGCATGAAGATATCCGGCATTTGCAGGAACTGACTGCTCAAACCAAGCTGCTTTGCAAGCACCGGATTGAAAATAGTGAGCAGCTTTTAAGCCATCAGTCCATTCTGGAGCAGGAAATGGCAGGCTTGGCAGCCGAGCGCAAATCTCTTTACCATCTCCTGCGCCGCTGTCAAGACGGTGCGCAGATTGCAGAATACAAACAGCAGATTGCCGGATTTTCCAAGAAGCTGTCCCTTCTCCGGAAGGAGGTGAAGCTTTGCACGGGCATTCTGTCCCGTTCTGAAGCGATGAAGGAGATACTATCCCAAATAAGAATTGAGGAAAATGAGCAAAGAAGGGAGGAGAAAGATCATGAACAGCGGAGCCGAAGCGGCCGACCAAATGGTCAATATGAGCCTTAAAGGGATTGAGGTAATGGCAAGAATCTCGGGCGAGGGGGCGAAAAATCTTGCCACTTACCTTTATGCCGTCCTGAAAGACCAGAAAAAAACCAAAGGCAAAACCCGCCTGGAAGGTCTTTTGCGGAGTGGCAAAGAGCTAAAAGTCTTTGCGGTCAAAAATGAGGATTTAAGAAGGTTCTGTCTGGAAGCCAAGCGCTACGGAGTTTTGTACTGCGCCCTGCGGGAAAAAAAGAACCTGGACGGGATGTGCGATATCATGGTGCGGGCGGAGGATGCTTCCAAAATCAACCGCATTGTGGAACGCTTCAAGCTGGCGACCGTGGATACAGCAAGTATTAAGAGCGAAATAGAGAAAGCCAAAGCCGCCCGGGATTCGCAGAAAGAGCCAGCCGCCAAAGTCACACCTGCCGAGAAAAGCCCTGAAGATTTTCAAAATGAGCGGATGGTAAAACCTGCTCAAATGGAAAAAACCGTTGAACCGGTTGACAACCCAAACCCCACAACGGCGACGACGGAGAAATCCCGTCCGTCCGAGCCTATCTACGGGCGCAGCGGGAAAGCCGCCGAGGGTGCTGAGACGTCAAAGAAATCTATCCGTGAAGAACTGCGGGAAATCAAGGACGCTCAGAAGGAACAGGCGGAAAAACTAAGACGCTGGCCGGTTAGAAAACAACCGCAAGCCGGAATGCAGAATACCGGTTCTCAAAGGAGGCAATCTAGATTTCCGAAATCAAAACCGATAGAGAAATAAGACTTGATAAAATCTATAACGTACCGTTGGCTAGAACCAAAAAAGTAAGGAGGATAGTGTCATGAAAGATGAGGAACGGGTACTTACTCTTGACGTTTATGAGCAAGGCGTGATGGTCAATGCCCTTAACGAACTCAGGAACGACCTGATTAAAGAAGAACGCTCGACCGACGCGGTGGATGAACTGCTGCTCAAAACCATTGACGCCCCGGCTAAAAAGCTGAAACAAAGGAAACAAGATGAAGCGCGTTGAGACCGCAAAGAGCACCCTGATACTCTTTGCGGTTTTTTTAATTCCTGTGGTGTGGGCGTCCGTACTTACAGCTCCGGCCATGTCCGACGGGCTTCCTGAAATTCTTGTCAAACTCACGGTGGGGCTGAACAACCCTCTTGACCTGGTGTG
Source organism: Candidatus Dichloromethanomonas elyunquensis (assembly GCA_001515265.1). Lineage (GTDB taxonomy): Bacteria > Bacillota > Desulfitobacteriia > Desulfitobacteriales > Syntrophobotulaceae > Dichloromethanomonas > Dichloromethanomonas elyunquensis. Next base: position 32,804 of record LNDB01000017.1, read on the forward strand.
GGTGAAAGATACGCCTAAGTGCATCCTGCTGTTCATAAGCGCCTATGCTCTCGGCATCGGGATTTACCTTTCCACCAAGCGAAATTACCGACGGAGGGAGGAACACGGCAGCGCCCGCTGGGGCGGCGCGACTGCTGTCAATAAAAAATACCGGGACAAAGACCGGTACCAAAATAAAATACTAACGAAGAATGTCCGTATCGGCCTCAACGGAAGGAAACACAAGCGGAATTTAAATGTGCTGGTGGTAGGAGGATCCGGCTCCGGCAAAACTCGTTTTTACGCTAAGCCCAACGTGATGCAGGCTAACACCTCTTTTGTTGTGCTCGACCCCAAGGGAGAAATCCTTAGAGATACGGGCAGTTTGCTCAAAGCAAAAGGCTATGAAATCAAAGTACTGGATTTAATCAATATGCATCTTTCCCATTGCTACAACCCCTTTGCCTATCTGCAGGACGACAAGGATGTGCTCAAACTGGTGACCAATCTAATTCGCAATACTACGCCCAAGGGCTCCAATACCAACGACCCATTTTGGGAGCGGTCCGAAACCGCACTCCTAGAAGCCTTAATGCTGTACCTCCTGTATGAAGCGCCGCCGGAGGAACAGAATTTTCCGATGGTTATGGAATTAATCGCCGCTGCTGAAGTTCGGGAGGACGACGAAACTTACCAAAGCCCGCTGGACGAGTTGTTTGAACGGCTGGAAATGCGCGAACCGGAGCACCTGGCGGTCAAGCAGTACAACATTTTCAAACTTGCGGCGGGCAAAACGGCAAAATCCATCTTAATCAGCCTGGGCGTCCGCTTGGAGAAGTTCAACCTTTCATCCATTACCGGCATCACCTCCACGGATGAATTGGAGCTGCCGTTCATGGGAGAGCGCATGACGGCGATTTTTGCCGTTATACCCGACAATGATTCGTCCTTTAATTTCATCGTCGGCATGCTCTATACCCAGTTGTTCCAGCAGCTCTATTTCCTGGCCGATAGCGTGTACGGCGGGCGGCTTCCTGTCCATGTCCATTTTGTGATGGATGAATTCAGCAATGTCGCTTTGCCGGACGAGTTTGACAAATTGCTTTCCACCGTACGTTCCCGGGAAATCAGCGTATCCATTATCCTGCAAAACCTGGCACAGCTGAAAGCGTTGTTCAAAGACAGCTGGGAGTCCATTGTCGGCAACTGCGACGAGTTTTTGTATTTGGGCGGCAACGAGCAATCCACCCATAAATATGTGTCCGAGCTTTTGGGCAAGGAAACTATTGACTTAAATAGCTACGGACAGAGCCGGGGCAGGAACGGCAGCTACTCCACCAATTATCAATTATCGGGGCGCGAGCTTCTGACTCCCGATGAAGTGCGGATGCTGGACAACCGTTTTGCCCTGTTGTTCATCCGGGGGGAACGGGCGGTACTGGATGACAAGTACAATATATTCAAACATCCCGGTTTGAAGTTGACGGTGGACGGTGGTGGAGAACCGTACCGGCATGGAGGAACAGAAAACGCCCTGGACTGGAAAACCTTAAACCTAAACGGAGAAGGAGATTACGAGCTTCTCAGCGGGGAAGAGCTGGAAGTTCTTTTGCAATCCTAAAAAATCTTTTGGAGGTGTTAACTTTTGAAAATGTCTAAAAGAGCAAAAAAGATGCTTGCGATAAGTTGCTTGTTAGCGCTGATAACTGTTGCCGTTCCCGTAACTGCTTATGCGGCGGGCGATCCGCTGACAGTCGTTAACAACCTGTCTGACTTTATCTTCGGACTCATTCGTGCCATCGGGATGATTCTCTTAGGTTTCGGCATTGTGCAGATCGGCCTTTCCCTCAAGTCCCACGACCCGTCCCAGAGGGCCAACGGCTTCCTGACCCTAGCAGGCGGCGTGATTATTACCTTTGCCGAAGAGATCCTTACCCTGATTACGGGAGGTTGATCGCAATGTTTAACAACTTCCCCATCAATGAAAAAATGCATATTCATTCACTGAACGGCGAACTGCAGGAGGCTGCTATCATCAAGAGGCTTGGTGACAACGATTATCTTGCTGAATATAACGGAGTCAAGTGTCATGCAATCTACAACCCGTTTGTCAATAAATTCTACGTCGGTGACAAATATGGCGTCATCAGGGACAAAATGCCTGGCAGGGATGAAGCATGCCGGTAACAATAACAAAGCCAGGCCCGCGCTTCACACGCGGGCTTTGCTTTGGAAATGAGGTGAGTTTATTTGTCAAGCGGTAACTGGGTCATCGACAATCTCAATAACGCCCTGGCAACCTGGAATGCAAAGCTGGTGGAGATACTGCAAATCATTGCCCAATCACCGATGGAATTCAAAGGCGGCGGTATCTGGACTGTTATCGTCAATATTCATGGTGCGTTGCAGGCCATAGGTATGGCACTGCTGGTGCTGTTTTTTGTCATTGGCGTAGTCAAAACCTGCGGAAGCTTAGCTGAAGTGAAAAAGCCGGAACATGCGCTCAAGCTGTTTATCCGGTTCGCCTTGGCCAAAGCGGTTGTAACCTACGGGCTGGACTTGATGATGTCACTATTCAGCATCGTGCAGGGGATTATTTCCACTATTATGAGCAGTGCCGGTTTCGGAACGGCCAACCAAAGCGTCCTGCCGGATACAATTGTTCAGGCTGTCGAGAATTGCGGTTTTTGGGAGAGCATTCCCTTATGGGCTGTTACGCTGCTTGGCGGCTTATTCATTACGGTGCTGTCCTTTATTATGATTCTAACCGTGTACGGACGGTTTTTTAAAATTTATCTTTATACGGCCATCGCGCCCGTACCTTTGGCTTCATTTGCCGGGGAGCCGAGCCAGAGCATCGGCGTATCCTTCTTGAAAGGCTATGCCGCCGCCTGCTTGGAAGGGGCGATTATTGTCCTGGCCTGCATTATCTTTTCCGTTTTTGCGTCTTCCCCGCCGGTGGTGGACACCAGCGCCAGTGCCGTGACCATGGTCTGGGCCTATGTGGGGGAACTCATTTTCAATATGCTGGTGCTGGTCGGTGCGGTGAAAATGGCTGATCGTGTGGTGCGGGAAATGATGGGATTATAAAAAGATACCGGAAATGAAAATCTTGTATTCTCATATATCCTTGAACTGAACACCCTCCCCATAAACGACAGGTTCGCCTGTCCTTGGGTCAAGTAAATCCCCCTGTTCGTTAAAGTGAACTTTGTCAAGAGGTACGCCCATCTCTCTTGCCCGCCGGATTTGCCACGCGGCATCATCCTCAAAGTGTTTCTCGTCCCGTTTTCTCCTTGTCGCCTTTATAAGCGACACAATCCAACTTAATACGGTCAGGCTGATGAGAATATACAATCCAATTAGAACCAATGATTCATGTTCCGTCGTCCATCGTGTAAAAAAGGTGCTGACAACAGAGACGAGCAGATAAATAAGCGGAATACCAAGCCGGAGCTTTCCGGCCACTCTGAATATAAAAGAGAGAATAAGCAACCCTGCCGTAAGGCAAAGGGATATAATTGCTGCGGTTGGCATGATGGACACTCCTTTCTATACTGTCTAATATTTCCATTATATCACATGGTGAAAATGTAAAAAGTTATCGCCACGATGGAGGTTCAACATGAAAAAGCCAAATTTAGATGAAAAGCTGAAAATAGAGAAGGAAAAACTCAACAGGCTTGCTGAGGAAGCCTGGGAAAAGGGCATCCCCCTCAATCAGGATGAAGCCTTTATGAAGCAAAACCGCAAGGTAGACGAATTGGTATATAAGATCCAAAAAGAGAAAGATAAGCATAAGAAAAACCAAATGGAAAGATAAGAATCCGGACGGCGCTTTATTTCAAGGGGCTGTTTTTTATTGGGAGGCGATCAATTTTGGAAGTCAAAATAAACCGGGAAATCAGGGATTACACGGAAAGCTTGTTTTTTGGACTGTCCATGCGGCAGTTTATTTTTTCCCTCCTGGCTGTTGGCGTTGCCGTCGGCATCTACTTCGGCCTGCGGAATTTCTTAGGCACGGAAACTGTAAGCTGGGTGTGCATACTGGGTGCATTCCCCTTCGCGGCCATGGGGTTCATCCGCTACCACGGCATGACGGCGGAGCAGTTTTTATGGGCGTATCTCAAATCGGAGTTTCTCCTGCCAAAAAAACTGAACTTTTATCCGACGAACGTGTATTACGAAGCATTGAAGCAGAAGATTGAAAATCACGAAAAGGAGGAATGGAAACGCCATGATTAAGACCCTGAAGAAAATCATAAAGCAGGATAAGGAAAAATTTGTTGTCCCCAAAGGCGTTCAGCAAGCCATCCCAATCAGGGCTATCTGGCCGGACGGAATTTTTAAGGTAGGCAACAAGTTTTCCAAATCCTTTCGTTTTACGGACATCAATTATGCAGTGGCCTCCAAGGAAGATAAGGAAGCGATGTTCCTGTCCTATTCGGAGCTTCTCAATTCCTTGGACAGCGGAGCGACTACCAAAATCACCATCAACAACCGCCGCTTGAACAAGACGGACTTTGAAAGCTCAATTCTAATTCCGCTTAGGGAGGACGGGCTGGACGAATACCGAGCGGAATACAACCGGATGCTTTTGGACAAGGCCACTGGTGTGAGCAATATTGTCCAAGATAAGTACGTAACTGTTTCGGTACTGAAAAAGAATATCGAGGAAGCGCGGAACTATTTTTCCCGCATCGGAGCCGACCTGATCACCCATTTTTCCCGCCTGGGTTCCAAGTGTGTGGAGTTGGACGCGACTGACCGTCTGCGCATCTTGCATGATTTTTTCCGCCCCGGTGAGGAAACAGATTTCCGATTCGACCTGTCCGAGACCATGCAAAAAGGGCACGACTTCAAGGACTATATCTGCCCCGATACTTTTGAATTTGAAAAAGACCATTTCCGCATGGGAAACAAGTTCGGGCGCGTCCTTTTCTTAAGGGAATACGCTAGCTACATCAAAGACAGCATGGTGTCCGAGCTCTGTGACTTGAACCGCAGTATGATGCTCTCTTTGGATATTATCCCCATCCCTACGGATGAAGCGGTTCGTGAAGTGGAAAACAGACTGCTCGGGGTGGAAACCAACATCACCAACTGGCAGCGGCGGCAAAACCAAAACAATAACTTTTCCGCCGTTGTACCCTACGACATGGAGCAGCAGCGCAAAGAGAGTAAGGAATTCCTTGACGACCTAACCACCCGCGACCAGCGGATGATGTTTGCAGTTCTCACCATGGTACATGTTGCGGACAGCAAGGAGCAGTTGGACGGCGACACCGAGACTCTCTTAACTACGGTACGGAAGCATCTCTGCCAGTTTTCCACCCTGACGTTTCAGCAGATGGACGGGTTGAACACGGCGTTGCCTATTGGATTGAGAAAGATAGAAGCTATCCGGACGCTGACCACCGAAAGCACAGCGGTATTTATTCCTTTCCGGGCGCAGGAGATTTCCCACAGCGGCGGCATTTACTACGGTCAAAATGTTATTTCCAAGAACATGATTATTGCCAACCGCAAATGTCTTCTCAATGGGAATTCCTTTATTGTAGGTGTCTCCGGTTCCGGCAAGAGTTTTACTGCTAAGCGGGAGATTGTCAACCAGATCCTATCCAGCGATGACGACATTATCCTGATAGACCCGGAAAGGGAGTATTCGCTTATGGTCAAAGCCATGGGCGGGGAAATCATCCATATTTCCGCAACCTCCCCAAACCATATCAATGCTATGGACATGAACAGGGATTATGGGGACGGGGCTAATCCGGTCATCTTGAAATCCGAATTTGTCCTTTCCTTATGTGAGCAGTTGATCGGCGGGCAAAACCTGGGAGCCAAGCAGAAGTCCCTCATCGACCGCTGTACCGCGAGTGTCTACCGGAAATACCTGCAAAGCAATTTTCAGGCAATGACGCCTACCTTGCAGGATTTTCATGCGGAGCTTTTAAAACAGGACGAGCTGGAAGCCCAGGAAATTGCCTTGGCTATCGAGCTGTTTACCAGCGGCAGTCTGAATACTTTCGCCAAACCGACCAATGTGGATGTGAACAACCGCCTGATTTGCTACGACATTCTGGATCTGGTCAAGCATCTTTTACCCATAGGTATGCTGGTGGTGCTGGACAGCATCCTGAACCGGATTACGCAGAACAGGGCCAAGGGAAAAAACACCTTCATTATTATTGATGAAATTTACCTTTTGTTTCAACATGAGTACTCTGCCAACTTCCTTTTTACCCTGTGGAAGCGCGTCCGAAAGTATGGCGCATTTTGCACGGGTATTACCCAGAACGTCGATGATCTGCTGCAAAGCCATACAGCCCGCACCATGCTGGCCAACAGCGAATTTATTGTCATGCTCAACCAGGCTTCGACTGACAGGATGGAGTTGGCTAGGCTCTTGAATATGTCCGACCTTCAGCTCAGCTATATTACGAATGTGGACGCAGGAAACGGACTGATTAAGGTGGGTAGTTCCCTAGTACCCTTTACTGATCAATTCCCCCGAAACACCAGGCTTTACCGCCTGATGACTACCAAACCGGGTGAACAGGTGGAAGTCCAGTAAATTAGTTTAAAGCGAAAAGCCGTATGAGGGCGGCCTTTTCATTTATTGAGGAGGGAAGACCAATGGAAACTATCCGGTTTGCGGGTAAAGAGCATAAAAATTTTTATTACGATATGCTCGCAGTGGCAGGCAATACCGACGTGTACCACAGGGCATTTTTTTACACCATGGGGATTAGTAAGGAAACAAGATGCCATATCCGTTACTTGTTTGATTTTAAAGAGAATTGCATCAAACCGCAAAATCTTTCAGCGGCCTGGCAGACTGGAGGGACTATCCGTCTTTGCCGTTTGGCCTTTAACCTTTGGAACGGGTGGACGGAAGAGGGAAAAGAGAGATACTCCGCACCGTATGAACTGTTTGACTGCCGTTTTGCGCCGTGCTTTTTCGAAGCTATCCGGCTGCGCTATCCCGAATATTGCCGGAGTCTGGAATATCCCGGAATGCAGCTTTCCGTAATGGAACGGTAAATCCTTCAGAAAGATTGGGACTAGCAGGGAAGACGGGTGAGGGTTATGAAAGAAATAAGGACAAAATTGACTATTAAAGATATCAAGGTGTTGGATAAGGCCTCGGATGTATCCCATAGGATGAAAAACGCCTATATCCGTACGAAAGAGAAGGATGGACAAAACAGACATAACGAAGACAGCAACTATGTGGATAATGCAGTGGGTACAGTAAAAGACGGTTCGGAAAAAGTTGCTCGAGAAGCGGTAACCGCGGGCAAATACGGCAAAAATACGGTCTGGAAAATAAGGGAACGTCGGAGAGCGGGTACGAATACATCAAATTCTGCTACTGGCGTGTACCAGCCTGGGCATGCCAGAAAAACCGGAGCCGGTGTTTCAAGGGCAGAACGAAAATGGGATCAGACCTTACAAAACCCTGTTTGCCAACCGGCTAAAGGTATGGCTAAAACAGCGCAAAAAAGGGTCAAAACCGCTGAGCGCAGCGCCAAGACTGCTATAAAGACCTCGCAATCAGCAACTCGGACTGCCGTTAAAGCCGCCCAATCTAGCCAAAGGGCAGCGCAGGCAGCACGGGCCGCAGCGAGAGCAGCGACGGCCTCGGCAAAGGCAGCGGCAAAGACAATGGCGGTCACCATTAAGGCGATTATTGCGACGTTAAAGAGCCTGATTGCTATTATTGCCGCAGGCGGCTGGGCGGCGGTAGTGGTTATCCTGCTGATATGCCTGGTGGGGCTTATGTCAAGCTCGGTTTTCGGGGTTTTCTTTTCTAATGAAGATACCGGCAAGAACACGCCGGTAATGTCGGAGGCTGTCAGCCGGCTGAACGGAGAATTAACGGCAAAACTGGAACAGATAGAGAAAGAAAACCCGCATGACACGCTGGCTTTATCCAACAATGGCAGCAGCAATATGGTCAGCAACTGGCGGGACATATTGGCGGTTTACGCGGTGAAAGTGGCCGCCGATCCGGAAAAAGGCATGCAGGTTGCCACCCTTGATAACACAAAAGCGGGAATACTGCGGGACATCTTTTGGGATATGAATAAAATCGACTACTGGTTGGAAACGGTTGAGCACACGGATGGGAAAACGACCAGTACCGAGACTGTCTTGCATATCCGTGTGACCGCAAAATCTTATTCGGACATGATGGCCCAATATCATTTTGATCCGCAGCAAGTTGGGATGTTGAATGAGCTTGTGCAGGACAAATATAATCAGCTGTTTATGAGGCTTATCGGCAGCTATACGGATATTACCCTTTCCCCGCAGGAAGTTGCGGCTATTACGCAAAACCTGCCGCCGGATCTAGATGAACAGCGCAGAAATACTATTCTGGCAGCTTATTCCCTCATCGGCAATGTAAGCTATTTTTGGGGCGGCAAATCCACAGTCATCGGCTGGGACAGCCGGTGGGGAACACCTACCAAGGTAACAGCCGAGGGAAGCTCAACCACAGGAGCAGTACGGCCTTACGGATTGGATTGCTCCGGATATGTGGCATGGGTATTTGCCAATGCGGCAGGAAATGCCGATGTGGTAGAGATAATCGGAACAGGTACTGCAAGTCAGTATGCCGCCTGTACGCCGGTAAACTGGAGCAGCGCACTGCCGGGGGATCTGGCGTTCTATCCTGACTTAAGCCATGTGGGCATAGTTGTGGGTAAACAAAACGGAGATCTGTTGATTGCCAATTGTAATGCCCGAGAGAACAATGTAACGTTAACCAGTGTTTCCGGATCAAGTTCGTCAGGCTTCTATATAATTGGCAGACCTAAGCTTTTTGAATAGTTTTAACCGAAAATAAGAGCAGTCTTGCTTTGATGGATTTAACGAATAATCAGCGGATGAACGAAGCTGTCTCCTTACCTTAAAAGTAAAGGCGGGTGATTATCACGGATTGCCAATTAAAAAGTTCAGCCTGTTTTCTGGACAATATTTTGTCCGGAAGGATAAAAACAGAAATAGCCTTTCAGCCAATTTGGGATTTGCAGAAAATAAATATATTCGGTTTTGAAGCTTTAGCCCGATGGGAAAATCTTAGGACGGAAGACGTCTTCTTGGAAGCTGCCCAAAATAATTCAGTGCTGGAATTGGAAACTTTGATTTTGGCGGAAATATGCCGGATCGGAAAAAGTACAAAAGAAAAGACGTTTATTAACGTTCATCCAAGCTTGCCCGATCCTTATTTTTGGGAATGTTTAAAAGGGCAGAATGTAATTTTGGAAATAACGGAATCAGCTGCAATCTGCTTTCCGGCCTTAAATGTCCTAAGAAAATTAGGCTTTATTTTGGCGTTAGATGATTTTGGCACCGGTTCGGCAACATTAGAATCTTTGTGCCTTGTCGAGCCCGAATATATTAAGCTTGATAAAAGCCTGATCCAATCAAAGAATGTTGCAAGCCGTGATAGCCTGATAACGGCCTTTGTTGGACATGCTGCAAGGCTGAATGCCAAGGTGATTGTTGAAGGCATAGAAAACAGTGAACAATTGCGGGCGGCAAGGATAAATGGTTCTCACTATGGACAAGGGTTTTTCCTTGGAAAACCTGAAATATTGTTTCCCGGTTTCTAAAATAACAAAATTGAGGAGTGTTTAATTTGAGAAAGATATTTTTTATTTTAGGCTTGGTTATCGCTTTAGGGAGCGGCATGGGCCTTTATTTTTATATGGATTATGCAAAGGGCCTGATTCCTGTGGTTTATGCCGCCACAAATATTCCCGAAGATACTGTTATAAGCGCGGAGCAATTGAGAATTAAAAATGTTCCAAGGGATAGTGTGCCTTCAGGAACTGCGGAAAGCATCAACCAGGTAGCAAACAAGACTCTGAATTGGCCTTTGAAAGAAGGCGATCCAGTGCGGTTGGATAAAATTGCGCAGAACACGAAGGCGGAGGTTGAAAATCCGCGGTTAATCGCCTTCAAAACAGATTACAACGGCTCCATTGCCGGACTTGCCAAATACGGACAAACCGTTGACCTTGTTTTAACGCTTGACCCGAAACAAATGGGCAATTTATCGCTTGCAGGATATATTGTCACGGATTTATTTATTGAAGCGACTGCCGATTCATCGGGCAAGGTATTATCTTCCGCGGATATCCCGCATTTGAATGGACCATCGTCTGTTGGGAGTTTATCACGCAGTGAGCAAACAACCGGCATTCCGACAGAAATAATAGCCAAGGTTACGCCTAAACAATTTTTAGTAATCAAACAGGCAGAAACAATGGGAACGATTTCGCTGGCGCAGCGCGATGCGAATGCTAAGGATCTCTACAACATAAACGACGTTATTGAAAATTCGCAGGTGAATATAGGCAAAGATTTTATTGTTGCCTTGCTTCAGCTCCAAAAGTAAATGTTATGGGAGGAAACTAATGGCTGGTGAAAATCATGCGGTTAATAAACAGGGGAAGAGAATAATCGTCTTGTGGAGTGTCTGCAGTGTCGGAAAGTCGACGCTTGCTTGCAATTTGGCCCGGAAACTGGCCAAGGAAACAAACTTAAAAATAGGGCTGTTGGATTTTTCATTAATAACGCCCTGCCTCCACCTATTTTTAGAGTTGGAAGATAAAGAAAGCTCGATTGAATACATCCTTAAGTCTTGGCAAGAAAATTATTCTTATCGCGATTTGCTTAAGGAAAACGCCCACATAATGAAGAACCTTCCAAATTTATTATGCTGGACAGGATTAACGAAAGAACCTGAATTAATAGATAAACTGGGAGATATTCAAGCCCGTACAATCATAACTGAGTTGTCCGATCTAGTAGATATACTCTTTATTGATGTCCAAAGCGATACGTTGATTATTCCTACAGATGCAGCACTTAAGACAGCAACAGATGTTTTGGTTATTGTTGACCAAAACAGAAACACGATTGAAAACACTGCTAAATGGCTTAACAATTTGCATGAACGAAATATGGATATAAGTAAATTCAAGCTGATCATCAACCAATATTCAAACAAGGCCCTGTACACGAAAAATAAAATTGAGAGCAATTTAGCGCTGCCCTTGCTTGGGACAATACCGGGTGTATCCAAGGTGAATTATGATAACTCCACTGTTTCACTGGTTCCCTTATTAAAATACGGTAAATTTGATAAAGCAATTGAAAATATTCTGTTGCAGCTTCATTTATATAAGGACATAAAAAAACACCGTATATTTTTTACCGCACCGCGCTTAGGGAGTTCACGCTGATGCGGGATTCGGATTGGAGGAACTTTAAATGAGAATCAGTTCAGCTAAAGCTGCTGACCCAAAAACATATGATACGGATAGCAAAACCCATCTATATAAAACAATAAGTATCATCCAGTCAATATTGACTGAAAACCATCCAAAATTGCTCAACGATGCTATTTATGGGGTAGGGGAAAGCCAAAAACAAATCCGCAATGTCATAAAAGATATCATTCGCCATGAGAAGCTCGATGTACCCGATATGAGTATTGATGAAATTGCCTGGGGCGTATATAAATACATTATTGGGTATGATGTTATCCATGACCTTCTTCTTGATCCGGAGATAACAGAAATATGCGTAAATGGCCCATATCAAGTCACGTATAAAAAGAATGGAATCAGGTATTTAGCCAAGGATATTAAGTTTACAGATCTGGCCCATCTTGAAAAAATAACAGAACGCATCCTGCTCACCTGCCACTCGGAAGCCAATGAGGGCAGCCCTATGGTGGATAATGCCTGGCTTCCGGATCGAAGCAGGGTTGTAATCAATAAAAGCGCCATCGTCCCCAGCCATGGAATTACCTTAAATATCCGGAGATTCAGGGATAAAAACTTTTCCCTGGAGGAACTTGAAAAGATCGGGACGTTAAAAACAGCTGAGAGAAGCAAATCTCGCAACTGTCTTAATAAAGAGTATGAAGAGATCAAAAGTATCCCAAACGAAGGACATTCTTTCCGGCAGCTTGATTTTATCCGGGATATGGTAAGAGCGGGCGCCACGATCATCGTCAGCGGCGGGACTCACACCGGAAAAACAACCTTGATCCGTACCCTGGCCTCTATTTTTCAAGACCTTATTCCGGATAAAACCGGTTCGGGTGATTCCGAAAGCGGTTTGCGGATAATCACGATTGAAAACGGACCGGAGCTGCAGCTGGTAAAATACTACCCCGGCCTGGAGGTTGTTGAAATGCTGGAACGCGACACAAAATACAATCCTATCGGGGTAGAGGAAATCTACCCGCATGTTATGAGAATGGACCCGGATGTGATTTTGGTCGGCGAGATCCGTTTTCCGGTCGAAGCCATGTATACGTTGCGGGCCATGCGTTCCGGCCATGCCAATACAATGGCTTCAATTCATACCTATGACGCTGAAGCATGTTGCCAGGAGTTAAGAACCAAGGTTCAAGCGATCTCCAATGTGAGTGATAAGGTAATTAACACTGAAATCGTCACGGCAGTAGATATTATTATTCAATTAGGAATAGTCGATAGAAAAATTGAAATCACCCAAGTCGCTGAATTGGAGCTGGATGCGGAGTGCAATATTGTGATTAAAGATATATTTAAAAGAGACAGCGACGGGAAAATGTTTTTTAACCCCATAAGCAAAAAACTTGTTTACCGTCTTATGGCCAAGGGCAGGAAAAACGCCGGTGATGTTAAGAGGTGGTTGGTATGACGCTTGTTCTTTGTTATGGAATAAGCATGGGGCTTTTATTGTCTGTAATCACCTGGTTTCTTGGGAAAAATGAAAAGAAGCAAGTGTCCATATTCTTTAATAATAGGGTTAGCCATTTTCAGGATAAAGTGAAAAACAACAACAGGATAAGCAATTTTGCAAAATATTATAAGCAAAGAATCTATATAACAAATTTGAAGGTGAGCATAAAAGCTCTCTTTTTTATGAGTATCGGGTTTAGCTTTATTTCCTTTTTCCTCTCGATATTGACCCTTTCGGAGAAAATTCCGAATCCCACTTACCAGAATCCTGAGGCTGTAATCGTGAGCCATAATATTTTCGGCATGATTATTTTTACGGTTATCGGCTTACTGATACCCTGGGTAATAATAAATCTAATCTATCACAGTACGCGGAGAAGGCTGAATAAACAGGCTTTGAACACTCTCAGTCTTATCTTAAACAATTATATCGTGCGTAATAATCTTGAAGCCGCGACCTGGGATTCAATTCCTTCCATGCCTTCTCAAATGCGTTCTTTGTTCAGCCGGATCCAGTTCCGGGTTAATAAAGGGGAAGAATTCGACACTGTTGTATACAAAGTATCTATAATTTTGGAACTGCAGTCTTTCAGGGACTTTTACAACGTTATCGTTTCTTCGAGGCTGGCCGGGGGCAACACGGAAGAGCTTTTATACAGGCTTACGGACAAAATCAGATCAAGAAAAAACAGGGCGCAATCCATTAAAGAGGATCTTAATCCGTTAATCTCCAAAGCAGTGGCTTTTACGCTGGTAATGATTCTTACGTATCTGGGCGTAAGCCTTGTTTGGCCCGAATCATTGGCTCTGGTAAAACAATCTTCATTAGGACACCTTTACACGAATGCCATCATTATCTCTGTGTTAATTGAGGGAACGCTGCTGCTGAAATTCTTATCAATGGAGGATTAAGCAAGTATGACTATACTATTGATTTGTTCTATCGGAATATCCCTGGGTTTGATGCTGCTTTTGGCGGCGTTTTTTATTAAGACAAACCGCAGGGCGTCGAAGAGAATAAATTCTCTTGGCACTACCGTGCTTTCGTATATACAAGCACAGGATACGGCGTTAGAAAAACTTCGCAAAAAGACGGCAAAATATATCTCTAAATTGTTAAAGAATACTCCGAGGCAGAATCGTTCGGCTTATATGCTGGAAATACTCAGACAGCCTGGAGCAATGCTGATAGGATATGCGGAATTTAGGACTTTTAAAAAATTATCCCCCTTCATATTCGCCGTTCTTTTTGGCTTTGCAGGATTTTCCACAAAAGACTTGCTGATGGCAATAGGGCTGATTTGCACAGGCTTTTTTGTGGGGAGCATAGCGCCCACAGCCATGCTTGCGTATTTTTGCAACCAGTACAAAAATGCCCTCATCAATGAGTTGTCGGAAATCATGGCCTATATCGTTGATTTAAGAAAAGCGGGACAAACCATAGCCGATTCTATTCGCGGGGCCTTATTCGCGACCAATAAATTGCGGCCTCACTTGGAAAAACTCCTGCAGGATATGTCCATAACAGGGCCAAAACCGGCGCTTGCCAAATTGAGTAAAGAGACAGATATCGATGAATTGAAAAACTTAGCGGATATTTTAATGCAATCTATCACCATCGATAGTTCCAATATGGTTGCCTATATGGCCAGCCGGTCCCGGGACATTGAATATATTGAGGGATTAAAAGAAATAAGGCGGTATAAGAACAAAAAAATGCTTGTCGAAGCCTTGACCGCAATTCCTTTTATCATGATCCCGGTAATCATTCTTGTCCCGCTACTATACCAGGCCAACCAAAGCCTTGGCCAAATCATGTAGGAGGTGGCAATATGTGAAAAAAATTGTCTGCTGTCTGGCAGCAGTGCTGTGTGATGAAAGGGGGGATCTGGTTCAAAATATCGTCTTGCTGTTCGGGGGCATTCTGGCAATGGTAGGCATTGCGGTCATTCTTTACAATACAATAACCGCTAAAATTGCCAATGACTCAGCCGGAATGAGTAAACTAAATTAAGAAGGGGGTTATTTTTTTATGGGCAAAATTCTGAAAAACCTTTATCAAGATGAAGGCGGCGATCTCGTTCAAAACATTATTTGGATCTTCGGCGGGGTTCTGGCTACAGTAGCAGCCGTATCAGTACTGTTTGTTACCATCCGGGGTAAATTGACGGATATGAATACCAGTATAACCAACATCACGACTCCTTAAGAAAATATTCCTCACCTTGAGGAGGAAGGGAGAGGGCGGATAGTATACGTTCAGACGTGTGCTATCCGCTTAACATTATGCTGAAATTACTAAAAAAACCAATGAGAAATCCCCATAATGAACGGGGATCTGCCTTGATTGAGTTCCTAATCGTCTTTGCCTTATGGATGGCGATATTCTTCACCTTCATATCGATGTTTTTCCTTAATAACCTGCAGGGTTCCATGGTTAACGCCGTGAATCTCGGGTTGGAAAGGGCTGCCGTTGTCGGAGGAACTACGACAGAGGTACGAAATCTAATTAAAGATCAACTGAAACACACCGGCGTCGATACCGGTTTATTTACTGTTACCGGATCGGGCAGTGATGCCAGCCGCGTTGCTTACGGACAATATATAACAATTTCTATAACCGGACCCCGGAAATTTACCGATTGGTCAAGCGGTCGTCCGGTTGCCAAATCGGAGACGGTTACGGTAACCAAAACGATCATGAGTCAATATTTGCCTTAATGAGGTGTTTATGAAGAAGCTATATAAAATAATAAAAGACGACCGGGG
>LNDB01000018.1 GCA_001515265.1 Candidatus Dichloromethanomonas elyunquensis
CAAAACCTTTCTTTGATGATTAATTCAGATAATTCAAATTTCTTTCGCATGTAAATTCTAATTTATTCTCCTTTATTCCTCTGGATTTTTTTTGTTAATCTGGATTTTTATTTGCTCCTCTTGATTTATTTTTTTTATCCTGGAATAACTTTTTTCAATTTTGCTCTAAATCAAAATTGAAAAGTGCATGTTTCCGGGAAAATTAGGAGAATCCCTATGTATATTTATTACTTTGGCAGCAAAAAATACTTCTACCTTTGAAAAACTAAGGCTTTAGGGAGAAAATAATGTTTGGTTCAGGTAAATTATCCAAGCGAATTATTTTTAGACGCAGAGACAATACCAAGCGCCCTGCAGATGAATTGAACCCCGGCAGCGATGCCTCTGAAAACATTTCGACAGAGATCGAAAATTCAAAGGATTATTTAAAATGCTACTTTAAAAATAGCAGTGACCTGGTGTTCGGCGAATTCGAACCCGGATCACAAGTAAAAGTACTGATCGTTTATATTGACGGATTAGGAAATACCGATGTCTTAAACCGTGATATCATGCATTCATTTATTGCAAAAGCGCAAGAGCTCGATCTGCAGAAGATGGTGGAGACTCCGGAAAAAATAAGGAGTATTATTTCTGTTGCCGATGTCACTGTCAGATACAATTATGCCCAGGTGGCCCATGAAATACTATCCGGTGCGAGTGCCATCTTGATTGATGGAATGGCAGGCGCATTAATCGTCAACTCTAAGCTCTTTGAAAAAAGGGCGGTTAGCGAACCTCCGAATGAAGCGGTTGTCAGGGGACCGAAAGAAAGCTTTGTGGAGAATTTACGTACGAATACCTCTTTACTGAGAAGAAAGATCCGGAATAATAATCTCGTCATCACAAGTTTTGAATTGGGGACCCAGACAAAAACCAATGTAGCAATCGCCTACATTGATGGTATTGCCAAAGAGGAAGTTATCGAGAAAATCACAACCCGCTTGCGTGCAATAACTACCGATTCTATCCTGGATGCCGGATACATTGAGCAATTGATAGAGGATCAAAAATTTTCGCTGTTTCCGACCATCTGGAACTCTGAAAAGCCTGATGTCATCGCAGGTAAAATTCTTGAAGGCCGTGTCGCCATATTCTGTGACGGCACTCCCCATGTCCTCACGGTGCCCACCCTATTCATCGAGCATTTTCAGGTCAGTGAAGATTATTACGTCCGGCCCTATCTTGCATTTGTCATGAGATTAATCCGGATCATCTGCTTTTTTGTTGCTATATTTCTGCCGTCTTTTTATGTTGCCCTTCAAACTTTTCACCAAGAGATGATCCCCACGGTCTTACTGGTCAAGATGTCCGGGGCCATGAGCGGAATCCCCCTGCCTACTCTGGCGGAAACTATTTTAATGATCTTTTTTTATGAAATATTGAGGGAATCAGGCACCAGGCTTCCCGGAGTGATCGGACCGGCCATCAGCATCGTAGGCGCCCTGGTCGTGGGGGAGTCGGCGGTAAATGCCGGAATCGTAAGTACAACTATCGTCATTGTCATTGCGTTAACGGCAATTTGCAGCTTCGCCATCCCTTCATTAAATGAACCTATCATTATACTTCGGCTTATCTTCGTTTTGTTAGCCGCAGTTTTAGGCTTATTCGGTGTCATCTGCGGTATTTTTGTGATTATGCTGCACATCGTGTCTCTGCGTTCATTCGGGGCTAACTATACTTCTCCCATTTCACCCTTTAACATCAGCGATATGAAAGATCTGCTGATCAGATTTCCCTTGGGTTTTATGGCCCGGAGGCCGGCATCCACCTCTGCGGCCAACAACACACGGCGGGCCGGAAAGGACTAACATACGGAGATGAAATTGAATTGGGGAAAAAACAAACTTTTGCTCCTGGGTGTTTTGTTGTTGCTTCCTGCCCTCGGCGGCTGTTGGGACAGCTCTGAGTTAAATACCGTCGCCATAACCAGTGTGATTGGGATAGAACAAATCCGCGATTCCGTGCATCTGGCCCTCGAAATCTATAATCCTGCGGGCGAAGGAGAACTTCAAGGCACCCAAAAAGCAAATAAGGCAAAATATGTTCAAAGCACCGGGCAATCGTTTTTTGATGCCATCAGGAACGTAAACATCCTTTTTGATAAAAAAATTTTTTTAGCCCATACCAAAGAATTAATTTTCAACGAAGAAACAGCCAAAAACGGATTTGTCGGTCTGCTGGATTTGTGGGCCCGGCAGCATGCCACCTGGCCGGACGCTTATCTTTTGGTTTCCAGAGGCGTCCGCCCGTCCGAAGTGATCGGCGTAACAAACGGACTGGAAGAAACTTCTGCAAACTATATCGAAGATTTAATCGCCAACAGCAAAGATACCGGAAAAACAGTCCGGACAACCGCATTTGATTTTTTAAAAGAGTTTTACAACGGAGGCTATCCGGTAGTTGGGGTAATCACAAAAAAAGAGAAAGCCAAAGATGCTCAAGAAAATAGCACGGAAGATGAACTGGAGACTGAAGGAGCCGCGGTATTTTCAGGCCAAAACATGATTGGTTTTCTGAACGGCCCTGAAACCAGAGGCCTTAATTTTGCGACCGGCAAAATAAGAAGCGCCATTATCGTATCGCCGTCTGTTGAAGGCCAGGGCGTAAATTCACTGGAAATTTTAAACGCGGGAAGAAAAATCGATGTCCATATGGAGGGAGAAAAAGTGCTGTTCGATCTCAAGATCGATATATCCGCCATGCTGGGCGGAGAAACCGGCAGGCCCGACACGTCTGGGAATCCCTCTGTGATGAAAGCGATCGCCGAACAGAATTCGGAGACCGTTCGGCGGGAAGTGGAGCAGGTCATCACAAAAGTCCAGGAAGATTGGCGTACGGATATTTTCGGTTTTGGTCAGGCGCTGCATCAAAAATACCCGGATCAATGGAAAACAATGAAAAATCAGTGGAACCAGATATTTCCGGATGCGGAAATCACTGTCACCGTGAAAACAGATCTCAAGTGGCAGGGTTTACTGGATACCCCTTTGGAGCGGAGGTCGGAATCATAATGAAAATCAGTCCCTCAACAAAGCTAACCTCATTTCAGATCCTGGCAGTTTTTATATCATTGCGGGTTTTGGTAAGTTTCAGTTTTACCCCCACCCTTAGACTCCCCCCCGCCAATCAGGACGCCTGGATGATCGACCTGCTGACAGGCTTCTATATCGTGATCTTATATATCCCTTCTCTGTTTTTGATGAATAGATTCCGGAACGTTTTTTTTACAGAATATTATGAACTGATTGTGGGAAAATGGATTGGCAAAATACTGTCATTTCTCACTTCATTGTACTTATTGTACTGGCCGTTCTTCTTTACAGTAATTTTGATTGATTTTATCAAAACAACTACTCTGACAAAAACCCCCATGTACGTGATAGCGGGCATCCTGGTGGCAATCGGAGTGTATGCCGCCTTCAAAGGTCTGGAATCACAGCTCAGAGCCGCGGAAGTTTTTGTTTTTTATATTATAGGCATTGTCATTATTTTTACCATACTTGGTTTTAATAAAATGGATTTTAGCGTATTTTTGCCTGTCCTCAGCGATTCCAGCTTCCTTACCCTCAACAAATCGGCGTTATTCCTTGGGGCGGGCCGTTTCAGCGATGGCGTGTTCTTATTGGGAATCTCCGCCTTTCTGGACAAGAAGTACAGTATTATCCGGTGCCTGATAATTGGCATCATCGTGTTCACACTATTCTCCATGTTAATGACGGTTTCAATCCAAGCGGTTTTAGGGGTGGAATTGCCTAAGCATATGAACTTTCCCTATTTCGCCTTTGCCAGGCAAATAGACGCATTCCATATTTTTCAGCGGATCGAATTTTTCAGTGTAGCAGCATGGATTTTCGGATTTTTGTTTAAACTATGTCCCTTTCTCACGCTTTCTGCAATGATCATGAAAGAGGTATACGGGGCAAAATCCGAAAAACCTTTTATTATCCCGCTGGCAGTACTCGTATACATTTTAATTATCACAACGGCAGTTGCCAGCAATCCTTTCTACCGAAAAATATTATTTGTATATATTTATTATGCCATTAATTTCTTCACATTCGCCATCCCCTTGTTTGTCTTCATTGTCTACTTTTTCCGAAGAAAATCCATTAAGAACAGGGGATATTAATAACCGCCGAATCATACTTGTACCGTCTTGCATTGGCGATACATCACCTGACAAATTTAGTTAAAAAATCCTCCCAGCCGTCTCCTTTTCTTTCCTGAAAGTGATAACGGGAAGGGGTGGTCCCAACCTTTTGACTGAATACCTTGCTAAAATAATCGGGATCTTGAAACCCAATCTCACGGGCAATCGTCTTCATCGGCAGGTCTGTGTTCTCCAAAAGAGTTTTCGCCCGTTCAATCCGTGATTGAATGACATATTCTTTAAATGTCATATTTTCTTCTCTGCTGAATAAAGTACTGAAATAACTGACGCTAAATCCTACATGATCGGCTACTTCTCCCAAAGTCAATGGTTTTCCGAGGTTTTGCAGTACATATGACTTGGCCGCATTAATGATACGCTTTGTTGGGTCTAAAGGATTCCAGCAGTTAATGTCCCCGGAACTATTTTCTTCTTCGTCCGATAACAAATATTGAGGGTCTACCATTTTCCAAAAAGCGTTGACAATTTCTCTCCGGCGTACTGGTTTCAGAAGATAATCTTTAGCCTCTAAATTGATGGCCTTGCGCAGCATAGGATAATCACCGTAGGCTGAGATAAATGTGAACTTGACCTCCGGATAATGCAATTTAATCTGTTCAGCCACTTCCAGCCCATTTTTGCCCGGCATCCGCACATCTAAAAACGCAGCTGAAATGTGCTTGCGGCTAAATATTTTTATCGCTTCATTGCCGTCCTGCGCCTGGTAAACCTGGATCTGGTACTTCTCATCACATCTTGCGTCACAGGTAATCGTTTTGATAATTACAGCCCGCTCCAATGCTTCGTCATCAGCAACCAGCAGCTCGATTGTCTCTGTCATAGCAGACCCTCCTATTCTAAAACCGGCGACTTGCCGCAAAAGAACTTTTGTCTTAACTATTAGCTGTTACCTGTAAGCAGAGGCATAATTAGTGTTGCCTTAGTCCCTTTGATATCCGGTGTTCCCTGTAACTGCAATCCATACGCATCGCCAAACAACCGCCTCAGCCTTTGGTGAATATTTTCCAGGCTGGAACCGGGGCAATGGCACCAATGGTCACCTTCGGTAAAACGTTGGGTTTCAATACCTATTCCGTCATCAATGACATTGACTAACAAACGATTTCCCTGGATGTCTTTATCTACCCTTATCAATAGGCGGTGTTGGCCTGGGACCGATTCAAAGCCATGTTTGAATGCATTGTCTACCAGTGGCTGTAAAGTAAAAGGAAGAATTTTCATGTTAAGATATTCTTTTTTTACCTTGATTTTTACGTCAATCCGCTTGCCAAACCTTAACTTTTGGATGCTCAGGTAAGAATTTATATGATCCAATTCTGTTTGTAAAGAGACCATTTCGATATTTCCCTCAATACCGTAACGGGCCACATCCGCTAAAGCAAAAACGGCTCTCTCCGTCTCGACCGCTCCTTCGGCAAAAGCCAGCCGGGCAATTACGTTTAAAGCATTAAAAAGAAAGTGAGGGTTCATTTTAGCCTGCAGTTCCCTTAGTTCCGCCTCTTTTAGCATCAACTGGTATTCCGCAATTTTTGTTTCCAGATTGCCTGTTTTTTGGATTTCTTGCAGCAAACGCTCTTGATAGGACATTAATTCTTGTTGATAACGGGAAATACTTTCTGAAACTGTAAGATAATTGGCTAAAGAAGAAATTAATTTTGCAACGGCTGTAAACTGATCACTAGAAATCTTAGGAATAGTGCTCAATTGTTTAATATCATTCTCGTGCCGTTGATCTGTCTCCGGGAACAAACATTCCTCTTCCATGAGTTGAACCGGCCCGGTAATCAAACATCCTAAAAGAACATTATCCCGGGCATACAGCGGTGCGGAAATCAGCGTGAGACCGCAATGTCCCTTATAGACCTTTGAATTTTCATTTTTATAACTGTTTTTTAAACCTGCTTCAAAACAGTACAAACATCGGAAAAAATGCTTTTCATTGGTAAAATGGCACTGACACCAATTCGGGAAAGACCCTAATGGGGGAGAAATGGGAACTGCCCTGTTATCAACGAAGACAATATTAATTGCTAGGACATTAAAGAACATCTTATTAATCTCTTGCATTGTTTCTCGTGAAATAATCTCAACTAAGTGGTATTTCCTATCAATAATGGTACCTATCTCACTTATCGCTTTTTCATTACTTTGTACCACTTCCCAGCCCCCCATCAATCCGAGTAATCTTATTATCATTTAAATCTATCGTTTATTCGGTTAATCCATCTATGAAAAACATCTTTTAACTTTATTATAATAAAAAATTTACATTCCGAGTAAACAATTGCGGTCAATTGACAAAAAAATATTTTGCCATTAATACTTATCCCTACCAAAGATAAAAATCATATTATAACTTTTTAATGAAGAAGCCGTTCTTTTAGCATTATTGAATAGTAATGCTCCTAACAATAACCCCGTCCAAATGTTCCAGTTCCTGTTCCAGCGCTTGCAAACGTTCTGCTTTATCTCTGAAATTCAGAGTTATCAGCCCCTGCTCCTTTTCCCCCGGGTCATGGGTTCCAAATCTTGCTAAAATACTATCTCCATATTTCGTTAAAACTTCCTGAACTTTCGGTGCAGATTTTGTCCTTTTATCAATAAGAATTCCGACTATGCTTAAATGGCTCAAAATAATCACCCCTTATGTTTTTTGTTAAATGTTATTGTACGATAAAATGGATAGAGTATGCATCCGTTTTGTTGTTTTTTTCTCTCATTTTTAAGAGGACATTCCCGTTTTTTATCGAATAATAATTCATTCGATTGAAAATTTGTTCCTCTTGAAGAGCGGACTTTCTTATACTTTTTGATTATCCTGAAAACCAAGAAAGGTGGAAAAAATGAGTCTATTGCCTTTTTTCTCTAAAGGAAAAGATTGTGTTCGGAACAAAATCAAAGGCTTTTATCTCAAAGCCCGGTATTTGTTCAGCAATAAATTGACAATCATTGTACTGTCTCCGGAAAATGGCCCTGTTCGCCAAGTACAAGTCCCTTTGTTGAGTAAACTTATTATTAAGGCTGCGGCCGGGGTTATTTTCGTTCTTACGATTGGACTGGTATTTGATTCATTCTATTTACACCACTACATTGCCTTACATCAGGAGGATTACGCAAAGGCTGACGTTCTTCAGTCTCAACTGCAAGAAAAAAATACGGAGATTGCCAACCTGACTCAGAAAAACTCCAATCTTTCATCTTCAAGTATTTCCGACATGAAGACTTTTGAATCTCAGGCCCTGTCCATTATTAATAGTCAACGTTCCAGGAACGGTATTAGCCGTGGATTGGGCACTCCCGATCAAGGCTTAAGTTCAATAATCGACCAAAATGACTTAACCTTAAATGACCATTTAGAGCTGTTGCAGCAGCTGTATAACGCCTCCGTTAAAGATCAAAACCTGTTAGATCATTTCCCGTCGATTCTTCCACTGGGAGAAACGGGTATAATCTCTTCACCCTTTGGATACCGTTACAACCCTTTCGGGGGAAGGTCCAGCGAGTTTCACGACGGTGTGGACTTTGCCTGCGACTTAGGAACTCCGGTCCATGCCGCTGCTGACGGTGTTGTTACATTCGCGGGCTGGGACTACACCTATGGACGTAAAGTTGAAATTAACCATGGCAATGGAATCGTAACTTTTTACGGGCATAACTCAAGGTTAGTAGTCAGTGCCGGCCAGCAAGTTAAAAAAGGCGATCTTATTTCCTATAGCGGAAACACCGGAAGAAGCAGCGGGCCTCACTTGCATTATGGAATGCACGTTAGCGGCAGTCCTGTCAATCCTTTGACGTATGCCAGTTAAATTGGAAACAAAACTCCGGCCACGTATATGCCTGTTGTCAGGGTAATCGCACTAAATATAGTAGATATCATTACTTCCTGAGAAGCGAAATTCGCGTAGTTGTCACATTCAACAGCAATGAGAGCCGTGTTTACCGCTGTTGGCACTGAATAGGAGATGAATATCGTTTGGGCAATAACCCCGTAGAAGCCAAATAGATGTATACAGATAAAAGCAAGTACCGGGCCGATAACAAGCCGTGTGACCACAGCTATATTTACATCAATGTTCCCAAAGTCAAATTCTGTTTTGGAAAGTTGAACCCCTAGAGTCAATAAAGCCATGGGTACAAGGCCATCTTTTATATATTCAAGCGTTGTCCATAAAGGTGTTGCAAGAATATCGATATTAAAATACTTCAGTAAAAGTGCAACTAGTACAGCATATATGGATGGCATTGTGAAAATCTGACGAATTGAATCTTTAATATTTCTTTTGGCTTTTCCTGCATTATAGAAACCAAGTGTATTCATGGATATATTCATAAACATTAAAATGATGACCTGTGCTGTAAGGGCTTGATTTAAATAAGGTGTTTTGCCGCCAATGACATAAGGCGCATTACCAAAAACAAGCGTAATTAGGGATATCCCTATATTCCCCGCATTGTTGAATAGAATCGAATTTTTAAACGCATTCGTCATCCCAACGTCATATTTACGAATTTTAGAAATGATTCTGGCTAATACATCGTTAGCCATCATATACGTGACAGCTAAAAATAAAATTTTCAAAACATCTAAAGATAAATTCGCTTTATAAAGATTAAAAAATATAAAACCTGGAACAAATAGGTAAAAATTTGCCTTGCTCAGAGTGAGTATGTGCAAGTCGAATTTTTTGCTTAAGACTAGTCCCAATCCAATAATGATAAAAACAGGTACAATATTGTTTCCCAGTATGTAGAAGAAAGTAGACATTCTAATGCTCCTCAAGACTCTTTAACCGAAAATTCATACCATATTAGTATAGCATGAGCTATACTAATATAAAACTTGGGTATCTGCTAGACTCCAATTTATTTTGAAAAGAAATATTTTTGGCCAAACTGGAAATTAATCATTTATAAAAAAATAAAAATGATTGAGTTATTTTGTCATAGGTAATAAAATCTATATTATAATTACTTTGTTCGGTTAGGAGGCTGTTTTATGACAGAAATTGCTTTAACAAAAGTTGAAAAAGTGGGTTCTTTACCTGTCGATAAAGAACTGGGGTTTGGTAAAATTTTCACTGACCACATGTTTGCGATGGACTATACTACCGGAGAGGGCTGGCATTCCCCGCGCATTGTACCCTATGCCGATTTTCCTGCCGGTCCTTCGATGATTGTATTGCATTATGGACAAGCTATTTTTGAAGGAATAAAAGCTTTCCGTTCCGATGACAACCGAGTCTGGGTATTCAGACCTTATGAGTATTTGAACCGGTTTAACCGGTCCGCAGAATTCCTTTGCATCCCACAAATGGATGTTGAACAAGTCCATACCGCTTTATTTGAACTTTTGGCTTTAGAACAGAACTGGATTCCAGGCAAGCCCGGCACTTCCCTTTATATCAGGCCTTTTGTTTTTGCTGATGAACCGCATCTTGGAGTCAAAGTAGGGGACAGCTATAAGATGTTTATTATTCTTTCTCCTGTTGGGGCTTACTATAAAACCGGTTTTAATCCTATCAGCATTAAGGTCGAAGATAAATATGTCAGGGCGGTCAAAGGCGGGCTGGGTGAAGCAAAAACACCCGCCAATTACGCCATGAGTCTGTCAGCGCAGCAGGATGCCTATGCTGAAGGTTTCGGACAAGTTCTCTGGCTGGATGGCATCCACCGTAAATACATTGAAGAAGTAGGGACTATGAATATCCTTTTTAAAATTAATGGTGAGATTATTACCCCGGAACTCAACGGCAGTATCTTAGGAGGTATCACCCGTAAAACAGTTCTGGAATTATGCCGGAATTGGGGAATGAAAGTTTCCGAACGCCAGATCTCTATTGAAGAAGTTTTTGAAGCGCATACCAAGGGTCAGTTAGAAGAAGTTTTTGGTTCCGGTACCGCTGCAGTCATTTCTCCCGTCGGAGAGTTATCGTGGAAGGGTCAAAAAATCACCATTAACAATAATCAAACCGGTGAATTTGCCCAAAAACTATTCGATTATATCACTGGTGTACAATCCGGTCAGATTGAGGACACATATCACTGGATGGAAGAGATAAAAGATTAATTTCTTGTAACCCTAATAGCTAAAATGGAGCTGTTGCAAAACTACTAAAAAGTCCCCGTAATGTATAGCCGCTCTCGGCAGATTGCGCCCTCCATGGCGCAAACAGCCGCGCTCCGCCTCGTGCTTCGCTTGATGCTGTCTAGACATTACGGAGACTGGTCGTTTTGCAACAGCCCCATTTGCGTTTCACCTGTTATTGGTAGACATCTTCATTATCTTTTCCCCTATCGTCTTGAGGGCATCCACCTTCTGTGACAATATTTGAATAGACTTAGCCTGCTCCTGGGTTATCTCATTACTCTCTTCTACGTTCTTCTGTACCCTGAACACGGAGTCTTGAAACCTCTTAAGCACCTCATCAATATTCTTAGCTGAATTGTTACTCTCTTCGGCTAGTTTACGGACTTCCTCAGCCACGACTGAAAATCCGCGCCCGTGTTCGCCTGCGCGGGCAGCCTCAATAGCTGCATTCAGTCCCAACAGGTTTGTCTGCTGAGCCACACGCCTAATCACTTCCAATATCTTAGAAATACCATTAACCTCCTGCGTAGTTGTTTGGGCGATATCAGAAGACTCCTGGCTTGAGGCGGCAAGTTCTTCTGAAGATGCCGCTAATTCCTCTACAAATGAAGCAGCATCGTCTAGATCAGAAAAGAGTTCAGATAACACCTGCTCGAAACAACGTGTTTTCTCTCGTTCCTTATTCCGCTCCCGTTTCTGGACCTGAGCTATTTTCAGCGCCTCATTGATAGCCTGCTTTACTGCTAATAATCCTGATTCCAAGAGGTCGACGATGTAACCCCGCTCCTGAGCAGCCGTATAGCCGCCTCTATCTCCCGAAATAGCATTAATACCTGTCCGGCTTAACTGTTCCAGTATGTTTGGGATGTCTTCAAGCTTGTTCCATGGCCTGATATGGATCGTGATTTCACCCATAGAAAAGTCCGAATCACCCATTTCCAAATAGCTTCCATGCGCTACAATGCCTACTTTCGTTGCACCGCGGGCTACCAAGTGCTGTACCGATTCCAGTATTTCGTCAATATTCGCGGTTAACCCGATCACCGACTTATCTATATGTTCCCGTAATAAATTAACCATAAGGCCCCTGCTGATTATGACATCAGCCTGGGGTTTGGCTTGAACAGCCTCTATGCCTTTTTCAAAACTCACTATCTCGATAGGAAATGATAAATTGAGCTGACGCATCGCCTGCTCCGCAACCTGAGCCATTCCAGGCGTTAATGCTACGAAAAAAATCGGTTCCATTATTTTGCCACCTCCAAATTCATTAGTTTCATTACTAAATTTAATTTAATATATCTATTAGTATTTATAATAGAGATTTACCTACACTTTACAAAACTTTGCAAAATTTTGCAATCAAAACTTTCTTTTTTGGAAATTTTTGTTATTTCTTAATAATAGGTATTCCTTATATCGATATGAAGACTTAAATATCTCCCGTTATTGCCAGAATTTGTTGTTCCGTATTATTAATTTTGGTCTTAAGAACTACTTTTCTTTTCCAGATATCCGCAATATATTTTAATGTCTGTTCCGCATACGTCTTCTCCAGTTCCCTGCCGTCAAAGACATGTTCAAGCGTCAATGTGCCGTCTTTCGCTGAAAAATCGGTGGCCTGGATTAACGGAACCCCACTCATACCAACAAACTTGCAGAGTGTGTTCCTGATGCTTTTCCATCCATCATCGTCCGGAACATTTTCAACAAAATACTCATTTTCTTTTTTGACGTATTCAAAAAGATTTAATTTTTGGCAGAGCTCTTGCGTCAAATATCTTCTAAGAAAAGACTCATCCCGTTCACAGGCTCTCACTTCGAATATCTTTTCTTTTCCATGTACCCTCATCAGATCCTTAATCATTTCAAAACCCAAATAGTAGGGATTTAGTTGTCCGGTAATAGGCCTTACAACCTCATTATGACGTTTAATAAATTCAAGGTAAAGTGCTGATGGGAGGTCAAGCTCTTTAAGGATTTCATAATGCCAAAAACTCGCCCAGCCTTCATTCATGACTTTAGTTTCTATCTGTGGAATAAAATATCTCGTCTCACTTCGTACGATTTCCAATATACTGTTTTCCCAGTCTTCCAGCTTTCCATATTTTATAATAAACAATAATAAATCTTCTTCCGGCTGCAACGGTATTTTATTGATATCAGGAGGCATTTCTTCCCTATAGGGTTCTAAAATGCTGCGCTGAGATGCTTTTTGATAATAATCCTCCATTAGGGATTTCTTTAAATCTTCCTGACTACGCTTTTTCTCCCCTGCAACCCTGGGAGTCTGAAGTTTTAAAGCGTGTGCAGCGTCTAATATTCTTTCTACTTTTTCATAACCGATACTGGGATCATTAATGAAGGATTTGATCGTCCTTGCATGGCTTTTAAACATCTCCAGTGTATACTCGGCCTCAGTTTCCTCTGTAAACAGCCTGTTATTTTTAAAAAAATCATTATGCCCGTATACATGGGCAATGGTTAATATTTGCAGTAAAAGTGTATTATCCTTCATTAAATAAGCGATGCAGGGATCCGAGTTGATAACCATTTCGTAAGGGAGCCCTGTTAAATTATACTGATATAAGGTTTTTAGTTTTTCATAAGATTTCCCGAAACTCCAATGCGGATATCTTGAGGGCATACCGATATAGGCCTCATAAGAGAGCATATCTTCATAATTTACCAGTTCAAATTCCTGAGGATAATAATCCAGTCCTGCTCTGTGAGCTATTATTTCTATCTTTTCACTCCATCCCTGTATCTGAGATAAATCATATTTCACCTGTTCATCCCGCCTCATACTCTTTTTTTAGAATTTTTTTTAAAGATGGCCACAAATCTTCTTTATTCACTATCGATACCACTGTGTAATTATCGGCTTTTATCTCATCACTAAATATTTTAATTAATGAACCCTTATAATAAGGACTCGGCATGACTTCTGCGAAAGCAAATAAATTACAAAGGGAACAAAGTGCCTTAGCATATTTTACTGCTTCGTTATTATCCTGTTCCCAGTTTTCTCCATCACTTACATGAAAGGCATAAATATTCCATTTTTCAGGGCTATATCTTTGCTCTATTATTTCTAACGCTTTTTTATACCCACTGGAAATATAAGTCCCCCCGGATTCTCCCTTGTGGAAAAACTCTTTCTCGCTGACCTCCATGGCAGTGGTTGAATGAGCAATAAATATTATTTCTACATCAAAATATTTTATTTTAATAAATTGGTGCAGCAGGAAAAAAAACGACCTAGCCAGATATTTCCGGATCTGATCCATAGACCCGGAGACATCCATTATGCATAGGACTACGGCATTGGATTCTCTTTCTTTTGTTTCTTTTATCCTTTGATATCTTAAATCGTCTTCAATAAAGGGGACTCTCCCTGTGTTCTCTTCTTCAAGATGTTCTTCCCGTTGCGTTTTCTTCATGCTTTGTCTTCTCTTTATTTTTTCCACCATCGAACGTTTTTTAGCCAGTCTGGGGGGAATCCCTTTTCTTTGATAGCCGGACTTTTTTTTTGAACTTTGTGATATGATTTCTGAAAGTTTATTCTTATCAAAATCAGGAAGATCTAAATCCTCAAATAGATAATTGATTACATCTTCGATTGTGACTTCTGTTTCGTAAATATCTTCCCCTTCCTGATCACCGGCCCCCTGATTTCCCTTTCCGGACCTTTTTTCGGCACTTCCTATTTTATCCCCTCTTTTTTCATTTCCACTGCCGCTGCTGACCCCGGAGCTGTTGTTTCCATAGATAAATTGATATTCCTTTAAACCCCTTATGGGTATCTTAATTTTTTTGTTCTTGCTCTCGCCGATAATACTTTCTTCCGAAATAATATCGGCAAGGTTTTTCTTAATTGATTTCTCGACTAATTGCCGGTGCCTTCTCCTGTCTTCTACCGACCGATCATGTTCTATGGGATTCAAGTCTCTGAATATGGCCATAATATCAGTCCTTCCATACATTATTGGCCGCGTATTTCAGAATCACATTACAACAGTAATCGCAGTAACCATTTTCTTTCATCCTTTGCACCATGGCATTATGCTTCTCATCCTGTTCCTTATCTCTGACCTGAGATTGGGTAATTACCCGGGATAATTCCTTAACAGAAGCTGTTAATTTCTTTTCTATCGCTTCTTTTAGAGGCTCGTAAGAACCGTAATCAATTTTTGTTCCTTTTCTCATGAGATAAAACATATAGGAAGTAACATCCGTTCTGAATCCGCTCGCCGAGTTCTCCGATATTCCGATATGCTCTTCAATAGAGCGCAGGAATTTTAAGTCCGGGTCCAATTGTTCACCGGTAGAATTATCTTTAATTTTCGTTTTATTTACAAAAGCTTCGGCATGATCCAGATAATTATTGAAAAGCGTTTCAGCCTGTTCTCTGTAACTGTGGATGAAGGCCATCGTTACTTCTTTTTCAAGAATTTTATTGTATTCTTTACGTATCGTATCCTGCAGAAATGCCAAATACTTTCTTTTTTGGTCGTCAGCAATATCCAAATCTTTGACAGCCCTGATTAAGCTTTCCATAATGCTTAAAGGATTAATGCAGTTATGCTCGGAATTGGTTAAAGCGGTATCAATCGCCTTGATAACGAAACGGGTTGAAATACCGGACATCCCTTCGCGGTTGCCCGCCTCTTCCCTGAGTTCCATAATATCGAATTTCCTGGTCATTCCTTTTTCTACAATTTCTTCTCCATTGTAAATTTTCATTTTAGTAAGAGGGTCAACTTTATTAGAAGGAGAAATTCTTGAGAGAATGGCAAACATTGCACCAATATCAATACTGTGAGGTGCTATATGAGACTTGAAACTGCTCTTTTTTAATATTTTCTCATATATCTTGATCTCTTCATTTAATTCCAGACAGTAAGGAACATCAATTTTTACGATGCGATCAAGGATCGCTTCATTGGTGTGGTCCGATTTAAATTTGTTCCATTCTGCTTCATTCGAATGTGCCAGGATAACCCCATCAAAATAAATCATAGAACCCTTTCCGGGCGAGGGAATAGATTTTTCCTGGGTTGCTGTAATGATGGTGTGAAGATATTCGACATCATTCTTAAAAACTTCAATGAACTCTACAGTTCCTCTGTTCCCCACATTAAAAGCACCATTCAAGGAAAATACCCTCGGGTCGTCTTCCGGGTATAAGTCCATCTTAGAAATATCAACCGATCCAATAAGAACAGATGTATCCTGGTTATTGGGATCGACAGGGGGAACAACGCCTATTCCTTTTTTAGACCTTATCGAAAAATCCGAGGTTGTTACCGGGAATTTTTCAAATTCAGCATTATACTCTTCTTTCAATCTGTAGCGGCAAACAGGACAAAGATCCCCTTCAATCTCTATCCCAAGAATTTCTTCGAAATCTTTTCGAAGGTGCTTGGGAATGAGATGCAGCGGCTCTTCTCTCATCGGACAGCCTTTTAACGTGTAAATCGGTTCGCTCTTTTCCAATGCTCTTTTTAGAGCTTCCATGATTGAAGATTTACCTGAACCCACAGGGCCTACCAGGTATAATACCTGTTTCGCTTCTTCCCCTTTCATTGCAGAAGAGTGAAAATATTCAACAATTCTCATTAATGTTTTGTCGATACCAAAAAAATCATTTTTAAAAAAATCATATTTCTTAATGATTTGCTGATTACCGTGAATTCTCTTAATTCTTTCGTTTTCCTCAGGTCTTAATATTTGAACTCCCTTTTTTATTATCAAGTCATACATTCTTCTGTGAGCCAATTTGGCAGCATATTTATCGGTTTTCAGAATATCCAGGTATTCTAGAAAACTTCCTTCGAAAGCGTATTTTTTTCTTGTCTCTCTGTCTCTATTAATTAAATCCTTAAATTCCATCTCTTTTTTCCGCCCCTTCCCGGCTGTATCTTAATTACTATAAAGAGTATCAGTTTATTATATTTATATGAGCAGTATTAGTTATATATTTTTTGATAAATATTCTAATAAATTTATCCCTTAATCTGTTTCCCATATCTCCTGGGAGCAGGCTAAAAAAAGCAAAGGCCAGAGAAAAAACTATCACTTAATTCTCCTGGCCAAAAACAGCAAAGGTTATAAGAACCTTGTTCAATTAGTTAGCAAGTCATATTTAGAAGGGTTTCATAACAACTTCTTGTTACTAAAGTTTATTTTTATTGACCGATAAAATGTAAAACTAAGCTAATAATTTGCGGAAAAAATGTCATAACTATTACTAGGCGAAGAACTTGCAAGATGATGACATCTGTATTCTCCACTCCTATATCCGAAGAGATCAAAGCCATATCCGAAGCGCCTGCGGGAGTTGTTATCAGCATTGATTCTTTTCGTGAGAAGCCGCAAGTTTTACTGAGTATCATCCCTGTAAAAAAACAGTTAGCCATATACCCAATGATAATAATGACAAGTGGAATTAAAAGATGTCTCAGTCCCAAAACATCTGACATGACTATGGTACTGCCTAAATAACAGCCGCTCAGTATCTGAGCAAATTTCCTTAACCATTTTGGCGCGTAAGCAAAATCTAAGAGCAGTTTCAAACTAAGTACAGATACGATTGAGAAGACAAAAGCACCCGCCGGGATACCTGTCTTATTCCCTATCAATCCAAAGATTGAAGCCACTATTAATGTACAGATTAATGCCTGTCGGGATTTTGTGTTGGATTTTTGCCGTTTTTCCTTATAAGCTTCTCTGTAACCTTCATCTTCAAATTGGTTTCTCCTGTCGTTATAGGTACGAATCAAGAGAGGAAACACGCCAATCCCAAGCATCTGCCTTACAATTTGCATGACAGCTACCGTTGGACCATCCGCTCCCATGACAGCGGCAATAATCGGCGTATCAATAATTCCGCCCGGAACAGCGGACATAAAAGATGTAACTAAATCTAGCGGACTGGATAAATGAATGAGGATGCCCGTAACCAAATTCAGAATAAGGAATGCCGAAATTATAATGACTGTCGGCTTGATAATTTTAGGAAGTCTTGTTACATCGCTTTTTTCTATGGTGCATCCTATAAAGGCACCGGCAATAATTTGTACTAATAGCTTAGTTTGGCTTGGCATATACGCAGCGCCAAAACAGATGTTTAATAATGCCGCCCCAACAATGGCTCCGACCAGTAATCCGCCAGGGACTCTAACTTTATTGATGAAAAGTCCGGCTAGCGTTCCGGTAAATAATGTTACTAACAAGTATAAATAAGCCATATTCATTTCTTTTCCGGATGATCTATTTTCGTGCTATTCGCACTTGCATTGTATCTAATGTGCTATATAAATTATCTTAAGCTTTTCAAAGTAAATTTGCAAATATAGGCGGTTTGGACACAAGCGATATATATTTCATCCGCTTTTTTCACCGGATCAACATCCTTGTTTTTCCATACCCTTGATTCTCTACCATCCTCTGCCATATTCTTTAAAACAATCAAGGCAAACTTTCTTCCCGTCCTGCAATCGTATTTTGTGCTCCGGTGCACTTTCCCCGCAAGATTCACAGACAACAGGCGTAAAAATTCTTGCTGTCTCAGGCAAACTGAAAGCAGGCTTCATAAAATCAAATAGCTCCTCCACCGGTGAGTTTAGAATATATTCCTGGCGTTCTTTCCTGTCCATTTCCCCTTGAAAAGGTTTAATCATTATTCGCAGGCTTTCGCCATTCCTTCTATTAAAAAAGCTGAAAGCCATTTTGCCCGTATCCCTATAAATCAGATTCCCCTTACCGATGCTGCAGCCCGTGAGCAACTGGATAGCATCAACACCACAGGCATCATTTTCGGTGACACATACCACTTCTTCATCCGAAGAAAAAGTAATGCCCATTTTTTCTTTTGCTGCCTCGGCGGCTTTAAAACCGATGGCAAGGCCAGAACAGGAATGGCCGTGAAACTCTACCGCTTTTTGCCAATTCGTTTTTTCCATAATTCCTTATCTCCTTTGATCAATTGATTGAACCTGCCAAAACAATGTTGTTATGCTTTTCTTCGTATACGCAATAAGCTTCATCAAGCGTTTTTTCCATCTTTTAGTCCGGCAACAGCCTTGGCAAAACAAAATTACTGAAACTTTCTGCCATGGAGTTCCACATGTCCACACTGGCATGCTTGTTTTTTTGCTTAAGACTCCACTTTTCCCGGATTTCATCTATGACCAAAGCATTAACCCCCTCATAGAAAATGTTATCAATATTACCCTTTTTTTACAATCCGGGCAGGGGGCATAAAATCAGCAAATTCCCTGCCTCCACGATAGAAATACAAATGAAATAACAGAGCTTATTTACCCTGTTATTCAATAAATGTATTTTACCTGTTCTTTTTTTGATTCGGTCATTTCAATCCTAGATTCAACGACAATTGATTAAGAAAGTACTTTACCTGTAAAGGTTAGATAAAGCAAAACCGCATTTAACCCGATAATCATGCTAGCGATGGTCCAACCAACCACTTTCGTCAAAGGTTTGTTAACAAGTGTTCCCATGAGGTCTTTCCTACTCGTGATAATCAACATGGGAATAATGGCAAATGGAAGAGCGAAGCTTAAGGCCACTTGACTGATGACCAGGGCATTCATGGGGTTAATACCAAGTCCGATGATAATCAATGCCGGAGCCATTGTGATCAGTCGTCTTGCATTAATTGGTATGTTTAAACCGATGAAACCCTTCATAATTGTCTGACCGGCAAAAGTACCGACCGCTGAGGAGGATAATCCTGAAGCCAAGAGAGCAATGCCAAAGGTACCGCTTGATAACGAACCGAGGAGCGGCGAAAGAGACTGATGGGCCTGCTCAATCGTTTCTACAGCTATGCCGTTGCGAAAAAATACGGCGGCGGATACAATAACCATAGCCGCGTTGACTATAAACGCGATATTCATGGCGATGGCAATATCAATTCGCTCCATGCGCAGATGCTGTCGTTTTTGTTCTTCATTATCATTCTTTTTGTTTCTGGCCTGCACCAGTTGGGAGTGCAGATAGATCACATGAGGCATAACCGTTGCACCTAACATACCAACGGCAATTAATACTGCTTCTCCATTGGGCAAGGATGGAATTATGGTGTGGAATCCTGCGGCAGCCCAGTCAGGCTTTGCTAAATACAGTTCCGTTACGTATGCCACAGTTATTACCGCAACTAAGGTGCCAATAATCCATTCGACAACTTTTTGACCGTATTTCTCCATGTATACAATCATAAAACTTAATACTCCTGTTAGCAGTCCGGCATAAATCATGGGGATATGGAACAACAAATATAATCCTAGCGTCCCACCGAGAAACTCCGCCAAATCGGTAGCCATAGCGGCAAGCTCTGCTTCAATCCAAAAGAACCAATTGGTCTTTCTCGAAAAAACTTTTGAGCACATTTCCGGCAGGTTATGTCTTGTAGCTATTCCGAGTTTTGCCGACAACCCTTGCAAAAAGATAGCCATTAGGTTGCTCCAGAGGATTACCCACACTAAGCTGTAGTTAAATGTTGCTCCGCCACTGATGTTTGTAGCAAAATTTCCAGGGTCAATATAGGCTACACTGACAATAAATGCCGGACCAAGAAACTTCAATAGAGATCTTAATTTGTTTTTCCAGGTATCTCCGGTTACTGGAAACGGCACCGGCACGCCTTGTGTGATGTTCAGACCTTCATTCATTATTTATGATCCTCCTTAAAGAAAAACACCTAAACAAAATATAATAGAGTAACTTTGATCTCTAATTTTGAACATATTCCGTACGCGTAACAGACATTAGCAATAAGCTGAATGTCAAGCTTTCTTCTGTCCTAAAATAGCTTTCTTCACTATGTAAGTGTTCCAGTCTCAGAAAAAAGTCATCTCTTTATCTGAATTTCTTCTAATCATAACCTCCTGTATTTGTTAACCTAGACTAACTCTCTCAAAAAATCAGGTTAGCTTTGGCTAACTTTTATGGGCTAATTTCTAAGTTATCATACGCAGATATTTTTGTTTGGTTACAATGCATGAATGCCAATGATCTAGGTAGTTTATACCAAAACAGAATCCTTTGACATTATGGATCTATTAAACAATTCTTAATTTACCCTAAAAAAAACAGAAAAGCCCAGTATTACTGGACTTTTTTATATCATTGACCGTATCCGTTACTTCTGGCAACCCAAGAATATCTAATTGCTTCAAGAATTATCAGAATAACTGCAATGTTAATGTTATGATTTTTTTAATTTCGGCGAGCTTTTCTTCTGATATGCGAGTCTGATAACCGCTTAGCAGCCCGGTTTCATAGCGCAGGCCAGGATTTTCATGCCGGTGGTTAAGTCCGTCCAGGATTGATAAATTTCTTTTTGTATCACAGTATTCACCAAGTGTATCCTGCATCGTCTTCAGCCAGGCAATCACAAGTAAAGCCCATATCCAAGGAAATAAATAGCCCTGGATGCAATTATTCCAGGGCCGCGATATTTTTCGTTGAATCGTTATGTTCACTTTTACGATTGACTTTTGGCTTGATCCTCATTTACAAGCTTGTTAATATAGTCCGAAACACTTACTCCTTCACTGCGGGTAATGTTATTAAGATAACGAAGATTATCTTCGGTTAAGATACTGTCAATCCGGGGAAATCTTTTTTCTTTGTCGTTTTCTTTCATTTGAACTATATTTTCTTCCTTTACTTTAGCTTCCTTTACTTTGGCTTCCTTTACTTTGGCTTTCTTTACTTTGCCTTCCTTTACCTTGCCTTCCTTGACTGCTTCAACTTTATCGCTTCCTTTATTTTCTTTAGCATCTTTTGATTTTCGGGTACTCTTCTGGGGTTGATCTTCTAATATTTCTTTAGGTGGAGTAATAAATTGCATCGCCGGATTATTTTCTTTAAAAGACTTCTTAGCCATTTCATAAATCACTCCTTTATATTTAAATATTCTTCAATAAATTTTGAGTAGTCCTTCGTTACATTATTCCTAGGCGCATAGCTGAAAATGTCCTTTTTTGAAGCTTGGGCTTCTTTGATGGTTATACTCTCGCGGATTACTGTTTGATACACAAAGGTATCCAGCTTTTGTGCTGTTTCCTTAATTAAATCAGTTAAATCTCTGCTTAAAATACTGCGATTATTGTATCTGGTTAATAGAATTCCTTTAATAGCTAAATTGGGGTTACAATATTTCTTAACCGTTTCAACAGTGCTATATAACTGACCAATCCCCTGAAGACTAAAAATATCTGCCTGAGCCGGAATGATAACATGATTGCTGGCTGCTAAAGCGTTAACGGTCAAAATTCCCAAACTCGGCGGGGAGTCGATAATGAGATAATCGTATTCTGCTTTAATGGCCTCCAAATTTTTTTTGAGCAGGAATTCCTTATCTGTCTTTTTTAATTCCGGGTCAATACCGCTTAACAACGGACTGGAAGCAATGATTGACACTTTTTTATCAATTTTGCAAATGACTTTGCGCATCGCGATTTTGCCGGTCAGCATTTCGTAAGCGGTTACATTTTGTTGACTGGCGCCTAAAATATATGAGAGATTTCCTTGCGGGTCCAAGTCAATAAACAATATCTGATAACCTTTAAGAGAAAGCCCAATTCCTAGCGCTTGTGCAGTTGTTGTTTTGCCTGTTCCGCCTTTCTGAGTAGCAATAGCAATGGTTTGCAAAGACACTGCCCCTTCCGTAATAAAATTGAGGTAGGTTATCATCAAGGTAAGACGAAAAAAATAAGTAAAATAAGACCCAAAATCAATCATCCTATGTTCAACTTATATTACTAAAATATACCATAAATATTTAAAATTCAATATTTTTCTTAAGGTTCCATCATGTTATATAAAAAACAAAGGTGAGGTAGTCCTAAGATATAATCATTTTTACTTCCTTTTGCTGATTTCACCTTATGCTGATTTTGTATTGACAAAAGTTGGTTTGATACATATACTGAGATCATATCAAATATTCTTGATATGTGGTGATGGTTTGGCAACCGTATATGAAAAACACTCTAATGTGTTCAAAGCTTTTTGCGATGAAAAGCGCTTGCGAATACTTGAATTGCTGCGCGGCGGTGAAAAATGCGCCTGTGTTTTGATAAAACAGCTGGATATGGGCCAATCGGGGCTTTCCTACCATATGAAAATACTTGTTGATTCGGGCGTTGTGGAGAGCCGGCAGGAGGGCAAGTGGACGCATTACAAGATCAGCGAAGAAGGCAGCGCTTGCGCGGCAGAACTGATAAAGGTACTGACAACGCCAAATACGGTTAATAATGAATATAATTGCTGTAAAGAGTAAAGGCCATCGAAACGATGGCTTTTCACGGGCCAAATACATCAATTTTTTTTGATATGATATTTAAGAAATGAGATGAGGTTATTTACGCAATGCAAACAATAATGACAATTTGCCGAAGTGCTGTTTTACAAAGGCGTGGGGCTGGGCACGATTTTGTCCTTTATGATGGCGGTCACCGCAGGCGTCATAATCATCGGCCATGGGTTTAATGCGTTGCAATTTTTATTAATTTAAAAGGAGAGAAATAATATGGCTAAAAACTGGTTTCCGGTTAATGACTTTGAAGTACGATGTTCCTGTGGATGCGATAAGATTTCTGAAAAGAAAGTTCTGGTGGAATATCTGTATCTCGATCTTCAGACCTGCGACCGCTGTGTTGGAACGAATAACGTTCTTGATGAGGTAATGTTGACGCTTGTCCCAACCTTGCAGATTGCCGGTTACGAGGTCAATTATAATAAAGTTGAAATTGAAACAGAGGATCTAGCCGAAAAGTATCAATTTCTATCTTCTCCCACAATCCGTGTAAATGGGCAGGATATTTGTGAGTTACTAAACGAGAACAGCTGCGGTTGCTGCAGCAAAATTAGCGAAGCCGCTGTTGATTGCCGGATATTTGAATACGAAGGCGCAACTTACGAAGTTCCGCCCAAGGAAATGCTGGCCGAAGCAATTTTGAAAACTGTATTCGGCACATCAAGCGGCTGTGATTGCAGAGAGTATAAGTTGCCGGATAATCTGAAAGCTTTTTTCGAAGGGAAGAACAACAAGTCATCCTGCTCCTCAGGTAGCAATTGCCGCTGAAAAATTAACTGATAAGGAGAATAAAAATATGGTGCTGTTTAACTTTAGCGAGAAAAAGGAAGAAACCTCAAGCTGCTGTCGCAGCAGCGGCTATGATGCTGAAAGCATGGCAAAGGCTGAAAATGCAAAGATTGAAGGGGCAAGTGTTAAAGTTCTTGGCAGCGGCTGTGTGAAATGCAACCAGCTTGATGCTGCGACAAAAGCGGCCCTTGAACAGCTTGGCATGGATACAACAATCGACCATGTAGCCGATTTTTCCCAGATCGCGGCTTATGGCGTGATGGCAACCCCCGCCCTCGTTGTAGACGGTAAAGTAGTATCTTACGGCAAGGTTCTACAGACTGAGGAGGTCGTTAAAATACTGCAAAAAGTAAGATGATGTTAAATTATAACCAAAAGACACCGCAATCTCACGGTGTCTATGTTTTTATGGAGTGATGATCGTAATCAAGCAACGGTCCCTTGGAAAATAGTATAAAGTACGATTATATCTCAATTCCCGTACTTAAAATCTCGTTTACAAATGGGTTTCCTCTCTCAATTTCCTCTGTCGGAAAAGTAATCGGTTCAAAATAGACTCCCTTATATCTATGCGTCAGACCAAGAAGTTCCTGCAGTACATCAACTCTTCTTTTCCCGTTGAAGCTGCGAAGGAAAAAGTAAATATCAACATCACTTTGTTCAGTTGCGCTTCCTTTCGCATGTGACCCGAATAGAACCGCTTTGTCAACCGGCATTCTGGTTCGGACTTCATCCGCATAAGCCTTTACTATATGGTTTACGGCTTTAATGTCAATAGCCATGTAAATACTTCCTTCGTTCGAGTCAAAATCGGCAGCTTATCTTCAAACCTTTCGATAATTGAACTGATATTATGTACTCGAGGTTTGATGTCGTCAATATAAATAATATAAAAGCCTTTTACCAGCTTTTCAACAGACTGTTACAGCATCTCTGAAACCCTTCTCATATGAGATTTCAGTAGGAAGTTATTAAAAAGGCGCTGATTTTCTCAGTGCCTTTATTATTGTCATCTGTGATATTTTTAAATTATTTTAGTGTGACCTGTACTTCTTTCCCAAGGGAACGGGCAACCTTTGAAAGAAAATCAAGGGATGGATTATAAGTTCCGCTTTCCAGTCGGCTAATATTGGATTTTTGTGTCCCGACCCGAAGCGCCAGTTCTTCCTGTGTGATATTCTGGCTGGTTCTCGCTTCGATGATTTGAGAAATCACATCATAGCGTGGTTTCAGTTTTTCGTATTCCTCTTTGAATTCTTCATCTTTCATCAAAAGCTCTTTCACTTCGGAAAACTTTACTCCAGCTTTACTCATTGTCACACCTTCTTTCATAATCTTCTTTATAACGCAGTGCCCGATCAAGCTCTCTTAACGGGGTCTTCTCGGTTTTCTTGGTAAACCCGTGCAGCAGTACAAAGGTTTTTTGGCGATAAGTGAAATAAAATATCCTAGTAATATCTGACGCGAATTTAACTCTTAATTCGAATAGTCCTTTGTATTTTTCTCCCTTTACCGGTTTTACATAAGGTTCTCTCAATTCAGGCCCATGCTTTTCCAACAATTCTATTTCGTGATAGGCTTTCGCCCGCATTTTTGTTTCTAATGACGATAGAAAATCGTATACGGGAATATCTCCGTTTTCCTTATTATAGTATTCCACTTGCCAATCCATGATACACCTCCAATTTTAGTGTATGCCATGTTTATAATTATGTTATCATATACGATAACATATATCAAGATAAATTGAATTCTACCTAAACATGGCTGTCATCTTACCTTACTATTTGGTTCGCGTATATTCAGAATAACTTTCAAATATTCGTTATAATCTTTCCCCGTTCCGGCGGCTCATCGGAAACAGTGTATTCATTAGGTAAAGCTTCTATGAGGCCACAGCACCTGCCCCAATTGAAGCATCCGATGTAGGGTCCCATGTCAAGTCTACCCCAGAGTAAAACGCCGGTTTACTGGCAGAAAGAGCATAACTTAGATTTTTGAAAATATGTCTTGACGACAGGGGTGCAGTATACTTGACTGACTACTTATAAAAACTTAGCACTATTTTCGAGTTCTTAGTTGATTTTCTTATATTGTTGTCCAACCCCCAACTAGTTATAAAACCTTAGAACTGCCATTTATCAAGGCTTTTTTGCACTTGTTCAAATATCCCATATAAATAAAAATGGTCAGAGCGATAAGACTTGAACTTGTTACAACTCTCATGGATGGATAACAAATTTATTGATATTATGTAATTTGTATAATAAAAACCTCGTAATCCTTGATAAATGTCAAACTACGAGGTTATGATCTGTCTGCCGATTTGTCTGTCTCTGAATTTCCGACTTATCGTTACTTGCGGTTTCTACGGGGTTTTTAGGGAACTTAAGCAAGAAGTATAGCCCCTGTTTTCTTAAAAGTAAAAACCCCGTAAGTCCGCTTAAAATAAGCACTTTCGGGGTTTCCCGTTTTTAAATAATGGTGGGTTTGAGAGGACTCGAAGCTTTGAACGTTGCCCTAAAACCGCTGGTAATATTCACTTTTCTCAAAATTGACTGGATTTTTTGACTGGATGATGAAATTTTACAGCAACACGTCTTCACAGTTACCTCTACGTAAGGAATGTCCATAGACCGCAGCCGTAGTGGCCGGAGTTTGTCCTAAAAACTCAGCGACCGTTGTCAATGAATAACCTTTGTCCAACAAAATAGATCCAACCCCATGTCTCAGATCATGAATCCTGATATGATGCAGTCCCGCTTTTTTAAGAACACGTTCTTTGGCTCTAAATAAAACTTGATATCTTAACGGGTTGCCGTCTTCACTTAGGAAAATGAAATCATTGTCATTCGCTTTATTCAGTTTCTGCATATTTTCTTTATGAATTACCAATTCATTAGTTGTCTCTATATCAAAAATGATGGTTCTTTCACTATTCAAAGTCTTTGTTTCTTTATTATCTTTTCGCGTTCTGGAATTAATTGCTTCAATGATTTTCATTTTTCCATGTTCCTGAGTTAAATCTAAATTCTTCCACTTACCGCCAATTACTTCTCCGACTCTCAATCCACCTACTCCTAAGATTCTGAGAGGCAAATAATGTTTATATTCTTTAGCTGTTTCTATGAAAATATTTAAGTTGTTTTGAGAATAAACATCTCTCTTTATCCTGGAAACTTTAGGGGGTTTTATATCCTTCATCAAATCCGGCTGAACCAGATATCTTGATGCTCCCCAAGCGAGAATTCTTTTTAATATTGAATAGTAATTCCTTACAGTTCTGACCTTTATTATGCCAGCGTCAATTTTTTTGTCAAGAGACTTTAATCTTTCTTCTATTATTTCCACGTTCAATTCATAGAGCATCAAATCTTCAACAAGCGGTTTTACTGCATTTGCTTGACGTTTATAAGTATCTTTGGTTGTATCTTCGATTTCTTTTCCTAATATATTGGACCACTTGTCAATTAGATCTCCGACAGATAATAATTTCTTAGAAGCAGATTTTACTTTTTCTTTTAGCTGTTTTTTTAACCTTTTTTCATATTTTCCTGCCTGCATTTCATTTCCATAAAAAGTTTCATAATAATAATCGCAAGTCCCATCCTCCTTTCTCCCTAAATAAACTTGGATCTGCCAACAATTTTTACTTCGCTCTCTTACTGACATTTTGGGGCCTCCCCTTCTTTGGGGATTGAACAGTCTGATTATATCCGATAGCATCCAAATCTTGTAGTTTGTGATTTTCCAAAGCGCTGGCAGGAATTCTGATTCTTCTTTCCGACAAACGCAAATAATCAATTTGCTTTCGATTAATCAACTCATATATGTAATTTTTACTTACCTTTAGAAGTTCGGCAACTTCGGGTACAGTATAAAATTTCTCGTCCATTTATAATTCCTTCCTAAATATATACTATCTGCAATAACAGGGGCACACCTTTGTGATAGATGTATGTGTTAAAAAATAAGCATGCCCCCATAACTGCATTTCTGTTTTGGTTTTATCACCATAGTTTTATCCGGCAGACAGCAGTTGACCGTCTCATAGGAATCACACCTCCCCGTCAGCGACCGGGGCGCACTCTGGGACTTAACCTCGACTGCACGCAAGTATCATTATCCCGCCGTATGTGTCATGGCCATAAACGCTACCAACATTTATTTATTGCACGGATATTAATCGCTTCAACTTTGCCTTCATCAACTCCATTAATTACATTTATAATTTAGTTGCATTCCGAGCGTTACCGGAAAGGTGATCATGGCGTATCTGCAATCTGGCTTTCCTTTTACAGGACATACGGGGAAAGTACCGGATAAAACACATATTCAATTTTCAAAGACCTCCGAGGGTGTAGAAAAAAGTCCCTCTATTAATCAGCAGATTTTTTATGCGTTTGTTGCCCCCTAGAAATTAATTTTTAAAAATTTTTCTATATTTCTTAATGCCTGATTGATCGAGCGGGATATTCTACTTTTATTTACCCCTTCGATCTTTGCGATTTGTGCTTTGCTCATATCCATGAAGAAATGCGCATAAAGGCGCTTTGCCTGCTTTTCCGGCAAGCTGTTTATAGCGGCATACAATTCCTGATTGCTCATTTTTCTTTCATGGACTTCCTCCGGAGATAAAACTAGTAAGACCACATTCTTTTCAATACCGCTGTCAGCGTCAAGGGAATAATATGCCTTGTGTACACGTCTACGTTCATGGTATGCATGGTCTTTTTTCCTAAACTTTTTGAGCAAGTCCTCTACTGCCGCAGCAACTTCAACGAAAATATCTGAGTCATTAACTGGGTAATAATCCCGCAAATTGATCCTTTTCATATAGAAACCTCCGTTTTGATTTTTTGAAAAACCAAAACAGAGGGCGGAGAACGGCACCTTACGCTCTCAATTGCTGAGATGTCTGTTTTCAGAGCGCAACAAAAAACACCGGGTTTAAAAGGATTGTGCGAACACCCATAAAAATGAAAATAGCCGAGTTTACATGAAAACGTAAACTCGGCTATAAAATCTATTGTTTCAAGCTGCTCGCTACCCTCTAAATTGTTATCGCCTTTTGACTTATGTAGTCTTTTAACATAGCGACAGAACACGTATCTTATATGTTTTGTCTTATGTAGAATGACAGGGGCAGTAAACGGCTTGATATTGCAACGAGCTTGTCCCATCCAATATCAATTCCAATCTACACGGCGGCACCTGCTGAATGTACGATAAGTTCCTCAGGAGTTATCATATTAAAATGCGCTAAATTTCACAGGTTTCCCTGCTTTTATCATCCTTGGTAATAATGCCTTCTCCCACCGCCTTTCTATATTTCAGTTTTTAAAACTTCCTGTCATATTTCCCAAAATTCTGTCGAGCTTAAAAAAACAGATGGCCTTGTTCAACTTCTGCTGATCCAAGACCATCTGCGCATTTTTATTCATTTTAAGCTGCATTTTGGGTGTGATTTGTATTAGTATCCTTTTTAACATTATGTTATCTCCCTTAAATTCTAGATGTTACATTCTTTTTGTGATTAGTTATCTTGAATATGAGATATTTTTGTAAAGACTTCTGGTTATAAAAAAGCACTTCGTCAATTCTACTTTTATATATTATTCTCTTCTATCACTTCCTATATTGTATTATTTTACATTTTTGTGTATATTTTACATACCACATTTTACTACATTTTAGTAAAAGAATAAATAACTATGGTAAATTCCTATAAATATAGCGAATAAAAATAGGGCTCTCCTTGCTTGTTCGTTACAAACAAAACGACCTTGGAAAGCCCAAAATGAGATTATTTGAAAGATCAATTATAAGATGCCAATAATCCAATGTCTCCAGGATGCACTTTAAATACCAAAAAGCATACCGCCTTTATCGCTGATAGAACCTGCTTTAACTCGTCTTGCGAATAATCGATCGTGTATTCACGCTCAATTCCAAGGCTCGTTATATAAAAATGTTTGTCCGGTTTTATTCCTGCATTATCCAGAGTTCTGACAATTTATGTCTTTTA
Organism: Candidatus Dichloromethanomonas elyunquensis; assembly: GCA_001515265.1. Classification (GTDB taxonomy): domain Bacteria; phylum Bacillota; class Desulfitobacteriia; order Desulfitobacteriales; family Syntrophobotulaceae; genus Dichloromethanomonas; species Dichloromethanomonas elyunquensis. The sequence goes on from LNDB01000018.1 coordinate 29,471, forward strand.
TGGTTGTGAAGCCTTTAAGGAAATCCAAATGTTCCCCAACCTTCATTTGCTACTTAGTCTCCACGCTGTTAAGCTTAAAGCTTTTTTTACCAGAAGTACTGCCAGAATTAAAACGATCAACCCTATTCTATAAACAGCAAACAGTACAAACAGAGCCCATGTTCCATTTTAAACTCTTCAGAAATCGCTGTATTTTCCACCAGAGATTTAATGATCATTCATTTAACCTTTAGCTTTCATCGAATATGTATAACCACTTGTCGCATCCCCTATTACGACTTTAGCAAAATAATTCCATAGCTTTTTCTGCAACCCGTCTTCCAAACAACTGAAATAGTTCTTTTTTTCCCTCCAGATCGTCTCTTAACGCGACAGGCCCCAAATGAATGAACGGTCTGCCGCTGCCCATTCCTGATGAGTATACCAGCATACCCTTGACCAGCATATGACTCAAAACACTAGAAATCGCCCGGTCTGCCCCACCATGCAGGCAATTTGCCGTGGCAAAAGCCGCGCCGAGTTTCCCTGCCAAACTGCAATTCCAATCCGTATCAAACCACTTTTTCAACTGCCAGCTCAAGTCTGCCGCATAGGCCGGGGTCCCGATAATAACCGCCTGGCTGTCCTCAACAAATTCATAATCGACAGTATCTTCCTGCACCAGATTCATCAGCTTTACTTCTATACAACCGACCTCTTCAATTCCTTGCTGAATATAACCCGCCATTTTTTCCGTATTGCCGGTAATACTGACATATAAGACTGTAATTTTCATGTTAACCTCCTTGATATTGAAGGGCGATAGTTCTATTCAACTATTTTACTCATTTATCAAACATCTCGGCATAGTCTGCTTTCCTTCCGGTAAAAACCGGCCTCGTAAACCACATTTGTTCATTACCCAACATCACTGAAAGCGGCCGAGCACGTTCAAAATCCATGTCTCCGTCCTCATTGAAAAAGGACGCATTTACCTCCAGGTGAACAACTTGACCAATCACCAACGAATACTTTTCCCTGAGTATTTCTTCAACCAGCTTGCATTCCGCCCAGGCCAAACACCCTTCAATTCCCGGAACTTTGATCTGTTTGGACGGGAACGGTGTTAAACCAGCTTTCAGAAACTCATCAACTTCCGGAGAATAATTTTTGGAACAAACCATCACCGCATCAGCCAGATTAGCCGGAGGGATATTGATGACAAATTCTCCGGTTTGTCGGATATTGATTAATGTATCTCTCTTTATCCAGGAAGCCAAAACGATTTCCTCATAGGGTCTTAGGATCGGGGTAATATTTGACCAGGGAGCAATATTACGCACACCGTCTTTGCTCATTGTCGAAATAAGGGCGACCGGTAACGGCATAATCTGTTCTCTTTTACGCAGTTCCAGTATCACATGAAACACCTCTTTACTATCATGATTAGAAGTAACCCATCAGGTGTGTTTTTTAGCCTGATGGGTGTTAATTTTTATGTTTATATCAATTAAAAGCTAACGATTGACTGATAAAAAGCGTTTTACTTTAGCTCAAGCTTCCTAAACCCGCCAAAATCCTTAGCCATCTGGGCATAAGCATCTTTTCCTAAAAGCTCCTGATAAATTTCAGCCGCTTTTTTCTCGGGATCGACATCCTTAAACTGTTCAGGATAAAGGACTTTGCCGATGTAATAAGCATCAGCGATTGATGTATCAATATTGGTCGTATAGTAATTGTACGGAAGCAGGGCATAGAGTTCCCCTTTCTTTACTGCAGACAAACTTTGATAGAATTTAGGGTTTTTCTTATAGTCTTCAAGTACGGAAGGGTATCCGGCCCCGTCAAGAAAAATCTTATCCGGGTTCCAACTGATCAGTTTTTCTTTATCAATCATCAAAGAACCTGTTTTTCCGGTTTCATCAACTACATTCTTGGCATGGACGGCATTAAAGAGCGAGTAATTGCCCTGCGTACTCTCTATGCCGTGGACGCCTTTCATTCCTAAGCCGCCGACATAAGCGGATGGTTTCTGAGTGTCAGCCACATCTTTGGTCCTAGTATCCAGATCCGTCTTATATTGGGCCATCAGTCCGACTAATTCCTGAGCCCTTTTATCCATGCCGGTAATTTTGCCGATAAGTGTCAGGGAAGCATCGACCTTGGGATCAAAAGTTGATGTTTGGCCATAGCTTAACGCCACAACCGGAATACCGGTTTTGGACTGCAAGTTATCGGCAGTGGCTTGATCCGCTGCGTAAGTTGTAAAAATAACATCCGGTTTTACGGCAAGGATTTGTTCCGGATTCGGAGCGTTATTGGGTCCTCCCGGCCCAATAACCGGAAGCTTCGCCAGCGACGGATTGGCGTAAAGGTATGGTCTTCCTGTCGGACTGTCGATTTCCATTTGCTCAATACCCGCAAATATATCCGTATTCTCGAAATAGCAGCAAAGCCTTAAGGCTCCTGGACCGATCGCAACCACTTTTTTAGCTGTTCCGTTGATTTCAACTTGTCTTCCCAGCGTATCCGTCACAGTGATCTTCGCAGAAGCATTCTGGGAAGATTGGGCGGAACACCCGCTGATCAAAAATGTCAGACAGAATAGCACCGCCAGGGTCAGTGCGATTAATCGTCTTTGTGAGATAAACTTTCTTTCCATTTTTACCCTCCAATTCATATTTTCCTTCAGTTTGATTCTTTTGTTTGGATACTCTCATTGGGTCGGAATATTTAAACCGGCACCACAACCGGGATATCCTCTATTTCTTTGATTTTGACCGATACGGCATAAACACTTTCAATATTTTCGGGCGTCATCACTTCAAGACCTCCGGCTGCAAAAATAACGCCGTTTTTCAGCAGGAGGAACTTATTGGCATATCGGATCGCCAGATTCAAGTCATGCATCGTGACCACCGCGCACATTTGGTTGTCTTGGACAACATTCCTGACAATTTTGGCGACCTCAAGCTGGTTTTTCAAATCCAGGCTGCTGGTCGGTTCGTCCAGCAAAAGAAGTTCCGGTTCTTGGGCTAAGGCCCTGGCAATGACAACTTTTTGCTGTTCTCCTCCGCTAAGCTCGTTCAGGTAACGCAAGGCATATCCTTCCAGATCCAGCGATTTTAAAGCCTTACGGGTGATTTCCAGATCTTTTTGGGAAGCTTCCCATTGAATATACGGCTTTCTTCCTAAAAGAACAGCATCAAATACCGTGGCGAAAGCACCTTCCTGGCGCTGGGCAACATAACCGATTCTTTTGGCCAGTTCCCTCCGGCTAAGCTTGCCGGTATCTTCCTCCCGGATAAACACTGTGCCGGCATGAGGGCTTAACACTTTGTTCAGGCATTTCAGCAGCGTGGATTTCCCCGCGCCGTTTACTCCTAGAATAGCCAGAAAATCTCCTTTGGCCACGGTAAAATTAATATCCTGCAATACCTCCCGGCTCGGATATTGAAACGCCAATCCTTTGACGGATAAAATCATCGTCTTTGATACCCCCTCACCAGCAAGTACAAAAAGAGCGGCGCGCCGAAAAAAGAAGTAATAGCCCCGACCGGAAGCACCACCGGTGCAACCATGGTTCTGGCGATTGTATCAGAAAAAAGCATCAGCACGGATCCCATCAGAGCGGAAGCCGGTATCAGGTAGCGGTGATCACCGCCAATAATCCTGCGCATGATCTGAGGCGCGATAAGTCCGACAAAACCGATAATACCGAGAAAAGATACCGCTACAGACGCTATTAACGCCGAAACAAACATACCTCCCTGCCGGACTCTTTTCACGTTAACGCCCAGACTTTTGGCGGTTTCTTCTCCGCTGTCCAGCGCGTTATAGTCCCACCTTTTAAACAGGAAATAAATAAAGGCGAAAATTACCAGGCAGGCCAGAATCAATACTTCCCTCCAGGCAACCCTTCCCAGATCCCCGAAAGTCCAAAAAACGGCGGCAGCCACCTGGACATCACTGGCAAAATATTGGATCAGAATGGTTCCGGCCATAAACAGGGAATTCAGCGCTACCCCTGCCAGGATCATGGCTTCGGGCGAAAACCCCCGTATTCTTGCCAACAGCAAAATCACCAGCGTTGCCGCCATAGAACAAGCAAAAGCACAAAGCGTAACCAGATAGGGATTATTGATGGTCACCGCATCCGTACTTGTACTGGAAATACTGCCGGCACCTAAAACAATAATGGCAATATTCGCTCCGAAAGCCGCAGCATGGGAAACCCCCAGCGTATCGGGCGCGGCCAGCGGGTTCCTCAGATTATTTTGCATGACACATCCGGCCACCGCCAACCCAGCGCCAGCCGTTATCGCTGCCAGAATCCTGGGCATCCGTATTTGCCAGATGACAACACTGGATGCATCGCTCCCTTTTCCCAGTAGCGATTGAATTACCTGAAGCGGATTGAGATTAAATGAGCCGGCGTTGACCGCGGCTATAGCTAACAAGACAATTAAAAAAGCCAGCACCAAAATCACTACTTTTTTCTTATGCGTATATTGGTGATAACTATCCTTTTCTTGTAAATTACCTGCATCAGTTTGTTTATGCTTCATTAAGTCTTGTTCCTTTTAATTTTTTTCTACCGTTACTATATCTCTACCAGCCCCTGCCGTAATCTTTGAAACAGTCCAGGCAGACTTTTCTGCCGTCCTGCAATCTGATTTTATGTTCCGGCGCGCTTTCTCCACAGGCTTCACAAACTACTGAGGTAAAGAGCCTTGCCGTTTCAGGCAATTCATAACTTGGTTTCATCATCTGAAAAATTTCTTCTGCCTGGGCGTTCAGGATATATGCCTGACGCTCTTCCCTGTTCATTTCCCCTTCAAACGGTTTTAGAATTAATCGCAGGCTTTCCCCGTTTCTCCGGTTAAAAAAACTGAACGCCATTTTACCGGTTCCCCTATAGATCAGATTCCCTTTTCCCATGCTGCAGCCGGTCATGACCTGGATCGCATCGACGCCGCAGGCATCGTTTTCGGTAACACAGACAATTTCTTCATCCACGGAAAAGCGCACGCCCATTTTTTCCCGAGCCGTGACTGCCGCTTTATAGCCGATAGCCAGCCCCGGACACTGATGTCCATGGAATTCCACCGCCTTTTCCCATTCAGTAGGTTTTACACACATTTTTAGTTCCTCCTTGCTTGCTATTATCGATTCGGTATTTCATTAAACCTGCCAAACCATTGTTGCAACGGTTGTATCAACCTCTTCATAAACAAAACCGTCCTTGGCCAGGGATCCCAAATAGGTTTCGATTTCTTTTTCCTCTGCAGAGGAAATATCGCGGTAGGTTTTTATCCGGTTGATATACATACCTTTTGCCTGTTCCAACGTTTTCTTCATTTTCCAGACCTGCTCCTCGTATTGCAGTTCCGGAAGATACCCCTGACGCCAAAGTAGCTCAAAGGCGAATACCAGCTCTTCGTCGCTGCTTTCCCGTTTATCCTTGATTCCAGCCAGCGCTTTAACGGCATCAGACACAGGATCTGTTCGCCGAATCGGCTTGGAGAGTATACACCAGCCTTTCGACGCGGCACTCAGCTTTTCTAAAGTATCCGCACTTTGAACGGCCGGTGTCATATGGGCAAACACGAGGTCAAATTTATGTTGCCACCCGGCCTGCATAAGATCCAGGTCATGCCAATCCTCACAATAAAAAGCAGCGTTGTCGATTTTATATTCTTCCTTTTTTTGTTCGGCGATCGCAATCATTTGGGGAGACAGGTCAACTCCGGTCACCTGGTTGCATCTCCCGGCTAAGGCCAACGCATATTTGCCCGCGCCGCATCCGACATCCAGGATCAGTCCTTCCGGATTCAGCATATTCTTGTTTAGCAGCAGTTTCAAAAACGCATCTTCCTCAAAACCAGGGTGGACATTTTCACCAAAGCTTCCGGCCATTGAATTCCACATATCTACACTGGCTTTTTTGTTTTGTTCTTTCAGACTCCATTTTTCGCGGATTTCTTCAATATTCATTTTTATCACCTCAGTTGAAAATCAGAGTATCAGGATTTCCCATATTCTACAATCCGCTAGGGGGGGATTAAAATTCCCATTGTTCTCTTGTTATCAAATACGGAATTTCGCAAAAATAAAAAACCACGAAGCTGAACTTCCGCTCCTGCGGATGTTTCTCAGCCTTCGTGGCTTGCTCTAATCTATGTCTTTCGTTAGATTTTTTGAATCCAAATATCTAATGAGCCTTCATGACTCATTTTATTAGTCAAATTATAAAATATATTAGCTTACATGTCTATATCAAAAAAATATTTATCAAATAACCTATTTTTCCAGCACGATTCTATGATCCTATCACATTCATCAATTTAGCAGCCCAAAAAACATATCTGTCTTTCCAGCAGGTAATCCCGCGAGTCTTAGACGGCCGCCACAAAATCGCCCCGTTTTGCTGCGTTTTCGGCTACCTCGGGATAGCGATCGTTCAATGAAGCCAGCGATGCCAAACCCGCCCAGAAGGTATCGCGCAACAGTATCATGTCCAAATACTTCTTATAGCCATCGGTATTTCCGCGCATGTACTCATAATTTGCTACGGCGTACACGATCATGCTGTACTCAAGATCGCGGTCCTCGCCACAGGCGGCTTCCGCCATCTTCATCGCCTCGTTGGCCGTTATGTCCCCGCGGAGCAGCTTTATGCCGCATTGATAGGCAGTGTGGTGTCCGATATACATATCCGGGGAATAAAGTGCGAGTATATGCCGCATATTCTCGTTATCATGGTCTTTGACACAGCAGAGAATATACCAATATATGACAGATACGAGCTCCTCGGTATCATCTCCAGCGATGGAAATCCAGCTGCTAAAATGCGTTTCCGCCTCGATGTATTTTCTTAGCATATAGGCTGTCAGGCCCGACAAAAGCTCGATCTCGGCATTTTGTCCGAAAGACCCGCAGTGCATGAAATCCACATAGGCGCGCTCAAGTTGAAGCGTCGTAAGGTATCTCCCACCGCGTTTCTGGTATCCGGCAACGCTGTCCGGTATTCTGTCAATTGCTTTGGTATAAGCGGAAATGGCCTCGATATACCTGAGCTGATAAGACAAGGCATCGCCGAGTTTTATATATAATTCGCCATTATCCGGACCGTCTATTAACGCTCGCCGAAGTTCTCTAACCCTTTCATTGTCATCCACCACTTCAGATACTCCGTACAGCTGACTTTCTTTACTTGCGCAAAGGCCATCAAAATAACCGTCCATATCCTGCTTCTCCTTTGACTGGTCATAGGTTTTTATATATCACAAAGCACCGACATGGATTTTTGCCAAAGTCAGTGCTTTGTACTTTACTCATTTGAGCATTAACTCTTGAATTGGAATGCCTTGAACACTTTCTTCGGATCACTGTACAGCAAAATCAGGAGCCAGGCGATCAAACCGCAGATCACGATAAGAAGCCCTAAAAGAGCGTCGCTGACGCTGAGGTCCAAGAACGGTTCGCCTTCCGCAACACAGAAAAAACCATCGATCGTCCACATCAGCGCTGCGCCCCAGTACATCAGACTGAGAGTTCCTAATTTAAGCTTGTTCTCAGGTGCATTAACATACCAAACAATCGTGGTGATAACAGCCGCCAACAATGTAATCATCAAGCACATATCACAACACCTCCTATTTTGCCGCAGACGCCAGTGCGGAGGACTTCTTGTATATACGATCCGCTACAAGAGTCATAACGAACCAAACCGCAGTCACGAACAATACCATCGAACCACCGACCGTAAGTATTTCCATCAACATCGGCTGGATATCGGCGGGATTGTTCATCGCCGTCAGGAACGGAGGCCACGGTACTACCTCCCCATGCCAGATATGTTCGATAGCAAGCAGGAAAACGCCGCCCCACAGCATCCTGGTCAGCCAGCCGAGCTTGCTGCTCCACGGTATGCCGCTTCCGGAAGTAATTGTTGCAGAGGCCGACGCGCCATTTTTCAGGGCAGCCTCCTCTTTCTTTTGCTCATTTTTCTTGATAATAGTAACAATGATTGCTTCTGCCGCCGGAGCTAAAAAACATGCCATAATGAAACCTCCTCTATATTATTTTATTATTTTCAAAGCGCTTTACGCTTAGAAACACAAACAATAAAGATTGTCACGTCCGTATATGCGAATTCAGCTAATAAAGGGAAAGATTCCATGGTCCGATTGTTAATAATTGGCGCAGAATCTTGCAAAATAAGAAAAACCGAGGCTGCGGCCTCGGTCCTTTTATTGTCCTCTAATATCTGAAATTTTATATTCATAACCATGAAGTCCCTTATAATACTCAGGGTACATTTCTCCCCCACACTTCTCGCAACTAAACTGCGGCGGAACCGTTGGATCTCCATCATCCATAGCATCAAATTCTCTTACTACTTCTAAAGGAATCTCCTCCCGTTCATTACACTGCAAACAAACGTAGTTGACTGAACTCTTTAACAGGCTCTTTTCTCCGCTTTGGGGCTTCTTCTTTTTGCTGGGTTTGCGTTTTTTTGATACCGGTGAAATTATAGATCATCCTTTCTAGACATGCTCTACTTATCTCACATTTTGCATGCTTAATTTCGAGTTGGCCGTCTTTAAGACAGACTTCACCCTTATATTCATAATAACATTGACAATGCGGGCATACCATCGGGTCTTTCCCCGTTTGTTCTTTAATTCGTTGCTCCCATTTTCTACGCCTTACTGTCTTTTTAACTTTTACGATCCATTTCCTCACTTGTTTCTGCCATGCAGTAATAAGATTTTTGCATAACGTTTTAATTCTACGGGAGTATACGCCATAATGTCGAATGGTTTTAAATTGTTCATCCGGTATATGTACGATCAATCGTGCGATAAACTCTTCTACGATTAGTTTCTCCTGTTTCTCTTGCCCGTCATTTTTGTCATGATATTTAAACGTAACTTTCTGACCGTCATATTCCTCTATCCGATGTAATGCTATGGCCGGTCGACGAATATAACGACCTATATAGCCTAATTGGACCTTCACATTTCCTTTCTGTTTTGGAGCATAAACATAAAAGCCTTCTCCATTTGCGGAATAGGCCTTCTGTAATAAATGCTGTACTTCCTTCTTTTCCCTTTCGTTTAAGTGACTCCGGATGAGTTTTAACACGACCGTTTGCCATTGCTTACGCAACATCGGGAAAGGAATATAGTCATAGGTTTTCCATTCCCCATTTTCTTTCATTCCACCCATCGTTACGAGCATATGAACATGCGGATTAAAGTTTATCCGGGAACCAAACGTATGTAACCCTACTATGATTCCCGGTGTTAATTTGAATTTCTTTTTAAACCACTCTTGAACTATTCTTTCTGCCTCATCCATTAGACGTTTTAGCAACTGCCGATGTTTCTGAAATATGACTCGTAAACCTTCATCTATTGTAAAGATGACATGTCGATGATTGACTTGCATCACATCTTCTGCCATCATTCGGCTCCACTCTTCTGTTTCTCCACTTGAACATGTTGTGCAGAATCTCCCCTTACAACGATAAGGTACTATTCTTATGTCATGGCAGCCTTCGCATACGAATAGCTTAAACCCATTTCTAGGGTTACCACAGTTGCGGAACTTCTCGACTTCTTTAACCACTATTGGTCTTATTCGAGTTCCGTATTTCTTTACGAATTGTTCCCAATGTTTATGTTCATCGAAAAATATTTGTCTCAAGATGTTTGTTTCCATAACCCTATCTTACCAAATTTGCAAGTAAAGGTGAGACCAAAAACTTATACTTTCTGATATATTAAAAAACCACGAAGCTGAACCTCCGCTCCTGCAGATGTTTCTCAGCCTTCGTGGCTTACGCTATTCCATATCTTTCGAAAGAATTTTTTGGTTCTAAATATCTTATGAGCCTTCATGACTCAGTTTTGATAGTAAAATTATAAGATATATTAAATTACATGTCTATATCAAAAAAAATATTTATCAAATAACCTATTTTTCCAGCACGATTCTATGATCTACCAGTTCCATTCCTTTGATTTTCGCCTTAACAATTTTCCTTTCACCAAAGATATTCTCCAGCACAAGGTTTTCTTCTTCTGGAAATATCTTGTCTACCGATTCGAGAAACAGTTCTTCTTCTCCTTTTTCATCAATTAAATAAACATTTGCTTCACACATTTTCCTCACCTCAAAATAATGCTTTAATATTTTGAATGGCACTATCTATCAAATGCGGCAAGGGCTGGCCTTTATCTGCTCCTACTATGTCAATATTGCACCGGTTTAGCGGCAGAAGTATTTTTCTCGCCGGACTTTCAGCAATTGCTTTGGCCATAAAAGGGGTTAATTCACCAAGCATCGAGTTTGCGGCAATAATTGCTACCGTTCCCATAATAATATCGACTTTGCCTGCATTAAACACAATCGCATTTTCCCCTGCAGCCCCCTCATTGGCACCGGCCTTCAGCATAAAAGATGTGGCAAGTGCGTTTGTGCCCAGAGCAATGATTTCGGTATCTTCAGGCAGTTCCCTTCGAAGCTTTTCGACAATTGCTTTGCCGATACCGCCGCCTTGACCATCTATTACAGCTATCCGCATACCATTCCCCTCAACTAATAAGATAACAATTTCTCCAAACCAGTCTGTATTAAAAACTTGAGGTTATTATACTCTTTTCAACATTCCATGTCCATTAAACAACCTTATATTTACCAATCTAAATTACCTCTAAATTACAAATCCGCCATTTGGACTTATAACCTGGCCCGTAACAAAATCCGCTCCCTCAGATGCCAAATACAAAGCGCAAGAAGCGATGTCCTCCGGACTGCCGATTTTCATTAAAGGAGTTTGATGTTCTAACGCGTTTAACTCTTCATTGGTAAAAGAATCAAGCATATCCGTCTGAATAATGCCAGGGGCGATGCAATTAACCTGGATATTGGAGGGTGCAAGTTCCTTGGCCAAGGCTTTCGTCATGCCGATTACACCTGCCTTAGCTGCGGAATAATGGACCTCGTAGGATGCTCCGACCATTCCCCAGATTGAAGAAATGTTGATAATTTTGCCCTCCTTCCGTATGAGCATGTGTTTAAGAACACTCTGGGTACAGTTAAAAACGCCTTTGAGATTGGTATTCATCATCATATCCCATTCTTTTTCAGTAATATCCGAAAAAAGCTTTTGTTGGGCTATCCCGGCATTATTAATTAAAATATCCACAGTGCCGAATAACTTAATACAACGTTCGACCATCAAATCGGTCTGCTTGTGTTTCGTAATATTCGTTTTACAGACTGCCACTGACTGACTCTTTTTCTTTAAGGCATTATATGTTTTATATGCTTCAATTCCCGACCGGTTATAGGTAAAAAGCACATGATAACCTTCCGACGCAAACAATGCAGCCATCGCTCTGCCGATCCCTCTTGATGCTCCGGTAATGATAACCGTTTTTCTTTTTTCCATTTTTCCATTCCCATCAGTTATTTTACAAGGCAAATTCCATTTGGATTGGAGGAAGATGCGGCCTGCCTGTATCCAAAATTACTTCTACTTCGGGGTAATCCCGTTCAATCAGGGCTTGATAATCATAACGGAAGACACAAAAGGTATTCATGCAGCTGCTGAAATAAATCTCATCCACTTGATATTCAGTCAAGTTCTTGATTTGTTTTGCAAGCCTCTCCGGTCCAATCTCGGAAGGACATCCCGGACAATTGACCAATCCGACTAATTCTACCTCTGTATTTCTTTTGTGCCTGCTATATGCGCCGATTCTGTTTTTCAGGGCACAGAGACATTGTGTACTGGAACACCCCAGTTTTTGGGTAACTTTTGAGCAACAAAAAATACTTATTTTTACCAATACATTCACTTCCTTTAGTCTGCGTCTGCAATATTTGATTGGCACTTTATACTTCATAAAAAATAAAAACCACGAATGCTGACTGCCCGCTCCTGCGGATTTTTCAACCTTCATGGCTAATTATCATTAGATGTTTAGTTTATCGACAATTATTTGTAATAAGTTAATAGAGTCTTCTTGACTCAAATATTTGTATTTTGAATTATACGCTATTATTTTTGCCGTGTCCATAGAATTTCAGGCAACTGGAAGTCATTTAAGAACGTCGTATAAAATAAATATCTTGAAATTTTTAAAAAACGGTCAATGGAAAGATTCGCTATACAATCACCTTGAGGAAAGCTATCCGGCATAGCAAACAGACTATTTTCCCCTGATACTATACCCTAAACAACCGCCGATGCATTTCTTTTCGTCCCAGAACCTGCATCCGGAGCATTGCTTAAACGGAGGATGGCTATATCTTTTACTGTCAATCTCACGCAGAAAGAAATCGTTGACATCTTGAACGGTATTAAAGTCTTTAATATTCACCCTAAGATAATCTTCAAAAACAAAACACCGGGCAACGCTCAGGTCGGGCCTTATATCCATAACCGGCGAACATATCCCCTTGTGAATCAGATCAAAACCTGAGTAAATGAAATTTACAAGCTGCTCATTGGAAAAAATACACTTGGGCGGATTATTGCAATCAACATGAGGAGAAATCCCGTTTCTATGGCAATCATCCAAGAAGTCAACTAATCCGGGAACAAAACTTTCATAATGTTCAAGACTGCCCTTCTGGTTATTATCTGAAGGCACCGTAATGCTGTATCGGATGGTCTTTAATTTTAGCCTTTTGCTTTGCTCAATAATATATTGATATTTAAAATCCGGCTCAAAGATATTAATGCCGAGAGTAACCTGGGGTTCGATATTCTTTCTGCGATATTCGAATATTAGGTTTTCTACATTGCCTATTGTCCTATTATATATACGCTCACCGATTACATCAGGCCCATTCAAATTAATCAAGAATGAAACCTTATTATCCACAATAGATCGGCTCATTGTATGCTCTAAAGCAATCGCATTGGTGAAAATCTGGATTCTACGGAAAAACGGATCATCTATTCCTTGATTCACCCATTTTTCAAAGTTCGGATGCAGTGTCGGCTCCCCCCCGAGCAGCCTTAAATCAACATGCGCCGACTTCTTAAAGAAATTAATGATATATCCATAATTATCATCGGAAATATCGACCTTGTTCTTCGGATCACAATTGGCAAAGCAATAGGAACAATTTAAGTTGCAGTAATTATTTAACATGATATTCATAGGATCACTCCTCAAAAAAAAGTTATCATTAAAACATTTCGGGATGCAATAAGAATAGTAATGAATGAAGCTTTCATTTAGCGGGTAATTACATTTTGAAAGTGTTTTACGTTTGTGATGGCGACAGCATTACTAGATCCGGAACTATTGCCGGCAGTAACATAAAAAGTAATCGGCTGAACAGTTGTACCGGCAGGGATAGTAAAAGATCCTACCCATGTATTTCCTCCGGTATTTGTAAAGGGAATTACTGTTGAATTTAAAGTATTGGTTGCGGTGACAGAAGTAGTGGTCCCTGTTGTTGTCGCTGTAATCTGGATGGTTGTGTTAGGAAAGGCGACGGTCTGTACACTTGCCACAACCGAGGGGGGAGGAGTCCAGTTATTCCAATTGCTATAATTGGAATAATTGCTGTAAGCGCCCCAATCGCCATAGTTGCTGTAGTTGCTATAATTGGAATAAGCAGTCCAATTCGAATATTGGCTCCATGTTTCGGTATGGTTTTCCCATTGCGTATGATTTTCCCAAGCACCGGCATTACTGTAATTGGCGTTCCAATTTACGTAATTGCCGTAAGTATTGTTGTAGACATCGGTATAAGCGCCATAATTTCCATAATTGCTCCATCCGGAGTTAGGCCAGCTCCATTCCACCCAAGCGAAAGCTTTTTCGGGCTGCAAGGAAAACTTAAGGCCCAAAGCCTTGGAGTATTTGCCTTCCTTGGCTTTAGGCCCATCCGGATGATTGTTGTCAAGAACCAGGTCTTGGGTTATTGAAGTATGAAGAATGCTTAATGAAAGAAAAGCGAACAGCAATTTTTTTAATCTGGAAAACGTTCTTGCCATATCATTCACCTGCCGCACAGGATAAGGGACCTGCCTGCCTTTTCTCCGCAACATAATTCTCAATCTGTTCCGCTTTATGAAAACAATACTTGCACGCAACCCCGCACTGGGCAGCGCATTGCGGCTTATTATCCATGAAATAATCGAGCTTGGGCAAAGACTCAAATATTTCCTTCATCTTCAGCGTTCCGTACGGATGGAAAACTTTGTTCATAAAACGTGAATTGTAAGTATTATAGAATTCATTCAGCGCATATTCCGGATCGGTAGCGCCAAACATATAGGCCTTTATCTTATTTATTAATTCCGGCTTGGGGTGATCCCTGCCAACCAGCTTGATGCTGTTCACTCCCATTTTCTCATAATCGGGGATTTCCCAAGGGTAAATAATCCGGTTAAGTACCATTTGAATTGCCGGACTTTTAAAGGTAATTTGATCGCAAATGAATTTAGGGAATTCCCTGAACAAAGGGCTGCATTTATGAATGTTTTCTTGCTTGCCAAACAAGGCATAGTGAATATTCTTGGTCGGACAACAAAATATGCAGCCCTCATCGGCCATCAATTCCAAGCCAACATCAGGCAGCAGCTTTTTAAATGATTCTATAAAAGCAAAATCCTTGTTGAGATCGGAAGTAGGAATGATATTAGAGATTCCTAGATTTTCGCTGGCATATTTGGCTTGGTTAATCGACCGGATATCCATCATCGTTGAAGCGTTCACGGCCAACCCGCTGAATTCCTCTTTCAGGAAGTCGGCAAGAAGCTGGCTCCCAACCGTAATGCTTCGCACCCCGATATCCGCCAGATGCTCAACAAACTGCTTCAGTTGGGGAATATTTGATTCAAAGTCATACAGGGAAACGGTTGAGATATTATTCATCAGATAAATGAACGTCAGCCCGTTATCTGAAAGCTCTTTGATATAGGGCCTTAAATCTTCCAGTGTCCGGATTTTGCCGCTGTCTTCCTGCAAATTAACCGACCGGCCATGTTCATGTCCTGATTTTGCATAGGAAGTAACAGGCAAACTGTTATATACGGAGCGGATTTTATACTTCGCCTTATCCTGGCTGTTAAGCCTTATTAATTCCTGAATATACCCATAATCAAACAATAAAGGAACTGAGTAGTACAGTTCCTGCGTCTGATTCTTTGGGGGAAATTTTTGTTTTTTCTTAAAGATATTGATCACGAATATCAACCTCTCTTAAATCACGAGAAACTCCTTCAGCTTGTTTTCGGCGTGAACAGGAGTTTCGATCCGTTTAATAGATTCTTCTAAAATATTTTTCATCATCTTGGCGCTCCGGAATTGATGCCTGAATAAAAAGTTCAAGAACCTCGGGTTATATTTCGGCATATCGTCATAATCAATTTCATTAATAACCCGTATGATATGGCTGATCACGTGCCGGTGCGTGTAGCAATTTTCTGGCTCCGGCTTATTCATGGACAAATCATGCTGGATGTTGTCATTGTAGCAGCCGCTATGGCAGCTGTAGAAATAATCACAGTCGCCGCAATGCCGCAGCATCCGCCGGGTCCCCTCGTACCATTTTTTATGATTGGGATGATCTAAGATATCCTGAACAGATTCCATCTCAAAAATATTTCCGAAAGACACGGCGGCACTCTCCGGCCAATCCCGGCCGCAATGATAAATCGTACCATCAGGCTGGGTTGAAAACCAGTAATCCTTCCCGGCGCAGTCTGTAAAAGCGCAGGAACCGCCTGCATCCAAAGCAGCCATCAGGTATCGCTCGCACAGATCCGAATCAGCCGGTCTATAAGTGTCTAAAATCCAATAGTCAAAGAATTGGCAGATTTTTTCGGCAACTATTTTCCCATCCAGGGTATAGGAATTCATATTTTTATGGGCCGCAAAGATGAGGTTCATCTTGCAGCCCAGGCCTAAGCGTTTAAAGTATTCGTAATCGTCAATCAGCTGGTGGATATTATCTCTCGTAATGATCATGATGGCGCCGCCCAAGACCTCGTTTTTATCCGCCGTAGCAATGGACCTCATCAATCTGTTGGTGTTTTTCCGGGTCAAATGGTTTGTCAAACCATCGAAACTAAACCCCGGCCGGATTTTCCACTTCCTTAACATAGCGGCGTTCCCCTCGTCTATCAGCGTCAAGTTGGATTGCATGCATATATTGACTTTCTGGAATTGCTGCTTGATCAGGGCGTTTGCTTCTTCATAAAATTCTTTTTCGATCAGCAAAGGTTCGCCACCGTGCCATATCCAGGTACCGACATTCACGTCTTTGAACACTTTTATAATCTGCCTGACCACTTCCAGCGTGACTTTGTTCCCTTCCGCGTCAAGATCCTTGCGGAACATCACATCGTAGCAATACGGACAATGCAGGTTGCAGGCATGCGTCGTTTTTACGATCAAGGTTGTTTTATCGGGGTACGTAATATTTTCTGCGGCAGCCATCTTTTTAAAGTCAATATCCCCCTCAAAATACTCCTTATGCCTTTTTATTTGCTTAAGAGAAATAGAGAACATCATGCTTTTATTTCCGGCTATAACGTCCAGAATCTCCCCGGAACTCATGCCGGGCATGATCTCCGGGTAAACACAACTGCGCAGCTCCCTTTCGTATTTGTTGTTGAATTTTCGGAACTGATACAATTCATCTTTAGCTATTAGTTTCATATGCATACCCCTTATATTTTCAGTTGAGCGTTTTCTTCAGAATCGACCTTCCAAACCCCGTTTACCTGAAGTAAAATAATTCTTTCCTCATATTTGCTTACCCAAAAGTTGCCCCCATTTTGCGCTGCATTGATCACGATGGTAAACTTCAAAAAAGCCCCTTCCTGATTATTTAATTGGGGGATTTGATTAAAACTTATATCGTCAAGGCATAAAGACTTCACTTGTCTGGTATCCTTGTTTTTGATGCTTTCTGATTTGAAATTGGGGAAAAAGCTGTCCAAAGAATTTTGGAAATTCGCCGTCGTGTAACTGCTTCCCGGCATTTGCGACACTGCTTCAAGCTTCTTATAATCGGTAGATTTGAACTCTACCAGCCACCGGGCGGCCTCTTCATAAGCGGCTTTCTCTTTGTCTGTTTTGGCAGCATTATTTTGGACATCGACCTGATACCCCAAGCTATACAAAGATAACCCGGAATTGGCTGAAGGTTTCTGCTCCGGCTCAGGCTTGCTTGGCTGAGCCGGTTCAGGCTTTGGCTGGACTTGTGGTTGGACAATGGGTTTAGTTTTTGCTTCGGTTTTGGCTTCCGGCTGCGGATCTTGCCCAGGTTCAGCCTCTTTAATCGGCTCAAGCTCTTTTTCCGCGCTTTGATTGTCTTTTTGAGTCTGGGTATCCTGCTGGACCGGAACATTCTGGACCGGCTCAGTCTTTTTGGGACTGCATCCAAAAAGAGTTAAGGACAAAACAAGGAGCAGAATAGAAAATGTTTTAACTCTTGACTTTAACATGGTCGTATCCTCCTTTCGGGCCTACCGGAACATCCTCATCACCTATTTTGATATAGGTTTGGGAAAGTGTTTTTTTCTCTGAAGGGTCAGCAGTTCTGCGACGTTCGTCCATATTCATCTCCATTTCCTCCAGCTGAGACAATATGGCAAGCCTGATAAATCTTTCCTTGCTCATCCCAATCGACGTGCTGAATCCTTCCGTTCTTTGATTTAAGTTATCTGAAACCTCTAGTTCCCATTTAAACATATCCCTATCTCCTTAGAAAAACAATGTTACTAAAACAATATTGTAGTGACGATATAGCATAACGCGATCAGAGCGGCTCCGCCGCCGGGGAAAAATCTACTTTTTACGCCGTTGGCAAAGGAATTGTTGTTTTCTCCGATAGCGATCAAAACAAGTGAATCTGTTTTTACATCATGAATAGTTCGGGATAAGCCTTTAACCCGTACAGTTTGAAAAAAGAAATAAAAGAAAGCTGAAAACATGAAGAGCGCTGAATTAAAGAAGAAGGCCCAGGGTGTTAAAAACAGGCTTAGCGCCAACAGCAATTTAACATCACCTCCCCTCATCGCCCCGTGGGAATAGACGAATAAGAGAATTAAGAAAAGGAATAAGAAAGAAAAGCCATAACTTACGGAATATGTTTTGGCGTATATGATATAAATTATCCCGATAATAAACCCGGGCATTGTCACCCAATTATATATTTTCCGCTTCCGCCAATCCGTCAGAACACAGATTGACAGCATTATTAAAGGGATCAGCAATGCTAAATCATTGACCATTCCTTACATCATCCTTACATTTCAAATTATGGTGAGATTTTTAAAGCAGCGTCTTTGGCTACTTTGATAGTCCAATAGGGGGTTGAATTTACAATTTGGGTAAAGCCGCGTCTTACTCTGACTTCAATGTAAGCCACATAGGACGGCTCAGTGATAGAGTGACCGTCAATCGGGCTTACTGCCGGCAAAACATCGGAATTATAGGTTTTATAATAAAGCGTTGCTTTATTGACATACATAACCGGCGAGCCCGGCAGCGGATCGAGGTTATTGTCTAAAGATAAATTTTTCTTTACCATCTCTAAAAAAACAACATCCGCTTGCGCTGGGTCTATTACCAAAACCCCTTGATTTAATTTGGCCTGGTCGGTTTGCTGGCTGGCTGCTAAAGCGGCAAATTTCACACTGTCCGTTATTCCCCGTTTGATGTTTATGGCGTGGTAGTAGTCCGTCCCCCAGCCAATAAGGGCAAGAGTAATGCCTAAAAAAATCAGCAGTTCAATCAAAGATGAACCCC
>LNDB01000019.1 GCA_001515265.1 Candidatus Dichloromethanomonas elyunquensis
TTCTTTAGATTTAAGACATCAATGGCTCTGGTGAGATCATTGATGTTGTTGGAAAGGTCGCTTAATTTTTTTTCGATGCGTATCAGGAGGTAGGCACTGACTACGATTGGGAAACCGAAATTGCTGATCTGGAGGAGTAATTCCTGCATAGGGCGAGCCTCCTTTCAAGGGGGAGGAAGGAAGGCTCTAAGAGGCTAAGGCCCTTCTAGCCTTCCGGGGATCATTGCTTAAGCAGTTGGTGCATCATAAAGGTCATCGGTTGTTGTGTCAATAATTCTGATGTCGCGTTTGGCTGTCAAATCCCCACCCGTTGTGGCGAAGATATTTTTGGAGATCACCAAGTCCATGGCGGTTTGGATGTCTGCTGCCGGCAGGTTCTCTTTGGGTTCGGGAAGGGTAATGCTTGTTGCGCTGCCGGAGGTATTTTGGAACGTCAGCCGCAGCACTTTCTGCGTGGATGTTGCCATGTTTTTCAGCTCCTTTTACTCATTTATTGATTGACCAAATCAAAGTGCTGGTCCCGGCGTACATCAATTAGAGGGTACTGAAGCAGGCTGAAAAGGGCTGCGACAACATCGTACACATCCTGATCGGACGCATTGGCTTTGATTCCGGCAAAGGTCTTTTGACGGAGGATCGGGGAACCGTTTGCTGAGATGCCTGTCTGGTAACGGGCTGCTACAGTGGCGTCTAAAGTGTTTGAAACAACAGCCATTCTCGGGGACCTCCTTAGTTCATTTTTGACCCGCGTTTTCCTGATGCGGTATTGCAGGGGAAAAACGCTTGTCCCTACAATATATTCCCCCTGCCCCTCGGGGGTGAAAGGATAAAAATTGCTTTAAACCCATTGACTGGAAGGCCTAAGGCATTGTAACATAAACGTGTGCCGACTGACTGGTCGGTATTGAATTAGTGAAAAAGTCCATATAAAAAATGGGGGTAACAGAGATGGGTGTAAAAATAGGGCAGCGTTTCCAGCAATTACAGGTTGGATTTGCAGGGCTATCCAAGAGAAAAAAGATTACATATGCCGTGATTGCCATCGTTATGCTGCTGGTTCTCGGACTGAGGATAAGCGGGGCCCTGAGTAAGGCTGCAGCCCAAAAGGCTGCGGAAATGAACCGGCAAACGTATACCCCCGTTGAAGTGATAACAGTTAGGAGGCAGGGGATTTTATCCTCCATTATCCTGAATGGAAAAGTGCAGGGGGATAAGGAAGCGCCTGTGATGGTAAAAACACCCGGCAAAGCAGCGGAAATCCCGGCGAAAGTCGGGGATATCGTTAAGAAGGATCAGGTCCTGTTCAGTTTGGACAAAACAGACGCTATGATCGCCTTTCATCTGCAAAGCGCGCAGTTCCAAATGGCGCAGGGAGCCTATGAAACGAGTATCCGCAAATATGAAAATGACCAAAAGGCTTTGGAACGCACCAGAGAACTGTATAAGATCGGGGCCGTCAGCAAGGTGGAACTGGACCAGGCTGAACTGCTGGCTTCCGACTCCCAGCGGCAATCTATAGAAGGCCAGTATGCCCAGGCCCGGGCCGCATATGACAGTGCGGCCAAAACTCTTGCCGATATGGATGTCAAATCCCCGATAGACGGTGTTTTGACGGCGCTGGATGTCAGTGTCGGGGCTATGGTGTCCAATGCTTCTCCGGCAGCTAAAGTGGTGGATATGGAGAAGGTCTTTATCACGGTCAGCGTCAGTGAAAAGGAAATCAACAATATCAAAAGAGGACAGGAAGTAGAGGTGGAAGTACCTTCCGCCGCTATCCGGACCAAAGGGAGAATAGAAGATCTGAGCCTGGCAGCGGACAGCCGGGGAAAATACAACTTGAAAACGTATATTGAAAACAAGGATGCCATCATGAAACCCGGGATGTTTGCCAATGTAACGCTCGATACTGTGAGCAAAGAGAATGTCTTTGCCGTGCCTACGGATGCTGTGGTTTTCCATAAGGGGAGAAATGTGGTTTACCTGGCGGGGGACAATGGCGCCGTTGAGAAAGAAGTAACCGCCGGACTTGAGAACGGGACCCAAACGGAAATCGTCAGCGGCCTGAAAGACGGGGATATTGTGATTGTTAAAGGACAGAATTTTTTGAATGACGGTTCTCAGATCAAGGTAGTGCTTAAAGACGGCCAGAGTCAGGAGGCGCAAAGCAAGTGAAATTATCTGAAACATCTGTCAGACGTCCGGTGACTGTCTTAATGGTTGTCTTTATCGTCCTAATCCTGGGATTTGTTTCATTTACCAAGATCCCCTTGGATCTGATGCCTGAGATGGATATTCCTGTAGCGGTTGTAAGCACCAATTATACCGGGGTAGGTCCGCAGGAGATCGAAAAACTCATTACCAAACCCATTGAGCAGTCTGCCGCCACCATCCAGAACCTTGACAAGATCAGCTCTATCTCCTCAGAAGGGAACTCTCTTGTCATTATTCAATTCAATTACGGAACGAATATGGATAACGCCGCTTTGGATATCCGGGAGAAGGTTGATCTGGTCAAAGGCAGGCTTCCGGATGATGCCTCCGCCCCCATGGTCATCAAGATTGACCCCAATATGCAGGCGATCTTAACTTTCTCGCTTTCTTCAGATACGTTATCCCTCACGGAATTGAAAAAAATGGCCGAAGATGTGATCCAGCCAAGGATGGAAAGAACAGAAGGGGTCGCTTCCGTGACTATCAGCGGGGGAGCCAGCGACATTGTTGAGATCCGGACCAAAAGTGAAAAATTACTCGGTTATGGCATCAGCCTGGAGTATCTGGCCAACATTTTAAGGTCGGAGAACGTCAATCTGCCGGGTGGTACGGTAAAAAAAGGGTCCTGGGAGCTGTCGGTAAAGACCACCGGGGAATTCGGTTCTGTCCAAGAAATAGAACAGATGCTCATTCCGCTTCCTACCGGGTCAACTGTCCAATTAAAGGATTTAGCGGATATTGAGCTGAAACCGGATCAACAAACGACAATTTCTAAAACCAATGGGAACCCCGGAGTAAGTATCGCGGTGCAAAAACAGTCCGCTTCCAACACCGTAAAAGTATCCGAAGCAGCTCAGGCGGAAATGCAGTCAATCCAGAATGAACTCCGCGGCGTAAAACTGGACGTTGTAAGGGATAACGCCGTATATATTAAACGGTCCTTAAACCAGGTAGGCAGCCACGGCATGGCTGGTGCCCTTCTGGCGGTATTTATCTTGTATATCTTTCTGAGAAATGTCAGGAGCACGTTGATCATCGCTTCATCCATCCCGATTTCGATTATTGCTACTTTTTGCCTGCTCTATTTCTCCAGCATCACGATCAACATGATGACCTTAAGCGGACTGATGCTGGGGATAGGGCGTTTGGTGGATGATTCCGTTGTTGTCCTGGAAAACATCTACCGTTTCCGCCAGAATGGCTATTCCCGGGTTGAAGCCGCCGTAAAAGGTTCCTCGGAAGTCATCATTGCCGTCATGGCCTCAACCTTAACTACCGTAGCGGTATTTTTACCGATTGTCTTTGTCCAGGGACTGACATCAACGCTCTTCAGGCAATTTGCCCTGACAATTGCCTTTTCACTGGGGGCATCGCTGGTTGTTGCCATGACCCTTGTCCCCATGCTTTCTTCCGTCTTATTGAAAGTTGACCGGAGAAAACCGCCCGTCAACGGTTTCAGTTCCTTATTGGAGGCGGAAGGGGGCATCGTAGATGTAAACGATAACCCCCAAGAACTGTTCCGTCCTTTGAAGATCATAGATACACTGCTGGGAAAATTTGACCTGGGATACCAAAAGCTGACGGAAACCTACAAGAAGCTTCTTGTCTGGGCCTTGGGGCACCGCAAAAAGGTTATTGTCATCACGACAATTGTGATGTTTGTATCCATGGCTTCGGTGGCGGTCGTGGGGACTGAGTTTTTCCCGACCACTGATGAGGGGCTGATCAGCATCAGTGTTACTTTGCCGGACGGGGCCAAGGTGGAAGATACGGCAGCAATCATGGGTGAGATCGAGAAGAAAATAGCCGGTATCCCGGAAATCGACACGGTATTTATGGATGCCGGATCCTCAGGACAAATGGGCTTTAGCGGGGCAAAAGGCAACAGGGGTTCTTTCTCGGTAAAACTTGCGGATCTCAGTAAAAGAAAGCGGGGAGTTACGGAAATCTCCGATCAGATGCGTGATTTGACCAAGGATATTCCGGGAGCCAGGATCGGCATTACCGTGGCCCAGTCCATGACGATGGGCGGAACCAGCAGTCCCGTTTCCATTACGGTCAAAGGGGACGATCTGGAAGCGCTGAAGAAAATCGGGGATGATTTTGTCGGGATTGTCAAAAAAGTACCCGGTACAAGGGAAGTTAAATCCAGTTATGAAGACGGGATACCGGAAGTAGAAGTGAAAATTGACCGAAAAACCGCTGTTCAGTACGGATTGACTGCCGGGCAGATCGCCAATGCGATCAAAGCCAGTATTTCCGGGACCACCGCCACCCAATATAAGTACGAAGGTACGGAAATTGATGTCAAGATCAAAGGTGATGAAAGCTACAACCAGAATATGCAGGCCTTAGAACAAATTCCGGTCAGCACCGGTCAGGGTTTTGCCGTAACCTTGGGCCAGGTCGCCAATATCGCTGTTAACAGGGGACCTGTCAGTATCAACAGGGATAATCAGGTAAGGACAATTTCCGTGACGAGCGAATTAAGCGGCAGGGATGTAGGCAGCGTTTCCAAAGACATTCAAGCGCAGTTGGACCAATATACCATGCCGGATAAATATTATTATGAAGTCGGCGGGCAGCAGAAAGAGATGGTCAAGGCCTTCAGCGACCTCTTCCTGGCCCTGGGTCTGGCCGTAGTCCTGGTCTATATGGTGATGGCTTCCCAATTCGAGTCTTTGGTCCATCCTTTGGTCATTATGTTCTCCATGCCCTTAGGTTTCGCGGGAGCCTTTCTCGGTCTGTTTATTACAGGCAAGCCCTTGAGCGTGATGTCGATTATCGGTTTAATTATGCTGGTAGGTATTGTGGTCTCCAATGCCATTGTATTGGTGGACTACATTAACACGCGGAGAAAAGTATACAATGAAGATCCGCGGACGGCGATCATCAATGCCGGGCCTATCCGTTTGCGGCCCATTATCATGACGACCTTGACAACGGTACTGGCCATGCTGCCGCTCTCTTTGGGGATAGGGGAAGGTTCGGAACTCCAGTCGCCCATGGGAATCGTGGTTATCAGCGGGTTAACGTTCTCTACGCTGGTAACGTTGGTTATTATCCCGGTCATGTATACCCTATTTGACGAATTCGGCAATAAGGTCAAAAAGTTTTTACACATCGCTCCAAAACCCGTTTCTTCGGTTGCCTCTGCCCCAGTACCGAAAGATTCACATTCCATGTAAGCGGGAGGGATGGAAAGATGGCAAGGGAAGAGAAGAAAACTGTTATCCTGCAGGCGGCAAGCAGGGTATTTTACGTCAAAGGTTTTGAAGGGACAAAAATCGACGATGTGGCTAAGGAAGCGGGAATTGGCAAAGGGACCGTTTATGAGTATTTTGCCAGCAAACAGCAGCTCTTTGAAGAAACGGTGGCTTTTCACCGCAATCTTCATTTAAGCCAGATTAAAAGGACGTTGGAAGAAGGCCGGACATTCAGGGAAAAATTCATAGCGATGGCCAAATATCAAACAGAAACTGTCAAAAAACATCTTTATGTGTTTAACGCCATGACCTGTTCAAGAATTATGGCCAGGGAGATGGGGGCCCTTATTTTAGAGCAGAATATCCGTGTCGGGGAAATTCTGAAAGAACGTCTAATCGATGCGGTGAAAAACGGAGAGCTTCGTTCCGATATTGACCCGGATATCGCCGCCGCAGTGATCATGGGAACGGTCAATCAGTATTGCGGCAAAAAGGTTGTCTTTTTCAATATAGAACCCGAGGACGTGGATTTTGAAAAAATGGCGGATACCGTACTCAAAGGAATAGGGGCCTTTTAAAAGGTTTTAGCGGATCATTGATTAAATTTTAATCTTATCTATCCTGATAATGCCTACTTTGACCAAGGCTTGATAAAAAATCAAGCCCAGCGGGAAAAGGAAAATGCCAAGCACCCCCATCACCTTAAAGCCAATCCAGATGCTCACCAGGGTGGCAAGGGCGCTTAGGCCGATTCTTTCGCCCAGGACCTTCGGTTCGATTGATCTTCTGATAACGGTAATGGCAATGAAGAGGACGGACAGCCCAACGGCTAATAGAACATTTTGCTGAAGCAAGGCGGCAATGGCCCAGGGCAACAATACTGAGCCTGTACCCAAAATAGGCAGGATATCCACCAGTACGATGATAAAAGCCATCAGAGCGGCATATTTCACATGAAGTATCATCAAGCCCACGAAGCTGATCACAAAAGTAATGGTACTCAAAATAAGCTGGGCTTTGAGAAAACCGAAAGTCGCCCGGCGCAAATCACTCAGGACGTAGAGGACTTTCCTGCGGGAAGAATCTTTGAAAAAGGCGTAAAAACGGCGGTGGATATTTTCTAACTGCAGGAAAAAGAGATAGACTGAAATGAGATAGATCATAAAAAGGAAAAACACATTGGGAATGGCTGTAGAAAGGTTGTACGTGTAGGTTCCGACTTTGGAAACTAAATTCAGGTTTGCCAATCCATTGACAGTATTGATAATCATCTGGTTGATTTGTGCCGCCGTTTCATAAGGAAGCAGTCCGATTATATTCTGGATTTGCTTGGCGAGGCTTAAGACCCAGATCTGTATCCCCGGGCTGTTCGTTTGAATAAAAGATAAGAAACCGAGTAACTGAACGTAAATTTTGTTGATAATAAAATAAATAAGAAAACCTGTGGTTCCCAAGAAGGTCAAATAGGTTAGGGTCACGGCCGGCGTTTTGGCTATCTTGGTATTTTTTACAAGCCAGGCGCTGACCGGTTCCAAACATACTGCCGTAAAATAAGCCAGAATGAAAGGGACGAAATGCGGGAAGATCGTATAGAGCAGATAGGGTGTTACCAAGGCTGCAAGGATAATAACCACTGCGGCAAACACACGTTTGGCATATTCTTTCATGGTCAGCATCGTACACCTCAAAAATTTAATTTTAGCCGTTCCTTTATCATTATATTAAACGAAATGGGAGAAATATGCAAAAATAAAGGAAATTAATGAAATCATACCTTTCTAAAGGGTTATCATTTTTTTTGTCGAATAGAAAAACAAATAAAGGCGATATCGGATTTAGGAGGAGACGGAAATGAAATACGGACAGCGTCTAAGACTGGCGGCAGCAGTACTTTTGATAGTATGCCTTGTACTAGGGGCGCCTCTGGCAGCCTATGCCGGAGAAAATGATATGCTTTCCGAGGTCAGGGCTTTACTGAAGGACAAATATGTCGAACAGGTTTCGGACGATGTCTTAAATGCCCCCACCATCAAAGAGATGCTGCAAAAACTTGGGGACCGGAATACGCAGTATTTTACCAAGGCTGAATATGATCAATTTCTCAATACACTCAACAGGGAGTTTTCAGGAATCGGCATTGAACTGGAACAAGTTCCGGAAGGAATACAGGTTACCAAGGTCATGGAGGGCTATGGGGCCGCCAAGGCAGGAATGAAACCCGGCGACATGATTACGGAAGCCGGCGGGAATTCTTTTGCCGGTAAGACTTCCGAGTACTGTGTTTCGATCCTGAGGGGACCGGAAGGAACAAAAATTACAGTCAAAGTGAAACGGGGAACTGAAATTCTCAGTATGGAACTCGAACGTATGGTTATTACGCTTCCTTTGGTCGAAGGCAAGGTTTTGGATGGTCATATCGGCTACATTGCTCTTTATTCATTCGGTACGGATACCGTATCTCAGTTTAATGCCCAGGCACAGGCGTTGATGAAACAAGGCGCGGATAGCTGGATTATTGACTTGAGGAACAATGGCGGCGGGTATACCCAAGCTGCCTTAGATCTTCTGGGATATTTCATTGGGGACAAGCACGCTTTGATTACAACCGACAGATCGATTCTTGCGATTGTCTATAATGCGACAAAGCAAAACTATACGTTACAAGGGCCCATTGTTCTGTTAACCAACGCTTATACCGGGAGTTCTTCAGAAATTACCACAGGCGCCATGAAAGACCATAATGCAGCAACCATGATAGGGGAAACTACCTACGGATCAGGTTGTGTGAAGGCGTTAATGCCTTTATCCAACGGGGACTACCTGAAAATGACAGTGAACAAATTTTATTCCCCCAACTTTAATGCGATTGATAAAATCGGGATTTCCCCCCATATCGATTTAAGCGGAGTGGATGAACTGAAGACAGCGGAAATGATGCTGAAGGATTCCAATCAAGATGTATCCCAAAAGGATACAGGGGATAAATCCGGGTATATCCGACTCGATGCGGGTCCGAATCATTTTGCCGTCTCTGCAGAAGAATTAAGAAAACAAGAAAATTGGGCGTTCGGTAAGAAAATTTTAGATTCGGCGTATGTCACAACCACCTTAAAGCTGGGCGGGGCAAACGGTTGGGAAGCATTCCCGGAAGAATACCTGAACGAACGGTTTAAGATCTATTATCCCGGATATATTCAAGCAGGTGACCTGCGGGGAATTTCCCCGGACAAAAAATTTACGGTTTCTTTCAATCAGGAGATGGATTGGGGTTCTGTCCAAGCCGGCAGTATTGAACTGATCAACAGCTCGACTGGAGAAAGAACAAAGTGCACCTATGATTTTACCGATAAAAAGACGGTGCGTGTTACACCCGAATCCAAGCTCCAAGCGGATACAGAATACTGGCTGGTCGTCCATCCGACGATCAAGGATGCGCAAGGGAGAAATATTACCGGCGGAGTTGCCCTGGCCAAAACCGCTGAATAGCCCGTTTTTAGGCAAGTCCAATCTTGGCTTGCGCCTTAAAAATGTATAAAAATCACCTTATTTGGGAAAGTATAGTAATAGATTTATTCCAAGAGGTGATTTTTTGTTGGAAGACCGACGATGCCGTAAAGTCATGGCGATCCTCCTGACCACGGTCATCATCCTAAGCGTTTCAGTTCAATATGCCTATGCTGCGTCTGAAAAATCAACCGATCATTTCCTGAACCGGGTAATGAATTTCAAACAAGCGATCCTCGCGGATGTCGCATATTTCGAATCATTTTTCGATAAGGTTTCCAGTATCAAGGAAAAAGGGACAGCAAATCAACAAGCGGTCGAAAACGGTATTCACTTTGTCATAGAGCAAGTTCCCTTAAATAACGTGAGCTCTGATTCCCAAAAGAGCAAAAATTCCGCAAAAAATAATGCAATTCAGAATGCAAATGAGAATAAGAACAGTCCCCGTGCTATGAATACGGTGAAGACTGTTTCAACTTCCCGAAGTACAGGAACCGGCATTGTAGGCGAAGACGAAGAGCTTTTGGCGCGGATTATCTATGCCGAAGCCCGGGGAGAAAGTTTTGAAGGCAAGGTGGCAGTAGGCGCGGTAGTGCTCAATCGGCTGCAGCATCCTGATTTTCCCAAGTGTATCAAAGATGTGGTTTATCAGCGGGGTCAGTTCACCGCGGTTGAAGACAAACAGATCGATTTGACTCCGGACGAAAGTGCATATCGGGCTGCCGAAGCAGCGTTAGAGGGTCAGGATCCCAGTAAAGGAGCTATCTATTATTATAATCCTAAGATTGCTACCGACTCGTGGATCAAAAAACGCAATATCGTATGCAGTATCGGAAACCACCGGTTCTGCGTATAGCGGTGTCCAAAGGCGTATGACAAAGGGACGGTTCTCTTGTCTTAAAAAGACAGGAGAATCGTCCTTTGCTTGTCAGCCAGTCACTTCTTTTTCTCTTTTTTCATATGATGTCATAGCGAAGAAGAAGATTTTCATTTAGGACATAGGAGGGAAAAAGATGTTCGGACATAACAGCGGGTCCAGTTTGTTTTCTAAGGGTTCGGGGGGACTCTTAGGCGGCGATTCTGTAGGACCCCGTCAGCTCACATTGGTCCCGTCAGAAGGTTATTCGGGTAATGGAATGGCCTCAATCGGCATGGACAACTCATTTTCATTGATTGCTCACTTGCCGCCCCCTCATACGCTCAGCCCATATGCTCCGGTCGTTTATGCCGCATATCTGGTCGATGGAAAAGGCCAAAACGGGTTTTATGCCGGAACGTTAAAAGCCGCAGGCAACGGAATGTATCAAGCCAATTTTAGAAGCCCCGTACCCTTGGTCCATTACAACCGGGTAGTCGTATCTTTGGAAAGTCCTCAGGGCATTGGGCAAGCCCCGCAGGGTCCTATCGTCATGAAAGTTAAAGAAGGCTTCCTTGATGGATTTGGCCCCGTAAAGAAGATCGGCGGCGACATGTGGGGAAGAGTTAAAGGATTTATTGGAAACAGGTTTGGCGGAAATAAAGGAGAAACAGTTGAGCAGCGGCCCGCGGCCCCGGCTCCGCAGGGTCAGCAATTCACCGGGCAGCCCAATTATCCGCCGCAGGGCGGTTATATTCCCCAAGGTTATCAGGCGCCCCAAGGTTATCAGCCGGGACCCCAGGGTGGAGGATACCCGTATAATGCTTATCCCAGAGGCAGGGGAATGTATCCGCCGCAGTATCCATCCCAGCCTGTACCTCAGCAGCCGGCATATGTTCCTCCGGTTCCACAGAATCATGAGCCTCCGCAAATCCCGGTAGCCGGCGGCAATACTCCCGCGGAATAGATTTTTTGAGGTTTACCGCTTTCTTCTCCCAGCCGTACAAATTATGGATTTGTGCGGCTGTTATTATTTCCGTTATTGTTCGCTTCCAATGGTTTAAGAGAAGGATATAAGAACCAGTAAAGAAATAAAGTAAGGACAGCAACAACAAAGCCGGGTATTTTTTTGATTTCAATTAATTGAAGGGTAAAAAGAGTAGTTGTAATACTGTTTGGTTCGGTAAACGGAGAACTGACGGAGAAATTGATCGTCATTCCTTTGGGAAACAAGGGGCTATTATTTACTTTGGTAAGGCTGTAAACCTGTCTTAAATAATAGATATCGGGAAGTGCCTGATTCACATTGCCCCGGAAGGAAGATGCTCCCGTCAAGGGAAGATAAGTTGCCTGAACCCAAAAAGCGGTAATCAGGTCAATGAAGATAATCAAAAAATACCCATAGGGAACGACCAGCCTGTAAAAAGGAAGAATTAACGTGGAGGCCGGACTGAGCCGGGTTAGAAACAGACTGTTGGAAATAAGAATGGAAAGAGTTACAGGGATAGAGAGCTGACTGGCAGAATTATGAGGGGAATCCGACAATCCGCCGTTATTGTTCAGATAGTAATATTCGGATTTTTCCGCCATTGGTGGTTCCCTACCCCCTTAAATAGACTTAGATGCCTAAAACAGATCAGATTATTTAAATAAGTCGTTCAGGTTAAAGCCTTCAGGCAGTTTGAATCCTTCAGGGATTTGCATGGCTGGGCCGTCCTTGCCCCCGCCGATATTATCAAGAAGCTGTTGTGCCAGGTTCTTAAGTTCTTTGGGGAAAGGCAATTGATCCGCACTGGGCATGCCATAGATGGTGGTTGTAATGGTCAGGTTGACAGTAGCCATGATTTTTTCAAAGTCCTGCTGAAGCGCAAAGAAGTTGCGGATGGAAGGATACTTCCGGATAAGCCGCATCTTGAGATCAATAAGAGCCAGGGAATCTTTTTCGGAAGGCACTTTGCTGAACATCTGGGACGTTACTAAGTTGCGTTCTTTTTCCTGATACTCCTCAAAGGCCTTGGCCGCTTCGGGATCCTGACTGATTTCTGCTTCAGCCTCTTTTAGTTTGCTGACTTCCGGCGTACAGAGAAGGGCTTCTCCTAATTCGCGTGCTTTTTGAATGTATTCCATAATTTTTATGGCACCTCCTTATGTATCAACTTATGCATTTTTTAGACCGTAAGTGCCAAACGCATATTTTCTAAAAGGGAAACTGAAAAGCCGATTGCCCCGTTGCCGGCGAGTTTTCTGAAATAAGTTCCGTAAGGGAGGAATTAAGAGAATGATGTAGAAAATACTATACAGGAGGTATGAAACGTGCGTATTTACCGTTTACAGATAAGAATTATACAGATTTCAGTACTTATCACCATGATTGTCACGGTTTTCGGTCTGGTAAATGTTTGGCAGGCTCCAAAAGGACAGCCGGCTGGGGGAAACAGCACCGTCCAAAACGATAATACCAATAACACCGGTAGAACAGGTTCAGAAAACGGCACTACGCCTCAAAACAACAGTCCCGTTGATGGCAGCGCAAAGCTCACAAATACAAAAATTATCTGTCTCGGTGATTCATATACATATGGTTATCCCGGTCAGCCCAAAGATTCCTGGCCTGACCGTTTAGCCGGAATTTTGAAAATAGAAGCGGTTAATGCCGGTAAGGTCTACCAAAATTCCGGTGACTTAGCAGAACGGTTTGATCAGGATGTCCTAGGAAAAAAACCCGGAAGGGTCGTGATATTTGCCGGAGTCGGGGATGCTTTAAGAGGAAAGAAACTCGAGGAGTATCAAAAGAATATCAAAGCAATGGTGGAAAAAGCCCAAGCGAATCAAATTATTCCTGTTCTCGCACTTCCTGTACCGTATCCGGGAACGGATAAACTCTGTAAAGAGTACAGGGATTGGGAACTTGCCTATGCGCATGAGAAGAATTTATCCGTCCTGGACTTTAAAGGAGTTCTTTTTGACACCAATGGTATAATCTTCAAGAAATACTCCGATGACGGAAAATATCCTAACAAAAGCGGTTATCAGGCCATGGGGGATTACGCAGCCACAGTGCTGAAGTAAATAGTGACGGATAAGACAGCCGGTCCTGCATGCTATTGCGGAACCGGCTTTTCCAACAGCGCAAATAATTTAGGTCCTGTCCGAAAAGGCTCGAAAAGGATTTGTCCTGACCTCAAGGCTGAATAAGTGGGGATAATTCAGACTGATATGTTCCATGTAATTGAGCCACTCGATAATCAGGCTGGCATATACCCGTTTAATATCAACAGTAAGATGATTATAATCCTCCTTTTTCAGAAGGCCGATAGCAGTGCGCTGTCTTAGTTCCTGAAGAAGATGAAAGATGGAAAGGATTAAATGATTAAAGGATTGGTCCTCAGTCAAAATGGGATTTTGCATTACAGAAAGAATAAAATCGCTGCGGGAATTCAAAAAGGATAATAAACTGCCGAAATCATGTTCCGCTAGTTCAAAATCAAAATTTTCCGGTAAAGTTTTTGCTTGAAGGAAGGATTGCCTGTTCCAGTTCTCTGAAATCATCAGACCGGAAGAGAACATAGCAGTATGGTTATTTAAAAGGGACAGTTCTTTCATAAGGGTTGTTCCTATTTCCGAATAAAATAATCCAATGGCTGCATTTCTTTTTCGGTATAATAAAGGTTTCTCCCTAATGGCGAGAAGTTCTTCTAAAATGAAAGTAGTAAAGAGGACATAGATCGGAAGAAATGCCAGGTTTAGAAAAAAGCTCTCAATAATAACGTCCCATTTATGAAAAGTAAGATAATAAATAATATATAAACTGAGGGAAATAAAAAGAAAAAGAAGAATGATCTTCCGGTGTTTTTCGAAGAGTTTCATCATAGAGCTCCTTTAGCAAAATTGGCAATTAAAATTATGACTATTATAAAATAGTTTTGGATTTTATTAAATATCTTTGAATGATTTAATGAGGAAGATAAAGCGAAATGACAGCGAAGAAAAGAAAACCCAGAGTTCCCCCAAAAAGAGCCCAATGAGGGTATTTTTCTCCGGATATCGGCCAAAGTTCGGCAAATACCAGGAAAGTCATCGCACCTGCGGCAAGCGAGACAAAAAAACACAGGGATGAATGGACGGCTCCTAAAGCCAGTTTTGCTATTGCCGCTCCTAATGGCGTAAAAAAGGCAATCCCCAAGGTTAAAGCAAGAATCTTATCTTTGCGGATTCCGGCCATTATCAAAGGGGTCGCCGTTGCCATGCCTTCAGGCAGATTATGGAGGGCGATGCCTATGGCAATCAGCATTCCCAGGTGACCGGCGGACTCCTGGCCAACCGCAATTGCCATTCCCTCCGGTATATCATGCAAGGCAATCCCAGAGGCAATCAGAATACCCATCCGTTTCAGATGGCTGTGCCGGCTGCTTGACTGTTCAGGATTCCGTTTTCTCATGATTTTATCCGCTGCGGCCATGAAGATAACTCCCAGGAAAAAACCTGCGAGAAACTGTGAAGGCTGTTTATAGCTTAAACCCAAAGGGATCAGGTCAATCAGAACGACAGCCAGCATAACCCCGCCGGCTCCGGCCAAAAGTGCGGCCAGAAGTTTTTCAGGGGGATTTCCCATGAATAGAACAAGCAAACAACCTGCGGTAGTGGCTAAACCGGCAACGGTGCTGATATAAAAAAGATAAAGTGGGGATTGATCATAAAGGTGCATCTTATCCTCCCCAAGATTGGTTTATCACGGACGGCCTAAGATTTCCGTTTGATGAATCTTATTGATGAAACTGAAAAAATAGACTCCCTGTATAAATCACTTCTTAATTGTAAATAATTACCATTAAAGAAGTCTTTGCATTTAGGGAGAGAGATAAAAATGTTCTTATTAGGTCAAAAAAGAAATTCAAAAGTGAAAACGGGAATGATCTGCGGTCTTATCTGCATCGGTTTGCTGTTAGGGATCTTGGGGTTAGGCTCTGGATCCAATTTACATCCTGCCGGCAACCTCATCAGGTTTCATGTAATTGCCAATTCCGACAGCCAGGAAGATCAGCTTTTAAAGTACGCTGTCCGTGATGAAATTTTAAAACAGGCTGCTCCGATACTTGCCAAGTCTTCATCCTTGGAAGAGTCCAGAAAAATTCTTATGGGGATGGAGGATAAACTTGTTGCTATCGCAAATACAGTAGTCCGTTCCTGGGGCAAGGACTATCCGGTATCTCTGGAATACGGCATCGATACGTTTCCGACAAAATCATACGGGAACATTGTTCTCCCGGCCGGAGATTATGAAGCTGTGAAAGTAAAGATCGGAAACGCTGAAGGTGCGAACTGGTGGTGTGTTCTCTTTCCTCCGCTTTGTTTTGTGAATGTGCAAGAATCCACTACCCTGCCGGTAGACGGTAAAGCGGGAGTGCCATTAGATACCGCTCAGAAAGAATACAGCAAGATTTTAGAGCAAAATAAAAAACAACCCACCGTTCTCACCACTTATCAAGGGAAAAAAGTAGGATTCTTTTTCGAAAAATTCTTTCGCTAATTTTTCTTAAAAATTGGCGAACAAAAAAAGAAAAGCCGATATCCAATTTGACTGGTTATCGACTTTTCTTTTATGTGAAGTTTAAATGCCCAGAATCTCTTTCAACTGCCGGGCTTGCGTCCGGCTGACAGGGACTTCGCTCTTTTCTTTGTCCTGTACGACAACGGTATAAGTGCCGTTAAAGTAGGGAATAAGTGCCCGCATTTTGCGGATATTCACAAGATAACAGCGATGGGTGCGAAAAAAAGCCCGGGGGTCCAAACGGGCCTCCAACTCCCTTAGCGTAAAACGGGTAAGATACGATTCGGTTTCCGTTTTGACATAGACATTATCTTTATCGGTAGAAATATAAATGACTTCTTCCGGACGAATGAGAATGGTTTTTCCGTTTTGTTCGGCGGGGATAACTTCCAAAGGCCTAAGGTCCGGTTCCAGTTTCAACGGGGTTGTGACGCGCGGAGTGGGGCAATCCATTTTTTTTCGCTCTCTCACCATTTGGAGAGCTTCTTCCATTCTTTTGGGGTGGACCGGTTTTAAAAGATAATCGTAGGCGTGAACACTAAAAGCATCAAAAGCGTATTCCTCGTGGGCTGTTGTAAAAATTACCGCCGGCGGGTCCGGTTTAAGGGAAAGTTTGCGGGCCAGTTCAATTCCGTTGAGTCCTGGCATGTTGATGTCCAGGAAGATAACGGAGTAACGCACATTATCAATCAATTCCATGGCCTCCAGTGCATTTTCGGCTTCTCCTACGACCTGCACGTCATCAAATGACTGCAGAAGATAGCGCAGTTCTTTGCGGGCGGGTGACTCGTCATCAACAAGTAAAGCACGTATTTTCATCATTAATACCCCTCTTCTAATTCTATTTTTTTTGGACAAAGCATATTTTAATTTTAGGCATATGAAAATTTAGGAAAGGAGAAGTCATGTGCAGAAAACAAGATTGTTGTTAACCTGTATCTTGTGCATTACGGCAATTATGATGCTTGTCGGGTGCAATGTCCTCACTGACCTCATCAAAGACGGCGGCGGTACCGCACCTCTGGGGAACATCCTAAATAGAACGGTAGATAAGAATCAAAATGCTGTCCCTGTCATTTCGAACTCACAGCAAGGAGAAAATCAAATTAAATTATTTTTTTCGGATAAAAGCGGTAAAAAATTAGTGGAAGTGAACCGGTCCATTCCTAAGACCTTAAGCCTTGCCCGTGAAACGGTTCATCAATGGCTCATAGGCCCATCGGGGTCTTCAGATTCTTATTCTGCCGTAAGTCCGCAAACTGCCCTCCGGGATATCAACATTAATAACGGGATTGCGACTGTCGATTTAAGTAAGGAATTTTTACAGCCATACAGCAACGTAGCTGCTGAAACAGCTCTTTATGGGTTGGTGAATACGGTTTCTCAGTTCCCGGCCGTTCAGCTCGTCAAAATCAGGATAGAAGGAAAAGAGATAAAGACCTTTCGGGGAATCAGCCTGAATGACCTCAGGCTCCGCAATGACTTAACCGGGTATTCAACAGGTCCGGTTCCCCAAGGGGATGCTTCAGGAACAGAGAAAAAAGAGTCTCCCAGTACAATGAACATTTTTGTTAATTAATTATAATACAGCGATTACGGTTTACGTGCAAGAAGAAGATTAAAAACTTGCAGTTGAAAAAAATAGCAGTAGCAATTATTTCCGATATATGGTAAAATATTCGTGCTATTAATTGTACCAAATATTTCGATTATTTTGATTATTATTTGGGATGAGGTGTTCAGATGCTTGAAAACAAGGAGCTGGCAGGTCATTTAGACAGTTTGCTGCAGAGGCTCAGCGTTTCAACCCATAGACAGAAGAATCATTTTGCTGAAGTTATCGGAATTTCCAGACAGCAGTTTGATGTTTTATGCATTATCTACGAAAAGGGCCTGATTACAATGGGAGAACTTTGCAAGGACATTTCTTCAGCTTGCAGTACAGCTACGGATTTGGCAGATAAACTGGAAAGAGCCGGTTATGTTGAAAGACTCAGAGAAAAAAAGGATCGCAGAGTTGTAAGGCTTAATATCCTTCCAAAAGGCGAGAAACTTGTCAAGTCCGTCATTGAGCAAAGATCAGAAAAATTAGGTGCAGTCCTGGAAGCCTTTGATGAGGAAGAAAAAATGAAAACAATCTCTTTCCTGGAGACTTTGACGGATAGGTTGGAGAGACAGCAGTAAAGAGCATAAAAATAAATTATGAACAAAGAGAGAGATAATAAATTTTACCTGTTTAAAAAGGAATTTTAACATTTTTGTCGAACATTTTTTTCGTTGGCAAAAATGTTTTTTGTATTAGGTGTTTTCGTGTGAGTGAAGAGGTTGAGGAATAATAGAATGCTAAAATCAGGATTGCTGGCAAAAATCAAGCAAAAGGATTTAATTACTTCCAGCCACTGCGGTAAAACCTCAGCGTATGCCTTGAAGCTCGGAAACACTGTCGGACTGATTGAAAATGACCTTTCCTTGCTGGAAGTTTCAGCAGTATTGCACGATGTAGGGAAAATCAAAGTCCCCGATGAGATTCTATTCAAGCCAACCACGCTAACCGTGGATGAATACGAGGTTATTAAAAAGCATTCGGTCTGGGGAGCTGAGATTGTAGGGGATTTTTTCAAAGAAAACCAAATTGGGGCGGGAACCGGTGATCTCGCAGAAATCATTCGTCACCATCACGAGAGATATGACGGCGGGGGATACCCCGATGGTCTGAAGGGAGATTATATCCCTTTTTTGTCTCAAATCATCTCCGTAGCGGACGCCTTTGATGCCATGACCTCAGATCGGACATACCGCAAAGCAATGGACAAAAGAGAAGCAGCGGAAATCCTGAAAAATGAAAGCGGAAGACAGTTTCATCCATCGCTTGTGGAAGCATTTATCGATCTGATTTCTCCCGGGACAGTTAACAATATCTTGGCAAAATAAGATGGACAAACTGTCCATTTTTTTTGCCACTGTCACCGCAGCATGAATATAATGGTTTCCTGCTATTCGGTTTTTTAAATTTTGCATCTCGGAGGTAAAAGTGAAGGAAATCAATATCCAAGAAGTTATCACGGCAGTTGAAAAACTTTGCGTGGAGGCAAATTGCATTCTAGATACAGATATGGCAGGCGCACTTGAGCATGCTTTGATCACTGAAGAATCACTTCAGGGCCGGGAAGTAATCAAACTGCTGCTGGAAAACGCGTCCATTGCGGCCAAAGAAATGGTCCCGATTTGTCAGGATACAGGAATGGCTGTGCTGTTTGCGGAAATTGGACAGGACTTGCATATTTCCGGAGGGTTCTTAACAGGGGCCTTGAACGAGGGAGTCCGGAGAGGCTACGAAAAAGGATTCCTGCGCAAATCGATTGTCAAAGACCCGTTCAACCGGGTGAATACCGGAGACAA
Organism: Candidatus Dichloromethanomonas elyunquensis; assembly: GCA_001515265.1. GTDB lineage: Bacteria > Bacillota > Desulfitobacteriia > Desulfitobacteriales > Syntrophobotulaceae > Dichloromethanomonas > Dichloromethanomonas elyunquensis. Next base: position 18,725 of record LNDB01000019.1, read on the forward strand.
TACTCCTGCCGTAGTCCATTACGATATTGTCGAGGGGGATAAACTTACCCTCACTTTGGCGCCCAAAGGCTTTGGCAGCGAAAATATGGGGGCGCTTAAAATGCTCAAACCTTCAGATGGTTTGGAGGGGGTAATGGATTTTGTAGTTGAAACGGTCGAGAAGGCCGGGGCCAATCCCTGCCCGCCGGTCATCGTTGGAGTCGGGGTAGGAGGGACGATGGAAAAAGCCGCGATCTTAGCAAAGAAAGCTTTACTGAGGACAGTAGGGGAATCGCACTGTCAGGAAGAATATGCCAGATTGGAACAGGAACTTCTGCTGCGGATTAATCGTCTGGGGATTGGGCCTCAGGGTTTCGGGGGGAGAATAACGGCTTTGGCGGTGAATATGGAGGTATTTCCCACCCATATTGCCGGGCTCCCGGCAGCGGTTAATATTAATTGTCATGCAGCACGCCACAGAAAAATTGTCTTAGAGGGGAGGGAAAGCATCCAGTGACGGATATGCACCCTGCAAATGTGAAAAGGGTTACCGCCCCTTTCCTAAACGAACAAGCAAAGGAATTCAGGTGCGGTGATCAAATTCTGTTAAACGGAGTAATTTATACCGGAAGAGATGCGGCCCACCAAAAAATTGTGAAATCGTTGGAACAGGGAGAACAATTGCCTTTTGAACTGAAAGGGCAAGTGATTTATTTTGTCGGTCCTTCTCCCGCACCTCCGGGGAAAGTGATCGGCTCTGCAGGGCCTACTACCAGTGGACGAATGGATGCCTACTCTCCGAAACTGATAGCAGAAGGACTAAAGGGAATGATCGGGAAAGGATCAAGGTCTCTGGAAGTGATTGAAGCGATGAAGCGATTTGGCGCAGTCTATTTAGGGGCAATAGGAGGTGCAGGCGCCCTTCTGGCAGCATGTATTAAAAAGTCGGAAATTATTGCTTATCCTGAACTTGGAACCGAAGCAGTACGCAGACTTGAAGTAGCGGATTTTCCGGTTGTAGTGCTGATTGACAGTTTAGGACAGAATCTTTACGAACTGGGTAAACAAAGTTATCGGCGTTAATGGGGACGAGGTAATGATTGATGAGTGGAATCACAACAGCAGAACAAGTGATACGCCGGATCTGGAGCTTTTCTAAAGCGCTTGATCTTGCCCTGATTGACGAAGAGGTCCGCAAAGGATTTAAAATAGAAATCGGTTGCGGGCACGGAGAAAGAGTAGGTTATATCAGCATGAGGCTGGGCCATATTTTAGGCCTGAAGGGGAGTGACCTCTTTTTCTTGATGATTGCCGGATTGATGCATGACATTGGAGCTGTCGGCGGGTTTGCCGAGTATCATGGAAATTCCCGTTTAATGGAACTGCATTCCGGACTTGGGGCCAAGATCATGTCCGATTTTCCTGGGGGAGATATCCTTTCGGAAGCCATCACGTATCATCATAAAACACCTGAAGATAATCTGGAAATACCGGTTATGGCCCAGATCATTTCTCTCGCCGATAAGCTCGATATTATGATGGAACGAAAGATCGCCACTTACAGGGACAGAGCCCGGATTTTAAACCATGTCACCCATCTTGCCGGTAAGGATTTTTTCCCTGGAGTTGCGGATGCCTTGGTTCAGCTCGCCGGAGAAGAAGCTTTTTGGCTGTACCTCAATGAAGGGGAACTCCTGGAACCAACGCTTGCTTTTCTCTGTAAGCGGAGAGTTCAGGAGCATTTTGAGTTTAGAAAAATTTGCGATTTGATGTTTGGAGAATTATTTACCCAACAGTTGTCAGATACTTTTGCTTTTCTGATTGACCAAAAAAGCACTTTTACAGGAAGACATTCCCGGTCAGTAGCGGAAAACGCCTATGCGATGGCGATGGAACTGGGATGGGGCACAGAACAGTGCAGAGAGATTAAACTAGCCGGGCTGCTGCATGATCTCGGAAAACTTGCTGTCCCTCAAAAGATTTTAGATAAAGCCGGTTCGTTAAATGAAGAAGAGGTTCAAATTATTCGGACTCATACGTATTATACGCATAATCTGCTTTCGGCAGCAGGATTCGCCAGAAATGTAGTCGAATGGGCATCTTATCATCATGAAAGACTGGACGGGAGGGGTTATCCTTTCAGGGTCCCCGTGACATCTCTTACAACCGGTTGCCGGATTATGACGATTGCCGATATATTTACCGCACTTACGGAAGACAGGCCTTACCGGAACGGACTTTCCGAAGAGAAGGCAATGGAGATTATTCGCAGCGGAGTACATTCCACCGTTGATGAAGAACTTGTCAGTACAGCCGAAAAAGCGTTACTTTAGCAGAAAACCCCTCAGGGTTTTTTGCTATTTTATTGTCAAAATAATATAATGTTAGGGTCTGCTATGGATTCCATATGCATATATTGTCAAGGATTGAGGGGTGGGTGATCCCTTGTTTTATCCGTTTGAACTGGAAAAATATTTGGAAGACCTTCTCCCTGACCGGGATGAATTGCTTTTGGAAATGGAAAAAGCTGCTTTGGAAGAAACCATACCGGTAGTAACCCCTTCTGTAGGAAATTTTCTTCAGCTTTTGATAGAAATTTGCGGGAGTCGTTCCGTATTAGAGATCGGCACAGCCATTGGTTATTCCACAATGTATCTTGCACAAGGCGTCAGAAAAACAGGGGGGAAAGTAGTTACCGTTGACATGAACCGCGGTAGAATGGAAAGGGCTGTAAAGTATCTTCAGAGGGCTGGACTGGATGGTCAAGTCGAATTCAGCATAGAAAATGCGCTGCACTGTCTTCCGAAAATCTCAGGACCTTTCGATTTTATCTTTATGGATGCTGCCAAGGGAGAATACGATCAATACCTGGATTTGTTAATCCCTTTGGTCAACGACGGCGGAATTCTTGTCATTGATAACGTCCTGTTTCGGGGATGGGTGGTTCCTGGTTCTGCCTACGATGCGAAATACAACACAATGGTTAGTGTCATGAGAAATTTCCTGGACAGATTGGTACATTTACCTGGGTTTAAGGTGAGTATTCTTCCATTCGGGGATGGTCTGGCAATCGCACGGAAAGAGAGGTAGAATATTTCCTTGAGAAAGCTAATCGCAAGTGCGATGTCTCTAAGCAGTGCTTTTGTTTTGATTATCGTTATTCTGCTGACGGTCATTGAGATGTGCGTCTTTGATCTGAATTTTTATCTTTCTGAATTTAACAAAATCCATAGTGCTGAGGTTATCGGTATTTCCGCGCAGGACCTTAAGCGTACAACTGAGGGTTTATTGGCCTATATTCAAGGACAACGGAATAATCTGGAAATCGAAGCTATGATCAAGGGAGAAAAGCGGGAGGTTTTTAACCAAAAGGAAAAGACGCATATGGCGGATGTCCGGAGACTTTATGCATCCAGCCATAAGATTAGGAATATAGGTCTGATTTTTTTGATTTTCCTGCTGACCGCTTTGCGTTGGGCTGCCGGTCCAAAGTTTCTGAAGTTTTGGGCGGGGGGATATCTTACCGGGGCAATTGTAATTTTTTGTGTAGTAGGAGTTTTAGCCCTTGCTGTTTTCGGGGATTTCTTTCAATTTTGGAACTACTTTCATACGCTGTTTTTTACCAATGATCTATGGATTTTAGATCCGGATACCGATATCTTAATTCAGATAGTGCCAGAACAATTCTTTTTTGATTTGACAGTAAGAATTTTAACGTTTTTCACCGCGATGGTGTCGGTACTTACGGTCATATGCGCCGCAATCCTGTTCAAAAAAGGAAAAAGTACTGTACATCAATAAATTGCTTTCTTTGAAAATAAGTCTGTTCAGCAGTGAACAAGTTGGAAAGGAAGGATTAAGATGGTAAGATTTGACGGGAGAAATTGTGATGAGATTCGGGAAGTAAAAATCACAAGAGGTTACACCGTAGTTCCCGAAGGCTCTGTACTGATTGAAATAGGGAAAACAAAGGTACTTTGTACCGCGTCCGTGGAAGAGAGGGTCCCTCCTTTTCAAAAAGGAACAGGGCATGGATGGGTAACCGCGGAGTATTCCATGCTTCCGAGAGCCACGGAGGTTCGCAACCAACGCGAATCCACCAAAGGAAAACTTGGAGGAAGGACGATGGAAATCCAGCGGTTAATTGGGAGGGCCTTACGGTCTGTTGTCGATACTTCCAAACTGGGAGAGAGGACCATATGGCTTGATTGCGATGTATTGCAGGCGGACGGAGGGACCAGGACTGCATCGATAACCGGAGCCTACATCGCTTTAGTAGATGCTGTTAAATATCTTATGCATCATAAAGTGATTGAAAATGACCCGTTAATGGATAGCATTGCGGCAATATCGGTAGGAAAAGTAAATGGCCAGGCCGTGGTGGACCTGGCTTACGAAGAAGACTCCAAGGCAGAAGTGGATATGAACATCGTTATGACAGGATCGGGTAAATTTGTGGAGCTTCAAGGCACTGCGGAAGGAAGACCTTTTGATAAGACCGATCTTGATGCGTTTTTAACTTTAGGGGAGCTGGGGATAAGAAAGCTGATGGAATCTCAGAACAAGGCTCTAACGGCTGAAAGAGGGAGGTAAGCATGGAAGTCTTATTGGCCACAGCCAATCAGGGAAAAGTCAAGGAATTGAAAGAAATGCTTAAGGGAGAGGATGCCGGAATCCTGTCGCTTAACGATTTCCCTGACTTTCCGGATATTGAGGAAAATGGAGCGACTTTTGCTGAGAACGCCATGATAAAAGCCAGAACCGCAGCTTTATTTACCGGTTTAGTAACGTTGGCTGATGATTCGGGTCTTGAGGTTGATGCTTTAATGGGAGCGCCGGGAGTATATTCTGCCCGGTTTGCGGGAATACCCAAAAATGACGGGCGTAACATTGATAAACTTCTGGCAGAGCTTCAGGGTGTGCCGGAAAAGGAAAGAACAGCCCGTTTCCGCTGCTGCTTGGCAATCGTAAACCCAGGCGGAAGGGAATATTTGACTGAGGGCAAGGTTGAAGGCTTAATTCTGCAAAGCAGAAGGGGAAAAGGCGGATTCGGCTATGATCCTGTATTTTATCTGCCATTCCTTCATAAAACGATGGCAGAATTAAGTCTGGATGAAAAGAATTCACTAAGTCATAGAGCACAAGCTTTTCGTAAAGGCATGCCCGTTTTAAAGGAGTTATTAAAAGGATGAATCATTGAAAACTTTAAAATTATGGATTAATTTACAGTAATGTTTTTTAGAAAAATGCTTCTTGACTAGATATTTCTCTTGGGATATACTATTCATTGTCACAAAAACAGACGGGGTATAGCGCAGTTTGGTAGCGCGCCTGCCTTGGGAGCAGGAGGCCGGGGGTT
>LNDB01000020.1 GCA_001515265.1 Candidatus Dichloromethanomonas elyunquensis
CAACTTTTTTAGTTTTTTGTGGCATTTTTTGACTCCACAATCAGGATTTCATATTAAAGCAAGAAAATGCAGCATGTATATTATGTACCGAAAAATAAATGGAGCGGGTGATGGGAATCGCGCCGCTTCGCTATCACGCCGGGGCGGGAAAATCCTTGGCGGATTTTCTTTGTCCGCCCGTTCGATTCCCATCACCGGGAGTAATATTTTTTATGGAGCGGGTGATGGGAATCGAACCCACGTAGCCAGCTTGGAAGGCTGGCACTCTACCATTGAGTTACACCCGCATGTTTGGTAGCAGGGGGGGGATTTGAACCCTCGGATGAGCGGGTATGAACCGCTTGCCTTAGACCACTTGGCTACCCTGCCATGGCTCCCCGAGCTGGACTCGAACCAGCAACCTACCGGTTAACAGCCGGTTGCTCCACCATTGAGCTATCGAGGAATGTGATGGCGGAGAAGGAGGGATTTGAACCCTCGCAGCAGTTACCCACTCTAACGGTTTAGCAAACCGTCCTCTTCAGCCACTTGAGTACTTCTCCGTTTACATTCAAATTGGTGCGGAAGGCGGGACTTGAACCCGCACGGTATAACCACACGCCCCTCAAACGTGCGCGTCTGCCAATTCCGCCACTCCCGCGTGACTGGAGCCGTTAACCGGGATTGAACCGGTGACCTTATCCTTACCAAGGATACGCTCTACCTACTGAGCTATAACGGCAAAACAAACAAATGGTGCGCTCGGAGGGATTCGAACCCCCGACCTTCTGATTCGTAGTCAGACACTCTATCCAGCTGAGCCACGAGCGCATATTGTGAACTGGAGCGGGTGACGAGATTCGAACTCGCGACTTTCACCTTGGCAAGGTGACACTCTACCACTGAGTTACACCCGCATGTATAGTGGTGAGCCATCCGCGACTCGAACGCGGGACACCCTGATTAAAAGTCAGGTGCTCTACCGACTGAGCTAATGGCCCTTGGATAATACACGCTATATGGTGGGCCATCAGGGGCTCGAACCCTGGACCCTCTGATTAAGAGTCAGATGCTCTACCAACTGAGCTAATGGCCCAAGTATTGGCTGGGGTGGCTGGATTCGAACCAACGTATGCCAGAGTCAAAGTCTGGTGCCTTACCGCTTGGCGACACCCCATTATCTAATCGACAATTCGAGATCGTATTCCCCTTCAGCTCAAACTTCGATCAAGAATCTAAATGGTGGGCAGGGATGGATTCGAACCACCGTACCTTTCGGAACAGATTTACAGTCTGCCGCCTTTAACCACTCGGCCACCTACCCATAATCGGCAAGTGTGAAGTATGGCGACCCCGATCGGACTTGAACCGACGATCTCCTGCGTGACAGGCAGGCATGTTAACCACTACACCACGGGGCCGTATTCTCGATGTATGATACTTCATGTTTGGTTTGGTGGGCGATGACAGGATCGAACTGCCGACATCCTGCTTGTAAGGCAGGCGCTCTCCCAGCTGAGCTAATCGCCCATGAATATTGAAGGAATATTCAATTGGTGACCCCTACGGGATTCGAACCCGTGTTACCGCCGTGAAAGGGCGGTGTCTTAGACCGCTTGACCAAGGGGCCGTAATGAGCGAGAACATTTGATAGTATAGCTAAATGAACAATAATTGTCAACCCGATTTAGACAAAATCTTTAACCGTTTGTTAATCTTTTTTTAGAATTCAACAAATACAGTTTTTAGCTAAAAAGCAATTAATCATAGTATCAGAGGTGCAAGGAAACTTTATTCCCAATCGAAAAGATACTTGATTTTGATCTCGGAAACGGATATTGATTTTTAGCCTATTTTGAAGGCCATCAAGGTATCAGCTGTCTTCGAAACAGGTCCTTCAAATTTATTATTTTACTTCTTGAATAATAGGTAAGATCATCGGTCTTCGTCTAGTTTTTTCATAAAGATGCTTACCAAGCGTATCCCTGATCTGATTCTTCAATAGGGCCCATTCGACAATTCCATTTTCCAGGCAGCGTTCAGTCGTTTGTCTTATTTTTTCCTTGGCTTCATCCAACATTGATTCCGATTCCCGAACATAAACAAATCCCCGGGTAACAATATCCGGTCCGGCGACAATTTCTCCGGTGGAACGGCTTAAAGCAATTACAGCAATTAAAATACCGTCTTGTGATAACTGTTTTCTGTCCCGTAAAACAATATTTCCAACATCTCCAACACCCAATCCGTCAACCAAAATTCTTCCGGATGCCACTTTTCCGGCTATGGAAGCCCCGTGCCTGTTAAACTCAATAACGCTTCCATTCTCAGCCACAAAAATATTTTCCTGTGCTATCCCAAGCTGCTCGGCCAATTGTCCGTGCTTGATAAGCATTCGGTACTCGCCGTGAACAGGGACAAAATATTTTGGTTTGACCATATTCAGCATCAGTTTAAGCTCTTCTTGACTTCCGTGCCCGGAAACATGCACTCCAGACATAGACTCATAAATGACGTTAGCGCCTAACTTAAATAATTGGTCAATCGTTCTGGCGATAGATTTTTCATTTCCGGGGATAGGACTGGCTGAAATAACAACAGTATCTCCCGGTTGAATCTCCAGCCGCTTATGATCGTTCATAGCCATCCTGGTCAAAGCAGACATGGGTTCGCCCTGACTCCCGGTCGTTATGATACATGCTTGATTACTGGGAAGCTGGAGAAGTTCTTCTAACTCAACCAAAGTACCTTCCGGGATCATTAAATATCCCAATTCCGAGGCAATCGTCGCATAATTGAGCATACTTCTTCCAACGATCGCAACTTTTCTATTGGTTTTAAATGCAGCTGTAATGACCTGTTGCACCCTATGGACATTTGAGGCAAAACTCGCCAATATTATTCTATCTTTGGCATTTCGGAATACTTCGTCAAACATTTGCCCTACTCTGCGTTCAGACATTGTAAAACCCGGTCGTTCCACATTGGTGCTGTCTGACATTAAACAAAGGACACCCTTTTGTCCAAGTTCCGAAAACTTATAAATATCTAGAATCTCATTGGTAACCGGGGTATGATCAAGCTTGAAATCCCCGGTATGAACGATAGTTCCAAGGGGAGTATGAATTGCCAGTCCAACGGAATCAGGTATACTGTGGCTTACTCTTATAAAATCAACTTTAAAGATTCCCAGCTTAATGCTATCACCGGGTTTCACGGCAGTCGATTTCATAGAGTTAATATTGCTTTCTTTTAGTTTTGCCTGAATTAATCCCAAAGTCAGACTTGTACTGAAAATAGGCACATCAATGTCCCTCAGAAGGTAGGGTATGGTTCCGATATGATCTTCGTGTCCATGGGTAACTAAAATTCCCAGAAGCAAGTCCTTGTTTTCAATAACATAGGAATAATCAGGTATCACGATGTCTATTCCCAGCATGTCATCTTCCGGAAAAGCCAACCCGGCATCAATCATAATCATTTGATTGTCATACCGGATTATGGTCATATTTTTTCCGACCTCACCCAATCCCCCTAGCGGAATGATTTGTAGCTTGTGTTCTTTTGGCAAAGGCAACACCTCCATATGTTTTTTATATCGTAAACCATTTCTTGTTTTTGTTCAGACGCTGTTAGACCAAAAGAAAACAATAAGATACCCCGAAGTATTCTCCATAATTAAAAAGCGCAAAAACAATACCTCTAGGTTCAGGTACATGTCTATACAGTTAGCCGCACACATAACATTATCTATATTATAGTCCCGAACAACCACAAGTGCAAGTACACAAGAGTTCTTATGTCATTATTATTGCCCAATCTGCAATAAAAGTAAAACTTCGGCAGACCTGCCGAAGAAAAAAAAATTTGCAATATTTAACAAAAAAATTTATATCGTTTCTGGAAGTGCTTGAATACTGCCCAAAAGATTTTTCAGAAAGGCCTGTTCAGAGGGAGAAGGGTCCACGATTGGCAAGCGGTATGCACCAGCCTGAAATCCAAGTTCGTTTAACAAATATTTAACTGGAACCGGATTCGTTGTAATAAACATTCCCTTAAAAATTGGCAGGAGAAGAAGATGCCATTGTAATGCCTTCTTTATATCTCCTTGGAGAAATGCGTCAATCATTTTTTGAATTTGATTCCCAATCAGATGCGAAGCAACGCTGACAATTCCCGAACAGCCCAAAGACAGCATCGGTAAAGTCAGCGAATCATCTCCTGAATAAATCGCGAAAGAATCAGGAAGAATACTTCGAAGTTCACTTGCCTGATCCATAGACCCGGCTGCTTCTTTAATACTCACAATATTGGGTATTTGAGCCAGTCGTTTTACTGTCTCAGGCAGCAAGTTCACTACTGTTCTGCCTGGAATGTTATAAAGCATAACCGGCAAATCTGCGGCTTCTGCTATGGCTTTAAAATGCTGGTACAACCCTTCCTGGGTAGGTTTATTATAATATGGTACAACGGCCATAATCCCATCCAGTTGGCAATCGAATATTTCATGAGCAAGTTCAACGCTTTCTCTTGTTGAATATGTACCAACTCCCGCAATCACTTTGCAAGTGTTTCCGACAGCCAGCCGTACTTGTTTAAAGAGGTTAATTTTTTCTTCTTTAGTCAGATTTGGTGTTTCGCCCGTAGTACCTGCCACTACGATTCCATCCGAACCGTTTGCGGCAAGATGTTTTGCAATTTCAGCTGCTGCACTAAAATTTACTTCAAGCTGGTCATTAAATGGTGTGACCATTGCGGTTAATACTCTTCCAAACATAATACCGTTCCCCCCACGTACTTAAGACATCTGCCTAACGTTTTTGTATAGTGTACTTTCTTTTTGCCAGTCTCCCCGAGCGAAAGCAAATTCTATCTATAATATAGGAATATGAAAAGTGTAATAAATAATGCCCTCTATTTACCTAATTGAAATTTTTTGTGTAAAGATTGTACTGCCGAAACCATTTGCTCTTTTTTCACCAGAACCCAGATAGTAGTATGGGAATCTGCAGATTGGAGTACTTCTATACCGCTTTCGGCTAATGCTTCGACCATATTGGCCATTACTCCGGGAACGTCTGCAATCCCGCCTCCAACCAAGGCAACTTTCGCGCAGCTTGGCAATGCTTCCGGTTCAAAACCTGTATTTTTTAATATGTTCACTGCCTTCTCACCCAGTTCATCCCTAACGGTATAAAGAACTTTTTCAGGTTGAACGCTAATAAAATCAACGCTGATATCAGCTAACGCCATTCCTTTAAAGATTTTTTTAACAGCTTGCGTCTTATTTTCTTCATTAATAATGTTCACCTTAATTTGCGTTACATTCGGTGTATGGGCAATTCCGGTTATTATCCGATCGCTGATAGCATCCGAACCTTCAGCCATATCAGGTTGAATATTCGTGACTAAGGTTCCCGGAGCATCCGAAAATGCGCATTTTACCCTTAAAGGAATATTCTTCTGCATAGCAATCTCCACCGCCCGCGGATGTATGACTTTTGCCCCCTGATGCGCCAAGTGGCAAATATCATTATAAGTAACAACGTCAAGTATTTTTGCATCTTCCACAATACGGGGATCCGCGGTCATAATTCCTTCTACATCGGTATAAATATTAATTGCTTCGGCGTTCAGTGCTACTCCGATTGCAGATGCGGTAGTATCGCTGCCGCCGCGGCCCAAAGTAGTAATTTGTCCGTCTTCTGTTATACCTTGAAAACCGGTTACAACAACCACTTTGCCTTCTTCCAGTTGATGAAGAATTTTTTCGGGCTCAATACGGATAATCCTTGCATCGCCAAAGCAATTATTTGTAATAATTCCAGCCTGTCCCCCGGTTAATAGAACTGCTTCCAATCCCATACTTTGTAAAGTACCGACCATCACTGCTCCGGAAATCACTTCTCCACAACTCATCAAGAGATCCATTTCTCTTTTGGGTACCTCTGAATAAATACCGGAAACCATTTTTATAAAAGTATCTGTAGCATACGGATCGCCGGAGCGTCCTATTGCAGAGACAACCACTACGGGCGAATGACCCTGACTGACTGCTTCTGTTACCTTAGCTGCGACCTGTACTCTTCTTTCAGGATTGGCAACAGAAGTCCCGCCAAATTTTTGAACCAAGATACGCAAGTGAATTCTCCTCCTTCGTAACTTCTTCTATATTATAACAGCAAGTTATTATTTTGTAAGCCATTGTTTCACAGAAAAATCTTTTTAACTAAATTTAGTGTTCTGTATATCAGAACACTAAATTTGCAGCACATGCCCTTCATATTATAAGAATACTAAATCAGAAAATTAAACATAAGAAGTAAATTCTACCAGAAGAGGCTGAATCTGTTTTCCATTGACCGCCTCCAGAATCGTAGCCGGAATTTTGTCCATATGCGCTACTAAGGAATTGGCTTTCTTCAAAGGACTATCTTGCCCAAATGGTACTAAGTAAATATTTTTTGTAGAAAGCAATTCCCCAATATTTTTAGCATTAGCTCCAAGTCCGTCATTGGTAGAAACCGCAATAACAACCGGACCAAGATTTCTTAAGTGGGCTTTAGAAGCCATTAATACAGGGGTATCGGTGATGCCGTTCGTAAATTTAGCCAAGGTATTGCCGGTACATGGAGCGATAACAACACAATCAAACATTTTTTTCGGTCCAATTGGTTCTACTTCCGGAATTGTTCTGAGTGGTTCTTTCCCGGTTATTTTTCTTAATTTTTCTCTCCATTCGTGCGCTTTTCCGAATCTGGTGTCCATCTGATCCACGGCATAGGAGATGACCGGAGTAATATCTGCACCTTCTTCAACAAGTTGTTCCAGAACCTTAACCGTTTCAGCCAGCGTGCAATGAGATCCCGTTAGTGCAAATCCTATTTTCATTCCTTCAAATCTCATATATGCGTCCCCCCTTTCATTGCAGCTTTCCATTGCTGGGAAAGATGTTCTTTAATGAGAGGGGGATATATTTGTGCTAAAATTTTACCTGCGGTTTTGGGAGCTACAATGCCGGGAAGTCCTGGTGCAAGCTGCGCTTTGATTCCCAGCATCTGAGCGTATTCAAAGTCCGTTCCGCCGGGAATCGATGCGAGGTCAATAATGACGGCTTCTCTGGACATGTTTTCTAATATTTCTCTGTCTAAAATAAGTGCAGGTACAGTATTAAAGACAATATCTGCTTTCCAGATTTCCTTTTTTAATTCAGAACACTCAATAATACTGACTCCCATTTCCAGAGCACGAGCTATATCAGCCGGTTTCCGAGCGGCTACGGTCACCTTGGCACCCAGCCCCTTGAGCATATTAACAAGGGTCATCCCTGTTCTCCCAGGACCCAATACAAAGCTGTTACTGCTATGTATTGTGATATTGGTTGCCTCCATGGCCATTTGAATTGCCCCTTCGGCCGATGGGATAGAATTTAGAATCGCTACTTCGTCCCTGTTCGCAACTTCAATTACTTCTATGTGTAATTTCTGCGCCGCCTTTTTTAAGGCCGGCCGGGCCCAGCCTATAAAAAGAGGGACACCAGGTGGAATAGATTCCAGGACATCGTTATTGAAAATAATGGGCAAATTGGAATATTTTGCTTTAACTAAGCCCCGCTCATCCGTCCCAAACATAGGAAAGATAAGCGCATCCGCTTTTTCCACAACATTTTTAAAGGATTGTGCATGTTCGATACTATTCCCGAGAGAAGATTTTTCCAAACCGAGCCCGATAATGTAGGCTCCGAGTCTCAGCAATTCGGGGATAAGGTAAATCTCCCTGTCATCACCGCCGATGATTGCCAGGCGTACTCCTTCAAGTACCGCACTCATACTTATGCCTCCTTGTTGGATAGTGTCCGGTAAACTACTATCCATTATATGAGCAGGCAAAGAACGCGGTGCTTAAAGAATTTCTCCTAATCCAGGAAATTCTCTAAACCTACAATGAGTCCTTTCATCTGAAATGATTTCCGTATAGCTAACAGTACTCCGGGCATATAGGTTTCACGGGTGTAAGCGTCATGCCTGATCGTTAATGTTTGACCATAGCCACCGAAAATGACTTCCTGATGGGCAACCATACCCGGTAAGCGGACGGAATGAATATGTATTCCGTTCATATCGCCTCCCCGTGATCCCGGAATCTTTTCATACTCATTGGGATGCCCCTGTATCATGGGTTTACGAATATGTGATATCATTTCTGCGGTTTTTAGTGCGGTTCCGGAAGGAGCATCCAGTTTATTGTCATGATGGTACTCAATAATATCTACATGACTAAAATATTTTGCTGTCTCTTTTGCGTATTTCATCATTAAAATAGCTCCAAGGGCAAAGTTAGGCGCTATAAAAACTCCGGCCTGATGTTCTTTTACCATTTCCTCTAATTCTGTAATTTCCTGCTCATCCAGTCCTGTTGCTCCGATAATAGAGACTACTCCAGCTTTAATCGCTTCTTTGGCATTAGCAAAAACGGACTGCGGATTCGTAAAGTCTACTAGGACATCAGCTTTTACTTCTTTCATATATTGTACGTTTAGCATTCCCGAAATTTTTATTCCCAAAGGATTTATTCCAAGAATTAATCCAATATCCATTCCTTGGTTCTGGACATCTGAGACACCGACAATTTCCAAATCTTCCTCTTTAAGGATGGCCCGGACAGTTTCCTGGCCCATTTTTCCACAGGCACCGGCCACAAACACCCGAATTCTATTCAAGATAACTCCTCCTGATGGTTTCCATAATGCAAAACCCCGAAATGAAGTTCGGGGTTGGAACTCTTCATATTTTATTATAACGCATGGAGCCTGTCAAACAAAGGCAGAAATTAAATGAATTCGGCATAGTCGATATCAACGATAATTACCTCACTCCCGACCTTCTTAATCGCTTTCCATGGAACAACTACGAAGTCTCCTTCTTTTTCATTATTCCGATTAAAAAACCAACTATATCCCGAACGTGATGAAATAATTAATGCTTCAATCCTGCCGTTATTGTTTATTTTAATATCACTGTCGCCGATTAGCCCAAGTTTTGCCCCATCGTGCAGATTGACAATTTCTTTCCCCGCTAATTCACTTAATAGCACGCTATCCTCTCCTCTTATTGATATTTGACATCATCTTTTGCCCGTATGGCTGGACAATCGCAATAAAAAGTGAACACACTGCTAAGGGTTTAAAATAATAGAGGGAGGGAGGATCCCATATCGATTCCGGTATCCCGATAAAAGTCAGAAGCAGTTCCAAGGATAAATAGATGCCCCCGGCGGTCCCAACAAGCTGAGTAATTGCTTTTGATAATGTATTGGGACTGTTTGGAGACCGCCACATCATCATTTTTTGTCTTGTCTTTATGGAAACAACCATCCCGCCGATAAGCAGGATACTGATCAATATTTTCACAGAATCACCCCTAGGGATATCTATGAAAAGTTCAGATGCGATATGCTATCATTAATTATTTCCGCCCCGTCGACCCAAACCCGCCTTCTCCCCGGAGGGTGTCTCCTAGTTCTTCGACTTCTAAAAACGATGCCTGATAAGCATTGGTAAAAAGCATCTGCGCAATTCTGTCTCCGTTTTGAATGACAATAGCCTCCTGCCCTAGATTTACAGACAATACCTTAATCTCTCCGCGAAAGTCCGAATCGATTACCCCTACGCCATTGCTTAAGGCCAAGCCTTTTTTAGAAGCCAGCCCGCTCCGGGCAAAAACCAAAGCCACGAATTGGGGTCCGGGAAGTTCCAAAGCTATTCCTGTAGGTATCACAACTCTTTCTCCCGGTTTAATGATCATATCCTCGTTTAGGGAGGCATACAAATCCGCTCCTGCAGCTCCAGGAGTGGCATATTCCGGGATTTTAGCATTACCCGTCCTGTCTAATTTTTTTATTTTGATGTCTAACAAGTTACGACTTCCTTTATTTGGGTTCATCTTGCTCACACTTTCGTTTTGTTATCTTAATGAACTTTCTCGGTTTTCAATGATGATCATAATTTAATTTCTTCGGCCACCCTCCGATTTCCTTCTCCGATAAAAAAACCGCTCGTAAGCGGTTAATGTATGTATAAAATTTGCCTGTCCGATTTAGCATCTCTTATCTACCGACTCCTGTATAATTCGGTCAAAATCCATGTTAAAACCTTTTTGACCTAAAGTCAATATGCTTATTTTGTCTTGAATCCACAACCGTTCCAACACCCGTTTAACATCGGATAAGGTTACCTTTTCCAGTTTTTCTACGGCTTCTTCTGCTGTTTTGACTTTGCCAAAACTTAATTCTGTCTTCCCAATCCTGCTCATTCTGCTGCTGACGGACTCAAGCCCCAAATAAAGATTGCCTTTAATTTGCGCTTTCGTCCTTTTCAATTCTTCCTCTGTGATACCCTCTGCTTTTATAATATTCATTTCATTTAATATACATTGAATCACGTCTTGAGTTTTTGCAGGGCTTGTTCCTGCATAAATTGCAAATAACCCCGTATCAACAAAAGTAGAGTGGTATGAATAGACGGAATATGCTAAACCTCTTTGTTCCCTGATCTCTTGGAAAAGCCGGGAACTTAATCCGCCGCCGAGAATATTATTGATAATATGCATCACGTACATATCTTCGTCATCCTGCCCCAATCCCGGAACCCCGATGACCAAATTCATTTGCTCCGTATCTTTACCAACGGCTTTCCGAATAACGCTGCCATTCGGTTCCCCTACTGCTACATCTTCTCTCTTCCGTTGAAAGTCGCCGAAAATGGACAGTTGTTTTAAGATTTCATCCTGATCTATTTTTCCTGCAACCGCGATTACAACTTTATCAGGAGTATATTTTGTCTGAAGATAGCGTTGGATCTTATCACGATTCAAGTCCTTAATCGTATCTTCTGCTCCGAGGATTGGTTTCCCCAGGGGATGTTCATTCCAGACATACTGAGAAAAAAGATCATGAATGAGTTCATCCGGTGTATCCTGATACATTTTGATTTCTTCAATCACAACGTTTTTTTCTTTCTCAATTTCTTTGCTGTCAAACCTGGAGTTAAAAAACATGTCACTTAAAGCATCAATCGCCAAAGCAATGTCTTCATCTAAAACCTTGGCATAATAACAGGTAAATTCCTTGGTTGTAAAAGCATTTAATTGTCCCCCGACCGCTTCCAAAGATTCGGCGAGCTGCCTGGCAGTACGTTTTTCTGTCCCTTTAAAAAACATATGTTCAATAAAATGAGAAATTCCTTCATATCCTTCGGTTTCATTCCGGGAACCCGCTCCAACCCATATCCCGATCGCCACAGACCGTACATAATCAATCTCTTCCGTCAGTATTCTAACCCCGTTAGGCAATACATGTTTCTGATACACACTTACATCCTCCTAACCATATCATCACATACCTATCATAACTCATTACTGCCTGTTATCAAACTAAATATAGTTTATCCTTTTTTGTCCAACAAATCCATAAAACGATTGACAATAGATTTGACGGTCCCTGAAATATCTGCCGGACCTCCGTTATAATCGCCTGAAGACTCAAGCGGAATTTTTTCTATCATCGCATCTCCAATCATAACCCTGTAATTGCCTAATATCTCTCCCGCTTTAATGGGAAGTGAGATTTTTCCGAGATATTCTTGTTCTGTAATAAGATCTTTCATTTTTGATTTTTCCAAACAAAGTGTGATATCCCGCTGCAACACAGCAGGAATTTTCTCACCATAACCGGGATAGTAACCCACGAAATCACCTTTTTTACCTATTGAAACGATTGCTGTACGGCTGAAACCCCATTCCATGAGCCTTGCCGCATCCCCGAACCGGTCAGGAGCATTGAGCACTACACAAATCAGCCTTCTTCCTTCTTTACTGGCTGAAGCTACAAGACATTTGCCTGCAGCATTGGTTGTTCCCGTTTTAACCCCGTCTGCTAAAGGATAATTCCATAACAATTTATTTGTATTCTTAAAAATTTCGGATTTCTGAGGTTGTTCAAAATTAATCGTGGAAATCTTTTGCCCTACGATTTTGCTGAAAACAGGATTGTTCATGGCGTACCTGGCAATAACGGCGAGATCATAGGCAGTTGAATAATGACTTTTATCAGGCAGACCATGCGGGTTTACAAAATTAGAACGATAGGCGCCCAAAGAAATGGCTTTCTCATTCATCAGTTCCGCAAATTCCTCGATACTTCCAGCAGTTTGTTCTGCAATTGCGGCACAAGCATCATTTCCCGACTTGACAAGGGCTCCCTCTATTAATTCTCCAAGTTTTATTTTGTTTCCTCTGTTTAAATAAATAGAAGATTCTCCAACCCGATCGGTTTTCTCACTAATGGTGGATACTTCATCTAAATTGGCCATTTCCAAAGCTACGATAGCAGTTAATATTTTGGTAGTGCTGGCCGGGGGCCGTTGTTTATATCCATCCCGGTTGTAAAGGATATCTCCTGTTACAGCATCCATGAGAATGGCTGAATGAGCCGATACAGAGGGTAAGCTCCATTTTTCGCCTGAAACACCGGAAGTATCAACAGTGATGTCTTCTGTTTCTTGGGAAGAGCTGAAAACTGCTTGATCTCCGCCTAAAGCCGGAGAACTTTCTGCATACGATACATTTACGGAGATCAATACAAATAGAAAGACGCAAATAATTACCCGCGTCCGGTACTTTAACATTTTACCACCCCTTTAAATCTTTCAAGGAGTAGTATTTCCCGATCGCTCTGATGTTATTAAGTTTTCTATCGTTACCATTTTGAAACCTTCTTGCTGAAAATAGGATAAAATCCGGGGAAGAGCAATAACCGTATTCTCTTTGGGATGCATCAGGATGATTGCGCCTTTTTTTTCGAGCGGCTTCCCATTTTTCAGTTTGGGGTTAATGATCCTTTGGGCGATCACTTGAGGCGTACTGTCAGGCCGCCAATCAATGGTATCGAAGGTCCAGAGAACAGTGGTATATCCCAGCTGGTCTGCCGCAAAGAGGCCATTGCGGCCTCTTTCTCCATACGGGGGAGCATAAAAGGTTGTCTTTCTGAAGATAAGCTTTTCAATTACTTTTTCAGTCATCATGATTTCTTCTTTATTTTTCATAACTGATAATTGATCGGGGTGAGAATGATAGTATCCATGATTCCCAATCAAGTGCCCCCGTTCTGCCATCTTCTGTAGAAGCTCCGGGTTCTTTGCTGCCCAGCGACCCGTTACAAAAAAAGTAGCCTTCGCTTGATACTGGTCTAAAATATCCAGTATTTTAGGAATATATTCCTCTCCCCAATCCACATTGATCGTTACGGCGATGGCCTTTTCACCTGTTTTTACCTGTTCCAAAGGGATTGGCAGATTCCCGGTTACCCTTGTGGCCCTATTCTGAATGAAGGCAAGGCTTAAAAAAACCACAGCCAACGTAACTATTTTAAAGTGAGTTTTGTTGATACGAAAAACAAACATCTAACTCCCCCCTTACATGGATATGCAAGCGGTAAAGAAGTCAGACGTTTTATTTCCATTACCTGATGATGTTATTTGTTCTCGCTTTTTTCAGGGCTTAGGGCTTCCTTTCTGGACAGGTTAAGTCTGCCTTGTTTATCAATCCCTGTAGCTTTCACAAGAATTTCATCTCCGATTTTGACGATATCTTCCACTTTGGCTACACGATTGACATCCAGCTGCGAAATATGAACCAACCCATCTTTTCCCGGAAGTCCAAGGACCCCAGGAATAACTTCTACAAATGCACCAAAATCCATAATCCGGACAACTTTGCCTTTATATATCTGTCCAACCTGAATATCCTGGGTCAGGGATTGAATAATCCTGGATGCTTTTTCTCCAGCCTCACCGTCTACAGCAGAAATGAATACTCTTCCGTCATCTTCGATATCAATCTTAGCCCCGGTTTCCTCAACAATTTTCTTAATAATTTTTCCGCCCTGGCCGATGACATCTCTGATTTTATCAGGATGAATGCTGAAAGTGATAATGCGGGGGGCATAAGGAGAAAGCTCTTTCCTGGCTTCCGGTATGACTGCAAGCATTTTATCAAGAATAAACATCCTGCCCGCTTTCGCTTGTTCCAAAGCTTTGGACAGAACCTCCCGGTTAACCCCTTTAATTTTGATGTCCATTTGGAGGGCGGTAACCCCTTTCGCCGTACCTGCAACTTTAAAGTCCATATCCCCATCGTGATCTTCCAGTCCTTGTATATCCGTGAGAATAGCGATGTGGCCATCCTCCTGAATTAAACCCATGGCAATCCCCGCAACTGGGGCTTTGACCGGGACTCCCGCATCCATTAAAGAAAGCGTACTGCCGCAGACGGATGCCATGGAGCTGGATCCGTTGGATTCTAAGACTTCTGAAACTAATCTGATCGTATAGGGGAACTCTTCTTCTGTAGGAATAACCGGCACTAAAGCTCGCTCCGCTAAGGAACCATGTCCGATTTCACGCCTTCCCGGACCTCTCATGGGCCGAACTTCACCCACACTAAAAGGAGGGAAGTTATAATGATGCATATACCTTTTAGATTCTTCCAACCCCAGCCCGTCAATAATCTGCTCGTCACCTACTGCCCCCAGTGTCGTCACAGTCAAAACCTGAGTTTGCCCTCTCGTAAACAAGGCACTTCCATGGGTTCGTGGGAGACGGCCTACTTCTACCGTAATCTTCCTAATTTCATCCAAAGCTCTGCCGTCAGGTCTGATATGTTCCACTGTAATCAATCTGCGGACAATTTTATGCACAATATCTTCAAGAATTTTTGCGACTAAACCCAGCTGCTCCGGAAATTCTTCAGCAAAGAAGGTCAATGCCTCCTGCTTCACCTGTTCTACTGCTTCTTGCCTTGCTAATTTTTCTTCTATTCGAATGGCTTGATCTAATTTAGCATACGACCATGATTTTACTCTGTCAGTAATCTCCTGCGGAATTTCCACAACACTGACTTCCCGTTTGGGTTTTGCTAAGCCGATTTTCAAGGCTTCCTCCCGGAAAGCCTCAATAAATCCGACAATCCTTTTGATTTCTTCGTGGCCGAACATAATGGCTTCCAGCATCTGATCTTCAGGAACTTCTTGAGCGCCGGCTTCGACCATCATAACAGCATCTTTAGTACCTGCTACATATAATTGCATCTTGCTGTCTTCCATGTGCTCTACTGTAGGATTAACGACATATTCTCCGTCAACGAGACCGATGATGACTGCGGCAATAGGTCCCTCAAACGGAATATCCGAGATGGTCAGTGCTGCAGATGCCGCATTGATAGCGGTTACATCAGGAGCACAATCCTGGTCAACAGACATGATCATGGCAGCAACTTGAACGTCATTACGATACCCTTCCGGAAAAAGAGGCCTTATTGGCCGGTCAATCAGCCTTGCAGACAAAGTAGCCCTTTCGCTGGGTCTTCCTTCTCTCTTAATAAATCCGCCGGGTATTTTTCCCACAGCATAAAATCTTTCCTCCATATCAACGGTTAACGGAAAAAAATCTATTCCTTCACGTGGTAAAGAACTGCCTGTCGCAAAAGCGGATACTACTGTATCACCATATCTGGAGAAAATTGCTCCCCCAGCCTGACGGCCAATTATACCGGTTTCGAATGAAAGTTTTCTATTCCCTACTAATAATGAGCGTTCTAGTACTTCCTGAGTCACGCTGAAACCTCCTTAAACAACGCTTCTTTTTATCAACAATCTGATAAATGTTCGACATATTATTTATTATTTCCTGCATTAGCCAAAAAAAAACGGGAATTAAAGATATTTGTTATTTTCATACATTTAATAAACAAGGAGCGAATTTTTTCGCTCCTCTGCAACGAATACACTGATTTTTGTAAGATTAATGACGTAATCCCAAGTCAGTTATAATTTTACGATAGCGGTTAAAATCGGATTTCATTAAATAATTGAGAAGTGCCCTGCGCTGACCGACTAATTTTAAAAGGCCGCGACGGGAATGATGATCTTTTTTGTGAGTCTTGAAATGCTCTGTCAACTCATTAATTCTGGTTGTTAAAAGAGCGATTTGTACTTCGGGTGAACCCGTATCACCTTCATGTTGTTGAAATTTGGTAATAATGTCCTTTTTCTTTTCAGGTGTTAACATCAGAAATTACCTCCCTTATTTTAAAATGCCTGCTGCCAAGTAAAACGCCGGAGAATCGTTAAACCCAGTCAGCGGTTACTTTTGTAAGTTTAACCTATTCTTTTTTATTTGTAAAGCGGGATTTATCTCATTCTTTCCTCGGCTTCAGCAACCAATGGGGATCTTTTAACCAATGGCAATGTTATATGGGCGTGGTATCGGCTGCCTTTCATCTTTTCCACTACCCAGGAAAGTCCATTTGTCCTGGCATCCAAATAGGGATGATTGATTTGTCCCGGATCACCAACGAGTACAACTTTCGTATCAATTCCGGCCCTCGTTACAATACTTTTCGCTTGTTTTGGAGTTAAATTTTGCGCCTCATCAATTAAAATATAATGTTTTTGAATGCTCCTGCCCTGAATATACATGATCGCTTCCATTTCAATCTTACGAGCTTCAAAAAGATAGTCTATCTTGCTGTTCTTCCGACGCTGGTATTCATATTTTTCTCCATTTTGACTGCTAAACTTTTTGGATTTGATCTCAATACCGTCTTCTTCACCCCCAAGAATCTGTTCCAGATTATCAAGGATAGGTCTCAGATAAGGGCCGATTTTTTGTTGTTCATCACCGGGAAGAGTCCCGATTTCTTCGTCTACCCCTCTTAACGGCCTGCAGATGAGGATTCTTCTATATAATTCTTTATTGATGGTCTGTTCCAGACCTCCTGCTAAACCCAGAAGTGTTTTTCCCGAACCGGTGGGACCACTGATCGTAACGAGGGGAACTTCAGGATCGAGCAGCGCATCTCTGGCAAATTTTTGATGAACGGTAAGGTCAAAGTTAAAAAATCTTTTCTTACCGTCAATCAGTCTGAGAAAACCATCGGAATACCTTGCCAAAGCCGTTTTTTTGGAATTGCTATTGGAAGTCAGCAAAATATATTGATTTTCAATCAATTCTTTGGCTTCTTTTTGTCGAAGTTTTTTAATCTCTTTCTCTTCGAACAACTTGTCAATTTTGTTATCGGTTACCACCATTTCCATCCATCCGGAATATTGTCTGTCTAAATCGGCAACTTGGTCTGTGGTATAGTCCTGAACCAAAATTTTCAAGGCATCGCCTTTAACCCTTAAGAAAATATCCTTGCTGACTAAAGCTACATTTTTTCTCTGTTTCTGAAGACTTTTGGTCAGAGCAAGGATACGATTATCTACTTTATCCAACTCCCAATTTTCAGGGAAAACAATGGATTCATCTCTGCTATTCAGTTCAATCTTCAGGGTACCGCCGTTTTCTAAAATCACACCGTCATAAAGAGAACCTTTTGTCCTTAATTCATCCAACATTCTTCCTATCAGCCGGACATTTGCTCTGATCTCAGCGTCATGATGCCTTTTATTGTTATCCAATTCTTCAAGAACACAGTCAGGTATAATCACGTCGTTATCCTTAAATGATAAGAGAGCTAAAGGGGAATGAAGCAAAATGTTGGTATCCAAAACATACGTTTTTCTCAATGAACGATCCCCCTATTTTATTATTATCTATCATTATACTTTATTAGGGGGGAGTTAATAATAATAATTTTGTTAAACGATTGTAAAAAATATTACGCTAATCTGGGAAAGCGCAATAATCGGCGTTCTAACATTTCTTCTGATAAGAATTTTTTAATTTTGTAGAAAGAACACGTACTGCTTCTTCTTTATCCTTGTTGAGTTGGCGAATGATTTCTTCCTTCCCATTAAATTTCCTTTCCGGGCGCAAACGGGCTTCAATACTAATGTCCAGTTCTTTTCCGTATAAATCTCCGTGATAGTCGAGGAAATATATTTCAATTGTTTTTTCTTTTTCATCCGTAAATGTAGGTCTGACTCCAATATTCATCATCCCCCCGTAGATAATGCCGTCAATCTCGCTTGTCACGGCATAGACTCCATTTTTGGGGATAAGCAGATCTTCATCCGCCTGGACATTCGCAGTAGGATAGCCCAAGTTTCTTCCGCGCCCATCCCCATGAACCACTTTACCGGTGATTTTCGGGACTCTCCCGATCATCTCTTTAGCCGTTTCAATTTCTCCATTGATAAGATAGCGCCTGATTTCCGTGGAAGAAATAATCTTTTCTCCGATCTTCTGGGCTTGAATGACACTAACCCCAAACCCGAATTGATTTCCCATTTCTTCCAAATCTTTAGGATTTCCCTTGCCCTGGAATCCAAAGGAATAATTAAAGCCGACTACAACGTGTACGGCACCAATGTTCAGAAGAATTTTCTCAACGAATTCCAGCGGTGAAGTAGTGGCAAAATCCAAAGTAAAAGGCAGCAGAAATACCTGATTTACTCCTATCTTTTCAAAAAGTGTCAGCCGTTCTTCCTTCCCGGTAAGAAGATTCAATTTTTTTTCTGGGTAAAGCACTTTTAGGGGATAAGGATCAAAAAGAAGAACTGATAAGCCGATCTGAAGCAGCTTAGCTTTTTGCAGACCCACATGCAGTAATTTTTGATGGCCTAAATGAACCCCGTCAAAATTTCCCAAAGCGATTACTGAGGGTTGATATTGCTGCCCAGGTTCGATATGAATTATTTTCAAGCCGCTTCCCCCCAATATCCATTAACATAATACTTTACTGGGACATAGACAACCATCATTCCAAATCCCAATACCAATAAAATCACCCTCACAGAACACTTTTACAGGGATACTTTCATCTGGGATCTCCCCCTCAACCATTGCCTTTCCCGTAGCAAGACCATTCTGGAAAGCTTTGAGCCTATGCGGTAAAATCCTGACTTCAGGCAATTCCAATCCCCATTCTGAATTGAGGAGAAACCGATAATCCTGATTAGAAATATTTTTTTCTATTTCCTCCAAGGTATAAGCCGATTCCAACAAAAACTTTCCTGCCCTTAACCTCAGCAAGAAAGACATATGAGCTCCACAGCCTAATGCCATTCCGATATCATGACATAAAGTACGGATGTAAGTGCCTTTAGAACAATCGATATCCATTAAGGCCTTGGGGTAAGTTTGTTCATCCCACTCTATCATTTCCAACCGGTGAACCGTTACATGCCGTTTTTCCCTAGCGATTTCCTGTCCTTTACGGGCATATTCATAAAGGGGTCTCCCATTTTTCTTGACTGCCGAATACATAGGGGGGATCTGCTCAATTTCGCCAACGAACTTTTCTAAAGTTTGCTCGAAGTTTTGCTGTGAGATATTAGGTACAGTCCTGAATATTTCTTCACCAAAAGCATCCTGAGTAGCGGTGGTAATTCCTAAGGTAATCTCAGCACGATAAGTTTTCCCCAGTACAGTGTGGTATTCTGCCAGTCTTGTGGCCTTACCGACACAAACAGGCAGTACCCCGGCAGCTCCGGGATCGAGAGTACCTATATGTCCGGCTTTTTCAACCTTTGTTTTCCTGAGTACCCATCTTACAATATCTGTGGATGTCATCCCGACAGGCTTTAAGACATTAATGATCCCGTCCATGTTTCAAGGCCTCCTCTAGAGCAGAAATAACAGCCTGCTTAGCCGTAAGAAGAGGGGTATTGACAGTACAGCCCGAAGCTCGAATATGACCGCCGCCGCCGAATTGGGAAGCGACTTTATTCACATCAATCCAGGTGTTGGAACGGAAACTTACCCTAATCTCTTCGGATTCAATCTCTTTGAGGAGAGCAGCAGCCTCCACGCTTTCAATATTCCGGGCATAGTTAACCAAACCTTCACTCAGGTTTTCCTCAGTTCCGGTTTCTTCAAAATCCTTTTGGGAAAGAACAATGATCGCGATCTTACCATTTTCGAGCAGTTCCAAATTCGATAAAGCTTTGTGCAAAAGCTTTATTTGAGAAAAAGTTTTTTGTTCAAACAGAATACTGTTAATAGCTGCCAGATCTATCCCTGTTTTAACCAATTCCGCAGCAATCTTAAAACTTTTGGCCGTGGTGTTGCTAAAGCTGAATCTGCCGGTGTCCGTTATGATTGCCGTGTATAAATTGATGGCAATATCCTTGGTAATCGCGGCTCCCAGTTTTTTGATCAGCCCATAGACCATTTCTCCGGTTGCCGCTGCTCCGGGGTCTATCCAGTTTAGTGTTCCGAAAAGATTGTTGGAGACATGATGGTCAATATTAATCACTTGTTTTCCCTGAAAATAATTTTTGATAGAAAAACTTTCTACCCTTTCTGCTTCGGCACAATCAATAAAGATCAATGTTTCTGGAAGTTCTCGCGGAATTACCCTGGAAATTTTATCAATATCAGGCAAAAACCTGAGGTTTTCCGGTAATGGGCCCGTGTTATAATACATTACTTTTTTCCCTAAGCTTTCCAAAGCTAGGCCTAAAGCAAGCATAGACCCCAAACAGTCTCCATCGGGGGAAACATGGGAGAAAAGTGCCGTTTCAGGCACTTTCTCTATTTCCAATCCAATCTGTTCGAGGACACTAATCGTGGTTCTCTTCATCATCTTTTGGGTCACCTTTTACCTCAACTTCGCGCAGGAGCTTGGAAATATGGGCTCCGTGCTCTATGGAATGATCATATTTAAAAGTAATTTCCGGAACATAACGAAGTCTAATTAATTTGCCAATTTCGCTTCGGATATAACCTGAAGCCCTCTCCAGAACTTCCATACTGTTTTTCACCACATCTTCTTGTCCCATGATGCTCACAAATATTTTAGCATACCTTAAATCATCAGCAACCTCAACATCGGTGACAGTTACAAAACCCAATCTGGGGTCTTTGAGATCTTCCCGAATGATCTTGGATACTTCTTCTTTGATTGATTCCGCCAAACGGAAAGCCCTATGCTTGGCCATTAGCATTCCCTCCAATGCAGATTAGAGCTCTCTTTTTACTTCCTCTATCGTAAAGGCTTCTAAAATATCGCCTTCTTTAATATCATTAAAGTTTTTCAGACCAATCCCGCATTCATATCCTTCCGCAACTTCTTTGACATCATCTTTGAATCTCTTCAGCGATTCGATCTCCCCTTCATGGATTACCTTTCCGTCTCTGATTACCCTAATTTTATGCGAACGGGTAATTTTACCCTCAGTAACATAACTCCCCGCAATGGTACCGATTTTAGGTACTTTGAACACTTGACGGACTTCAGTCTTTCCGTGAGCCACTTCTTTAAAGTCGGGATCTAAGAGCCCTTCCATAGCTGCCTTAACATCATCGATGGCGTCATAGATAACACGGTACAGTCTGATATCTACGCCTTGGAGGTCCGCCGTAGCTTTGGTATTGGAATCATGTCTTACATTAAAACCAATGATGATTGCATTAGATGCCGCCGCCAGCATAACGTCCGATTCGCTGATAGTTCCGGCTCCTCCGTGGATAATATTCACACGGACTTCTTGCGTAGAAAGTTTAACGAATGACTGCTTAATGGCTTCCACAGAACCTTGAACATCCGCCTTAATGATGATGTTCAAATCTTTGACTTCGCCTTCTTTAATCTTATCAAAAAGGTCATCCAGACTGATTCTGGACTTCTGTTTTATTTCTTCCGCTTTTCTCTCATCTACACGCGCATTGGTAATATGCCGGGCCAATTTTTCATCGTTGACAACGTTAAAAATCTCCCCGGCGGGCGGCACTTCAGACAAACCCTGAACTTCGACAGGCATGGAAGGCCCCGCTTTTTTGACCCTCCGCCCTTTATCGTCCAGCATGGCTCTGATCCGGCCAAATGAATGGCCTGCGACCACGATATCACCGATATTCAGCGTTCCCTTGGCAACCAGTACGGTAGCAACCGGACCTTTTCCTTTATCCAGTTTTGCTTCGATAACGGTCCCGGTAGCATTACGGTTAGGGTTGGCTTTGAGTTCTTTCATCTCGGCAACCAACAGGATCATCTCCAGAAGTGTCTCGATGTTTGTTCTGGTTTTCGCGGAAACAGGAACAGCGATGGTCTCACCGCCCCATTCTTCCACAACCAGGCCATACTCTGTCAATTCCTGTTTAACTCTATCCGAATTAGCATTATCTTTATCAATTTTATTAATAGCGACCAAGATGGGGACATTGGCTGCTTTGGCATGATTTATCGCTTCGATGGTCTGCGGCATAACGCCATCATCAGCCGCCACAACAAGAACTGCCACATCTGTCACTTGGGCTCCCCTTGCCCTCATAGCCGTAAAAGCTTCATGACCGGGAGTATCCAAAAAAGTAATTTTTTGATTCTTGATCTCGACTTGATAAGCTCCGATATGCTGAGTTATTCCACCCGCCTCGGAAGCAGTAACATTCGCAGAACGAATAGCATCGAGCAAAGATGTCTTACCATGGTCAACATGGCCCATTACGGTTACAACCGGTGGGCGGGATTTGAGTTGTGAGACATCATCCTCAATTTCTTCAATGACCGCCAGGGATTTTTCCACTTTGACTTCAGTAGTAATTCCCATCTCACCAGCTACGATTGCAGCTGTATCTGCATCGATCTCTTGGTTGATCGTTGCCATTACCCCTAATTTCATTAATTCTTTAATAACCTCACCGGCCTTACGGCTCATCCTTAAAGCGAATTCTTGGACCGATAAGGTTTCAGGAATAACGATATGTTTGGGAACAGCGTCCTTTTTTTCTTTGTTTTGCGATTTTTCGTTTTTCCTTAGAATTGTAGTGATATCTTTTTCATCATTGCGTTTTTTATCAAAGAGAAATTCTTTATTTTCATGCGCCTTCTTTTTCTCGGGGGGCTGGCGTTTAACAGGTTGTTCACTGACCGTGAGTTCAACTGATTTTCCTTCTATTTTGATTCGCTGCATTTGCGGTGCTTTTTTGGAGTCAGGACCCGGACGTCCGCCTTGGGATGGTTTTCTCCCGGCACCTTCAGTGTAAGGACGGGTTCCCTGAGTTCTTCTGCCATCACCCAAAGGACGGGGAGACCCAGCTTGTCGAAAATCACCTTGGGGTCTCGGTGAGAATGGTCTTTCCCCGCTCATCGGTGGTCTTGGGCCGGACGGTCTTCTTCCGTCATCTGGTCGGGGCCCTTGGAATCTGGACCTGTCTTCCGGCCTGGCACCCTGAAACCTATTTCCCTCTTCAAACCTTTGAGGTCTTGTTGCACCATCAAGGCGCTGACCCTGTGGCCGGTTATATTCGCCTGGCGGCCTTTGTCCCGGCGGTCTCATCTCGCCCGGCGGCCTTTGTCCCGGCGGTCTCATCTCGCCCGGCGGCCTTTGTCCCCGCGGTCTC
>LNDB01000021.1 GCA_001515265.1 Candidatus Dichloromethanomonas elyunquensis
ATTATAATCAAGTATCCTGGTGCTGACAACATGTTAATAAGCAATATGGAAATACAAGAAAGACAAAAGTGGTTTTTTACAGCAAAAGACGGTTTCTGGCATCTGCCAGTCACCGTCTTTCGTTTTTTTATCAAGGGCTATTATTGCGATAGCCTCTTTCTTATTTCTTTTTACTAAATGATGATGCAGATTAAGCCTCCATGACCGTCATTTACGATGCGCTGCAAGGTATCTTGCAATTTGATCTGGACATTGTCCGGCATTTTGTAAAGTTTATTTTGTATTCCTTCTCTGACCAGATCGTGGAGTGATTTTCCGAAGATATTCGAACCCCAGACTTTCTTAGGATCGGATTCAAATTCATCGAGAATGTATTTTACCAGTTCTTCGGCTTGCTTTTCTGTGCCGATCAGCGGAGTGATTTCCGTTGTTACATCCGCTCTTAGGATATGCAGGGAAGGAGCGCTGGCCTTCAGCTTAATGCCGTAGTGACCACCGGACTTTACAAGTTCCGGTTCTTCCAGGAACATTTCATCCAGTTGGGGGGTAACAACACCATAGCCATTGGTGCGGACATCTTCAAAGGCTTTGGCCAGTTTATCCCACTCTTTCTTGGCTTTGCTGTAATCAAGGATCATTCTTAACAGCGTATGGTCACCTTCAATTTCAATCCCTGTCAGTTGCTCGAGAACTTGTTTAAAGAGATCCTTTTCAGTGGTAATTTCGATTTCTGCTCTGCCCGTTCCCAGATTCGTCTCTTTGAGGATAACGTCTTTGGCATGAGGGCATTGAGCGAGAATATCCAAAGCACTGTCAATATCCCGTATACGCTTGATATCCCCGATTGACTTTTGAATAATTTCTTCAAAATTGGCACGGATGGGATGAGACATATCCAATTCTTCAACCCACTTGGGAAGTTCGATATTGACTTCCGATACAGGGAATTCATAAAGAAGCTCTTCAAGGACCTGGGAGATATCGTTGAGGTTCATTTCCATACAATCTACAGGAACCACAGGAACTTTATATTCTCCTTCCAAAGACCGGCAAAGCTCCAGGGTGTTTTCAGCATAAGGCCGGGTGGTGTTAAGAATGATCATAAACGGTTTTCCCATTTCCTTTAACTCTGAAATTACCCGCTGTTCGGCAGAAAGATAATTTTCTCTGGGAATTTCGGCGATAGAACCGTCTGTTGTAACAACGATACCCAGGGTGGAATGGTCGGTAATGACTTTGCGGGTGCCTATTTCGGCTGCTTCTTCAAAAGGAATAGCCTCTTCGTTCCAGGGAGTGTGAACCATACGCGGTTCATCTTCTTCCCCCTCATAACCGAGGGCCCCTTCCACAGAGTATCCCACACAATCTACTAATCTGACGTTCATGTGGATCGTATCTTTTAGGATTACCTCTACCGCTTCAGATGGTATAAATTTTGGTTCGGTTGTCGTAATCCGCCTTCCCGCACCGCTCTGCGGCAGTTCATCCCTGGCCCTTTCCCTTTCAAATACATTGGAAATGTTCGGGAGGACCAGAAGTTCCATAAAACGTTTAATAAATGTAGATTTCCCAGTCCTTACGGGACCCACAACACCGAAATAGATATCCCCTCCTGTCCGTTCAGCAATATCGCTGAAAATGTCATAGTTTTGCATAGATTTTTTCCCTCCTTTTAGTGTGCTGTCCTTAGTAAGGACTCAAAATCTACCTTTCCAGTTGCTCATGATTTTTAAAGATAATAACCGGACTAGCACTTCAAGCATTATATTTATATTTTCTAAATACTGCTTTTATGTCTAAAAGCGAGGGGCCATTTTCATAAAAAAATAACACCCTCAGAGGGTGTCAAAAATAAGCGATCAAGGGAATCAAATACAGAATATCAAAGAAATTTTAATAGCCCAAAAATACCATATCTTCCGTTTCGTATTTCTTTCCCCTCATCATCAGATTGACCAGTGCTTCATTGGGACTGAGTCCCTCAAATAACACTTGATAGGCCTGCTCTGTGATCGGCATGGAGATACCATTCTTCCTGCTTAACTCGTAGGCTACTTTCGTAGTTCTTACTCCTTCTACGACCATACCAACCTCCTTAAGCACTTCGTCAAGAGGTTTACCTATTCCTAGGGCGCGGCCCGCCCTGAGGTTTCGGCTGTGAAGGCTGGTACAGGTAACGATCAGGTCGCCGATTCCGGAAAGTCCGGAAAAAGTTTGCGGCTGTGCTCCCATCGCTACACCCAAGCGGGTAATTTCAGCCAACCCCCTGGTGATGAGTGCCGCTTTCGTATTATCACGGGGATTCATTCCTTCCAGAACACCGGTACATAGCGCAATAATATTTTTTAAGGCGCCACCCATTTCCACTCCGATTTTATCCAAATTGGTATAAACACGGAATTTCGGGGTCATGATCAAGTCCTGAACAGCTTCAGCCACAGTAAGTTCGTCTGCGGCAACAACGATAGCGGTCGGTACATCTCTTCCGACTTCTTCCGCATGACTTGGTCCTGATAAGACGGCAATGGGGTGATCGGGCAATTCTTCGGCCAGGACTTGAGAAAGCCGCAAATGGGTATTCTCTTCAAGTCCTTTGGCGGTATTGATAATGATACAGCCTTTCCTGAGATAAGGTTTAATGAGACGGGCGCTTTCCCTTACCGCGTGAGAGGGAACACTCAGAAAAACGGCTTCGGCATCCAATTCCGTGAGATCGGTAGTGGGGGATACTTCGTCAGGCAATAAAACCCCGGGAAGGTAAGAGACATTTTCCCTTTTCTTAAGCATGATTTCAATCTCGTCTGGAAAAATCCCGATTAGAGAGACCTTATGACCCGCTCTGACCAGAACCAGGGATATGGCTGTTCCCCAGCTTCCCGATCCGAATACGGCAATTTTCTTCAACGTGCGTCACTCCCCTTTCTTGTGTCCAAATTTCGCTTCTGTTCCGTCCAAAATACGTTTCATATTGGAACGGTGCCTGAATACAACCATGGAAACCGCAATTAGGGCAAACAGTTGATATGCTGCAGGCTCATTAAAGGCAAAAACCATCACCAAAACCGTCAAGGCTGCCAGTACCGATCCCAGGGATACATACCTGCTAACCGCTACAACCAAAACGAACACAGTGATTGCAATCAGCATCACCTTAGGAATAAGTACTGTAATAACGCCCAATCCGCTGGCAACCCCTTTCCCGCTGGGTTTGAAGCCAAAGAAAGGATTAAAGCTGTGCCCAAGCATAGCCAGCAAACCTCCGGCAACTCCTCCCCATGCCCCGAAAGAAAATAAGCAAAGATAGGTTGCAACTCCCCCTTTGACAGCATCACAAACCAAAACACCAATCCCCCATTTTTGTCCCAGCAGACGATAGGCATTGGTTGCCCCCATATTTCCGCTTCCATGCTGGCGGATATCGATTCCGTTAAATTTTCCTGCAAGATATGCTGAAGGAATCGCACCTAATATATAGGCAATTAGAAAAACCCAATAGGACATCTCTGATCATTCCTCATCTCTTTTTCTCATTATCAGCCGAATCGGTGAACCCTCAAATCCAAAATTCTTTCTCAATTGGTTTTCTAAATATCTCCGATAGGAAAAATGCATAAGTTCAGGGTCATTTACAAAGAAAATAAAAGTAGGCGGTTGAACGCTTTGCTGGGTGGCATACAGTATTTTTAACCTTTTCCCTTTGTCCGAAGGAGGCGGGTTCAGATGGACCCATTCCCGGAGCTGGCTGTTCAGGGTACTGGTCAGGATGCGTCTGCTGGTCTGTTCGGCTACAAATTCAACCAAATCCATGATTTTGTTAATTCTTTGCCCGGTTTTAGCAGATACAAATTGGGTGGGGGCATAGCCTATAAATGCCAACTCTTCCCGCATCTCTTTTTCATACTTATTCAGCGTTTTATCGTCTTTTGCAATTAAATCCCACTTATTAATAATGAGTATAAGGCCTTTTCCCTGTTCATGCGCGTATCCGACAATTTTTTTATCCTGGTCAGTCACTCCTTCAACGGCGTTAATGACCATCAGGACGACATCGGCACGGTCCACTGCCCTGAAGGAACGGATAACACTATAGTTTTCTGTCACTTCGGCAATTTTTTTCTTCCTTCTGATCCCTGCCGTGTCAATCAAAACGTAGTTTCTCTCTTCGTACCTGAATGGCGTATCGATCGCATCTCTTGTTGTTCCTGGAATGTCACTGACGATGACTCTTTCCTCTCCCAGAAGCATATTTACAATTGATGACTTTCCAACATTCGGTCTGCCGATTACCGCGATTTTGACTACGTCCGGATCATAATCTTCATCCGGATTTTCAGGCAAATTGGAGATAACGGTATCCAGTAAATCCCCTATATTCATTCCATGTACTGCCGAAACCGGAATGGCATCGCTAAACCCGAGAGACAGGTATTCGTGTGCTTCAGTTTCGAAATTTGTGAAATTTTCAACCTTATTGGCCGCCAACAGAATCGGTTTTCCGGATTTTCTCAGGTACTTGGCAATTTGTTCGTCATCCGGGGTCACTTTCGCCTTGGCATCCACGAGAAATATGACGATGTCCGCTTCGTCCACAGCAATTTCCGCCTGCTGCTTCATTTTGGCGGAAAGTGGAGTTGTTTCATCTTTAAACTCAATCCCACCGGTATCAATGAGGATAAATTTTCTCCCAAGCCATTCCGCATCAAAATACAGCCTGTCCCGGGTTACTCCGGGGGTATTCTCAACGATCGCAACCAACCCGCCGACGACTCTATTAAAAAGCGTTGATTTGCCGACGTTCGGCCTCCCAACAATGGCTACCACAGGTTTACTCAATGTCCAGCACCTCCAAATGTGTTCCCAAAAGCCCTTCCAGAAAAGCTCTCCCGTTATTCGCGACAAGGATGGCTTTGCCGTTTGCTTTATTTTCTACCCACTCTATCCCATGGTCATCCAGAAATATGTCTTCATCCGCCTTTAGCATAACCCTTGGAATTAAAAAATAGTCGCCTTGAAGGTTTCCTAACTGATCCGCGATATCTTGCGCCGTCAGTAACCCTGCCACAGTCACCGTGGTGCCAAAAAAATGATTGGCGACCTTATGAACAAAAACTTGCAAACCTTCCACGACAGCCAGTTCCTTCGCCCAACTGCCGAAAAAACCGGCCGCAGAGGTGCCGGTAACAATATGTACCCGGCGAGGGGAAATGTTCTTCGGAAGCCGTCCGGCGTATTGGCATATCTCCGCATGGAGTTTTGCCGCCATTCCAATCCCATTTTCCAATTGGGGGAAATCATCGTAATCTTCTATTCCCGGAAAAGGACTTCCGGTCATGGCATAAAATTCGTCTGAAAAGTAAACCAGGTTTTTGCCGGTTTGCTTCTTGTATTTTTTTTGCCAAACCGCTCCTTTTTGCAAAATAACCCGGGCTTCTTCCGGATTCACTGTTCTTAAACCGGGAAGCCCCGCTCTGTGCTTCGTTAAACCAACCGGGACGATCCCGATGGATTGAACCGACGGAAAAAACGCTGCCAGCTTTGCAACAGTTTCATCCAAAACTTCGCCGTCATTATACCCGGGAACCAGAACAATCTGTGTATGGAGTGTAAGCCCCGCTTCTGCCAGCATTTTGATTTGATCTGCCAATTTTCCTGCACTGCGGCTGCGCATAAGTTTCTCCCGGATACCCGCCTCCCAGGCGTGAACCGAAATGTACAGAGGACTCAAATGCCAATCAATCATCCGGTCGAACTCTTCTGAATGAAGATTGGACAAGGTAATATAGCTTCCCTGCATGATAGAAAGCCTGTAATCATCATCACGGTCATAAAGCGACTCTCTCATCCCCGGAGGCATCTGCCGGACAAAGCAGAAAACACAGTTGTTTTTGCATTTTTTTAAGCCTTCGGCGCTGATGTTATGTACTTCAATTCCTAACATTTCGCCGGGTTCCTTAATAATTTCCAGTTCCCAGATTTCGTGATTGGGTTTTTGGATGATCAGGGTAAATTCGTCCTCAGAAGTATAATACTGAAGATCCAAAACATCCTGAATTGTTTTTCCATCAGCTTGTAAAAGAATATCACCCGGCTCTATTTCCATTTCCGAAGCAATACTGCCGGGGAGAATTTTGGAGACGGTTAAACCATTAGACAATGTATTCCCACCCTAAGTAATTTATCTATCCGTAGTATACGTCATACATTTTCATCAACCCGCCGGTAGCGTGAAATGTTGAGCAAAATGCCGATTTCAAACATTGTAATGAGTAAGGAGGTCCCTCCATACGATATCAACGGAAGCGTGATTCCCGTTACCGGGGATAATCCCGTGACAACACAGAGATTGACTGCTGTCTGCAAGGCCAGCAGGGATGCAATACCGAAACCTAACAACCTTCCAAAACGGTCCGGACATTGCCTGGAGATAATAAAAGCTCTTGTAATCAAAAGAATAAAGAAAATTAATACGAAAGACGTACCAAAAAAGCCGAATTCTTCACCGATTACCGCAAAAATGGTATCCGTATAATTTTCAGGCAAATAGCCGCTTCTGGTACTTTGCCCAATGCCGATCCCCAGCAATCCTCCTGTCCCGAAAGCAATCTGGGCACGGACGCTCTGGAATCCGAGGTCGTTATAATATTGCCAGGGATAGAGCCAGCCTAATATTCTTTTCCATTGATAATCGCTTCCCCTGACCAATCGGTACCCTGCGATCCCCAGGATGGGGACAGCCGCTAGAAAATATCCTGCCGGAAGCTCTGTCATTAAAAACATAGCCCCGCAAGCAAGCAAAATAACGACTGCCGTTCCTAAATCCGGCTGTTTGTAAACCAGCAGCAAAACAACTCCAATTACCGGAATGGATAAGAACAAATCTTTAATCTTTTTTACAGGATATCGGTTAAGAATATATGCTAGAAAAAGGACGAGGGTTAATTTTGCAATCTCCGAAGGTTGAACGGAAATTCCGGCAATATTTAACCAGCGGGAAGACCCTTTAGCTGTTACCGATAGATTGCTGAATTCCACCAATAATAATAAGAAAATAGTCACCAAAACCCCTATCCCGGAAAACTTTTTCCAGAACTTATATGGGATCAGTACTGCGGCAAAGGAAGCTACTAAACCAAGGCAAGCCCACTTTAACTGTTTGTAGAATAGAAAAAAGGAATTATCCGTTTGATTAAAGGCAAAAAGGGAGCTTGCACTTAAAACCATAATCAAACCTACAGCCAAGAGGACAATCGAAGCAAACAAGAGGATAAAATCAGGTTTCCTTGGTTTAATCTTAGATGCCGGCATGGGAAAACCCCCTGTTTTATCGGATTGGATAAGATGTCTTGAAGAGAAATGACTCCTTGCTGAAGCAAGAAGTCATGGCGTTTCACGTCAAAGTGTGAGTCCTTACTCTTCAGTGTTTTCCTGTTCACTACCTAAAGCATCGCCGATTGTTACACCGGGTGCTTCCTGCTGGCTTTCCATAGCCATACGGTCATTTTCTCTCTGGGTATCAGCAACAGCTTCCTTAATACTTAAACTAATTCGTTTTTCTTCGGGTTTGCATTCAATGACTTTAGCGGTGATCATCTGACCGGCTTTTACCACATCCTCGACTTTCATCACTCTGCGGTCGGCAAGCTGGGAAATATGAACCAGGGCATCCACCCCGTCATCCAATTGGACAAAAGCGCCAAAAGTAGTAATTCTCACAACCTTACCTTGAACAAGTGAACCAACAGGGTATTTCTCTGCGGCCACCGACCATGGATTCACTTTGAGTTGTTTCAGACCTAAGGATATTCTGCCTTTTTCCTTATCGATAGATAAAATTTGAACTTCTACTTCGTCATCAACTTTCACAATTTCCGAAGGATTATTGACTCTGGAAAATGCCATATCCGCAACATGCAGGAGTCCGTCCATTCCGCCTAGATCAACAAATGCCCCAAAGGTAGTCAGACGACGGACAACCCCTTTGACCGTATCTCCTTCTTTGAGGGTCTCCAGAAGTTCTTCCCGCTTGCTGGCTTGTTCTTCCGCTAATATGGCCTTCTGAGAAAGGACAAGTCTTTTCTTTACCGGATCAAATTCGATTACCCGTAATCTCAGCGTCTTCCCCACATACTTGTTTAAGTCCTCAACAAAACCCATTTCAATTTGAGAAGCAGGAACAAAACCTCTCATCCCAAGATCGACCAAGAGTCCGCCCTTGATGGCCTCAGTTACTTTAGAAGTCACTTCTTCTTTACTTTCAGCTAACTGGGCAAGACGCGCTTTAGACTCGTTCTCTACAACACGCTTACGGGAAAGAATCGTATACCCTTCTTTGTTTTCGACTTTCGTCACCATTGCTGTGACGGTATCACCAACCTTGAGAATATCATGAATATCCAGGACCCTGGTGGCAGAAACTTCTTCGCTGGGAATAATTCCCTCCGACTTCCAGGCTATGTCCACAAATACTTCCTCATTCGTAATTTTTACGACTTTTCCTTTGACAATAGCTCCGCCATAAATTTGCGGTAACTGATTGGCAAAATTATCCATGTTGTCGTCTTCTTCGTTTGGGGTTGGAGCTGCAGTCTCTTCAGCCACTTGAACTTCTGAATCCAATCCGGCTTCTGGTTCCTGTTGGTTTCCTGCGATAGCTCTCTCTTCTTCTGGTGCTCCATCGATCTTGTCCATAATTTCCGACATTTTTGTGTAAACCTCCTCGATAATCCAATCCGGTGTGGAAGCTCCCGCCGTTAAACCTGCACTTTCAGCATCCTTGAACCAGATCTCATTTATTTCATCAGCTGTTTCAATTAAATAGGTTTTCGTTTTTTCACTGCAAATGGCTCCGAGTTTTTGGGTGTTGGAGCTGCTTTTTCCACCCACCACTACCATGACATCCACTGTTTCAGCCAATTTGCAGGCAGATGCCTGTCTTTCTTCCGTCGCAGCACAGATCGTGTTGTAAATAATGAGCTTCTGTGTGTGCTTTTGGAGTTCTTCCGTAATTAAAAGAAAAATATTCTTGGGCAGCGTTGTCTGAGCCAGTACTGCAATACTCGGATAATCAGGAAGCGCTTTTGCTTCCTCAAGCGTTTCAACCGCAACCGCGTTCTGTCCTGCCCACCCCAAGATTCCTATGACCTCCGGATGACTCCGGTCACCCACAACAACGATAAAACTTTCCTGTGAAGCTTTGGCTGCAAGCCTTTGAGCCTTTTGAACATAAGGGCAAGTAGCGTCAATAATCCTTAGGCCGTTACTCTCTGCGGCAGAATAAATCCATGGAGGCACTCCATGTGACCTGATGATAAGCTGCTGTCCTGTTTTTAGTTCCTCGGTTGAGTTTATTTCTATTATTCCCTTATCTTGAAGGTAATCCACAACCTGTCGATTATGAATGAGCGGCCCCAATGAAGCGGCGTTTCCTCCGATAGCGGCCTTTTCAGCCATCTCGATGGCTCTTTTGACCCCAAAACAAAAACCTGCTTTGTCCGCCCGTTTAACAACCAATCATCCTGCCCTCCTTTTTGTGTATAACAGTAATTTCGCTGAGAAAGGCAAAATTCCTTCTTAGCCTATATTCAAGTTTTTACCTTTGACAAATCTTATATTTCGTTGACGACACGCATAATTTCATTTGCTATCCAGAAACGTCTGTCTTCAATCCCCTGCGGAACAGACAATTGATCGGCACAAAAAGGCTTTCCAATTATTATTCCCATGTTTCCTTTTATTTGACGAAGCAGTCCTTTTGAACCGAATACTTTAACAGGCAAAATGGGAGCCTTGCTTTTTTCCATGATCAGTGCTATTCCAGTCATAGCCTCCTGTATATCTCCAGATTTTGACCGGTGCCCTTCCGGAAATAATCCTAAGACCCTGCCCTCTTTCAGGACATTGATGGAAGAACGGATGGCACTGATGTCTCCCTTCCCCCGTTTAACCGGAATGACCTGGAGCAAAGGAAATATTTTTCCGATCAACGGCGCATCAAACAATTCCTGTTTGGCCATAAAAATAACCTGCCGAGGCAAAGCGCAGCCTACGATAACCGGGTCCCACATGCTGATATGATTACTGGCAATAATTACCGGTCCTTCGGAAGGAATATTTTCCAAACCTTCAATTTTATAACCTTTTATTTTTAATATAAGGGAACAAACCCCTCTTGCAAACCAATAAAACCCCACGTTTAGTCTCTCCTTACTATACTTACAATTTTCTCTGCAACTTGCTCGGCGGGCAAACCTGTTGTATCCAAAATATAGGCATCTGCCGCAGGTTTTAGCGGTGCATATTCTCTTTCCGAGTCCAACCGGTCCCTTTGTTGAATATCCTCCAAGACTTCTTCTAAGGAAGATACTTTTCCTGCTTGCAAATTTTCTAAATATCTTCTTCTGGCCCGTTCTTCTTCGGAAGCCGTCAGGTAAATTTTTACTTCGGCTTCAGGCAGTACATATGTTCCAATATCCCTGCCGTCCATCACAACACTTCCTTTGGCAGCTTCCTGGCGTTGAAGATGAACCAACCGTTCCCTTACCCCTG
This sequence comes from Candidatus Dichloromethanomonas elyunquensis, assembly GCA_001515265.1. Lineage (GTDB taxonomy): Bacteria > Bacillota > Desulfitobacteriia > Desulfitobacteriales > Syntrophobotulaceae > Dichloromethanomonas > Dichloromethanomonas elyunquensis. The sequence goes on from LNDB01000021.1 coordinate 10,546, forward strand.
GATAAGCCGCTACAACAGAAACCGCCCTGCTTACTTCCGTACTGCGAATATGAGTGGTAATATTCCGGCCATCGCAAAACACTGATCTGCCATCACCACGATTGAAGCAAACGTTTGTATTTTGGGCTAAATTCGTCACCGCCTGTTCATCATCCAGCGATATTCCTTCTACGAGTGCCTTATAAGCAACAGCCCTGTACATTGCCCCGGTATCCAGATAGCAATAACCCAGTGATTCGGCTACTTTTCTTGCGACTGTGCTTTTCCCGGCTCCTGCAGGGCCGTCAATGGCAATTTGGTGATATCTTTTCATAATTTCCATAAGCCCCATTCTTCGAACTTTACCGCTTTAGAAATTATACCACAGTAAAATCTCTCCTCACAATTCCATAAATCAAGATATTGCAGAGATCATGACCACCGCTAATAAATTATTCAAGCCATGCAGACCAATTGACGGGTAGATCGATTGATGTTTTACATAAAGATAACCTAGGCCGATTCCCAATACAAATCTTGGAAAGAAGCCTATGGAATCAAAATGCAGGGCTGAAAAAATTGCGGCGCTAATAATGATAGCCGTCCACTTTCCCAGATAAGTTCTCATACTGCCGAATAGCAAACCCCGGAAAAGTGTTTCTTCAATAAACGGAGCAGCAACGGCAATCAAAATAATGTTTGCGGCCCAAAGCGAGACCGATGGCCTTTGCAAAAGCTGGGTCAGCTCATTTTCCGGGGGATTAACGCCCCTGTATACAAGAAAACCTAAATAGGCGAAATTGAGGACCATGGTAATTGCCCATACTATTAATACATCGATTATTCCTGCTCTGATCCCTGCCTTGTTCCAGCCAAGGTCCGCCCAGGTAAGACGATTTCCGGTTTTGATCAACAAAATTAAGCTGATAAACATCATGTTAGATGCCAGAAGAGATAGATAATAGGCAGTTTTGGGATTACCTGCATATAAAAAAATGTATCTGTTTACAATCATCATGCAGCCAAAAACGACTGCTACCCCAACCAAGACATTGGCCAGAACCCAAATCCCAAGTCTTGATTTACTTTTGGCTTGTTCTTGATCCGTAATATGGTTTTCCCCGCTCTTCAACTGTACTCCTCATTTCTTGAAAAATTATCCTTGTTTATTTTTAATGTAACCACTACATAATAATCTTAATAATATTTATTACAATATACGTGCTTTAAAAGGAGGTCGGCATTTGATGTTTTCGAGAAAAACAAATATCAGTTGGTGGAAAATGAGTTCTGCGGTCTTGGGAGGTTTTTTACTGGGCTTTTCTTATAAAAAGTATGGCAGGGAAATCAAACACCAGATTCGAAGATTGGGCAGGAATCAAATGGATTACGATGATTTCATATCCTCTCATGAATCCGATGCTTGAAACAAGGAGATAAATTTCCTGAAAAATCTGTATAATTGAGTAATATAAGCTCCTCATAGGAGCTTATATTATTTTATTCAGGCCCCAATAAATGAACATTCCAAAAAGAACAGATAAAAATAAATTAGGAACCTTTCTGGCAAAAAGGGATTAATGAACGACGATCAATGTCGTCATCGCGATAACCCAAATCGTTGCCCCCTGACTAATAAGTTGAACAGCACATAAACCCAGCTTCCCAGATCGATAACCCGCTCTTGAGGGATAAAATTCCAAAAGTCAAAGCAACCGGAGCATAGCCAATACCAATTGGAATAGACTTCTGTAATCCAAATAAAAAACCTTTTCTCTCCATCTCTCTTATTCCCCGTTATTGAACATTGAAGGTTTTCACATCGCCATTTAATGAAAAACTATACTTTTTTTCATTGACAACCATTTCGACCGTTACAGGCTGATGAATATGCCGGGCATCAAGCTGAACTGTTCCCGGCACAATATGAAGTTTCAGCTCCTTTTTGATAATTCCAAGAACATTTTCGTTTTCCTTTACAAGGACTGAGCTTTCTGGATTTACTGTAAAAGAAACGGTGACCGTTTTTTTATCTTGATCCCCTGAGGTATTGATATCTTGAATATCGTAAAAAGCAGGGGTATCTATTTCTCCGGCCATTTTCAAATAAAAACTAACCGGATTTGTCGAAGAAATAATTTGAAAAAGCGACAATGCCACTACGGAAAGCATCATCACCCTGATTAAAGTTTTTTCAAATCCGTCCAAAACCGGAAGCCTTTTACCTGGTATAGAACTGTAATGCCTTCTTTTTTGCAGAAAAAACGGTTTTCTCAGCCGCATACTCATCACCTCAGTAGATTGTATGCATTGAAAAGATCGATCATACCGCAGTACGGACATAATGCGCCGCAGCTTTTCCAGCCTTAAAACCGGTGGAAAAAGCTGCCTGTAAGTTATACCCTCCTGTTACACCATCAATGTCTATGACTTCCCCCGCCCAAAATAGGCCTCTAATAAGACGGGATTCCATAGTCGAAGGGTTAATCTGCTTAACATCTATACCTCCGGAAGTGACGATAGCCGCCCCCATACCCAGTGTTCCTGTAATGTGAAGCAGCAATTCTTTCAGAAGCCGGCATAGTCTTGTTCTTTCTGTTTTACTCACTTGGTGAATTGCTTTTTCCGGATGAATTTGCGATAAAGCAACGATTACCGGGATCATACTCTTAGGCAAAAGGTCTTCCAAAGCATTCTTAAACTGTTTATTCTGATATTTTTCAAAATCCCTTTGCAGGCGCAAATCAAGTTGTTCGTAAGATAAAGCAGGTTTGAGGTCAATTCTTATTTCCACGTTTTGACCAACGGACAGCGCATGAGAAGCGGTCCTGCTTAGGGTTAAAATAATCGGGCCTGAAATTCCGAAATGGGTGAAAAGCATTTCCCCAAATTCCTCAGCCTTCTTCTTCCCTTCGACCCAAATGGAAGCATTCACATTTTTCAGTGTTAATCCCTGCAATTGTTCCGGCCATTGTTCAAGTGTCCTTACAGGGACCAATGCAGGCAAAGGATGGATAACCTTATGGCCGAGTTCCTCAGCTATGGCATATCCGTCTCCCGCCGAACCTGTCCTGGGAAAGGAGGCTCCTCCGGTAGCCACAATCACGGCATCGGCAGGCAGGACTTCATGAGACAGTTTTAACTCCAATCCCCTCACCTTTTGATCCTCCGTAATCACCCTGCCTGCGGTCTGCCCCAGAATTACTTTGACACCGGCATCCCCAAGAAATTGTTTCAGGGCGTTAACAATGACTTCAGAATCATCCGCTTCAGGAAAAACCCTCGCTCCTCTTTCAATTTTCGTTTTTACACCGTATCCTTTAAAAAAACCGATCAAAGCCTGATTATCAAATTCTTTTAAAGATGCAAAGAGGAACTTGCCGTTTCCAGGATAATAACTGATAAAATCAGCTATATCACCGGCATTGGTCAGGTTGCACCTGCCTTTGCCCGAAATGGCAATTTTGCTGCCAAGCCTCTTCATTTTTTCAATGAGAACCACTTCCGAACCATGAACTGCGGCCTGTCCTGCAGCCATCATCCCCGCAGCACCGCCGCCGATGACAATTACTTTTTTACCCAATATGTCACCAGCCCAATAGGTTTATTTTGTTTTATAGTTCTATTTTTCCAATTTCCTGTTGGAAGTTTTTCGAAAACGAGTAAAGCAGTCGTTCTAATTCAAGCCGCTCCAGAGAAATGTTTTCTGGCCCTAAAACCTCAATCTTCTTAAATTCAGGTCTAAAAAGCAGAGGAAAAACATCTTCTACATGATCCGCTTTGAATGTTATCAATAAAGGGGCATAGGCAACTTCCTGCCTTCTTCGATGAACTTCTTCCTTTACCAGATAAATGTCCATACCGGCATCAAAATCATCAAAGGAAATTCCTTGGAGAGGAACATGCTTCAGCAGCCCCATTTGTTGTTCTCGCGCAGCTTCTGCCATAGCTTCGCTCGTTTTCCCCCCAAAGAAAAAACGTCCGCTCTTTTCTTCAGCTCTAAAATCCAGGCGAATCCGGAATTTTAATTTTGCGGATATTGTTTCATCATTAATCCTCACTTTGATCAAGATTCTTCTCCCCATTCCTTCGGCTTCAACCCTACCGCTTTCTTTAAAGAAGCAATTTCCGATTTTGTGAGCCTTCTAAATTCCCCGGGTTTCATTTCGCCTTCAAGTTTAATTGGGCCAAACGCAATTCTTTTCAGATAACAGACAGGATAACCCGTTTTGTCAAACATTCTTCTTACTTGCCTGTTTCTTCCCTCATGAATAGATATTTCGACAACGGATAAGTTATTTCCTTTGTTATGTTTCCAGACCGAAAGGATTTTAGCGGGTGAAGTCAACCCATCTTCCAGCGGAACACCTTCCCTGAGTAACTTTAACGCTTGAGGGGAAATATCACCTGTAATCCAAGCTTGGTAAGTTTTTTCCACTCCATAACGGGGATGGGTAAGCCGGTACGTCAGGTCACCGTCATTTGTCAGTAAGAGTATTCCAGAGGTATCATAATCCAGTCTGCCAACGGGATACAAGCGTTCCTGTATCTCATTCCGGATAAGATCCGTAACCGTTTTTCTTTTTTGGGGATCGGTAACACTGCAAATTACTCCTGCGGGCTTATTCAGCAAAATGTAAACAGATTCTTCTTTATCAGAAGGAATCTTTTTTTGTCCCTGAACCTCAATCTTATCTCCGGAAGTAACCTTAACCCCGGGTTGGGTCACTACGGTCCCGTTGACCTTTACCAATCCCTGAAGAATAAGGTTTTCCGCATGCCGACGGGAAGCGATGCCCATTCTGGCCATCGCTTTCTGCAGACGTTCAGGTTGATTTCCAGTCTCGTTCATCTTCTTTAACCACCAAGGTAAAACTTCATAAAACCATTCTAACAGAATCAATCCTAGAATTCCAATTGGCGATGTTATACAATTTAACTACCCAAAAACTCTCGACACTATCCATATAGAAGCAATAAGCCCTATGCCGTCAGCCAATAATCCAACCTTTAACGCATAGCGGTGCTTTTTTATCCCTACAGAACCAAAATAAACAGCCAGGACAAAAAAAGTAGTATCAGTACTCCCCTGCAGTGTAGAGGCCAGCCTGCCAATAAAAGAGTCCGGTCCGTATTGGTGAATGAGTTGGGTGGCTACTCCCAAAGCCCCGGACCCGCTTAAAGGTCTCATGATCGCCAACGGAATAACTCCCAAGAGGTCGGGATTCCATCCCATCTTTAAGAAAAAAGGTTTCATAAGGTCAATTAAGATCCGGAGAGCTCCGGAATCAACGAAAACACCTATGGAAACAAGCATTCCAATTAAAAAAGGTATAATTTTTACCGCAGTTTTAAACCCGTCTTCTGCTCCTTCGACAAAGGTTTCATAGACGGGAACTTTACGGAAGTGAGCATAAAGCGGTATAAAAAACAGAAGAAAAGGAATAGCCCATCTCGCTGCTTCCGTAATCAACTTCATATTTTGCTCCTTTTCCGGAATATAAAGTCAACGGTTATTGCGGCACCCATAGCACAAGCTGTGGCAAAAATCGTTGTCCCGATAATCTCTGTCGGATTGGCAGACCCCGCTTTCATTCTGACAGCGATAATCGTGGCCGGAATAATAGTGATACAGGAAGTATTTAAAGCTAAGAATGTAATCATGGCCGGACTGGCGGTATCTGGAAAAGGGTTCTCCTTTTGCAGTTCCTGCATAGCTTTAAGGCCAAACGGAGTGGCCGCATTGCCCAACCCTAATATATTTGCACATAGATTCAGGATAATCGGTCCTAAAGCCGGACTGTCTTTTTTTAAAGTCGGAAACAAAAGGCGTATAGCCGGGGAACTTAATTTCGCCAGGGTCTGAATCAGGCCTGCGTCTTCTGCAAGACGCATAATTCCAAGCCACAGACTCATAATACCCATTAGCCCAATTGCAACTTCAATACCCAATTCCGCAGCTTTCAGCGCGGATTCGGTAACCTGGTCGATGTGTCCGCTTAGGGCAGCAACAGTGATCCCTGTGAGCAGCATAAAAAGCCAGATAAAATTGACCATAAATAATCCCCCTGCTTACATATTTATGATACTTGCAGAGGGAATAGAAGGTCGCAAATTAGAAGATCACACACTTAACATCTCTCATCGTAGGTCATGTCCCTATGAGTTCTCCTTTTATTGAAGATATGCGAGACTTTATCCATGAGATTGGGCATCTCGTCAATAATACGTTCTGCCAGCATATTTCCTTCCACAGGGAGAAGTCTTACCTGGTCGTGACTTACGACCAAAAAACCAACGGGTTTAACGGACACCCCCCCGCCGCTGCCCCCGCCAAAGGGCATTTTCGAACTTTCTTCATTCTTTCTCTCCTCCTTGTCTTCCCCTTCCAGCATTTGAAACTCACTTCCACCGGCAGCAAATCCGCACGATACTCGGGATACAGGTATTATAACTGAACCGGTAGGAGTTTCCACCGGGTCTCCAATGACGGTATTGACATTGATCATTTTTTGTATGCTGTCCATTGCTGTCTTCATTAAAGTTTCAATTGGATGTTCTTCCATAAGTCCTTATCCTCCTGTTTTTAAAGATCAATAATAGGAATTTATAACCTGTAAAAATAATATGGCTGATTTTAAGATTTAATATGCAATGCACCCTGCATAAAAAAACTCCGTCATCGAAACAAGGTTTTACCATAAAATTAATTTTATTTTTCTTGATAGTCACAAGTCGAAATAGCCTGGCCCTAACCAACCCGAACATTGCCCAAAAAACGCCTGTTAAGAGACCCGTTTCCGCCGCATCCCTCCCTCCTACCTGGATATACCCCTCCAAGGCATAGACATCGATTTTTTTGCAAAAATGCTTTCCAAGGGTTTGCATTTTTCTTTTCAACCACACAAACCCGGCAAAGGAGAAAACATAATGGCTGGCAATTTCTTTTAAAAAGTTTTTGAAGGCTTCATATCGTTTAATACTTTTCTTCTTAGGTTTACCGGATTTTTCCGGTGCACAGTCTTCCGGTTCCAAGGTATCTTTCAGTATATTTTCCAAAATATCATTGAATCCGGTTGAATACATTTCTTTTGGGATAGTCAACTCTATTTTCAGAGTGGAAAACAGGATTCTAAAATCCGTTACGCAATAACTGATAAAGTTTTGAAACCTGTAAGTAAATTTCAAACGAACCTTTAAAAAAAGAAAAAGGATCAACCACATTAGACAGGCACTAAACAACGCGATTATTTTCATTTTTAATACCTCAAGTGAGTTTCTCCATAAATAAGGAAACATTATAAGCAATTCCCTGAAAATAACATTTTTATAACTGTATTTCCATTTTTAGAAAGAATTATTTATAGTGCATGATTTTTTAATAAATTTGCAGCATAGAGTAAATATTATTGCTTGTATTCCTCGTTTTTGATATAAAAAAATTAGAAAGAACATGTTAAGGAGTAACAAAATGACGCTTTACCCAACTGAGTTTAGTTCACATGTTGTTACTGCACTCTATATTGTTAACATTCTATTCGCTTTTACCGTAATCTTTTTGGAAAGAAGAAACCCGACTTCTACATTAGCCTGGATTTTGGTTCTTTTCTTATTGCCTGCAGCCGGTGCTTTTTTCTACATTTTACTTTCGCAAAATCTGACACGCAAAAAAATGTTCCAATTACGGGCAGATGAACATCAATATTATGCTTCACTTTTAAGCAAAGAAATTGAAGACCTTCGTACAGGGAAACTCACATTTAACGATCCCGTCATAGCAAACTATAAAGACCTGATTCATTTGCATCAGATCCAAAGTAAAGCGCTCTTTTCTCAAGATAATAAGGTTGATGTCTTCATCGACGGCACTGAGAAATTTAAAGAACTTTTTAAATGTATTATCAATGCCAAGGAACACGTTCATATTTTATATTTTATTGTGAAACGGGATTCTCTCGGAAAACAGCTGATTACAATTTTAACTGAAAAAGCCCGGGAAGGTGTTGAAGTCCGCCTTTTAGTTGATGCTTTAGGCAATCGTCTCCATTCCGGTGACTTAGAACCTTTGGTCCAGGCAGGAGGAAAAGTTGTCAAATTCTTTCCTTCTTTTTTAAGTTACATTAATTTACAGCTCAATTACCGAAATCACCGTAAATTAGTCATTATTGACGGTAAGATCGGTTTTCTGGGAGGATTCAATGTCGGAAACGAATACATTGGATTAAAGAAAAGTATGGGTTATTGGCGTGATACTCATTTAAAAATAAAAGGCACGGCGGTGCATGATATGCAAACAAGGTTTTTGTTAGACTGGCGAACGGCCTCCGGAGAAGAAATCCTGGAGTTTCCTAAATATTATTCTAAACCGGATTGTACCGGGAATTCCGGTATTCAGATCGTTTCTTCCGGTCCGGATTCCCCTCAGGAAGAAATCAAACAAGGTTATATCAAAATGATCAATTCGGCAAAATCCAAGATTTATATCCAGACACCCTATTTTATTCCGGATGAAAGTATTCAGGAAGCACTTAAAATCGCCGCTCTCTCCGGTGTAGATGTCAGGATCATGATTCCCAACAGACCTGATCATATTTTCGTTTATTGGGCAACGTCTTCCTTTATCGGGGACTTGCTCCATGCAGGAATCAGAGCCTTTACTTATGATCATGGCTTTTTGCATTCGAAGTCTATTGTTGTGGATGAAAAGATTTCATCTGTGGGGACTGCAAATTTTGATATTCGCAGCTTTAAGTTAAATTTCGAAGTAAATGCCTTTATCTATGATCTGAATATATCCAAAAAGCTTCATGAAGCTTTTCTCAAGGACTTGGAATACTCTGCTGAGATAACTCTGGAAAGATACAATAACAGGTCGAATATCATTAAGTTTAAAGAATCTATTTCACGTCTGTTGACTCCGGTGTTATAGTAACTCTCATGAGCCTATACCAGGTCGGCATAGTTCGCACCGGTGAGCGATATCAGGTCCTCGGGGCAAATTTTTACCTGGAGACCAATTTTTCCTGCACTTATCACAATGTATTCGTATTGGGCTGCCATTTCTTCCAAAAAAGCAGGATACTCTTTCTTCATGCCGATCGGAGAACAACCGCCATGGATGTATCCGGTCAGCGGTAAGAGATCCTTGGACTTAAGCATTTCAATATGTTTATCTTCTGCAGCTTCTGCACCCTTCTTCAAATCCAGACCACAATTTCCGGGTATTACAAAAACATTAATCCCGGTACTTTTGCCCATTGTCACCAGTGTTTTAAAAACGATATCCGGATCAAAGCCCACCTTCCGGGCAACCGATATGGCATCAAGTTGTCCGTCTTCAACCGAATACTCGAAAACTTCATGCGGGATACCTCGTGATTCCAAAATCCTAATGACGTTTGTTTTCTGATTTATTCCCATAGCATACTCCGGTGAAGAAAAAATTAATTCATATTCAATTTTGCCAAACAGTTTTCACAATACCCGTAAAATTTGACACGGTGATTAATAACTTTAAAATTATCTTTTTGAAAGATCCGCTCTTCTATTGTTCCCAGCAAATCTTCTTCCATTTCCCGAATAGAACCGCATTCTAAACAAATAAGATGGTGGTGACGATGTTCTTCTTCATTTTTGGCGATTTCATACCGGCGAAAACCGTCTTCAAAATCCACCCCGTAAATCAAGCCCATTACCTCTAACAGGGCCAGTGTCCTATAAACAGTAGCTACCCCTATTTCCGGATATTTTTTTCTTACAAGTTCATATATCTCCTGGCTGTTAAGATGTTTTCCTTCGTTTTCAGTAACAACTTCAAAAACATGTTGTCTTTGACTTGTAAACTTATATCCTTTTTCTTTGAGGACTTTATTAAAATCATTGTGATTGCTCATAATAGGAAAAAACTCCTAGATATTAATTACAGTCAGATTTTAACATAACATGGCAAAATTACAATAATATTCAACGATCGGCAAACAATTTATTTGTCCCGCAGTATTTTTCCCAATACAGAATTGACCGCTGAAACTACCAAAGCTAACCCAAAAGCCGTCCA
>LNDB01000022.1 GCA_001515265.1 Candidatus Dichloromethanomonas elyunquensis
TGAACTTTAACCGGCATGATCTGGCCTAGTTTATCGATTTCAAATGATGTGTTTTTTAGGCACCATTTATCTATTGGGTTATTGTTGTAGTTTATTAGCTTGCTTCTTAAGTCTGCTTCTAAAAGTTTCATTGGGGTAGACATTACTTCCCGCTTCTGCGGTATTCGTTCCATGTCAAAGCCGGTATCTTCCATGTCTTTTACCCAGTATTTTGCCAAAGCATTGTCATAGCCAATTTTGTATGGTCTGATTCCCAATTGCTTTACGATATAAACAAACCATTCGGTGATAAAACTAAAGTCGTTATCATTTCCCGGGCATATTTTAATTAAATCGTGTTTTGCCCAATCAAGATAATCTACATCGTCCGGTGTTTTATCAAGTTTTGTTTCTGGAATAAAGTATTTTTGGAGCATATATTTTGTTGTGTCCCCCGGTCGCATTACGGTCATCCTTGCAGATAAAAGGTCAGTTGTTTCAGCCAGGTCAACTGAGCCGATCCCGGCGCATCCCCGAAGTATTTCTTGATCAAGAGTTGATTCATTGGTATAGATTTCAGGCGGCAGCCAGGCAGTTGATGTATTTTGTTTGATATTAAAATCTTTTGCTAGGACAAAGGCCCTGGTTGCCATATTTGTCTTGGCTTCTTCGACCATTCCCCGAAGGAAAGACCATTTTTTGATTGTTCCAAGACCAGGGTTACTTTTAACCCATGATTTTTCATCCTGCCAAACTTCCGCTTCGCTATCCTGGGTGTAAAGCCATATTAACCATCTTGGCCGGTCGAGTTCGCCATTTAAAACTTTTTTGGCTTCGTTTAGGCGGGTATCCAAATACCCATCGTTTACAAAGCCATCAGTGGTAAGTTCAAAATAAAGCGGTTCGTCCTGTGTCGAAAGGGCCTGCCTGATCGGCATGATTGAACTATCATCTTTAAGTTCATGGACTTCATCGACCGCTCCTACCGCAATATTTTTACCTTCCTTAGCTCCTGTTTTTGCGGAAATCTTTCTTATGCTTCCCTTATTTTGATAGCTGAATTTTCCTTTGTGTTTTTGTTTTTTAGGATTACCGAAGTATATCCCTTTGATGTTCTTGCGGGTAACTTTGCTAAGAGATGGACTTTGTTCTCGCATTGCATCAATGGCCTGAAACATCAAGTCGGCTTGCTCGTAGTCATTTGATGAGCAAAGGATCTTTGTTCCAATCTGCCCACAAAAGAATTCGGATAGGCAGTCAGCGGATATAGTTGGTGTTTTCCCATTCTTCCTTCCGATTTCAAGAAGAACTTCCTGATAAAGTCTTACTTTTCTCCCAACTTCGTCATCGTGGATAGTGAATATATATATTGCTTCTATTAGGGCTTTTTGCCAGAGCATCAAGATAAAAGGCTTGCCGGCAAAGGGAGCCTCAGAATGCCTACACTGGGTTTCGATAAACTTAATTCGTTTATGAGCTCCAGTAAAATCAATTGTTATTTCCGGATTATCAAAATGAGTCAGTAGGATATCGAGCATTTGCATAAGCTCATGGCCGATTATTATTTCTCCTGATTTGCACTTGTCGATATATTCAAGCAACCAGGAATGAATTCCGTTATATTCGGTAATCATTCAAATTCCCCCAGTTCATCATCGTCTTCAACGGTTGTTTTTAACCTGAGAACGTTTAGTTTATTAACGATGTTTGCATAGCTTTCTGATAATCGTGCATATTCCTTGACGGCGGGAATCTGTTTTTGTAATTCCGGATGCTGTGGATGCACTTTTATCGCTCCAGATGTCTCAATTACTTGTTCTAGTTCCCAACACATAGAATTTAAAAAGGCCGCTTTTTGGATTAAGCCATCGGCTGCCTTTTGTGTTTGGTCGTCTGTTTTGGCAAATAATTCATCCCATCTTAAGCGTTCTTTCTGGAATTCCTCTTGTTTTGACATAATTCTAAAAACCTCCAAGGAATTTCAAATTTTGGGCCATATGTTGTTCTTCTCATTGCCACACGGTTATCCGATATGTTAAGATTTTCTGCACCCGGGGGCAGGCCTAGGCAATATAATGCTCAAACCACTTATTGACATATCCACACCATTCATCTTGCCGATACTTACGGTCTTCATCTAAGGACAACCGCCTTAAGCATTCATCCTTGCTTACCTCGCAGAAGATCAGTTCAGCCCCTAGGTCCTCTGCTAATTTTTCCCGCTTATATTTATCGGGATATGTTCCGATAATCCAAGCATTGTTCCATTTTCCATATCTGGTTTTTATGTTATCGAGCAGTAAATTGTATATGCCCCTCACATTACCAAGGAGATTATCTGGTTTATCAAATGCCGGCAACATTGTTATTGCCTCGTAAAGACGGTCCATGTCAATAACAATATCTCCCCGCCTCATTTGCGATTGCACAAAGCTTGTCTTACCTGACAGCGGCGGACCATAAACTATGTAGACTTTTTTCTCTGTCTGATATCCAAATCGGTTATGCTCTTTTTGGTGGCAATCAAAACAGATTAGTTCAACTAATTCAGGATTAAGGCTTATTATTACATCTTTCACATTTTCTGGAGTAAGTTCTATTTTGTGATGCCCGATAACGTCTATTGGTCTTGATATTATTTGTTTGCATCGTTCGCATCTATTTCCCCTCTCGGCTATTAACCCTAACCTGAAGGAAACCCATTCTTTACTTGCATAAAATGTTTGTACCTTAGCATGACGCGCCATCTTAAAACACCTTCACCTCATCTATCTTGATTGTATGTTGTAATCTTTCCTGTTCAAGCTGTAACTTTTTAGCATCATATTCTACCCGGTGTTTATGCTCCGGATTCATCCCGAAGAAATCTGCAAGCCACTTTAACGCCTTTTGCCGGTCTTCTAGTTTAATACTTACTCCCTGTTTGCCTTGTCTTATTTCGCTAATCAACGCTCCATCAATTTGATCGCTTGTTTTAAGGGTAAGCATATTGACGGTTTGCATCATATGTTTTAGTTCTCCCGTATCTGGGTCTGGTATCATTATAGGGCCGTCACTTGACATCATTGGGACTTGTTCAGTCTTTACCTCGATAAAATCAGTTAAATCTGAAAAGGCTATTCGCATATATTTTTCTATAATGTCGTTTTCGTCTATCATAATAGATTCTTTTTTTAATTCTCGCAGTCTATTGATTTCATCTTTAATTTTAGGTTTCGTTAGGTTTCGGTGCCCCTCGACTGCCGCTACCGCATAGTTGCAGCCGTAAGCCTTTAAATATGACTGAGTTGCATTTCGGTTATTAACCCAATATAAACAAAAAAGCCTTTGCTTTTCAGTGAGGCCATTATCTTCAATAAGGGATTTATTATCGTTTTTTGCCAAGGGAACATTCTTTATTTTGGGTGTAACTTTTTTTGTAACCTTCTTTGGTTTTTTCCATTTACCTCGGTTACACCATTGTTTAATAGTGTTGTAATTTATTTTAAGCTTATCGGAAATATCAATAAGCCTTTCCCCTTGTTCAAATAGAATCTTGGCCCGCTCTCTTATATCCATTAATCACCACCTCATTTAGGATATTGTAATTCCCTTATTCTCAAACTTCTGCTTCCCGTACTGGTCACATGACCGTTCTGTAGTTAACTCAGGACATCCTGGATAAGAACATATCTTCTTGGGTCTAATTAGCTATCTATCATCACACCTTTATTCTCCCTCATCATGTGCTCATAGGCCCCATGTCTCTTCTCGTATTCAGCTAACATCAACGCTTCATCCTTACACTTCTTCCCGGCCCATCTTTTACAGTTGATGCAGTTCACTTTCTCTTTGCTGTCTATTGGTTTATAGTGCAAACATTTTGCTATTGTCATTGCATCAACTCCAATAAAAATAATACGTAAAATTACGTACAAACTATTTACATTACGTATTATACGTATTATAATAATATCAGAAGGTAGGTGATACATAAATGAAGAAATAAGCCCCACATCTTGGGATAACAAATAAATAATATAGTAACTTTGGAGGTGCAAAATGATTTACGTTTTTCCCGCAATCTTTACCCCTGTTGACACCGGATTTGCTATACGCTTTCCTGATCTGCCAGGAACAAACAGCCAAGGCAAAGATATCGCAGACTCAATTTATAATGCTCGTGACGCATTAGGCAGTTGGCTGGACTATCTTATTGATGCAGATGAAGAGATTCCAAAAACTTCGGATCAGGATAGTATTTTAATGGGACCAGGTCAATTTGTTACGATGATTGACGTTGACATGACTGCTTACCGCCGTAGAAAAGATTCCCGGGCTGTTAAAAAAACCTTGTCTATTCCTTCCTGGCTCAATGAAGAAGCCGAAGCCCACAATGTCAATTTTTCTCAGATACTTCAAGACGCCTTAAAAAGTCGTCTTGGCATAGAATAATAATATGGCAATATAGCGTAAAAAGACCGTCCGTCCAGGGCGGTCTTAACTATCCATGGTATCATTATATATCGGAAATACTATCATTTAGTCCGCAAATAGTCCGCTTATGTTAATCTCATTCGCAACGCAATTTTACAAACTATCCTACGTTTGTCTTTAAAGTATTTTGTTCTCCCGATGTGTAGCTCTCTTATTACTCCAAAATCCGTTAACCACCCTTGGAAATATTTTAATTCAACTAGTTTACGGTCTTCCGGAGAAAGTTCTTCCAAGGTATCTTCGATACATTTAATAATATCTTTATACCTTTTCACTCGATTATTATTCGTTATAACCCTTACTGCCTCGCTATGTGTCGGGTCCCCTGTTTGTCCCTGACTAAATCTTCCGGACGGGTCTTTGCTTAATCCAGACTTTGCCCCGGTATATAACAATTCTTTATCGTATTCTTCTATCAGTTTTTTGTATGTCTTATAATTCCGTAGTTCGGCTTCAACGTACTGGTATATGTGACGCTCTATTCGTTCTTCCATTCTTTTCCTCCGATCTGCTTTGTTGCTTCTCCAAATTCATTCCGTCCTATCAACCGTTTATACTCACTCATCCCTGATCAACTCCTTCCGGTGGCTCTGGTAGTGGCATCCAGTGGGTAACAAAGTCGCCTATTGTTATACTGCCGTAATCATCCCAATTTTTAATTACCTCATAAAACCCCTCTGGTAGGTAATATTCATCTTTTTCCTCTGAGTAAAAAAGGTCTGTATCATCTGGCAGATCACTACCTACAATAGTTTCATGCTCAACATAAAATCCATCACATACATATTTCTTGCCACTTGGCTTTATTTGGCAGGAAAGAAATACATGCTTTCCACTTTCTGGCAATCTCTCTGATACTGGTATCCAGCCATTTGCTCGGCGGTTCCAGGCGGCGATAGTTTTTTCTTTGTCTTTGTTTCGTCCGCATGTTCCGTCATTTTCAAATGCTGTTTGGCATTGAGGGCATCCGATATGCCAATATCCATAATTTTGAGTAATTGTTACATGCTCATTCCCGCAAAACGGGCAAGTCTTTAATTCACTCATGACCGGACCTCCAATCTTCGTCCACAAACAGGGCAATAATCTGCAATACATGACACTATCATGTGATCTACTGCCATGTCGCTTCCTTCATGGTTTATTAGAGTGCATTCAAATCTATCGTATTCATCCAGCCTATTACACCATCCACACCCCTTATTATCCCTCTCGGCTGTGAGGCGGTCTATTTCAGTAAGGAGAGCAGGGATATCGGTTCTAGCATGGGCGATAAAGTTGGCATTTTTCGTTTTTGGACTAATAGAAGCACATATCTTCTCCTGTATGCCGCATTTTCCGGTATCTGTAGTTATCGCATGAGATTGTACGGTATTCCCGTTTATTATCCATTTCCATGGTCCCGGCGTTGCCTTCTCGCACCGCTCCCTGATATCCTGTAATTCTTGTTTATTCATCCCTATCGTCCTCCTCGTTGGCGTTTTCTTCGTATTCTTCGCCGGATATTGGAGTAATCAGCTCTATTTTTTCATGCAGAATATTTGCTAATGTTATTCTGTTGGCCTCGTGCATTTTGTCATATTCCTCTTCAGTAATAGGCTTTTTGGCTTTACCCAAAGTAATTTTTGTATAAACTGGTAATTGCTCACCATTTTCCTGTGTTCCAATTTTGGCACCTGCTTCTATTCGATATGGAAAAAGTAAATCATAGTACATCC
This sequence comes from Candidatus Dichloromethanomonas elyunquensis, assembly GCA_001515265.1. Taxonomy (GTDB): domain Bacteria; phylum Bacillota; class Desulfitobacteriia; order Desulfitobacteriales; family Syntrophobotulaceae; genus Dichloromethanomonas; species Dichloromethanomonas elyunquensis. The sequence goes on from LNDB01000022.1 coordinate 6,174, forward strand.
CCATTACCCCCTAAATATTCTTTGCCACCATCTAATTGGCTGCCACATGCTGCATTCAATAACATATTCGTAATCAGGCTTTGACCGACAGGGCCTTTTAAAATACGACTTATTTTTATAGCGGCAAGCTTCACAAAGATTTGGTCTGTTTTTGATCTTCTTCTTTTTACCCCTGCTGGACATCATCACCACCCAAGGCTTTCTCTATCAGGTTTATTCCGGTAATAGCTTCTTCGATAGCATCGTTTAAATCTCCGTCACCAGAGAGGATATTATTAAATACTTCCCTTGCCTGTTCTAAGGCTTCATCCTTTTGCTTTATCTCCTGCTGTTGGGATTCGATGGTATCAATTAAATCCTTCGATTCTATGACTTTATAAACATAATTTTCTTTATTCAATTCTCTCCATGTTTTAAGCTCATTTATTTCGTTCTGTATTTTTTCCTTGCTTAATATCATTGGTCTACCTCCCCACTTCCTAATTGCCTTTGCTGGTAGGCCTGGAAGAATGTTCTTCCGTTCCGGTCCAACATGTATGGTAGGAATATTTCTTCCTTTTCTGTTGCTTTAAAACCTCAAAAGCCTGCGGAACATTTGCCGGTAGCCGGAACCCGGCTTCACCCTGGGTGGTCATCATTGAGAAATTTAAGCTTGCAATCTTCCCCTTCTCATCGAAGTCCTGCATGATCTTCCTTGCCCCATGCTCAACAAGTATCTTCTGGATTTCTCCTAGAGTGGTATGGACATCTATTTTGGTGGTGTAGTTAAGGAGTCCCATGTTCTACCTCCATCTCCTTAAGTAGGTTACCAAGTTCACAATCCGGTTTATGTCCTGTTCCCTCATTCCCTGCACAGATATAACACTCTTCCCCTTCAAAGGTTAGGTTTGCAAACTCCAGCCTTTTCAACATATTCAGTAAGGTAAGGGCCGTTTGCGCAACATTGTCAATATCGCACTCGGTATTTATAAAATCATTCTTAGCTTGATCGAACAAGGAACAAGAAGTACAATCTGGTTTTTCTTGGCATCTACTCATATCTTCAATCTGTTTTCTGGTTAATAATTCAGGCATTCAGATCACCATCCCACGGCTTAATTCCCATAACGATATATCCATCAGGAACAAAAGGTTTTCTCTTAAGCGTGTATGTGACCTCTCTCGTAATGTTGCGCCCGGTATAAATTCCTTTATTCGGTTCAAATTCTCTGAGGAATAAAACATCTCCGATCTGATAGTTTCTATCATTTAATCTAATTTCAAACGGTTTGCGGCCATCGACTACGGCTTGATAGTATTCAAGCCATGTTTTAAGTTCGTGAACTGCGTATGCCATCTTCTCATCCCTCCATAACTCCCACCAACGTCCAATTAACCGGCATCATAATTTCATTCGCATATTCTGTCCGAACTAACTTCAGCCCGTCATAGCTGGCCGGTTCGCCAAATTTGTGTTCCTTAATTCCTCTTTCAACTGCTGCGGGGTCGGTTATTTTATAAACCTTGACTTCAACCTTTTTCCTTTCTAACGGCCTTGTTTGTTCGTTTTTCTTTACTGCGTCTTTCCTTGCTCTTAATATTTCTCCGTGTGTCATTCCCGAAAATAATTCTTTGCTGTAATTTGTAACATCCCAAGGTAAAATTCCGTATCTTTTAGTAAGATTCTGAAGTCCATGCCGCCCATAGCTGGCTTGAGAGAACTTTTCAATGGTGTTAAGTTCTTCCCTCATCTTTTTTATCCCAGCCTTCCGTTTTTCGCTTACTGGACGTGTTTTTATATTTTTTTTATTATCTGCGGAACGATGGCGGGCAACCTCGTTTCTACATTCGCGTTTACCACAGTGCAAGTATTTTGATTCTGGGTTTTTGCTTGGTTTTGTAAGTTCTTCTCCACAGACTGAGCAGTGTTCCATTTTTACACCCCCGTCACATAGTCAGGATCAGATTCTCTGTCGAAAATCTCAACTTCAACCCTCGGCTCAACTGAATACAGTTTTCTTATTACGGCTGTGACAATCTGCGAATCATCCTTATACGCTATTCCATTAAGAGAATCTGCTATAGCTTTAAGAACATTGTCACAATCAGGCTTTTTGGTTGGCCTGACTATATTGTGCTTCATGGCCAGTATTTTCCCTTTTGCAGCTGACTTCGGAATGCTGTAATACATATCAACTTCTATTTCGATTTGTCCGTCTCCAAGATGTCGATTCACCTGTTGCTGATAACATACCTTAACCCAATTTTCATAATTTACAGTTTCAGCAGGTGTATAGGTTATTCCGCCTTTTGTTACTCTTGGCCTAGCCTTTCCTTTTGGCTCCCCCGGGATAGTGAATTTAACTTTCATCTTTTCGCCCCTATCCTATTTTTCTGTTCCTCGGCGGAATATGAAACTCATCAAAGCTTACTCCATCGCCTATATGGTCAATTATTGCTATCAATTCTCTAAGATACGGTATCATGTCTTTGTGAATGAAGATTTCATCCGTTCGCTTTGACTGAGCTTCTAAGATTAAATAACAATCACCTTCCCTTGGTATGCCATATTTTACGATTGATCTTATTTCAGAATCAGTCATTTTATATTTTTCGTCTAGTTTTGCTAATTGAGATTGGCTTATACAGTAGTTAAGCATTTGAACACCTCTCTATCTGTGCAATAGTTTTTAAGATTGGAAATACCTGTTGTGGTACTACTGCATTTCCTAAACATTTAAGTCTGTCCACCCTTGAGGGAACCCCATTAGCCACTCTACCCACGTCGGGTTCAAACTCCCAGTATTTCCTTCCCTCAATAAATGTCCTGGAATGCTGTCCCTGTTCTTCTGGCTTTGTGGTAGGGTCGCGTTTTTCGCATCCTGAGCCGTGGGTGTAGGAAGTAATTTGTATCCCTCTTGATAGGCAATCGCATCGTTTAAATTCCTGCTTCTTTTCTCCGGTGTTTGCCATCGGTGTCCCTCTCCCGTCCTGTAATCTCTTGCTTGGGGAGTTGGATATATATTTACTGCTGCTGCTAAATCCGGTGATCTCCTTACCCTCTCTGATGGACAATCCCCTCTTAGTGATGCCTTCGGTGTTGGCCATAATACAGCATTGCTCAAACCTTGCTGTTTGCTGTTCGGTCCCCTGCGCTTGAAGTCTTGAGCTGTTGGAGTTGGCCAGAATTTCACCTGTACCGCCAAATTCGGAAATCCGTTCTTCCTGTCGTTTGGCCTTTTTTTGTTCATTCTTTTTCTGAAATTCTCTGGTGATTCTTCTATCATTACTGCCCTTGGCGTATGCCACAATAAAGACTCTTTCTCTTCTATGCTTAGCGCCAACGTGGATAGCTCCGTAAGTTGCCCATCCAACATAGTACCCCAGCGAGGCCAAATCATTGAGAACTCTTCCAAAGAACCGTCTATTGTCGCTTGTGTATATCCCTGGTACGTTTTCGCCCAAAACCCATTTGGGAGAAGTTTCGCTAATGACTCTGCAGAATTCCGGCCAGAGGTTACGCTCATCATCAGAGCCTTTATGTTTTCCAGCAACGGAATGAGGTTGACAGGGGAAGCCCCCTGATAACAAGGTAATTTCTCGTATTCCTCTTGATCGAATAGACTCGGCTGTAACATTCCTTATATCCCTCCATCTTGGTACGTCTGGCCAGTGTTTTTCTAAGACTTTTGTGGGGTAGTCGGCAAATTCGCATTGTCCGACAGTTTCAAATCCTGCCCATTCGGCTGCCAAATCTATCCCGCCGGTCAAATACCTGAGAACAAACTAAAATGAGTAAGCTCAGGCATTATTGACCACCTCCCAAACCCCCATCCGGCACTGACAACATTCTTCCGACCCTTCGCCATTGTTCCATGACGGGCAGCCGTAATATTGGTCTTGGTATTTCGGGCAGTAGGCTAGTTTTACTTGTTCATAATCATCCTTAGTGGCTTCTATCATTCCTCTAAGCTCATAAGGACTCATAAATACGTTTGGTTTAAATCTGTATAACTCCAATCTCTCACACCTCCAAATCGAACATGCTCGGTTGATTTCCATTTCGCCTACGCGCTTTATACTCGTTGTACTGTTGGCGGTATCTATAGCTGTCACCAAACACGTTCCACGCGGCCTTTACTAAATTCGGCTCAAATGGTCGTATCTTTTCCAAATCCTCTACCGCTTTTGCCGATATGGAGCATCCGCAACACCCTGTGCGTGTTAATCCGTACACCTCATAGGCATCTGAATAACGGATTTTGTAGTAGTCTTTGTACCATTGTTTATCCGCGTCGGACACATAATATAGTGGTCGGAGCCTGTACTTGCCGTCAGCTGCTTCCGAGAAGCACATTGACGTGTTATCCTTGCGAGGGACAGACCTCACTCCACCCTCGTCACGGCGTTCTCCGGTGATGACCATTTCAAAGGATTTTTGCACGTTATGCGCTACTTGTTTTTTGCAGTAATCACAGCATTTGTTGCTTACCTTAAAGGGGATTGGATTCTCTCTGATGAAGTCCAGCATATATTTTGATGAATTTATGACCAACTGAATATCGGGCCGTGGTTCTCCTTTGGAGTTGCAGCAGCATAGAAAGTTAATCGTTGTTTCGCACCCCGGATATCGCTTTTTAAGTTCTAGGCGTTTTGCCGCCTTGTCTTCTGCTTCTGCGTATTCTTCGGCAATCGATAGCGGAATGTTTTTCTTCTGAATTCCCTCAAGCCCGGCTGACATGATCTTTGAAACAAACGGCTGTCCGTACTCTCGCGTGGCCCGCACTATGCTTTTTTTTGGCCGGTGCTCAGAGATTGTAATACCATATAGTTCCTCCATATCGCGAATGTGACGTTTTATCGCTTTCATTTCAAGACCGGTGTTAAAAAAGCAATATTGAATAGGCGGGAGATTAAATATTTCACGAACTGACTCAATAAGGTGCAATATGATATCGCTATCACTTCCGCCAGAGTAAGAGCAGATGGCGTTCGGGTGCTCGATCAGCCTTTTTGCAATTATACTTTTTATCGCCTCAAATTTTCTCGGCGCATCGAAATCTGCGTACGCCGGTCGATCTGTATATACTTTGCTTTTGAATTCGTTTTTCATTTCACACCTCCATATTTGCCCTAGAATCGTTTCATACTTCCAATTAATCCGAATCTATTAATCGGTTATCCTAATTAATTCCAGGTGCCTTCTCGTCGCTGTGGTTTGATTCTAACGAAGAACATCAACTACAGAACTGATGGTTCCCGATAACCTGTTTAACCTCGCGGGATCTGAACCATTTTCCTTTCGTGTTCTTCGTCCAGTAAAACACCGCCCCATTTGTAGGGTCAAAACCCATCAATGCTCGTTTGGCTGCCCGAATATTCTTCTCGGTCGGAGTAACATACTTAAGATTCTTGACCCCATTAAACTGGTTCTCAGAGTAAATTACTTCCCGGATGCTCTTGGGAAAATCTTGGCTTTTTAGCCGGTTCAAAACGACTGCCGCCACCGCAACTTGCCCCTCAAACGATTCTCCCCTAGCTTCTGTGTAGATGAGCTTAGAGAGTAGTTCAAGGTCTTCCTCGGTTATGCCAGCTGGCTCCTTAAGCCTTTTTACTTCCTCGTTCAGTGCGTTCATCTGCTGGTAAAGGTCTTTTATCTGACCGTCTATGACTTTGTTCTGAAGTTCTATTGTTTGGGCTTGGGCTACGTTTAGGCCGAATGAGAATCCAATTATTAGGATTATAATTGTTTGAGTTATTAACTTTTTCACATTCTCACGCTCCAGTCTTTTTGTAATCTTCCCACCAAACGCTTTTAAAAGTTGCTTTCATGTCACAATACCTTGCCAAATCCTTTTCATCCTGCGGGATTATTCTCCCTTTTGGCGGCTGAAAAGGTTGAACGAATGGGTCAATGCAGATCCCCTTTAGGAACTTTACTCTTTTCAAGCAATCGTCAATTTTCCCCGGTTTTAGAAGAACATAACAGGAATACCTTGCCGGCGTTGCATTGTACCACCTAAGAAGCTCCACGGCCTTCTGAACATGCTTCATTTGGCCTTCGGTGTCACACGCTAACCTGATGGGATTAAGCCATCTAACCTTAGAGAGAAGTTTCGCCGTGGAATCGTTAATCAGTCTCGCGTCAAGTCCTTGGTTAAAATCAACCTTCACTTTGAGTTTGATAATCTTCTCAATCTGCTTAATTCCCCAATCGTGAGCGAGGACGTTATTGTCTGCCAAGATAGCCTTATCGTGTCTCAAGAACTCTTCAATGTCCTGCGCCGGTCTGATATTTCCTTCTTTCTTCGGTACAAAGCACCATGAGCATTTATTGGGGCAACCTCTCGTAAGAAATCCGAGTGAGTGATCCATGTCGTAAAGCGAATAGTCCGGACATATGGTTTCAATTTCATCAGGTAAAGTCTTTTTAATGTCGTACCCGGTCCCGCCCTTAACAACTTCAACGTCATGCGGAAAGTAATGATAATCTTCGGTGAAGGTAAAAACCTTGCTGGCATAAATCTTGTCTGGTTTATTCTCTTTGACATGAAACATCGCATTGTACCAGGAAACCTGATCGCCTTGTGCTTTATGCCATGCCGATATTTTCATGAGAGCAAGATTTGGAATTTTACTGTCAGCGTCTATCAGGCATATGTTCACGCTTCATCCTCCCTCAAATCATCCAGCAAGCTCCGCCAGTTGAGTCTTTGACCGCAGTTCCCGCAGAAGCTTGTCAACCCATACTTGGTTATGAATACCGCTTTGCACCTCGGACATTTTGGCATTTTACCCATGCCTTCGGTTGGTTCAAACACTACCTTTTGGGGATCTCTGTATTCTAAGGCTTTTTGAGCGTTCATATCGTAACCCTTTCCAAAAGGCTTTTTATCCGTTCCTCAAACCTTCTTTCCTTCTCGGCGTGTTCGGCGTAGGAACCTATTTGAAATCCGTTTCCCTGATATTGGTACGGCTCCCCACTTTGGCATGAACAGTGTTTCATGAAATCTATTTCGCAACCGTACATCGGATCAAACCTCTTTACAACGACATATCCTTTGCCAGAGCAGATCGAGCAGATCATAGAGTTCCCTCCCTTATCCTTTAAGTAACAATCTGTAAAGCGGTTTTATAGTGTTTGTTTATGATGCAATCAACAATGTCTTTGTCTTTTAGGTCTTCGGCTTTTAAAGCCATAATCAGATTCAGAACCATTTCATCACTTATGTTCTCTGATAGTCCAGCTAAAATCTCAAATTCTTCTTCGGTCAGCCTATTGTTCTGATACATTGTTATTATTGTGTTTTGGAACTGGACAATAAGATCAATCATGTTACGTCAACCACTTGCAGTATTTCTTTTTTAAATAAAACAGGTATCATTATCTCGCTTTGCCCGTCTCTGTTTTTGTCAAGAAACAGCCAATAATTGCCCTTTTCTTTTTCTAAGTCGTCTTTGGACATAGGGAAAATTTTTAGCATTATATCTGCTTCATTTCGCATTCTTTTAGCAGCTTGGAGTTTTTGGTCTTCGTTTAACTGAGCTAAAACCACAATAGCTATTTGAAGTTCCTGGCCTAATGTTTTTAATGTTTTTACAATGTTTTCTAAGACTTGCCACTCTTTAATATCCTTATCCAGCTTGTCCATTCTTCCAACATAATCAAGAACAACGTACTTAATTTCTTTTTGCACAAAATACTTACGGATTACCCTAACAACTTTATTCAGGGATAAATCAGGGCTTAAGAAGTGATAGAACGGAGCGTATCCCATGATGTTCAAACCAGAATCTACTCTCTTATATTCTTGGGGTTCTATTTCTCCGTACTTAATTCGGTCTGCATTCACTTCGCTAAGCATTGAACTATATCTTAAGGCAATCTGTTTTTTGGACATTTCGCTGTTAATATAGAGTGTTGGTACTTCCCGCATAAAACAACCTTTTAGAATAAAGTTTTGAGCAAATGCGGTTTTCCCATGTCCTGATTCAGCAGTTAGTAAAATTAGTTCCCCGGGCTTAAATCCTGCTGTAAGTCGATCTAAAGCTTTAATACCTGTAGGTATTCCTTCGAGTTCTCCTTTGTGTTCCATTTTGTCTTTAATGACTGTTCTGGCGAGATCGGCCAATTCTTTTCCGGTATCAACTTTTTCAACAGACTTGGTGGTTATCTCGATAATATTCTTTTGTGCTTCACTGATTAGGTCTTCAGTTTTTATGTCAGGATTCTTTAAGTCCTCAGCCATTTTCATCAAGGATATCCTGAGCTTTCTTCGGTTAGATTTGTCTTTAACATTCTCTAACCAGTACGGAAGATTTACTGAAGATACATGATATCCGCTAATCTGTTGGAGATAATATCTGTCCTCTTTGCTCAATTTACCCTCTTTGACTATTTCGAGAAAAGTCGGTTTTACGGCTCGTTGGTATAGTTTGGTAAGGATGTCAAAAATGATTATGTGTTTTTTTTCTGTAAAGTCTTCCGGTTCAAGTGCTGCACAACCCTCAATCAAGGAATCTTCGCCTTCAAGCATGGAAGATATTAAACATCGTTCACTTTCCAGGTCTTGATACATCTTCAACACTCCTTACTATCCTTGGTTTGTCTAATGGCAATGGCATCTTTTGACTATTCTCCCCTTTGTTTCTTTGAAAATTTTTTAAAGGTTCATTTTTGTCAATAAATTGGTCAAGACCACGAACAAGAAATTCGTCAAGTTTCCATTTGTAAGTCCAGAAATATTTATCTTCTTTCAGGACGGTTGCGTAATTATCTATTGCCTTTAAAATTTCTTCGAGTGTATAACCTGATTCAAGTTTTGCGTTTATATGTCCAGACTGTTTTTCCGATAATTGTTTATGAGTGATAATTTCCTTAGAGTTCCAATGTGAAAACACTGTATATATTAATTCTTTCTTATCATTCTTGTTTGTGGTTAGTCCTTGGTTAGTCCTTGGTTGTTCCTTGGTTATTTCTTGGTTGATGTCTTGGTTATCTTCCTTGTCTTTTTTCTGATAAACCTCGTAATTAAGCACAGTTATGATGGTATAGTTCTTGGTTGTTTCAATGGTTAAAAATTCACCAGTTAATTTATTTAGAGTAGTTCTAATTTTCTGGTCTGTTATTTCTTTATCGTAATTGAACCACTCTTTGATTTTATTTCTGGAAGTTATAAGCTGGCCTCTTTTAACCGGAACTTTGATATTCTTGTAACTGTCATGCCATTCTCCATCCTCGTGGTTTGCGTTCAAGATTATATAAATGGCAATCAGTTTTTGAATAGCAGTAAGCTTTGAGAAGGTTTTACTTTCTAAAACTTTTCGATGTAATTTGATCCATCCGTCTGCCATTCAGGAGTATCACTCCTTCGGTTCGTGACATTCGCACTCTTCACAGGTCGGCTTATCAACCATATAGGCGCTTGAAAATTTAACCTTCTTAGGGCATGTATCCTTAACGATAACCATAAACATTAATGGTTGTTCGGCGTGAATGCAGGAACGAGACTTTTTGTATTTTCCTTTGTACTTTGGCATATTTTTTCTCCTTAAAAGGTTTTAGAACTGCGGCCCACCTGAGCAGGCCGCTATAGAAAGGGAGGGGATTACTTAATGGTGGCATAGACCGCATGGCTTACGGCCTATGCCTATAGGGAAGGGACACGCTATTTAAGTAAGGCGGGGTTTTCGTGAATATTGCCGATGACCTCAACCTTTGGTTCTTTGCCAACATAGATGATTTTTCTTTCATTTCCAAACGTAAATCCCAAAAATCTACCGTTGTCATTATCCCATTCTACAACTGCCATATAACCTAACGAATCGCGGAAGATATCCCCTTCGTAGATTTCCTTGCCGTTCTTGTCTTTAAGTCCGGTATATTGCATTATCTCAACGTCTTCGGTATCTTCGATATCTTCGCATTCATCAAGTAAAACACTGGAAATATTCCCAAAGTCATCAAAAAACATTGAAATAACTTTTTTTATGCATTTTGCGTTTCTACACCAAGCTCGAAACCTTATATTTTTCATTCTCTCATCTCCAATCTTTGGGGTGCGCAGCCGGTTATGTTCCCGGCTACGCTATGAGGGGGAGGATTAACCCAGACAGTCGGTTCGCTCCATTCGGTAACTACTTGGGAAAGCGGGGAAAACTTAGACTAATCAATAACTCTAATACCTCTGCCATTAAGATCTATACCCGCAAGGTGTTGGGTTAGATTATCTTCATCATCGAAATTAACTTGCCGGAATATAGCCTCGGACACTTTAATTATGTTTTCATCACATATGCTGTAACCACGTCTGACAAATTTAAAAGCACGATTCAAAGAACTGAGTGGTAAGGGAGTACCGATGAATTCTAATCTTCTTCCGGAAAGATGTTCAAAGTAATCGTCATGTAAAATTAAATTCCCGTGTAATTCTGTTGTGGTAACTGGTTCATCGAATGGTGTTTCATCCGAAGATTCCACGATTACTTCGTGTCTCGATATGGTCATAGCCGAACAGCATATTGTAAAATCGAAAAGGTTTATTACTTCGTCAGGTTCTCCATATAAATAGCTGATAAGCTGTATAGTTTTTTCGCCTTTCTTTTTTGAATCATCTTTTCTTCTCCTCCTAAACCTTTAATCCTAATTTTTTGCATAGGTATTCATCTAGACGAATAGCCCATATATGATGCAGTTCATAGAACTCTGATTCCGGCACTAAATGAATACCAAATTCATGGTGCTGCCGACATAAAGCGACCGCCTGTAGTCCTAAATGATGTATTTTTGTCCGATTCCTACCCATGCCGATTTTACTTTCGCCGGAATGATGTACCTCTGCTTTTTTGCCGCAAATAGCACATGTACGAGTCGCTAAGCACCGGTATAAATACCTTCCAATATCCGGTGTACGGTCAAGGTAACTGTCCTTTGACGGGATGCCGTTATCTATGCAAAACTCAATCAAGTGTTGCAAAAAGTCACAGGCCGTTGTCATGTCTACGTCTGAAAGCGAAAGCCATTTCTCGCCGGTCTTTGCTATGTAATCTGCTTTAAATATTGCCTTTAGTTCCTCCGGATCATGACCGGTATAGAGGGATATGTCCCGGATGGTTGCATATATTTTTTTACGCTGCTCTGCGCTGATTTGACGACCATCTGTGATGGTTATCTCAACTTCACTAATTTGTCGTTTTTCAATAAAGTACGAGGGGAAAAAAGCACTAATGAGTATTTCATCTTCGGTTGAATCTATGATCTTCCCAGTGATTATCATTAGTGCTTATCCTCCTTATTCGCCAGTTACGGCTTGTTCGATCTCAATACAGATTTTGTCATAGTCAAGTTTGTTAACATCGGTGCTGTTTTTGTATCCGTATTTATCAAGCGTTTTTTTGACTAATTCGTTATTGCCCTTGGCAATTCCAAAGATACGCTTAGCTTGAGCCTATGAGATTGTTCCCGAGTTATCGGTTGCATATTTCTGCTGTCCGCTCGCCTGTTGGCCAGTTAAGTCCATATCCTCAATATCCTGGGTAAATACATCCGATAGAGAACCAACTAATAAGGCGGCGTCCACTAATGCCCTTTTCTTAGCCATTTTTAAGACGGTGTTGTCCATTGTATAGGCATCCATCTTAATATATTTGCGTTCTTTGGTATTAGCTGCTCCCATTCCTTGGGTAATACATATTCCGTTTTTATAGAGACAGCATTTAACCTGATATTGAAAGAAACCAAGATCAAAGCCCCTTGTGCTTTCAACTATGTCAAACTCTGAAGTTAATCCCATTAGCATTAATATTTTCTCGGCTCCCGGTTTTAAAAGTGTTGGCTTTTCTGTTCCGGGGATAATCCCATAATCGTGGTTTTGTTTCATCTGGCTTTGTACCAGCTGCTGAAATTGATGTATCTTTTGCAAGGATGTTGTCATTACGGAAGGATTTATAGATTCAATTATGGATAATCCTGTTATTTCACTCATACTCTTACCCTCACATTCTTTGTTTCTGTTATTTTGATACCAGGGATTGTTATTTGCCCCTTGGACGCCTTGACAAGACGTTTTACGGTGGATAAGTCAACTGGTCTTAATATCATGCCTTTAAGGACAACAGGAACGCTAGAATCGTCAGTTATTTCAACTTCCCAATCCATCTGATAGCTGATTCCTTCCATCTTAGGGCTTGCGACTTCCAAAACCGGCTTCATGGTATCAATGGAATAGGCCGTTTCCTCTGCGATAGCTGCCGCGATATCATTTCCTTGGGATTTTAATTCCTCTGCCTTTTGAAGTTGTTCAAGAGCGATTCTTTCCTGCTCAGCACGTATTCTAGCTTCTTCCTGTCGACGTTTCTGTTCTTGCTCCTGGATGTATATGGACATACTGCTCTTGACAATCCGCTCGGCCTGTTCCAGTTGCTTTTTGTAACTGATTTCTTTATCACATATGTCCTTCCAGGCTTTATGCGCTGGCTTTTTGATGTCTGCAAAAAAATCTTCAATGCCTTTAATATTTGTTTTAATTTTCTTTAAGAACTCACCGGCATATTGGTATTCGGTATCTGAGGTTACCTTAAGTCCGTTAGCCATTTGGACTAATTCGGTTTCAACTTGTTTAATTTGATCTTCGCTATTCATCATGGTTTTATCCCCATTTCTTTTAAAAAATTATGGATTTTATGACATTGCATAAAGATGTCTAGACGCTCCGTGACCTTCTTGAAGGCGTAATCTGTTGGGGTTAGGTGCAATACCATTACATCATCAACCTTGATGTCCTGAGAGCCTAATCCGAATGCATATGCTGCTAACTGCGGGCCTAGATACCAGTGGTTTATTTGAGCAGTAGTCTTTAAATCGAGAAGGATAACTCTATTGCCTATCTTGACAATCTTGTCCACTGTTCCGGCATACCACAAAACAGGATGATAAAATCTATACTCCGTCGCAAGTATTTCCGGTTGGCTTACTTCTTTCCACCGCTTGTACTGATCGAAGTAACCTTGGCAATCTTCCCGAACTTCCTCACAGCCGGTATCATCGTACAGTTCAATGCTGAAGTGTACTGACGTTCCCCTTTGTGCTGCGAAGTTCAAGGTGTCTTTGTCTATACCTTTATAAGCTTGCATTGAAAGAGGTTGAAGGATTTTAGATACAGATGGGACGTTGATTCCGCTTACCGTGTATAAGTGAAGTTCTTCATTAAATTCAAGATTAGGAATTGGAGTTAACATTCTTCCTCCTTAAATTCTTTACAGATGAGTCCTACTTCAAGGTTAGGGAGAGAATAATCTTCCCTTGTCTGCTCAATCTCCATTATGAATAATTCAACGGAATGTTTATATTTACAGATTTTCTTATACTGGCAGGTGTTACACATTTACATCTCTCCGTTTCTCTGTTAAAATTGGTCTGACAATATCTGTTGCCGGTTAATTGCTGGTATTTTTTATGCGCCCGTTTATGTCATATACTTGGGCTCTTTTTCTTGCTGCATGTATCTCTTCTTGTTTAGCCATATCTTTTTCTCTTTGCCATACACGGCCCATGAAAAACACAATAATGTAAGATGCTATGAAGTAAGGGATAAATTGGATCATGGATTACCTCCTATCTTGGCGGTAAGTCTGCCTGTAATAACGAAAGGTTTCTTATTCGCTGCCGGTCCATCAATTTCAAGGAATTTACCTTCAGGATGGCCGAATATAGAAAAGTACGCTATGCCGGTTTGTTCACTTATTGCGTCTTCCCCGGATTCCTCAATCAGCCTGTTAGCCAAGTACAGGCATTTTTCGTTTTGCGGTAACTTCTTGATCATTAGTTCAATAAACCACTTGAATAATTCCATCCCTGTACCTCCACAACTTGACCATTTTGAAGTTGATACCATGTATCGGCTTTAATTTTCTCTCCGTCAATCAAAACAGGCTGAATATCTTTGATTGGATATGTGTTACCGTTCCAATCTCCACGCTCTACTAAGACTAGCCAATTCCCCTTTTCAGCCTTTGCCTTACATTGATACCCTAATGCACATGCAACGGAATCCTTGCCAAAAATAGTTGCGGAAGAATAGTCCCCATTAACACATGCCATTGATCGGTCTCCGGTTGCCTGCGCTCCTGATCGGTCTCCGGTTGCCTGCGCTCCTGATTGGTCTCCGGTTGCCTGCGCTCCT
>LNDB01000023.1 GCA_001515265.1 Candidatus Dichloromethanomonas elyunquensis
TTCTTAGACTGGTAACATTGTCAATAGGAATTATTACGCAAAAGAAAAAATATTTGGTTTCGCGCCTACTCTTTTGTTATCCTACTAAAAACACAGACCGAGTCAGGCTTAAAAAAATTCATGAGTATTTGGATGTTCTTGAAGAATTAGGGCCGAACGGCGAACCATACACTAAGCATCTTGACAGGGAAATATGGGAACTTAGACCATTTGATGACAGAATTTATTCGCAGGCTGGTAAGATGGTAAATTTATTCTACTTCACCATTTTGTGAAGAAAACCAATAAGACACCTCGATGAGAGATAATAAAGGCGATTGCGAATTTTAAAGACTATCTTCATAGGGCAAAGGAGTGAAAGTACTATGGCCAAAACCTGGAATGAGTATACGAAAAATATAAAATCCCTGCCGATAAGGACAGGGACGAAATCGATTTAAAAGTTATGCCAGGGCCGGTTTATTTATTGCCAGTAAGCTGTTTTCCGCAAAATAAACAACAAATAAACATCAAAAGGCTATTTTCATAAGCAAAGTTAAAAATAAAAGAACCATCAAATGCTGATGGTTCCTGACTTTTTTGGTTGCGGGGGCCGGATTTGAACCGACGACCTTCGGGTTATGAGCCCGACGAGCTACCACTGCTCCACCCCGCGATGTTCAATTATTCAAATGGTGGGCAGGGATGGATTCGAACCACCGTACCTTTCGGAACAGATTTACAGTCTGCCGCCTTTAACCACTCGGCCACCTACCCATTTACTCTGGAGCCGACGATGGGACTCGAACCCGCAACCTGCTGATTACAAATCAGCTGCTCTGCCAATTGAGCTACGTCGGCATCGGACACCAATGTATTGTATCAGAGATTCTTCCTTCTTGTCAATAACTATCTCAAAAGATAATAATGGGAACCGATGCGGCCATAGATGTCCAAGCGGGCTTGGTTGTTAAAAACTGCTGACAAAAGATTATTATGGTTATTTTCCGAAATATTATACACTCTATCTATGTTATGTATAAATAAGATATTTGTTCTTTTTTTTAAATGCCTCTATACTCAAGATATCTTTCCAGTTTCCTTTTTACCCTTTGCAGGGCATTATCGATGGATTTGACGTGCCTCCGCAAATCAACGGCAATCTCCTGGTAGGATTTCCCTTCAAGATAAGCCATTAATACTTCCCATTCTAAAGAACTAAGGATTTCACCCATTTTTTCTTCGATATCATCGAATTCTTCCCTGCTGATAATCAGCTCTTCCGGATCTGTGATTTTGGTTCCTGAAATTACATCCAGTAAAGTTCTGTCTGAATCTTCATCATAAATAGGTTTATTAAGGGAAACATAAGAGTTCAGCGGAATATGCTTTTGTCTGGTAGCCGTTTTAATTGCAGTAATAATCTGTCTTGTAATACAAAGTTCCGCAAAAGCCCGAAAAGACGATAGCTTGTCCCCCCGAAAATCACGAATAGCCTTATAGAGACCGATCATCCCTTCTTGAATGATATCTTCCCGGTCAGCTCCAATTAAAAAGTATGATCTGGCCTTGGCTCTAACAAAATTTTTATATTTGTTAATTAAGTACTCCTGCGCTGCAGCGTCACCCAATTTAGCCAATTCTACTAGTTCTTCGTCTACTACGGTCTCGTTTGCTTCAAAGTCCTCTGGAATGTCTGGCTGAAGGTTATAAGTCAAATCCATCCCTCCCGAAGTCAATTCACGAAGGAAAAGGTGATGCCGCGTGAATTCTGCAAATAATAAAGTAATTATACCTGAAATGCATAAATAGCGTCAAGACGAAGATTGACGGGATATGTCGGACAAGCCTTGATTTCTCTGTCTTAAGACCTCGAACATGACAATCGAACCAGCAACACTGGCATTTAAGGAGGAAATTTTTCCCATCATTGGTATTGAAACCATTTCGTCACAACTTTCTCGAATCAGTCTTCCCAACCCCTTATCTTCTCCTCCGATAACAATAGCTCTTGGACCGGTCAGATCTGCTTGGTAAATATTTCTTCCCCCGGATTCTGCGCCTGAAACCCAACAGCCATTTTGCTGCAAAAATTTCAAAGTCTGGACTAAATTGCTTACTCTTGCTACCGGAACATATTCCACCGCACCTGCCGATGTCCGCCCGACAATTTGTGTGAGTCCCGCACTTCTCCTTTTGGGGATAATCACGCCGTGAACTCCTGCCGCATCGGCAGTTCTTAGGAGCGCTCCTAAGTTATGAGGATCTTCAATTTCATCGAGTACCAGGATAAACGGATCTTCATTTTTATTTTGAGCAATTTTTAAAATATCTTCAGGTTGTACATACTCTTTGCAGGCAGTGAAAGCTACGACTCCCTGATGTCTTTCCCCTGCGCTGTATTTGTCCAAAATTGTGCTTTCCACAAATTGATATGGGATTGTCTTCTCTTTGATGAGATGGAGGAGATCGTGATTCCTTCCTGAATTTTTTTCATTCTTCAAAAGAATCTTATGAACCGGATTCCCTGACTTTATTAGTTCTATTACCGCATTGCGGCCGCAGAGAATATTCTCTTTATTTTCTTCCATTTTGCTCACCCGCCGGTCTGTGAATTAATTAACCTTATTAAACATTAATATTCCTTAATCAAAGGAAAACTATGAACCGGAAATTAAACCTTGATATATTTGGTGAACTTAAAGGACAGTTCCCGATAGGTTTTTAATTCTCCTTCTGAGTATAATTTCCAATGTTTATTTTTATCAATGTCTTCAAAATAAGTATCGGCCGGATAGACCTTATCGATTTTTGTAACATAAGCCTCCGCACAATAGGGCAGCAGCAAACGAAAAACCGACTCTCCGCCGATAACACACAAATCATCCGTATCATACTTCGCTATTTCCAAGAAGATTTCATCGAGGGAGCGGCATACCACTACCCGATTATCCCAAAGGCTTTTACTCAGTACAATATTGATTCTGTCTTTTAACGGTTCTTTCCCCGGCAGAGAGTCATACGTCCCTCTGCCCATGATCACGACTTTATTCATGGTCATTTGCTTGAAAAATTTCATGTCTTCCGGAATTCTTTGTAACAGATTTCCTTTATACCCGATTCCCCAATTTTGATCCACTGCCACAATTATCTTCATCGTACCCTCCTTATTTATACGGCGACCGGAATATTTTTGATTTGAGGTCCGCTTTGATAGTTCTCCAATACGAAATCTTCCACCTGAAAAGCATAGAAATCCCCGATATCCGAATTTATTTTTAAACTCGGCGCAGGATACGTTGTTCTCAGGATCAACTCCTGAATCAAAGGAATATGCCTGTCATAAATATGCGCATCTGCAATGACATGGACCAGCTCTCCCACTTGCAGATTGCTGACCTGAGCCAGCATATGAACCAGAACGGCATATTGAACCACATTCCAGTTGTTCGCAACCAGAATATCTTGGGAACGCTGATGAAGAATAGCGTTCAGCCTGTTTTCCGTTACATTAAAAGTTATACTGTAGGCACAAGGATATAAATTCATCTCATACAGGTCGGCATGGTTATACATATTGACTATGATTCTTCTGCTGCCGGGATTATTTTTCAGATCAAAAATGACCCTGTCGACCTGATCGAACTTCCCTTCGTGATAGGTATGTTTTATTCCCAGCTGATAACCGTAGGCTTTCCCGATGGATCCTTTCTCATCGGCCCAACTGTCCCAGATGCGACTGTTTAATTCATTAATATTATTGGATTTCTTTTGCCATATCCAAAGAATCTCATCAATGGCTGCTTTGAGATTCGTAGGTCTTAAAGTGAGAATTGGGAATTCCTCGGCAAGATCGTAACGATTGATAACAGCAAACTTTTTCATGGAATGAGCCGGTGTTCCATCCTCCCACTTGGGACGTACCTTTTCTCCCTGGGAAGAAAACCCGTCTTGCATAATATCTTTGCACATTCTTATAAAAAGGATATCTGCTTTGCTCATATTAACTTCCCCCGCTTTTCCTCTTATTATAAAACCTTGCCCTATGCCGTCAATTCTCCGGTTTATCCGCATTCATTTTTTCCATGATGCCATCGATCCGTTCAAATATCCCGTTCATCCTTGTTTTTTGATTTGTTAGGTGCCAATAACCTACCAAGGCTTCAAATGCAGTGGCATGGCGGTAGGTGATTACATCCACATTTCGGGGATAATGCCCTTTGGCATTGCGGCCTCGCATTACGACATCTGTCTCAGTCTCATCAAGTTCGCTCATAATGGTTCTTAATAAACCTGCCTGGTTTCTAGCCTGAACAAAACCGACGGCAGCCTTATGGATTTCTTCAACTTTTTCGATACCCTGCTCCAACAGGTGTTTTCTTACCCAAAGTTCATAGACGGCATCGCCTAAATAGGCGAGCAGCAGGATATTGATATCCTGCCACCTTTTATTGATTTTCACATCGTCCAAATGATCCAAAATGATCCTTCCTATCCTTCTTCTCTTCTCTCTACTTCAAATACCACCTGGCACCCTCAGTTGTATCTTCAATTACAATTCCGATTTCTTTCATCCTGTCCCTTATCAGATCGGCTGTGTTCCAATCCTTCTTCTTTCGGGCATTCTGACGGATCTCCAGAACAAGTTCCATAACCTGACCAAGTTTGCCTTCCTCTTCCCCGGAAACCGCTTCCTCTGCTTCAAGATCAAATCCCAGGATCCGGCCTAGTTCCAGCAAGGTGCTATAAGCTTGAGTCAGGGCATAGGGTTGTTTCATTTCTTTGGCAAGATAACTGTTTATTTCCCTGGCCAATTCAAATAAAGCAGCATAAGCTTGGGCTGAATTGAAATCATCATCCATCGCTTCTTCAAAATCTTTTCTGGCAGCCTGTACCGTCTTGATGAGTTCATCTTCAGAAAGAGTTTCTTCTTTCGGCAGAACTTTGTTAAGCGCTTCTTTGGCCAGACGCACACTATTTTTTAGTCTGTCCAGACCTTTGGAGGCCATCACCAGTTTCTCATCATCAAAATCAAGCGGGCTGCGATAATGCGTTCCTAAAAGATAAAAACGGATGACATCGCCGGGAAACTTCTGAAGGACATCTCTCACCAAAAAGAAATTTCCCAGCGATTTAGACATTTTCTCTTGGTTAATGGTAATAAAAGCATTATGCATCCAGTACTTGGCGAACGGCTCTCCATCCAGACAGCCCTCTGACTGGGCAATTTCATTTTCATGATGAGGAAAAATTAAATCTCCTCCTCCGCCATGAATATCAAAGCCCGGTCCCAAATATTTTAAAGCCATTGCCGAACATTCAATATGCCATCCCGGCCGGCCCTTCCCCCAAGGGCTTTCCCAGAAAGGTTCTCCTTTTTTGGCTTTCTTCCAAAGAGCGAAATCCATGGGATTACGTTTTTTTTCATCAACTTCAACCCGGGCGCCTGCCTGCATATCCTCCAATGACCTGCCTGAAAGCTTGCCATATCCCGGGAATTTCTCTACAGCGAAATAGACATCCCCCTCAGCATGATAAGCAAGCCCTTTTTCCTCGAGTTTCCTGACGATCTCTATCATTTCGAAAATATGCTCCGTGGCTTTGGGATGAACATCCGCAGGAATAATATTCAACGCTTTGGCGTCTTTAAAATACTCATCAATATATTTCCGGGCAAGTACAAAAGGATCACAGCCTTCTTCAGTAGCCCTTTTAATAATTTTATCGTCAACATCCGTGAAATTCTGAACGTAAGTTACATCGTAACCCTTAAAAATCAGGTATCTCCGAACCATATCGAAAACTACCAACATTCGGGCATTCCCTAAGTGGAAATAATTATAGGTGGTAGGACCGCAGGCATAAATAGCAGCTTTCCCCTGCTCCCTGGGCACAAACTCTTCTTTCAGACGGGTAAGGGAATTAAACAGTCTGACCGTCATCACAGGTTCCTCCTAATTCCTTAAAAACTCATCGCACCTCAATAAACTCTTCCCGTCCTGTAATCATATCCTGCTTATCGTTTGCCGAAGACGGGCCATGACATTTTCCTTGCCAAGAAGGGCTATAATCCGGTCAAGATCAGGTCCGTGCATCTGTCCTGTAAGCGCAATACGCACAGGCATGAACACATCTTTGCCTTTGAGGGTTAATTCTTTGGCAATCTCCTTCAAAATCTGTTTGGCTGCAGCGGAATCCAGTGGATCAGCGATCATAACTTTCTTGCCGAAAAGTTCCAGAACCGAAGGGATTGTTTCAGCTTTAAGAATGGCCGCGGCTTCTTCATCCGGCAGATCAATTTCCGCGCCCCTAAAGTAATGGATATACTCCTTCACTTCAACCAAGCAATTAATTTTTTCCTTTACGGCACCGATAAAATCAGTTACCCATTGTCTATCCGTATCAGAGATTTTTTCTGAAGGAAAAAGTCCTTTTTCCTTCAGAAAAGGAAGAACGAACTCAACCAGGTCCGTATCGGTCATCTCTTTTAAATAATGGGCATTAACATGATTCAGCTTATTAATGTCAAATACGGCAGGGCTCTTAGAGACCTTCTCCAGGGAAAACTCCTGCTCCAGTTCCTTCATCCCGAAGAATTCCTGCTCACCGGAAGGTGACCATCCCAGCAGCGCAATAAAATTGACAACGGCCTGAGGCAGATAGCCTTTCTTAAAATAGTCAATCACCGCCGTATCTCCGTCACGCTTGCTCATCTTTCGCCCTTCCGTATTCAGAATGAGCGAGATATGGGCAAAATCGGGAACCTTCATTCCCAAAGCCTGATAAATCAGAACCTGGCGGGGTGTATTGGAAAGGTGCTCTTCCCCCCGTATGACATGGGTGATACCCATAAGGACATCATCAATCACGACTGCATAATTATATGTCGGAATTCCGTCTGACTTGACGATGATGTAATCCCCGATTCCATCGCTGTCAAAATTCACTTTTCCCCGGACCAGGTCATTAATGACAATTTGCTGTCCATTAGGCACCTTAAACCTGACAGCAGGCTTTCGGCCTTCCTTTTCACACATCTCCCGTTCCTGAGCGGTTAATGTCCGGCATTTTCCTAGGTAACGGGGGGTCTCTCCGCGAGAGATCAATTCCTGTCTTTCCCGTTCCAATTCCTCTTCGGTACAGTAGCAGAGATAGGCATGCCCTGCTTGCAGCAGTTTGTTGGTATATTCTTCGTAGGTTTTCAGCCTCTCCGTCTGTCTGTAAGGCCCGTTTACCCCTCCTGCTTCAATTCCTTCGTTCCATTGGATCCCCAGCCAGTGTAGCGCCTCGATAATATCTTTTTCCGATTCCCGGCTTGATCTCTCTAAATCCGTGTCCTCAATTCTTAAGATAAAGGTACCGCCCTTTCCGGCAGCAAACAAATAATTAAACAACGCCGATCGCGCTCCTCCAATATGAAGGGGCCCGGTCGGGCTGGGGGCAAAACGAACTCTCACCGTCATGATTCATACCTCTTTCTGCATGATGATTCAAACAAAATAATTAAATAATTTCAAGACAAAAGTATTATACCAGTTTAAACAGACAGAAGACAAACAATGGCCTGGGCGCTGATTCCTTCTTCTCTGCCTTCAAAACCAAGGTATTCCGTTGTTGTCGCCTTAATCGAGACTTTTCCCGTCTCGGCCTCCAAGATTTTTGCAATATTCGCTCTCATCCTATCAATGTAGGAGGCAACCTTTGGTTTCTGAGCAACAATAATACTGTCTAAATTACCGAGTATGTATCCCTGACGCTCAACAAGGTCCTTGACATAAGCAAGCAGATCAAGGCTTGAGATTCCTTTATAGCGTGAGTCGCTGTCAGGAAAATACCGGCCGATATCGCCTATAGCGCAAGCGCCTAAAAGAGCATCCATAATGGCATGGGTTAAGACATCGGCATCCGAATGACCGAGCAAGCCCTTATGATGAGGAATGGTTACCCCTCCCAGAATTAACGGCCGCCCTTCGCAAAATGAATGGACGTCATATCCTATCCCTACTTTCATTTCTATACTCCTTTACGTCTCTGCAGGATCGCTTCGGCGAGCAAAATGTCTTCCGGGGTGGTCACCTTAATGTTGTCATAATATCCCTCAATGATTTTGACACGATAGCCCTGCCATTCCATGAGGGCAGCATCGTCCGTTGTATAATAACCCTGGCGCGATGCCAATATGTGAACTTTTTCCAAAAGTATTCGATCGAACAACTGGGGCGTTTGAATAAGTCTTAAGCTTTCTCGAACAGGGGTTTCAGCAACCCAGCCCTCTCCGTCAATTCTCTTGATCGTATCTTTCACAGGCACAGCCATTATCGCAGCATCAAGACTACGGGTATTTTCTATGAAGTATTCCAAGTCTGACAAGGTCAAAAGAGGCCTGGCTCCATCATGTATGACAATTTTTGCTGCTTCAGGCCCTAATGCCTGTAAAGCTTTGCAAACCGAATCCTGCCGCTCTTTTCCGCCTTCTATAATCGCAGACACTTTGCTTAGCCCGTTCTCCTCCACCATCCTCCGTATAAGAGGGATGTCTTGACCTGAGGCCGGAATAATGATCTCCTTTATATAAGAACAATGCTGAAAAATGTCCAAGGTTAAAAGCAGAATAGGGGTCCCGGCAAGTTTAAGAAAAAGCTTGTTGCCTTGACCCCCCATTCGTTTCCCCTGCCCAGCAGAGGGGATAATTGCACTTATCTCAGCCAAACACGTTGACTTCATGGGAATACTCCTCAGATTTATCCAGTATTCCTTTTGGTTTAGCAAATATCATCCGCCCTGCTGCTGTCTGCAGCACGGTTGTTACCAAAACGGTAGTATGCTGGCCGATATGTCTGCGCCCGCCGTCAATGACAACCATAGTCCCGTCATCGAGATAGGCTACACCCTGACCAGCTTCTTTTCCTTCTTTCATGACCTGTACATACATTTCTTCTCCGGGAAGAACAATGGGTTTAACCGCATTGGCCAATTCATTAATGTTCAGCACCTTTATTCCTTGAAGTTCTGCCACTTTGTTGAGGTTATAATCATTCGTCAAAATAGGCGCATCTAAGATATTGGCCAGACGAACCAATTTACTGTCGACTTCAGCGATATCTTCAAAATCGCCCTCGTAAATCTCGACTTTAATTATAGCTTCCTTCGAAATGCTGTTCAGGATATCTAAGCCTCTTCGGCCACGATTCCTTTTCAGCACATCTGAAGAGTCTGCAATATGCCTTAGTTCCTCCAGAACAAATCCTGGAACAAGAAGTGCTCCGTCTAAAAAGCCGGTTTTTACAATATCCGCTATTCTTCCGTCAATGATAACACTGGTATCCAGTATTTTATAATCTGCAGAAGACTGCCTGCCGCGTCCTTTGCTTTCTTTTCCTTTATCCTTTTCACTCCGTTCTTTTAATTTGGGAATAAAGTTAAAGAAACTAAGAAGGTCGTCCTTGCGTTTGATTCCGATGATCAGCCCTACATAGCCCAAGAAGACGCTGATTACAATGGAAAGGATAGGTCCAATAAAGGGTACATTTGAAAAAGAAGCACTAAGCAGGCTGGCAATCAGCAGCCCGCCAATTACCCCTAAAGATCCGCCGATTAAATCATAAGTAGGCATCCGGATTAACTTGCTTTCTAACCATCTGACCAGACCCATAAAAAAGGTCATACTGACAGGGGCTAAAATGAAACCTAAAATGGCGAATAAAATAAATGAAATAATATAAGTCCAGAATGAACGTATCGGTAACCCGATAACTTCGCTCAGCCGCGTTAGGTCTGCGACTTGAATAAACATATAGTCAATATAAAATCCCGCTGTGCCAAACAACAGGGTGATGATGCCGCGGATTATTCTGCGAATCATCAATATCACCTCCCTTTTTCTATATTTTGGCTAAAAATTTCTTCTATTATACTTTGGCTATAGAAATTTTTCAAGTTTAGAAATATTATGTTCGACTCACGCTGTTTCCCTGGTTTGTACACATATATTATAACAGTTTGCCTTACCCAGTCAAAGCAAACGACAAATTATCTTACAAATACAAATTTTCCATTTATATTTCCTTCATCTCTTAAATTGACAACAGCGTAAATAGCTGTCTATAATTAAGTTGGCGGAAAGGAGTGCTATGTTCAATGAATCCAACCAATGACAATTTTCAAAAAATCGTAGATTCTATGCTCATACAGCACCAAAGTATCCTCGATATTCTCTCCAAAGGACAGGAAGCTTCGGCTAGAGTTAACCGTGCAATTATCAAATCTGTAACGTCCTGTGGTTGTATTTCCATAGAAGCGCAAAAATATACTATCCCTGAGGAAGCTACTCTCGCCGATTTGAAATTTATCTTTAACAGCCATCTTAAAGGTGTCCTTTGCCCCAACTGCCGGGACATTATAGAAACAGAATTAGGCAAGCAGTTTTTCTATATTGCTGCACTTGCCAATACCCTTGGGTTCTCTCTAGACGAGGTTCTGGAAAAAGAACAGCAAAAGTTAAAAACCCTTACAGTGTATAATCTTAGATGATATAGCTTAAAAGGAATTTAAAATTATATTAAAATATGATTAAACTTACAAGAGAAGGACTTGTTATTTTTACAAGTCCTTCTCTTTAAATTTCAGAAAATCATTTCCAATACATCTCCGATAGTCTGCACCGGAGAAATCTTACACGAGGCTCTATTAATCTTTAACGAATTGACTTTAGGAATAATACATTCCTCAAAACCAAATTTTTCTGCTTCTCGAATTCTTTGCTCAATCTGAGAGACACCCCTGATTTCACCCGTTAATCCCACTTCCCCAATAAATGCGGTTCTCCCAAGAGGTTTATCTTTGATACCGGATATCGTTGAAGCAACCACCGCCAAATCTGCAGCAGGCTCATCAATTTGCAGTCCACCCGCGATGTTGACAAAAACATCCCTTGTATTAAAAGTAACGCCCGCACGTTTTTCAAGTACGGCCAAAAGCATCAGCAAACGATGATAGTCCATGCCATTTACTGTTCTCCTCGGCGGTATAAAAATCGAAGAGGTCACCAAGGCTTGAATCTCCACCAAAAGCGGTCTGGTCCCCTCCAGGGTGACTGCAATCGCAGAACCAGCCATAGGACGTGAGTGGTCTCCCATAAAAAGCATAGAAGGGTTGACAACTTCTTCAAGCCCTCTCCCGCTCATTTCAAATACCCCAATTTCGTTAGCAGGACCAAACCGATTTTTTACCGCGCGCAGCAGTCTGAAAATATGGTGCTGGTCTCCTTCAAAGTATAGTACCGTATCAACCATATGTTCCAAAACCCTGGGACCTGCAATCGCTCCTTCTTTCGTGACATGGCCAACCAGGAAGACGGTGATCTCATATTCTTTAGCAAGCCGAAGGAGGAAAGCTGCTCCTTCCCTTACCTGACTGACACTTCCTGGGGCTGACTGCAGATCATCAAGTACCATGGTTTGAATGGAGTCTACAATGAGAACCCGGTAATTTCTATTTAATACTTCGAAACGAATATTCTCTAAAGAATTTTCCGCAAGAATATGCACTTTTGAAGAGGTGATATTCATCCTGTCCGCCCTGAGTTTAATCTGCGCCGCTGATTCTTCTCCTGAGACATAAAGAACATCCGTATGAAGGGAAAGCTCTTTGGCAATCTGCAAAAACAATGTGGATTTGCCAATTCCCGGTTCACCGCTTAACAGAATAAGGGAACCCGCAACGACACCTCCGCCAAGTACCCGGTTAAGTTCGGTACTTCCAGTATCCATACGCAGTCCTTCAACTGTCTGAATATCAGCCAAAGGGGTCGGCTGCACGGCCCCTTTGACATCTTTTCCGATTGGCTTTTCAATCCGTTCCTCAATAAAAGTGTTCCATTCTCCACAGCCAGGACAGCGTCCCAACCATCTCATACTCTCCTGTCCGCACTCCCGGCAGAAAAATTTGGTTTTTGTTTTAGCCAAAAATCTCTTCCTCCCGTTTTGATTTTTCTTTAAGGAGTTATTTTTAGACTAAGGGATTGGATTTCTTTCTGCCGCCCCTTTTAGAGGGAGGAACGGAACTAGCGGCCTGCTTGTTAAAAGTCATTTCGCCGTCAGTGTAATCGACCTGAATGGAATCCCCGGCTATAAACTTTCCTTCCAATATTTTTTCGGAAAGAGGGTCTTCAATCAGTTTCTGAATAGCCCTGCGTAACGGACGCGCCCCAAAAGCGGGATCGTTTCCTTCTTGGGCCAGATATTCAATTACTTTTTCACTCAGGACTAAATTGTATTCCGATTCCTTCAACCGTTTGCCGATATCCTGAATGAGTATTTTCGTAATGTTAATCAGCTCTTCTTTTTGCAATTGATGGAAGACGACCATCTCATCCACCCTATTCAGGAATTCAGGCTTAAAGGTCTTTTTCAGCTCTTCCATTATTCTTGAACTCATAGTCTTGTATTCGCTTTCCTCATTACGTCCGGCGATAAATCCCAAGGACTCTCTTTTCAGGTATGATGCTCCTACGTTGGAAGTCATGATCAGAACACAATTGCGAAAATCGACGACTCTTCCCTTAGAATCCGTGAGCCTGCCGTCCTCAAGAACCTGGAGCAAGATATTAAATACTTCAGAATGAGCCTTTTCTATCTCGTCAAATAAAATAACGCTATAAGGCTTTCTTCTCACTAATTCGGTAAGCTGCCCTCCTTCATCATGACCCACATATCCCGGAGGAGAACCGACCATTCGGGAAACGGCATGTTTCTCCATGTATTCGGACATATCAATCCGGATAAGGGCATTTTCATCCCCGAACAAAGCTTCCGCCAAAGTCCTCGCTAATTGTGTCTTTCCGACCCCGGTAGGGCCTAAGAATATAAAGGACCCGATTGGACGTTTGGGATCTTTCAGTCCTGCCCTCGCTCTTCTTACAGAACGGGCAACTGCGCTGACAGCTTCCTTTTGTCCTACCACTCTTTCGTGCAGGATTTGCTCCAACTTCAGCAGTCTTTCGCTTTCCTCTTCAGCAAGTTTATTTACGGGAATTCCCGTCCAACTGGATACAATTCTGGAAATGTCCTCCGGTCCTACGATTGCGATATCTTTTTCCCGATTTGCTTCCCAATTCTTGCGATATTCAGCAAGTTCCTGCCGTTTTTGCTGCTCCTCGTCCCTGATCTTTGCCGCTTTCTCAAATTCCTGCCTCTTGACAGCAGCTTCTTTTTCTTTCTTTAAGTTATCTACGGCTTCCTCGAGTTCTTTTAAATCAAGAGGAGCTGTAAAGCTGCTCAGCCGCACACGGGATGCCGCTTCATCCATCAGGTCAATGGCTTTGTCCGGCAAAAATCTGTCAGAAATATATCTATCAGATAATTTTACTGCAGCCTGAATTGCTTCGTTCGTAATTTTTACCCTGTGATGAGCCTCATAACGGTCCCTTAATCCCACTAAGATTGCAATCGCTTCTTCCACAGTGGGCTGTCCCACATTGATAGGCTGGAACCTTCTTTCCAGCGCAGGGTCCCGCTCAATGTATTTCCTGTATTCATCCAGGGTTGTTGCACCGATACATTGCATCTCCCCCCTGGCCAAAGCAGGTTTTAAGATATTGGCCGCATCAATAGCTCCTTCGGCAGCACCGGCTCCAATAAGGGTATGAAGTTCGTCAATGAAGACGATAACATTTCCTGCAATTCGAATTTCTTCCATTACCTTTTTCATTCTTTCTTCAAATTCACCCCGGTATTTTGTACCGGCTACCATTGAAGAAAGGTCCAGGGTCACAACTCTTTTGTCTGCGAGAATTTCCGGAACCTTATTATTAATAATCCGTTGGGCTAACCCTTCGGCAATCGCCGTTTTTCCAACGCCCGGTTCACCAATGAGTACCGGATTATTTTTAGTGCGTCTGCTCAAAACTTGAATGACCCTTTCAATTTCATTATCACGCCCGACAACCGGGTCGAGTTTACCTTCATCTGCCATCACAGTCAAATCCCGTCCAAATTCGTTCAGTGTTGGAGTGTTGGTCTGCTGCCCGTTTTTCCCCCCGCCTCCGGCAGCGCTTCCCGGCATGGGGGTTCCTTCAGCTTCTCCTCCCAGGAGGGAGACAACCTGTTCCCATATCTTCTCCGGACTGACTTTTAAATCGGCAAGAACCCTTGCGGCAATCCCTTCCCCCTCAATAACGAGCCCCAAAAGAATGTGTTCTGTCCCAATATAATTGACTTCTTGCCGTGAGGCTTCTTCCGTGGCAATTTGAATTACACGTTTTACCCTGGGTGATAACCCCACTTCACCCTTAATCGGCTGGTTAATTCCTGAAATATGGATAATCTTTGCGTTTATTTTTTCAGAATCCAACCCCAATTCTCTTAAAGCCTGAGCTGCTATTCCTTCTCCTTCTTCCATTAATCCAAGAAGCAGGTGTTCGGTACCAATCACCTTATGCCCCATTCGTTTGGCTATGCTCTCTGCAAGTAAAAAAACTCTTTCTGCTCTCTGTGTAAATCTTCCGGCCATATTTCCATCCTTCCTTTCATGGGATTTTTATTAATATTTTACTTTAATTTATCATATTACTGGGCGAATAAACCTTTCGAAGAAAATTAGCTCTTTCCAAATTGACAAAATGACCGTCCAGCGGCCTATTCGCCTTATATTGCAAACTGCCGTGCAGGGAGTTAATCAGCAAAGAAACAAACCCGGAATTTATATCCGGTAATATTCCCATATCAATCCCTAGCCGGTCTTCTGAGAGAAAACTGAAAGTCTCTTCCGATGTCAGCAGCCTGGCGTTCTCCAATATTCCACGAGCACGCCAGACTTTGTCTTCAATGATCAAGGGAGCCTCTCTTTTTAGAACTTCCCGGGCTTGCATCTCATGTTCAACAAGCTGCTGGGTCACTGCCTCCATGTGTGTAAGGGTATCTTCTTCACTTTTCCCTAATGTCACCTGATTGGAAATCTGAAAGATATTTCCAAAAGCCCTCGAGCCTTCCCCGTAAAGACCGCGGACAGCCAATCCCAGTGGAGCAAGCGCTCCGAGGACTTGTTGGACTTGATTGGTTACCACCAGTGCAGGCAGGTGTACCATCACTGAGACTCTCAGTCCTGTGCCTACATTTGTCGGACAAGAGGTGAGATAACCAAACTTATCTTTATAAGCCAAGTCCAAGCTGCCTTCAAGGTGATCATCAATCACGTCCGCTAAGTGAAAGGCTTCCCTCAACCGGCTTCCCGGCAGTAGAACCTGTATTCTCAAATGATCTTCTTCATTGATCATAACGGATACTTTATGACTGTCCGAAACAGCTGCCCCTTTAGCCAGGTTGAACTCGGCAAAGGCAGGACTTATGAGATGTTTTTCGATTAAAACCCTTTTCTCAACCGGGCTTAATTGAGTTAACGGGAGGTATAAAATCCTTTCGCCCTCCAAGGTAAAATTCCCCAAAGCATCCAGAATCATCTTTTCGACTTTAGCTGCTTCTTCTTCATTCATGGCGTGGGGAAAAGGCTGCTCGGCAAGATTTCTCGCCAGCCTGACCCGGGTACTGAGAAGGATGGGAAGTCCGCCTTCTCGCATCCAAAAGCTGTCTTTGAAAAGTAGTTCCCGAAAGCTCACTTATCCTCACCCCCCGCAATTTTATCGTGTTCCCTGATTTGATCCCGAACCAGCGCTGCCTGTTCGAACTCTTCTCTTTGGATAAGTTCCTGTAGCTTTTCCCGTAATTGTATCAGTTCCTGTTTGCTGCGAAAAACCGCGCCGCCCCTGGCAGGTACTTTTCCGACATGCGTTCCGGCTCCTTGAATTCTTCTTAACAGTAATTCCATTTGGGGTCCAAATTTTTCATAACATTTACTGCAGCCCAACCTTCCTGCCCGTTGAATCTGTGAAAATGTCCGCCCGCACCCAGGACATTTCTCCTGCTGCAATTTACCTTCGGTTTGACCGGATTGTTCGAACGTATGCATTCCAAAAATCGCCTGAAGGAAGTCGGAAACCATACCCGGATAAAGGCTAAAACCGAATCCCTGTACTTTTTGAGCACACTCTTGACATAAATGAATCTGAGTAGTTTGCCCATTCACAATCTTTGTGAGATGAATGGTAGATTCTCTTTGATGACAATTTTGACAAAACATAAACTACTCCCCCTTCAGAAGAGATGCGGCCATTCAAAAGTTATGACCGGTATTTAGATAATGATATCATCCCTGCACATATTTACGAGTATTTCTTTCATCATCCTGGCTCTGAGCATTTCGGCAGAAGGTACCCAGTCGGTTAAAATTCTGTCGGCAAGGATACTTTTAATAAGAACGGCTTCTCTTTTAGTAAAAATTTCTTCTTCTTCCAACCGGTCGATGAGGTTATTGGCCCTTTCCTGTGAAAGCTCTTCTCCGATCAGTTCAGCCATTAAACGCTGAAATTTCCCTTCCGGGTCCAGCCCCAGTCTAATGATCCTCAAATATCCGCCTCCGCCCCTTCTGCTCTCCACCAAATATCCTCTCTCTGCTGTAAACCTTGTTGTCAAAACATAATTAATCTGAGAAGGAGCACAGGAGAAAGTATTGGCAAGGAAACCCCGCTGGAGCATAATATATCCTTCGTCAGCCTGCTCCAAGACACTTTTGAGGTACTCTTCTATCCGATCTGCCAAGTTACTCATTCTTCATTCCTCACTTTTTTAATTGACCATCATTGACTTTATGACCTTTGTTGACCTTTAACTTTATTCTAACCTTTTTTGACCTTTTTGCAAACTACTTTTGTTCATTTGTTCCTAAAAATATAAAAAAACGAAA
>LNDB01000024.1 GCA_001515265.1 Candidatus Dichloromethanomonas elyunquensis
TTTTTGATATCCCCGCCATTATTGAAACTATTTCAGGGGGTATAACCCTAAAACCCGGTGACATTATTGCTACGGGAACGCCCAAAGGCGTGGGGATTGGATTTGATCCGCCTAAGTTCCTGACTGAAGGCGATGAGATAGAAGCGGAGATTGAAAAAATCGGTGTATTAAGGAACATTCTTTCATAAAACCATAGAAAACAACTGATGCTTCAGTTAGCTAATATGATTAATGCAATGAGGGTATAAGATGAATGTAACAGACATTAGTTTTTGGAGTTCTCTCTTGAGTATCCTGGTAATCGACCTAATATTAAGCGGCGATAATGCGGTTGTCATCGCCTTAGCAACGCTAAACCTTGACGATGAAGACAAAAAGCGGGGAATTTTCTGGGGCACTTTCGGAGCAGTCGGCTTGAGAATTCTGCTCACCGCCATTGCAGCGATACTGCTTAAAGTTCCTTTTATTCAGGCTATAGGCGGGTCGCTTCTGACGTGGATTGCCATAAAACTTCTGAAAGATCAAGATGCCGAAGAACACCATATGCAGGCAGCGGGCAGCTTATTCGATGCCATTAAGATCATAATTTTTGCTGACCTGTTGATGAGTCTTGATAATGTACTGGCCGTAGCAGGAGCGGCAGGCGGTAATTATATTCTTTTGGTGTTAGGTCTCTGTATTAGCATTCCTATAGTTATCTTTGGCAGCACCCTATTATCCGGTCTCATGGAAAAATGGCCTTGGCTGGTTTTTATTGGCGCGGGCCTATTGGGGTACACCGCAGGCGAAATGGTATTGAATGACTCCTATTTTCGTTTTCTTCATGAGATCCCGGCTTTAGAATATATCATTCCGTGGGGACTTGCAGTATTTGTGGTCATCATCGGCAGTGTGATCAAAAAATCCAAGAAAAAAGCTGTAAAACAACAATAAAGTTATTAGAAAATAAATGTTTAAATGAACAAAGATATGTTATTATGAAAGTGCATTGAGTCATTATTGATGTTCGAATAAACAAAGATCGTATTGAGCACAAGTTATTCCCATTTTTAGAAAGTATAAGAATTGGTTCAGCAGGAAAACTAAACCTGATTAATTGTAATGGGATAAAAGGGAAAGGAGGACCAGGTGTGAATAAAGTCGGTATTGAAGAAATTCCGGTAGAAGGAAAACGGGTATTTGTAAGAGTGGATTTTAACGTCCCTATGGATGAGCAGCAGAACATAACGGATGACACCCGAATCAGAGCGGCACTTCCAACTATTACATTTCTTGCAGAAAAGGGGGCAAAGGTAATCCTAGCTTCCCATCTTGGAAGGCCAAAAGGAAAGGTTAATTTAAAATATTCATTGGCCCCGATCTCAATAAGATTAGCACAGCTGCTGAATAAAGAAGTCTTGATGGCGAAGGATTGTATTGGACCTGAAGTACAAGCACAGGCGGGCAGACTGAAAAATGGTGAAATAATTCTCTTGGAGAACGTTAGGTTCCACAATGAGGAAGAAGAAAATGACCCCAAGTTTGCTGAAAAATTAGCTGGGCTTGCAGATGTTTATGTCAATGACGCCTTTGGAACTGCGCACAGGGCCCATGCTTCTACGGAAGGAATAGCCGGATACATACCAGCATATGCCGGTTTTCTCATGAAAAAAGAAGTGGATATTATGGGCAAGGCTTTGGAGAATCCGGCGAGACCTTTTATTGCCGTAATCGGGGGCGCCAAAGTCAGCGATAAGATTGCCGTGATTGAAAACCTTCTCAGCAAAGTAGATAATCTAATTATTGGGGGAGGAATGGCCAATACCTTTCTCAAAGCCCAAGGATACGAAGTCGGAAGTTCATTGGCAGAAAATGACAAAGTGAGTTTGGCCCGGGAGTTGCTTGGTAAAGCACAGAATTCAGGAGTAAAGCTCATGCTGCCTACGGATGTCGTAGCAGCCAGAGAATTCTCAGCCAATACTCCCTCCAGAGTCGTAAAAGTAACAGAGATTCAGACAGATGAGCAGGCTCTCGATATTGGTCCGGAGAGCGCGGAAAGTTTCGCCGAAGCAATTCATTCTGCGATGACAGTGATTTGGAACGGACCTATGGGTGTCTTCGAGATGGCTCCTTTTGCCAAAGGCACGGAAAGGATCGCTAGGGCCATGGCCGAATGTCACGGGGTAACGATTGTAGGGGGCGGGGACTCTGTCGCAGCGGTAGAAAAGATGGGGGTAGCGGAAAAACTGACTCATATTTCTACAGGCGGAGGAGCTTCGCTCGAATTCTTGGAAGGAAAGATCCTTCCCGGTGTGGCCGCATTACAGGATAAAGAATAAGTGAATTGTTTTTTAAAAGTAAAGGAGGTTTTTGCAGTGCCTCTTAGACGCCCACTCCTTGCCGGCAATTGGAAAATGCATAAAACCATTCCGGAAGCCAGGGATTTTGCCGTTAATTTTCTGGAAAAGGTCGAAAATGTAACGGATATTGACATGGTTATCTGCGCACCTTTTACTGTTTTATCCGTATTAAAAGAAGAATTAGAAGAAAGTATTATCCATATTGGTGCTCAGAATATGTATTATGAGACTAAAGGAGCGTTCACCGGCGAGATTTCACCTTTAATGCTTCAGGATATGGCTTGTACCTGCGTGATTATTGGTCATTCAGAACGCCGGGAGTACTTTAAAGAAGATGATGAACTGATTGCCAAGAAAATAAAAGCAGCTTTAGAAATGTCCCTTACTCCGATACTCTGCGTTGGAGAGAATCTGGCATTCAGAGAAGACGGAAAGGCACTTGCTTTTGTCAGGGGCCAGGTCGAAAAGGACCTCATGGAGCTTTCTCCGTCCGAATTGCAAAAAGTAGTTATTGCCTACGAACCGATTTGGGCAATCGGAACAGGAAAAACGGCCTCTGCTCAGGACGCGCAGGAAATGTGTTCTGCTATTCGTTCTACCCTTTCCGGGATTGCAGGTTCTGTAGCGCAGCAGATCAGAATTCTTTATGGGGGCAGCGTAAAATCAGGTAATATCGCCGAACTGATGGCCCAGCCGGATATTGATGGGGCACTTGTAGGCGGAGCCAGCCTCGAAGTTCAGGAATTCGCACAGTTGATTCAAAATGCGAGGTGAACTTTATGACAGAAAGAACCGGAAAACCTCTTTTGCTGATGATACTGGACGGCTGGGGATATAATCCGGAAAAGGAAGGGAATGCAATTCTTGAAGCGAAGACTCCCAGAATCTCGGACTTCATCGATAAATATCCGAATACACTCCTGAATGCTTCAGGAAACCAAGTGGGGTTGCCTGAAGGGCAAATGGGAAATTCTGAAGTCGGACATTTGAATATCGGGGCTGGAAGAGTGGTGTATCAAGAGCTAACGCGTATTTTTAAAGCAATTGAGAACGGGGATTTGGTAAAGAATAGGGTTTTACTGGAAGCGATGAAGAGTGTTAAAGAAAGCGGGAAGTCCCTTCACTTTTTGGGGCTGCTTTCTGACGGCGGCGTCCATTCCCATATCAAACATCTTTTTGCCCTCCTGGACATGGCTGTAGAAGTCGGGGTAGAGCAATTTTATGTTCACCCGATCCTCGATGGCAGAGATGTTCTTCCCCAAAGCGCCAAAGGATTTATCCGCCAATTAGAAAAAAAACTTGAAAAGATCGGTAAAGGAAAAACGGCAACAGTATGCGGCCGATACTATGCTATGGACCGGGATAAAAGGTGGGATAGACTGGAAAAAGCCTACAAGGCCTTAGTTTATGCCGATGCGCCTACCGGCGGGAGTGCTTTGGCTGCGGTGGAAAAGTCTTATGATGATAAAGTAGTGGATGAATTTGTAAATCCTACAGTCATCGTTGATGACCAAGGGGAACCTATTGCGACCATAAAAGATGGCGATTATGTTATCTTTTTTAATTTTCGGGCCGACCGGGCGAGGGAAATTACCAGAGCTTTTATCCAGGAAGATTTTGAAGGATTCAAACGGCCCGAACGTCCCCGAGTAAATTATGTCTGCCTTACGGAATACGATGCCACTTTTGATTGCCCAGTCGCTTTTTCTCCTCAGAACTTGGACAATACCCTTGGTCAAGTCTTGGCTAAAAGAGGACTTAAACAGTTACGTATTGCTGAAACGGAAAAATACGCTCACGTTACGTTCTTTTTTAATGGCGGTATAGAAGAACCGGAGGAAGGGGAAGAGCGGGTCTTGATTCCTTCACCGGAAGTGCCCACTTACAATCTAAAACCGGAAATGAGTGCTTATGGGATTACGGAGGCTCTTTTGCAAAAGCTGAAAGAAAATAAATTCGATGTTATTGTGTTAAACTATGCCAATGCGGATATGGTTGGACATACGGGATTTTTCGATGCAGCTGTCAAAGCCGTTGAATCGGTAGATCAATGTCTGGGCAAGGTCGTAGACGGGGTGCGGGAGATAGGCGGAACAGTTATTATCACGGCTGACCATGGGAACGCGGAAAATATGATTGATAAAGAGACACGTTCACCGCATACAGCTCACTCAACGAATAAAGTACCTTTCATTCTAGTCGATGATTTGTACAAAGGGAGGAGGCTCCGGGAAGGAGGGGCACTCTGCGATATCGCCCCTACCGTATTGGAAATCTTAAACCTTGATATTCCGGGTGAGATGACTGGGAAAACGTTATTCCAGCCGCTTAATTACTAAGCGTCATGTTTCAATTTATATATTATTAAAGGAGTGAACCGATGATGAGTTTCATTGATCAAGTAATTGCGAGGGAGATACTGGATTCCAGGGGTTTTCCTACAGTCGAAGTGGATGTGATCCTAGAAGATGGAACGCTGGGACGTGCGGCAGTGCCTTCCGGAGCGTCAACAGGGGCTTTCGAAGCACTTGAGTTAAGGGACAATGATAAAAGCCGTTATATGGGAAAAGGCGTACTTCAAGCAGTGGCCAATGTCAATGATTTGATCGCTCCGGAAATCGAAGGGCTTAACGCTTTCGACCAACCGGGCATAGACAGGACCCTGATTGAAATTGACGGTACAGAGACCAAAAGCAAGCTTGGTGCCAATGCTACTTTAGGAGTGTCGCTTGCAGTTGCCAGAGCGGCCTCTCTCTATCTGGGGCTTCCTTTCTATCAGTATATCGGCGGGATAAATGCCAAAGAATTACCTGTCCCTATGATGAACATCCTTAACGGCGGTAAACACGCCGATAATAATGTAGATATTCAGGAATTCATGATTATGCCGATAGGAGCAGGTTCATTTGCAGAGGCAATGAGAATGGGTTCTGAGATTTATCATACCTTAAAGTCTGTTTTAAAAAGCAAAGGACTTGTAACCGCTATAGGAGATGAAGGCGGATTCGCACCGAACTTAGCATCTAACGCCGAGGCGCTTGAGGTGATTGTTGCTGCGATTGAAAAAGCTGGCTATAAACCCGGCGAACAGGTCGTTTTGGCAATTGATGCCGCAGCTACGGAAATGTATAAAAACGGAGTCTATCTTATGGAAGGCGAAGGGCTCACCAAAACGGCGGATGAAATGATCGCTTACTACGTAGACCTCTGCAGTAAATTCCCGATTCTCTCGATTGAAGACGGCCTTTCCGAAGAGGATTGGGAAGGCTGGGCTAAGCTTACCCGGCAGCTTAGCGGTAAGATTCAGCTGGTGGGGGACGATCTTTTTGTCACGAATCCCATAAGACTTACCAAGGGGATCAAGGCAAACTGCGGTAACTCTATTCTCATTAAATTAAATCAGATCGGGACCTTGACAGAAACTCTGGATACCATAGAAATTGCCAAGAGAGCGGGGTATACCACAGTAATTTCCCATCGTTCCGGGGAAACTGAGGATGTCTCCCTGGCGCATGTTGCGGTAGCGGTAAATTCAGGACAGTTAAAGACCGGGGCGCCAGCCCGTACGGACAGGCTTGTCAAATACAACGAACTTTTAAGAATAGAAGAAGAGCTGGGCTTATCAGCAATTTATAAAGGGAGAGCGGCTTTGCAAAGATAGGGTTTCTCCCTCTAGTTTGCTTACGTCAGTCTGTTTACTGCAAATCTTGCGTGAAACTGAGGGCTGTGCTAAAATAGGCATGCTGAGCATCAGATGAAACAGATTTGATATAGACATAGTTTAAGCCTTAAGGGAGGTGAAAACATGACAATATTTATCGTAATTGTTTTAACTGTCAGTTCTCTTGGACTTATTGCCACAGTACTTATGCAATCGGGTAAAAGTGCAGGATTATCCGGATCTATTGCCGGTGCGGGGGAACAATTTTTTGGCAAAGCGGCAAAAGGGATGGAAGGCTTATTTTCCAAACTTAGCATGGTATTTGCTGTGCTCTTTTTACTAAGTTCATTGGGATTGACAGTATTCATGAAATAATCGTATTTTTTTTACCCCGTTGTAAGAAGCGGGGTCGTTTTGCATGCAAAAAACACTCATGGCCGTGCGCCGCTCCTTGCCATCCATGGCATCGCGGTGGTAGGCCGTCCATGGCCGTTATTTAGGAGGGAGTAGGAAAAATGGACTTATCATTAATACCCGTATGGGGGATAGTGGCAGGAATTATTGGCCTGCTGGTAGCAATTTTCTTTGCCAAAAGCGTTCTCAGCGAAAGTCCCGGAAATGAAAAAATGGTAGAGATATCAAAGGCAATTCAAGAAGGGGCTATGGCATATTTGAATCGCCAATACAGAACGCTCATCCCCTTTGCCCTAATCATTTGTATTGTATTATTGATTGTGAAAGGATGGCCCGCAGCACTTTCGTTTCTGGTCGGATCCGTTTCTTCTGCCATTGCCGGTTACGTGGGAATGAACATTACCACCAGGGCCAATGCGCGTACGACAGAGGCTGCCCGTACCAGCTTGAATAAAGCGTTGGGAGTTTCGTTCCGCGCAGGTGCGGTTATGGGTCTTTCCGTAGCCGGCTTGGGACTCCTTGGTGTAGCCGGACTTTTCATGCTGTTCGGAGATGCCGAAACAATTAACTCCTTTGCCTTTGGCGCCAGTGCCATTGCGCTTTTCGCCCGTGTTGGCGGCGGCATTTATACCAAGGCTGCAGACGTAGGCGCTGACTTAGTTGGAAAAGTCGAAGCAGGAATTCCGGAAGATGATCCCAGAAATCCGGCAGTTATTGCGGACAATGTCGGCGATAATGTCGGTGACACCGCCGGAATGGGGGCGGACCTTTTTGAATCCTACGCAGCAACCGCCATTGCCGGACTGCTGATCGGTTTCTCTGTTTATAAAGGACATGGTGCCGGAGAAATGCTCTTCCTGCTCATTGGAGTTGCAGGTATTCTCAGTTCGATCATCGCTAGCTTCTTTGTCCGTACCGGGGAAAATGCCAACCCGCAGTCTGCGTTAAATAAAGGTCTTTGGGGAACAAACATTCTTACTGCCGCAGCGGCGTACGGTCTGGTGAATTGGATTTTACCGCCATCCTATACGGCCGCTAACGGAATTGTTATCACTCCGAATCGCGTTTTTGCCGCAATCGTTTGCGGATTGGCTGTTAATATTTTAATTGGTCTCATTACCGAGTATTTCACTTCCAATCAGAAAAAACCTGCTCAGTCTATCGCAAAGGCTTCCGAAACAGGCGCTGCTACCAACCTGATTCAAGGCCTGGCAGTTGGGTTAAAGAGCACCGCTCTGCCTGTTATCACGATATGTGCTGCAACATTGATCTCTTTCCAGGCGGCAGGAGTATACGGGATTGCTATTGCTGCTATGGCCATGCTTTCCACCGCAGGTATTGTCGTAGCCATTGACTCGTTTGGACCGGTGGCCGATAATGCCGGCGGGATTGCCGAGATGGCAGAACTTGATCCCAGTGTCCGCAAAACAACAGATAAACTGGATGCAGTCGGGAACACCACTGCTGCAGTCGCCAAAGGATTTGCCATTGGTTCCGCAGCGCTTACCGCGTTAGCGTTATTCAATGCTTTTGCCGAACTGGCTCACCTCGACAAAATTGATATTCTGGTGCCTACCACCATTGTAGGACTCTTTATCGGTGCGGGTTTACCGTTCCTTTTTTCCGCATTCGCCATGGAAGCTGTCGGTAAGGCCGCATTTGATATGATCGCCGAAGTACGCCGCCAGTTCAGGGAAATCCCGGGACTCATGGAAGGTAAGGCTAAACCCGATTATGCAGCTTGCGTAGATATATCCACTAAAGCAGCTATTCGCCAGATGATTATTCCGGGGTTACTTGCCGTAGGAACTCCGGTCCTTGTAGGCTTCCTTCTTGGGAAGACAGCTATGGGCGGTATGCTGGCAGGCGGAACCGTGTCCGGTTTCTTAATGGCTGTTTACATGTCCAATGCCGGCGGAGCTTGGGATAATGCCAAAAAGTATATTGAAGAAGGCCATCATGGCGGCAAGGGAACTCCCGCTCACGCTGCTGCCGTGATCGGGGATACCGTGGGGGACCCTTTCAAAGATACTTCCGGTCCATCGCTCAATGCTCTGATTAAAGTCATGGGGACAATCTCCCTGATCATCGCACCATTCCTTCGTTAAGAATGAAGAAATAATAAGGTAAGCAAGTATATCCTAATTGCAGCGAAGCAATTATCTTGAAGGCACTTCATTTGGAGTGCCTTCGGTCATTCAAATTGCTTTTTTTTGGATAATTTGCTTAAATAATAATAACGAAAGTTAGATTAAAACATCCATTCATGTGAGGTTACGGGCAGGAAAAGGTTATGAGATATAAAAAAGAAGAGCTAATCAAACCTTTCTACTTCCCAGGGGGAGATTCGGGGATACTATTGATTCATGGTTTTACGGCCTGCCCAATAGATCTGAAACCCTTAGGGGAAAAGTTAAACAGTTTTGGGCATACCGTAAGTGCGCCGCTTTTGGCCGGCCATGGATCCTCTCCCGAAGAAATGAGGGAAACAACCTGGAAAGAGTGGACGGATAGTGTTTTACCCGCGTTTTCCGAGTTAAGAGAGAAATGCCAAAAGGTTGCTGCCGTGGGGCATTCCATGGGGGGGCTCATTGCCCTCTGGCTTGCCGGACAGAGGATGGTGGACGGTATTGTCTCCATTAACGCACCAATTATTTATCGGGACCCCAATCTCCACTTTGCGGACCGTCTTCTTGGCAAACAAGAATATGTTGACAAGCCTTACAAAGAAAGTGAAATCAGTGTGACCCAAGAAGGCCTTCCGCATTTTTCTTATATGAAAGTGCCTGTTGCCAGTTTTGTATCCTTCAATAACGCAATTCCCCAGGTGCAAAACGAACTTCGCAGAATCGTATGTCCGGCACTGGTTGTCCAATGTCTCAAAGATAGTACTGTTCACCCCCGCAGTGGCAGGATGATCAAAAAGAGTATGAAGCACCGTCAAAAAGAGATCACTTATTGGGCAGATCAGGATCACTATCTGCCCCTTGGTTCAGAGAGGGACAGGCTAGCTGAAAAAATCCGGCAGTTTCTCGAAAAATACAGCCTGGGGAAAGGAAACAGATTACATGAAGGAGAAGGGAACTATTCATGATTACTAGGGGAGAAGCATATACAGAACTAAAAAAATATGTAACAAATAAGAACCTTATCAAACATATGATCTCGGTTGAAGCAGTAATGAGGGGTGAAGGCTTGGAACTAGAGCAAGTTTTGCCGAATTACGCTTTACCCGTTGCTTGAGAGACAGACAACGGGTAATATTATGATTAAGCTATATCGGTCGCAGCTTACTTAGGAGGTGAAGAAATGTCCGGCGGGATTAAGGTAATTGCTGAGAACAGGAAAGCAAGGCATGAATATTTTGTAGAAGAGAAATACGAGGCGGGGATCATCTTAACAGGTACTGAGATTAAGTCCATTCGGGCAGGACGTGTTAACCTCAAGGATAGTTATGCCGAAGTGATTCAAGGTGAGGTATGGCTTAATCAGATGCATATTAGTCCATATGAACAGGGAAACAGATTTAATCATGATCCGCTCCGCAAAAGGAAACTTTTGCTTAATCGCTCCGAGATTTCCAAAATGTTCGGCAAAGTCCAACAACAGGGTATGACGCTTATTCCGTTGAAGATTTATCTCACGCAAGGACTTGCTAAGATCGAGCTTGGACTGTGCAAGGGTAAAAAGAATTATGACAAGCGTGATGATCTTGCCAAGAAGGATGCCAAGAGACAAATGGAGAGGGATTTAAGGGAAAGAAGTAAGAGTTAAACAAAACGAATATGCGAAGAATAATATTTTTTATTCTTCGCATATTAAAATTTAAAGCATAAAAGGATTCAAATATTGCTGACCGGGGGAGAGTTTAATGGAGCGTTCATTGAGAGATAAAGCAAACAGACTCATCCGCATCTATAAACAAGTCCACAAAGATTACCGATGGAAGAATTCCAGCAATATGAATAACCTTATTGCTTTATCTTATGTGATGAAAGGGAAGGACTACATTAAGAGCGAGGTTGATCAAGTAAATGGTTACCTTAAGAAAAACACAGGTCCGTTTTCATGCTACAGACAAAAGTCAGTTCTCTTTTCGGTTTTATTGCTCCTGAACTATTCTGATCCTGAGGCGAAGTTTGATATCCTGCTGGACTATGAGGAAAGGTTAAAAGCGGCTGGTTTTCGCAGCTATACCTATCGGCCTGTGACCGCGTATTCCTTATTGCTCACATGTAAAACGGGAGAGATTGATCAAAGAATTGTCAAAGCCTATGAGATATTTACCGAAATGAGACGAAATCACCCCTGGCTGACTTCCGGAGATGATTACCCGCTATCCATTCTTATGGCCAAAGAAAAAGAATCCGTCCCTAACATCATGGCAAATATTGAGCATATTTATTCTGAACTGAGTGAAGCAGGATTAGCTAAAAGCAACGGTTTACAGTTTTTATCCCATATTCTCAGCTTCAGTACAGAGGCCACAGTGGAAAAAGTACGAAAATGCCAAAAACTTTATGAGTTCTTTAAGGAAAACAAACTTAAAGTTTATTCCGGTAATTATGGTTCATTAGGCCTTCTTACCCTCTTGCAAGATAAAAGTGAGGAAGCTGCCCAAGAAATAATCTGGGTCAGCAGAGTCCTTACTGAAGACAGGGGATTCAAGAGGCTTGGCAAAGAGACTATTTTTCTAACCTCAAGTTCGTTGGTCTGTGACTATTTCCTCGATCTTATCAAATGTCAGGAAGGCATACAGACTACGTCTTTTATCACAATGGAAGCGTTATTGGCGGCCCAGGCTGCAGCAATGCTGGGAGCCGCCTGCACCGCTTCAGCAGCCCCGGGTAGTTAAAGCCATCCTTTTTAAATCTAAAATAGGACGCATTTTACCTTATGCAGTTTGGAGAAGATTAACTCGAAAAGATTGACAACAAAATTAATCGTAGTAACGGTATTGATTACGATGATAGGGTCTTTTATTCTGGCGGGCGGTTTATTAGTAAAAGCGAAAAATATTGTAGAATCAGGTATTAATGAAGTCGGGGCAAGCAAAGCAGGGGAAGCTGTCTCCATAATTGAAGGGGAACTTAAGATTGCAAGAACTGAAGTAAAAACTATTTCAGAGAATACTTTCATTCTGCTTTAAAAGGAGACACAGTCATTTCTGATCCGGTGATTTCTAAAACGACAGGAAAGAAAACTGTCGTCATTGCTGCGTCGATTAAAGGCAATAATGGTCAGATAACTGGCGTTTTTGCAGCTACAATAGAATTAAACAAATTATTCAGTCCCCTTAGCAGTGCAAAATACGGAAACAACGGCTATTCGTATATGCTTGATAATAAAGGAACTTTGCTGCCTGACCTGTAGGTTCCCAGAGGAAGGGTATACCGGTTCCCTTTGTAAAATATGGCATTGTTCTTATGCACATCTCTTGTTAGAATAGTTTCATAGGATTTTATTGTTTGGGGTACCGGTTTAAGGAATAGTCTTTCTTGCTCAAAGACTTCTGCCGGTACTTTTTTTGTTATGGAGTGAACTTTGGCATTTCCCGTTCTTTCCAGCCATTCGCCGAAGCTCTCATTCCACATATCTATATCCACAAATTGACGGTTCTTGGCGAAGTTATTTTTGAAGTACTTGACAGTGGCTTCAATTCTGCCTTTGCGATCGGCTCCACGACAAAGGTAGACTTCAAATCCGCTGGCTAATCTAAACTGCTCGAATTCTCTGGTGAATATGATGTCGCCATAGTTCTCATCGACAGCCAGTAACCTGTCCTGATCGAAAACTAACTCTTTTGGCATACCGCCCATGGCTTCAAAACATTTCTGTATGATTCAACCAGCTCTCTTGAGGTTAACGCTTTTGTGTACCACTGTCCCCATTTATACCGGGAATGAGAGAGAACACAGGCTACGCAATAAAGCTTCCTGTAATTTCTATTGTAAAAGTCGAATACATAGGCTACTCCCAGATCGACTTACATCTGCTGGCCCATCGGTGGATCTTCCATCGCCATATATTGACGCTGATAACCTTTGGTTTTGGGAATTGTATGCTTTTTCCTTAGTTCTTTGACAAATCTTCTCGTTGCTCTTTCCGAAACGCTAACCTGATAATGTTCTTTTAACCAATCTAATACTTGGGCGGCGGTCATATCGGGATATTTCTTTTAACCAGTTGATAACCACATTTTCATAGAGACTGAGATTCCTGCGTCTTTCCCGATTTAGGATTGTTTGATTGAATTCCTCCGGACTCATTTTTAAGTATTTGGAGACGGTTCTGAAGTTGAGTTCCAGCTTTTCGGCCACTTGCCGTGTACTAAATCCTTGATTTTTCATGGAATGGATTTGCATGTACATTAGCCACCTCTTCATTCTGCACTCCTCCTGTTAATGGGTTTTGTGTTTATGGTAACACGTCCCATTTTTACTTCAGAGTGCTGTATTCAGTGGCCGTTTTTGCTGCATTTCTACTGGCGTTTTCGCTGTATTTTATTGTACCGCTAACAAGGAACAAGCTGCTTCGATGGAACATATTTCTGACTTGTCGGATAGTCTGGCGAAAATAGCTAAAAAACTCTATGAAAACATAAAAGTCTTTAAAGTTTAAAATTCATCATTCTCCTAAAATATGCGATTTGCAATTTAAACAATTTTTCTAATAAATTCTTTCAAATGGAAATAAAAAACTATTGAATTGCACTGAAAAAGTCATAGAAATATGATATACTATTTACGCTATAACAATATTATATGGGGGCGTTATAGATTCGCTCGGGGGAGCAATGGCGAGAGTGGCGTGTCGAGATCCCGCAGACTCGTTAAACAGCGGACCTTTTTAATTGCCAACGAAAATTACGCTTTAGCAGCTTAATTGCGCTAACATCCCGCCTTCTGTGTCTGCGGTGAAGGACCGGGGTGTCAAATTAGCAGACTGTCTTGTGCGGCCGCCGTCTGAGGCCAATCAAGGAAACTAACCAGACTGGCTTTAAAGGAATCCCGCTTTCAGGAGTCCAAGAAGCGAGAATCAAAATGGAAGCTACACACGTAGAGGCTTTTGTGGTTGTCTTTCGATACAGGGGTGCAAGTCCCCTCGCCTCCACCAAATCTATCAACCGAAATTGATACAATGAGGGCCAGTCCGTCAGGATTGGCTCTTGTTGCGTCTGTTGGAAAAATAGCGTGAAATCAAGGGCTTCCGAGGTCATGGGGTTGACTTCGGAAGCCCTTTCTTTTTGGAGGAATAGGTTTTGTATGTATTATTGCCGATCAAGTAAGCCCTCGCTGGTAATCAGATGCACCCTGCCAACGCAAATAATTAAGGAGTATAACCTAAATTGAACCGTTCCTTT
>LNDB01000025.1 GCA_001515265.1 Candidatus Dichloromethanomonas elyunquensis
CATTTTTAACATCTCAAAAAAGAGATACGCTTTAAAACTGGTTGTAGATAAACGTCACTTCATTGGTCTGGGCAAATACATAAACCGCAATGATCCCCAGGATCACCAGGGTGTACAGGAGCCCGTCACGTAAAATCGGATACAATTTCTTCATCAATTATCTACCTGTCCTCTGGCTGATATAAGCCAAAACCTTATTGGTCGTATCGATTTCTTTTCTCTCGACTTCGGTGGGTTCAATCCGGATGCCCAACTGTTCTTCAAT
Source organism: Candidatus Dichloromethanomonas elyunquensis (assembly GCA_001515265.1). Taxonomy (GTDB): domain Bacteria; phylum Bacillota; class Desulfitobacteriia; order Desulfitobacteriales; family Syntrophobotulaceae; genus Dichloromethanomonas; species Dichloromethanomonas elyunquensis. The sequence goes on from LNDB01000025.1 coordinate 266, forward strand.
CCCGACTAAAAGTTCAATCACCCCAAGGGAATCCAGAAGCCCGGCTTCAAAAAGGTTCAGGTCCCGGTCCTCCAAGAGTTTTGCCCTGTTAATTTTCCCGTTCACCGTCATCGGAATGGAATCCTTAAAAACGATCTTCCTGGGAACCATGTATTCCGGCAGAAAGTTCTTTAACTCATGCTTAATCTTCAGGGCCATCCCGAAGTCTTTTTGCCCTATTTCCCTGTTTAATACCACGACCGCCGTCAGGTACTGGACCTTATCTTCCTTGCGGACCGGCAGGACCACGGCATTTTCGATAAATTCCACTTTTCTCAGGTTATTCTCGATATCCTCCAGTTCGATCCGGAAACCGTTCAGCTTGATCTGAAAATCAATCCGGCCGCAGTAGTAGAGAAGCCCTTCTTGAAGATAGCCTTCATCACCCGTGCGGTAGCTTCTTTTGGTCACAGGCCCGCAAGCACTGTCCTCAGCCTTATGGAGTCCTTCTACCGTTCTTAGGGCAAACGCCTTGACGGTCATTTCCGGATTCCGGTAATAACCCGGACTGACACTGTCCCCCACGATAACGATCTCGCCTTTTTCTCCTTCGGCCACCGTTTGCCCTTCAGCATTAACAATCAAAATCCTGCAATCATTTTTGACATAACCTACGGGAAGCGGTTCAATCCGGTCGCACATCTCCTGATCTACGTGCAGGGCTGTAACGGCAACCGTCGCTTCGGTGGGACCGTAGGAGTTAATGACCTTAGCCTGGGGAAACCTCTGATAGAGCTTCCTGGCGCAGTTATTGCTTAAGGTCTCCCCGCAGAAAAGCAAGTATTTCAAATGTGGAAGGAGTTCTTCGTTAAAGCCGGAATCCGCCAGACACATCTCGGCAAATGACGGGGTGGACACCCAGACCGATGATGATGTAATAGGTTTCTTCCTTTTGAACACTAGATTCAGCTGAAGGGGTCTTTCCTTTGTTAGATTCTATTATAGACGAAATCTCGCTCCGGGATAAGAGACGAATATTCCCCGGCAAAACGCCAAAATCCGCTCCTGGGGTTTTAGCGGAAAGACTGCTGATCTCCAAAATCAGCTTGGTCCCGGAACTCTCAATAATATCTTGAATTCTCTGAGCAGGGAGGGACTCATCAATCGGTATATAGGCATGTCCGGCTTTGACACAGGCCAAAAAACCAATCAGCATCTCCTGCTGCTTGTGCCCGAACACGGCAATAGGGGTCTTGTCCCGGCCAAAAGTACCGATAACAAAAGAGGCCAGCGCATCGGACCTCTTCTTTAATTGACCATAAGTCAGACTGCTGCCCCTATACCTGTGGACTATCCTTTCAGGACAGATTGCAGCATAGTTATCAATAATCTCTATTAGATTCACCGAGTTACTACCCCCACTATGTCATTTTAAAGGAGATTTTTCACTTCCGCTCCTATTCTCTTAGCCCTTTTTTCCACTTCCAAGCAGATGGTTTTGGCATCTAAGGTTAAAAGCCGCCGGTCTTCCATCAGGATTTTGCCGTTGACCATGACGGTTCTGACATCACTCCCCCTGGCGCAATAAACCAGATGGGAAGGAATGGAGAACCTCGGGTAAAAATGGGGCTGGTCCAGATCGACAGAGATCAGATCGGCTTTGTAGCCAGGCGCCAACCGCCCCAGTCCGGTAAAGCCGGTTATTTTGGCCCCTCCGTTCGTAGCCATATTAAGAACCTCATAGGCACTGAGCAGGTCAGGGGTCCCCGTAAGTTTTTGCTGAAAAGATGCGGTGCGCATTTCGCCGAACATATCCAGGTCATTATTGCTGGATGTCCCGTCCGTTCCAATGCCTACGGCGATCCCCCTCGAAAGCATCTGAGGAATGGGGGCGGTACCGCTGTTTAACTTCATATTGCTCTCCGGATTATGCGCTACACCTACTTGGTATTTTTGATAGATTTCCAATTCTTCTTCTTCCAAGTACACGCTGTGAGCAGCGATTACCCGGCCGCTAAACAGGCCCAGACCCTCCAGCCAGCGCACGGGTGTCGTTCCGTATCTTTCCCGGATGGTTGCCAGCTCGGAACGGGTTTCCGCAACATGAATATGGATGCCCGTTCCCAAGCGGTCCGCTTCGCGTTTCACCTTTTGCAGGAATTCCCCCGGGCAGGTATAAGGGGCATGCGGGCCGAAATAGACCTTGAGCCTTCCGTCTCCGCCATTGTGGAACTGGTGAAAAAGGTCGATATTTTCCTGCAGGGCCCTGTTGGCAGCCTCAGGTTGAAAAGCGGTCATCCCGCGTGACAGCACTGCTCTTGTTCCCGCTTCCAGTACGGCCTTGGCGGTTTGCTCCTGCCCGATATACATATCGGCCATAGTGGTGGTCCCGGAACGAATCATCTCGCATAGGGCCAAAAGGCTTCCCCAATAAATGTCTTTTTCGTTCATTTTGGCTTCAAAGGGCCAAATCTTCTCTTCTAGCCAGGGCATCAAAGGCATGTCATCCGCGTACCCGCGCAGCAGGGTCATGGCTGCATGGGTATGGGTATTAATCAGTCCGGGCATGACCACATCGTCCGGGAGGTCCAAGATCCGGTCCGGCACAAAATCAGCCGGGGCCGAGCCTTTTTCCCCGACAGCTACAATGGTATCCCCGTCTATGGCGATTTCGCCCTGCTCATAGAAATCATCCGGGCCGGTCATGGGAAGAATCATGGATCTGATTAAGTATTTGGCCATTATGTAACCCTCTTTCGAACATTTCATAAATAGTCTTAAATATTGGGCCTATGATCGCATCAATTTTCTTTATCCGGGTAGGCCTCTGTAATGGATAGGCACTTTCGGCAGATTGCGCCATCCTAGCGCAAACAGCCGCGCTCCGCATCCATGCTCCGCTTGACGTTATCTATCCATTACAGAGACTAATCTCGGAAAGTAAAAGTTTTTGGCTTACGTTTTATTCTTGCATTAAGCCTTCCTACTCCCGCCAAGCTTCCAGATATGCTTTTTGTTCAGGGGTCAATTGATCAATCTGCAGCCCCAGTGATTCCAGCCGCAAGAGTGCGACCTTATCGTCTATTTCCTTGGGGACTGGGTAGACGACAGGTTTCAACTCTTGGGCGCGGAGGGCCAAGTATTGCAGGGACAGGGCCTGCAAAGCGAAGGTCATGTCCATGACCTCGGCGGGATGGCCGTCACCCGCCGCCAGGTTGACCAGCCTGCCTTCCGCCAGCAGGTATAGCTTTTTGCCGTCTCGGAGTTGATATTCCTCAATATTGGGCCTGGCTTCCCGCTTGGTTTCCGCTAGTTCGCTTAAATGCTTTTTATTAATCTCCACGTCAAAGTGACCGGCATTGCAGAGAATGGCGCCCGGCTTCATGACTTTAAAGTGATCTTGGGTGATCACATCCTTGTTCCCCGTAACCGTAATAAAAACATCCCCAAGCGGAGCGGCCTGAAGCATCGGCATGACTTCAAACCCGTCCATCCAGGCTTCATTAGCCTTGACCGGATCGATCTCACAGACAATGACCCTTGCGCCAAGTCCTTTGGCCCTGAGGGATACTCCCTTTCCGCACCAGCCATAACCGGCTGCCACGACCGTTTTTCCCGCCACGACCAAGTTCGTGGTGCGCATGATGCCATCCCAAACGGATTGGCCCGTACCGTAGCGGTTATCAAAGAGGTACTTGCAGAGCGCGTCATTGACGGCGATCATGGGAAACCCCAGTTTGCCATCGCGTTCCATGGCTTTAAGCCGGAGTATTCCCGTGGTGGTTTCTTCCGCCCCGCCTAATACGTTGGAAAGCAATTCCTGACGGCTGGTATGAATGGTGGAAACCAGATCCCCGCCATCGTCAATAATATAGTCCGGCTGAAAATCCAAAGCCTGATGCAAATGCCGGTGATATTCCTCATCGGTTGCGCCATGCCAGGCAAAGGCGTTGACTCCGCCTTCTACCAGCGCCGCGACGACATCATCCTGCGTAGACAGCGGATTGCTGGCCACAACCGTCACTTCAGCCCCGCCGGCTTGAATGACTTTGGCCAAATAGGCGGTTTTGGCCTCAAGGTGCAGGCATATAACCACTTTCTTGGATGAAAAGGGAAGCTCTTTTTCAAACTCCCGCCGTAAACTGTTTAATACGGGCATATGCGCCGCTACCCAATCAATTTTTTTCTGCCCTTTGGGGGCAAGTGAGATATCTCGGATTGATGAATTCATGATTCCCGACTTCTGTCGGGGCACCTCCCCATCTTTGTTAGATTTTTTCTACGTATTCTTATTTTACGTATCATTATATTACATATTTGGTTTTTGAGTTTCGCAATATTGCAGATCAATTTTTTGCGTATTTTATTGTTGTTGTATTCCTTATTATTATAATTCCTTCTTCTCATATCGCAAACATGTTTACAAAATTAACTTCGAAATGAAACAACAGACTGTCAGCATTGTACTTGCCGGCAGTCTGCATATATTCTCTTCTTATAAATTCGGCTCATAGACACAAATATTATGATCCCCTTTTCTGTCCACAACGTCCCTGATACTGATGTTATTCTGATTCATACGAACGGTCATTGCTTGCGGGGTATAAATGCCATCGGCAAGATCATAGACGAGGACATTCGGAACAAGGTCACCGGAAGCAACGGTATAAGTCATATTTCTTTAAAATATTGTATATTTTTACAAATACGGAGTGAGTATCAAATGATAGCAGCAAACGATAAATCGTAGCGTTAAATTTACCAATGGTTTCAGGTCATGGATGACCTACTGTAGGGGTGCCGCGGATTATAAGGATTAACGACTTCTAAAAAGTTTTATGGTTTTTGGTCTGTTAGTGAGGTTTTCTTGTTTGTAGCTGCGTAAACGAGCGAACGTAGTACCTATGGTTAGTTAACAAATATATGTAAAAAGGAGGCGCTTTAGACACCCCCTTGTTTTTTAGTATATTTTTTACTAATCGTTTAATATGGTTACTCCCACATTGTTATTGGTTCCATCACTGATATCGCAGGTTATATCCGTAGCAAAAGTTACGTTTCCTCCACTTACTGTCACAATAAGCGTAGCTGTCTGATTATCCCACGCATAATGAAGTGTCCCGGCTCCGGCCTTGCCGTTTGTAAGAGCAGTTTCTACCGCTGTTTTACTTGCTGCATTTAGTATTTCTGAAAATCTAATATATACTGAGCCCCCATCTGTTATTGTTTCTCCATTCCCTTGTGCATCCCCAATTAGAACACAAACTGTTGGTGCTGTAGTATCAGCAGAAGAGGTATTCACAAATCCTGTATTAGTTACGGTAGCTAGATAATGATTGCCCAAATCTTTATATTTTGATGATCCAGGACTCGTAAATAGGAGCGAATAAGAATCATTTGCTTTAAAATCTACTGCACCAAAAGTTATCTCTACAGATTTTTTATCTGCCGCCCATATCCACGCTGTCCCGGTAACTGGTGCAGTCTTACCCTCATCATTAGGGGAATCTACTTTAAAATCGGTAAAGGAATTTGGCACGAATATTGCTTCACTAAAAGTAACCGTTACTTTTTCACTGGCTGAATCGACACTTACTCCGGTTATTGTTGGTGTTGTATTATCAGTTATACTTCTTCCCGCTTTATCATCGCTGCTGGGTAAATACTTGTTATTATCTTCTTGCCCTCTGTCTTTAATATCTCTAATATCAATTTTTGCTTCGTCTGCCCTTGCTGTAATTGTAGTTCCATTAAGATCTGTGACAGGACCAACATTAAACTTGACTATACGATTATCTGTAGTATCAACCGTAACATTTTTAACATCCAGGCTGCTTCCACCACAGGTAAAGTAGAAATCGTCTTCATAGAGTCCGCATATAGAACCATCAATCCCTTCAGAAAATGCTATTTCTATAACTGCGTTATCGCCTTCAAATGTAAGTTTCATAGGGTCAATTCCCGGTTGGTCTGTAAGAACCCGAGGTTGGATCCTTTCATCGTAAACCTGATATCCAGCTGCATCGAACTCTAAAATTGCAACGCCTGAGGTTCCTTTAGACTGGATATCCGCTTGAAGTTTCGAGTATAAGAAGGCATTTGGTCCTAAAGATCTGATTGTTCTTACCTTTGCATCATCCGTAAATCTCAGTACAACTTTATCTCCCACTGTATAGGCTGAGTCAGGTCCAACACTTCCTGCGAAACCGGCTCCATTTCCTCCAATCCTAAAATCATTTTTGTCAAGATATGAAAGGTCCTGACCTAATTCAAATTCTGCTTTTACATCGCTCCCATCATCATACAGGTTAAATGTATTTTCCTTATAATTGGGCCGGTAATCATCGGAAATCCCTGCTTGAACATTTATAGTCATTGCTATTCCTGAAATAATATTTCCTGATACATCTTTGATACTTGAAGCTCTTATTGCATTGACTTCATATTTATCATCTGTACCCCCGGCTGCTACCTTTACGGTATAAGCTGAGGGGAAGTCTACTGTAACGATCTTGCATGTACTGTCTAATGAGACCCTGCTGCCGCTTGGCAAATCCCGTGATGCTTCGTCTCCTCCTCTATAGCCGAAGTTACTTAATTTTACCGTTGATGAATCAATTTTCTCACTGAAGAAACAGATTGCCTTTGTATCATCATTGGTGTCAGCGATTACTTCTTCAAGTTCCGGTCCTAATTCATCCCGACCATCGAAGGTTGTGGTGTACGTATCGAGAACATTTGAATTTATGGACGTATCTCTTAAATTTTCGATCTTAAGCGTATAATCACTCTCTCGTAAATATTCCCCGCCCGGCATCGTTAATTCTACTATATCGGAATCCTGATTTGTTGGAACAGTTTCCGCTGATCCTCCTGCATTCCTTCCGAATACTTCTACACCATCCGCATCCTTAATGGTATAGTTATTCCTGCTCTGAGCATAAACATAGTCAATATCTTCGCTGAAATGTATCCTTACCGTTGTATCGCTAATACAGGAAACGGATTTCACCCAAGGCTTCAAATTATCTTCTTTATACGTAAATGTCACTCGAATATTATCAGTGTCTGCCAGTTGGTTCCCCCAGGCATCTTCCAAATTCTTATTAATTTCCAGAACGTTTGCCCCAGTATATATTATTCCCGAGTCAATATTGAACTCAATGATGGTATCATCTGAACCTGATTTAAACTCTGGAAAACTGGATAACGGGGAGTCATTAAGATTACTGTCTTCTCCTTCATCATTAACATCGTAATAATTCGTATTCAAGGCGCTTCCTTCTCCACTATTGGGATCCGATGGATCTACGTACATAGCTCTGTTAAATTTGATTTCAATCTTACTATTATCCATAGTTACAGATTGTACTTTTGGAGCTCCCGAAACACTATCTATCCGAAAATCCTTAGTAGATTCACGTACAACAAAATTTGCCCCATCTACCAGCCAGCCACTTGTGCCTGAATCCCCATCTTCTACCGTAAGTGTATGATTCCCACCGCTTATTCCTGCCTCAAAATATAGTTCGATTGCATTCGATATCGGGAATGCTGTTCCGCCTGTTGCTTTTACCCCCTTTGATGCTGACGTATTAATTCCAAAGGAAGAAAGATTATTCCCATCAATTTTCCAATCATTTATATTAGAGCTAATTCCAAGAACGCTGACAGGTTCTGTAAATTCCACAATTAGTTTCTTATTCCCATATGCTTTTACAGAGGATAAACGGGGTACTGTTACGTCGTTCATTGTCATATCTTTGGTAAATGACGGTGCTGAACTATTCTTATCCTGGTCATAGATCGTATCTTTTTTGACTTCTACCGTTACTTCATCTTGTTGAGAAAATGGTGCCATATCGCTGATACTTTCCTGGTCAACCATTACCAGAACTGATTTTCCATCGGATAATAATACTGCTGAATCTTCACCAACTGTGAGGGCGTCTCCATTAACAATATAGTTTGATACAATCTCGGCGGTATCTTCATCGACCTTCTGATTAAATAAAACCTTAAATGAGTTGAGACTGACGGGAGTAATATCGTTAACTTTCAATGAACTTGAACTACCGCTTTCTGTCCCACCGATGCTATCTCTTACGGTATTCGACACGACTTCAGTTCCACCCATGGCGATGACTTCGCTGGATGAATCCATCTTAGATAGCAGGAAATTTCTACTCTCAACTGAATTATTATCTGTAAGTATAATGGGGGCATTATCCTTTGCGGCTAGTGGTGCTGCAATCAAAGAATCAACAAGATGGCTGAATAATCCGTTTGCCATGTAAATTTTACGAAATTCAAAATCTAAGGATTCTAAAATCAATTTATTTGTTTCATATCTGTCTCTTCCCGCCAATCGAATTCCCGAATTACTTTCAGATACCAAGGCGGTTCCACCAATCAAATATGCTGTTGATCCTAATAGTCTCTGCCCATAGGGTATTCTTCCCTCCCTGTCGGCGAGAATAATTGCATAATTATGTGCAGATGCGTATGAACTAACTGATAATGCGTCCGCTAATGCATCATAGCCTACTATAAAACATCCATTTGGATTTTCAAGTTCATTATTAATTGCTTTTACAGTATCTAAGCGTGTTAATCCTTTTAAAACCACTACTTTGGTACCCGTGATTGCTACGATCTCATTACTTACCTGATTATAAACGCTAAAATAAAAGTGAACCAAAAATAAAAGCAACGCTCAGAAAAAAGTGAGCCACTTCTAATAAAAAACCTGTATACTGCAGAAAAAAGAAAGATCGGTGTACAGGGGGCGAAAGGGTGTCAATAGAAGTGGAACTTTACGAAAAAATCAGGTATCTGCACGAGCAAGAAGGCAAATCAC
>LNDB01000026.1 GCA_001515265.1 Candidatus Dichloromethanomonas elyunquensis
GGCCAACATAATTTCCCATACACCACAAACTACAAAAGAAGCATATACCCTCTCAATCCCGCCTGTATCAATACTTTTATTTATCTTAGATAAGCTCTACCACGCACTCAACGTGCCTTAAGAGCTAATTGTAAAAAACGAAAGTTAACATCGCTTATTCGCGCTATAAAAACTGTAAGTATTCTTACCGCTTTCTTTTGATTGGTAGAGAGCCTTGTCCGCATTAATATATAGTTTCTCAAAGCAAATTCCATCACAGGGATAAAGAGCGATCCCCATACTTAAGGTAACCATAAAAACATCAGACTTGCCATGATAGCTCTTTTCAAAACCCAACCCAAGGTCCTCAATTTTTTCTATTATCTGTTGCTGTTCCTTATAGTTTTTCATAAGAACAACAAACTCATCGCCTCCGATTCTCCCCAAAATATCTGTGTCCCGGAATGATATTTTAAGCCTTTCGGCAAAATCCCTAAGAACTTTATCCCCCATCATATGTCCCAAATTATCATTTACTTGTTTAAAATTGTCGATATCAAGCATAATCAGAGCATGTTTACCGGCTATGCCGTCATTTTTCAGGAAAGTATCGATCAACCTTTCAGTGGTAAGTTTGTTATAGAGCGTTGTCAGTAAATCCCTTTGGGCTAATGCACGGGCTTCTATTTCTTTCGATCGCATCCGCACCGTTTCAATCATCGCTACCAACGCAAGGTATAAATTAAGTAAATCTTTCGATAATGGCTCCTCTGTCGTATAACCTACCAGTACAACTGTTGCCGGAATTGATATATGCAATGGGAGGCTTATGGTTCTGTATGTCTGACCTGCTGTTAGTGAAACTTTGTCTACAGAAATAAAATCACTTTCCAATACGTCCTTTGCTGTTTTAGTACATAACATGACAATTTCTCTTCTAAATTCAGGTTCGGGATTACTGCATTGTGACAATGCAGGTTCTAGATTTTCGAAAAAATCGAAAAACGCAATAAAATCAGCACGGAAAAAATGCTTTGCTACTCCGCTGAAATGAACAAATTCATCCTCATTAAAGGTTTGCCGCATAATATATTGCGTTGCCTTTACATAAGCATCGAACAATTCTCCTATATCAAAATCAAGTTTTCCCATGGTCAGCTTACCTCCATCGGTCTGAGAAACAGATTTTCTCGATAAAACATGTCAAATTCAGGTTCATTTGCCATATTGATAAGATTCGTTTTTTGTTTTATCAGTTCAAGTTTTTCTCTGCTTTTGGATGAAATGAGCAGCATTTCGCATCCAGCCAGCGCCGTATTACCGCAAAGATCGATGATATTTGGGTTAACCACCGGCAACAAACCTATTTTTATTGCATTCGGGATATTTAGATTTTTTCCAAATGCACCGCAGATATAGATGTGATCAATCTCCTCTGCGACCACCCCTGACGATTTCAGAAGAAACCCAATACCAGTCCCTATGGCAGCCTTACTTCGCATAAAAAGGTCAATATCTCTTTTTGTTAACGTGAATTCACCGGCGCCGGTCCTCAGCTCGTATGAATTTGTTTGAAAATGATTGAACTTCCCTTTGCTTGTTATAATGTCGGCATCAAGTAACAAGGCGATTAAGTCCACAATACCTGACCCGCAGATCCCTTTTGGCTGCCTGGACTGCCATTCAGAGAATATTGTATGACAAATAAAATCCGGCGAGTTATTACTTGCGTCAATTTTATAAATTGCCCCCGGTCCTGCCGGAATACCTGAGCTCAGTCCACATCCCTCAAATGCAGGACCGCCGGCTGCGGATGTCACCCAAAGAATGGACCCGTCCCACAGCGCAATTTCCGTATTCGTTCCAAAGTCAAGCAACAAACAGCATTTTCCCGGTTTTGCCATATCAGTTGCAAGAACTCCAGCCGACAAATCCGAACCAATAAAGCCCCCAACCGGCGGAACGATTTCAATTAAGGCATTCGGATTAATACACCATTTGTACGTCCACGGACTTTTGTCCTTACAGGCGCATTCAATTTTTTTCACCCAATTCTTAGGATAAAGCAAATTCTCGTAATTTCTACCGCATAACAGAGCCAGTTCGGCGGTGTTGCCTACGATGCTGACTGCGGAAATTTCAAATGGATTATACCCGTCCTGTGAGCAAATATCATAGATCACATTTCCAATTGTTTCAAGCGCCAACTCACTCAATCTATGTGCATTCGCACCAGATTCATTCGCCGCTACGATACGCGTTATTACATCCGAACCGAATTGAGCCTGTTTGTTCAGAATGCGCCTTCCGGAAATCCTTTTATTTTCGTATAAATCCCAAAGTACGGCTGAAATATTCGTTGAGCCTAGATCCACAGAGAGCCCATACTTCCCATGCTTTTTATCCCTTGGCACATCAGAAACGGGAAAAAATGCCTTCTTCATATAATAATCCGTTGGTCTTATCACGCTCGATCCGAAAAACTGTGCCGCATTAATGACTTGAATATGCATACCGCTAACCGGAACAACCTGGCAGGCAAGACGAACAGCGTTATTTAATTCCTTTGCCGTAAGATGGTATTGTTCTGTGACAGTCGGTTCCGGGACATGATCGTTCAGAATTTTTATCTTACACAATCCGCAGGCGCCATTTCCCCGGCAGCCCGAATTAACCCGAACAGGCGTTAAATCAAGAACTTCCTTAATACAGGCTTCATTCCCGAAGGTTGCAAAGAAATTATTATTTCCAAAGGTTATTCGAATCTTTCCTGCGTTTTCCATTTATTGCACCGCCCCGACGAGCGCGGCAATATTCTCCGCCTTGGCCTCAGGCGGAATTTCACAGCCTGATGAAAGGATTAAGCCTCCGCGTGTTTCAAAATCATCGATCAATTTTTTAGAAATCTTTTCAATTTCGGCAGCAGATGTTTCGACAAAGTCAAGCGGCTTTATATTCCCGGACACACAGACATCCCCAAGCAACTGGATGGCCTCATTGGCAGACACATAATAATCGATATTGGCAATGTCAACCCCAATTTGTTGGTAATAGGGTAATATTGGCTGGGTAGGACCAGCAATATGAAGCCAATTGAAAACAGCGCCTGCTTTTTTTAGCGCTGTAAAAAGCTTTGTGAGCTGAGGAAGCTCAAATTCACGAAAAAACTGATGCGGCACAACTGCAGGCGAAGCGGAAGGTTCGAAAACGACAGGCAAATGAGCGCCGGCTTTAAGCTGTGTTGTTCCAAAACGGATTAAGACATTGGTCGTATAGTCAAGCAGTTGCATGAAGCGCTCGGGATGATCCACAGCCAGAAACAAAGCCTCTTCCATACCGAGCAACTGCGTGGCCAATGTCATTGGCCCCAGAACACATCCGATAATCGGAACCGTGTTATTGAGATATCTCTTCATAATTTTCAGCGCTTTAAGCATCTGGGGCATACGTCCTGCTTTTTCCGGGTCAGGCAGCTCGAGACGGTCAAAATCATCCTTAACTGAAAGCGCATATCGTTCTATTGTTGCATAGTCGTTTCGGTTGTATTTAAGAACTGAGCCGATTGCTTCGGTTTCAACATTAACATCCATTACGGAAAAAACCACATCGTAACCGTAATATTTCTGTGCTGTTAACTGGCACGAAGCTAGAACTTCCCCGTCTTTGATGTAATCTTCCAATGCAGCGCCCGCAAAAGTCGCAGCATGTCCAAATACCTGGGGCATTACCGGCACACGGTTCGCTTGGCGAAATGTAACAGCCGCCAATGTAAGTTCGAGACTGTTCATTTATTCTCGCCTCCCAATATTTCGATTAGAAATCTATCCACATCAAAAGCTGTCTCTGCAACAAAGTCCACATTCAGCTGCTCCGGGGTAAGCTGTTTGAGTGTCCCTCCGCCGGCAATAATTTTAACTTGTGAAAGACCTTGCTCATCCATCGCCTGCCTGATCTGCCTTACTTTTGGAACAACAGAGGAAATCAGTCCGCTTACGCCTACAGCAAAAGGATTTTCTTTTACTGCCATATCAATTAGCTGGCTAATACAACAGTTTTTTCCACAATCAATAATTCTGTAGCCTTTGCAGGTAAGTACCATTTTGGTGATATTTTTGCCTAAATCATGTACATCTCCCTCCATGGTAGCAAGAAGGAGTGTACCCTTATTAGAATCGACCGCCGAACCACCTGGGTACAAAACTTTCATTACTTCTGTCGCAGCTCTGCCAAACAACATAATTTCAAGCAGATTAAATTGTACCGAGGTGCATTTTTCATTCAAGGTTTCAGCAGCGGGTTCAATCCCATTCCGTACAAGCTGTTCCGCTGTATAACCTGAACTTATTAGCCGCTCGGCTTCTTTTACAGCTTGAGAACAATCGCCCTCCAGGAGGTGAGTAACGAAGTCTCGCAATAATAAATCATTCACTGGTTTCCCCTCCAAAATGCAATTTCTAAATTCGTACAAGAGTTAAGCCTCGAACGTATCAAATCCTATTGGAGACTTTTTAAATGTATTATCTATATTCAACATATTTTCGCTTATCCCCTGGATTTATTCAGATATATTCCAATTTTAAATAAGAAAGACATTTGATTAAATCTTTTTCTGAGTCAATACCTATCGCTTGGCAGAAATTATTAAAGAAAATCTTCATCGACAAATCTACCCGTAGCAACAATAACAATATCTCAGGAATTGGTTTAGCTTTTCCTTCCACTGTTCCAATAATTGCTGAGCGTGAACAAGCACAAGGTGATAATAGTGACAGTTTTGTCCTCTGCATTTGGAATATAGAACACAATGAAATTATCCACTTGCATCTGGCAAAGACCTCTGCTATGCCATGGTTCTTTTTCATACACTCGAAATCGCTCCGGCATTTCTTCCAAATTCAATATACCTTTTTCTATCCTTTCCAGTTGTCCTGATGCTATCTCTGGTTCAAGCAAAGTGAAAGCAATATATTCATAGATACCTCGCAAATCGTGCTTGTTTTGTCAATAATATTTTGTATTTCATATCCCATAATCTCTACGGATATTTGAAAAAGTTTCCGATGCTGATTTTATATTACCTTGTACGAAATCCGCATATCCTTTTTCCAACTCGTCATTCAAACCCGCTTCGGTTAAAACAGCCGTTCCCACAGGCTTTGTGGCTGGGAGTTTAACATCAAAAGGAATTCCTCTCTGCATAACAACTTGTTTCAAAAAAATATTTACTGCATTCGATACCGGAATGCCCAATTGTGCCAGAATCGTTTCTGCCTGCTCTTTAAGCCCCGGTTCAAGCCTTACATATAGATTTGTTGTTTTCGCCATTACCAATCACTCCTATCATACAACCATTATATGATTTTGTATTTACAAAAGCAATACAATAGCATTATGCCATTTCATGAAAAACTAAATTAAAAGGCGAAATGCAGCTGGTTCACCTTGGCATTTCAGATGCTCCCACCCCTAACACTATCGCAAAATACATCCCCACATGACCGCAGAAAGATCGAACATTTTGCTGTTACTTCCAATCCATCCTCTGCCTGGATGTACAGCAGATCAGAGAGGCCACGCCCTATGGCGCAATGCCGGAATATCTGTTTCATGACAACGATTCCATTTTTACCTCAGCATACTTCCAGCAATTCCTTAGTAACACAAACATTAAATTCAAGAAGGACAGGTTACCGAAGTCCTTGGCAAAATGGTATTAGCGAATTGTCGGTATTTTCCGTAGAGAATTGCTTGATCATATCATTCCGTTAAGCGTAAAACATCTTGAATCTCTGCTTAGCGAATATATAAGCAAATATTACAATCCTGCAAGAACTCATCAAGGTATTCATTGCCAGACACCTAAACCGATTCTCGGAGGTTTGTCAACTCGTCATGTAGTAAATAATTATTTTAAACCCATTTTTTCATCAACCTTGCTCCCGATGATATTTTTGAAGGCCACTGGACTCATGAAATTTCTCAGAGCGAAGCATCAGCCCAAACAGATACAACGGCGAGAACGGTTTCGGATACATCGGAGAATAAAAATTAACAAACAAAATAAGATACAGAAATTTACATTTAAAGAATTGCGTAGTAATATAAAAGAAGAAGTGGAATTAATTGGGAATATGTTGGATTAAGGAGGAAATTACATGGAACTTATACTTCTGAAAAGAATCGAACGCTTGCGTAGTAAACTAAATAAGTTTGGTGTGAATCGAGACCTCGTGGATCCGGAAGTTGTTCAGTTAAGTCAAGAGTTGGATTTCGTGCTCAATAAATACTATCAGTTTATGAGCTGTAAGCAATTAAGCTTTTGGTAAATAAGGATATCCCGCTTCGATAGCTTTTAGTTTTTAAATGAGTTAGTTTCATAACTCATATCTCTTGATAGAAACGGGTTTTTCACTTCTAAAAAAAGGAGTACCTCCCCAAAATCTCGAAAGTGTAAGTGTCAAGCAAACACCAGGAGGTTGAAAGGAGAACTCCCAATGTTTAGAATTCGTCAAGAAAGTTTATTTTCCTTGGAAGAAATTTTAGAAATGTCGCCTAAAGAATCGGATCCTCTTCTATTGGAACCATTGGATATTACCCCTTTGTTGAGAGTTGTCTCCAAAAAAGCCTTATTTGGAGCTCCAACACGACTTAACTATTCAGCCATGATCTACTCTTTATTCATTCGAGTGATCGAAAGAATTCCTACGATCAAAGATTTACGAAGGCGGCTGAAAAATAGCTTAGAATTCCGTTTTGACTGTGGTTATTCGCTAGCAGACTCAGTTCCCAGTGAGGCTTCCTATTCTCGGATGATACAAAAAATCCATGCTTCATCAGCTTTAGGCGAAATCCAAAATGATTTAGTATCTTAAGCGTTTCAAGAGGGTTTCATCAATGGTGATGTTATCGCAATCGATGCTACTCATATTGAAGCGAGAGATCGATTGCCTGAGAAAAAGAAGGAAGAAAAGGTTCCTGTTGAGCCATCACCTAAAAAACGCGGTCGAAAACCCAAAGCGGAACAGGAGAAATGGCTCAAAGAACAACAGGAATTGGAAGAGAATCGCCCCCTTTTCGAGAAAAAGATTGAAGAACAGCTTCCCCTTAATTTTGCCACGATAGAACAGCAAATACCGCAAGTCCCCCAATGGGGAATTAAGAAAAACTCCGAGGGAAAAAACGTCTTCTGGTTCGGCTTTAAAGGGCATCTTCTAGTGGATTGTAAAAGCCAATACATTTTAAGTTCGTTACTATCTTCAGGAAATGTTAATGACGGAAAAATGGCCATTCCGCTGCTTAAAGCGTTGAGCGAACTTCACCCCTATGTGAAACCAACTTATGCGCTCGCTGATGCTGGTTACGACTATATATACCGCACCCCATTGTCAAGACATGTTTTTGGAAATCTAAGTTATGTCCTTTCTGCCGGTTTCCGGCGTTTTACTCTGAGGTAAACTTGACATGGGACCCTACGCCGGATGCTTCAACTGGGGCAGGCACTGTGGCCTCAAAGTAGCTTTTCTTCTGGGTCAGGCCCATCCCCTGATTTAGGGTAGCATCCGCCGCCCCCATGTAAAGTCTTCATCTGGGGTTAAATTTTAAGCAGCGCTGCCGGCTATATTGTCTTTGTAGAAATTCATCGGAACATCGCCCCCTAGTGAATCATGAGGACGGTAGGTATTATACTTGATCATGTAAGCGTTGATGCCGTTGCGAAGCTCCCGGGGCGTGTTGTATTCGTTGATATAGATATCATCATATTTGATGGTTCTAAAGAATCGCTCGGTTCTGACATTATCCAAGGCCTGGCCTTTGCCGTCCATCGAGATTT
>LNDB01000027.1 GCA_001515265.1 Candidatus Dichloromethanomonas elyunquensis
CATATCTGAGTATCTCTCGTCGAGAAGGTCAAACTTGTTAAGAATAAGCTTTACGGGAACTCTGTATGCCTCGCAGGTTACAAGGAATCTGTCTACAAATGCTGTTTTGGTCTCGGGAAAATCAAGAGTAACTATAAGAAAAGCAACATCTATGTTTGATGCTATTATGTGAGCCTCACGGGAGAGGTTGGTGGATTTTCTGATAATGTAGTTTCTTCTTGGATGGATAGCTACAATTGCACCTTTTCCTTCGTCGCCGGGTTCGTAGTCCACAACATCGCCCACTGCAAGCGGATTTGTTGTGCGCGACCCCTTCATCCGCAGTTTACCCCTTACAACACATGTAACCGGATCCCATACGGGAAGCGGGCTCACTAAATAGTGGCTGCCGGTGTGTTTCACGACCGTAGCTGTCTCTTGCCTGTTCTTTTCCACGGGTGCGAATATACGAATTTGTATAAAAAAGGATTAACTTCGCACCCACATAAAATGCAAATCAAGATGTATACAATAGCCGAAATTGACTCTGTGGTTGAAAAGGGACTGCGTTCGCTCGACTGGAAACAGGAGCCCGGAGAGCTATATGAGCCAATAGAATATCTGATATCAATAGGAGGAAAAAGACTTAGACCAAGAATGGCGATTCTGTGTCACACTCTCTTTAATGATAAAATTGACAATTCAATTCTTTATCCTGCACTGGCACTTGAGATTTTTCACGGATTTACTCTCATTCACGACGACATAATGGACGGAGCATCAATGAGGAGAAGTCAGCCTACAGTGCACAAAAAATGGAACAACAACATAGCAATTCTCTCCGGAGATGTTATGTGCATTAAATCATACCAGCTGCTCAGCCATGCACCGGAGGCAAAACTCAGGGAGGTGCTGGAGATCTTTACCGATACTGCTGCAAAAGTATGCGAAGGGCAGCAGTTTGATATGAACTATGAATCCCTGCCGGTTATTACAGGTGAGGATTACATAAAAATGATAGGCCTGAAGACGGCGGTACTGATAGCCTGTGCTGCCAAGATAGGAGCTGTAACCGGAGGCGCAACTCCGTCTGCCGCAAACGCAATTTATGATTATGCATACAAACTGGGTCTTGCTTTTCAGATTAAAGACGATTTGCTCGACAGCTTTGGAGACAGTGTCGTGTTTGGAAAGGCAATCGGAGGGGATATAATGAGCAACAAAAAGACATGGCTTCTGGTTGAGAGTCTCAGAAGGGCCCAGGGCAATGATCTTAAAGAGCTCGAAAGACTCATTTCAGAGACTAATTCAAAACCGGAGGTTAAGATTCCTGCAGTTCTCGCACTTTATGAAAAACTTGGTGTAAGAGATGCGGCAGACAAGGCAATCTGCGATTTACACAAAGAGGCCCAGGCTGCCCTTGATAAAGCATCTCTTAATGAGGCACAAAGAACACAACTCTATGATTTTGCCAAATCCCTGCTGAACCGGGAGAAGTAAAATCTGTTATTATGTCTATGAATTCAAAGATTGAGATAATGGCGCCTGCGGGCAACTTTGAAAGCCTGCATGCAGCGATACAGGGCGGAGCAGATTCTGTCTATTTTGGAGTTGGGAACCTGAACATGCGTTCTCACTCCGCAAACAATTTCACTGCAGATTCCCTGGAGGAGATAGTAGAGATATGTAATAAGGCAGGAGTAAAATCTTACCTCACACTAAACATAGTTATTTACGACGAGGACATCCCATCCATGAGGGAGGCTATTGACAAGGCCGTGGCTGCAGGAGTATCTGCAATCATCGCTTCGGATATGGCTGTAATTCTGTATGCACGTGACAAGGGAATGGAGGTTCATATCTCCACTCAGCTAAATGTTTCCAATATACTTAGTCTTAAGTACCACGCTCAGTTTGCAGATGTGGTGGTTTTGGCAAGAGAGCTTACTCTTCACCAGATTAAGGAGATATATGATGCTATTGAAAGGGAGCAGATAAAGGGTCCGTCCGGGGAGCTTGTAAGACTGGAACTTTTCTGCCACGGAGCACTATGTATGGCCGTTTCCGGCAAGTGCTACCTGAGCCTGCATGAGTACAACGCCTCTGCGAACAGGGGCAGCTGTTATCAGATTTGCCGGCGCTCTTACGAGGTTAAGGATAAGGAGACAGGCAACACACTTGAGATTGACAATAAATACATAATGTCACCTAAGGACCTCTCGACTATTCTCTTCATTGACAAGATAATCGACTCAGGAATAAGGGTGTTTAAGATTGAAGGAAGAGCAAGGTCTGCCGAGTATGTAAAGAGGGTAACATCTGCATACAGGGAGGCTGCAAATGCAGTTCTGGAGGGCAGATATACGCCTGAACTTGCAAAAGAGCTTGAGGCAAGGGTTTCAGAAGTCTTTAACCGCGGATTCTGGGACGGCTATTATCAGGGGGCAAAACTGGGCGAGTGGAGTGAAGTATACGGAAACAAGGCAACAAAGAAGAAACGCTATGTTGGCAAGGTGACCAATTTCTTCGCAAACCTTTCTGTTGCCGAGGTGCTGATAGAGACAGGAGAGCTAAAGGTGGGGGACGATATTCTCATTATGGGACCTTCAACCGGAGTGATGGAACAAAAGGTTGAGGAGATAAGAACAGATCTCAATCCTGTGGAGAAGGCCGTTAAAGGTGAATACTGCTCAATTCCGGTTCCGGAGGGAGTGCGCCTGCGCAGGTCAGATAAGATTTACCTGTGGGAAGAGGCAGGTACTCCGGGGAAACACCCTCTTCACTAACAGATAAAATTTAGTCCGGAGGTAACCGGAAAATATAATGGAAGAACAAAAGGAGAAAGATACTTTTAAGGGAGGCTCACTGCCTCCCGGCATGGTAAAGTTTATCGGGGAGCATCATCTGCTCACCCTTGCCGCATCTGACGGAGATGATCTTTGGTGTTCGCATGCATTTTATGTCTATCTGGAAGATGAAAATGCATTTCTCATCACATCTGAGGA
>LNDB01000028.1 GCA_001515265.1 Candidatus Dichloromethanomonas elyunquensis
GAAACCAGAGACCCGCAGCGTTAAGACACGCTAACGGTTGACATGCAGTAAGCAGCGGGGTTTTGGCGTGTTAGCGAGGGTTTTTGGTTTTAGTCGCGGGAACGGGGTAGCGATGGATCTATGCAAGACTGCAATTATCCCAAAGAAAAAAGACGCCAGTTTGTTAAATTGACGCCTTTCATTTGGGGCTAAGTTGTGATACAGCCCCATTTCAGAGGAAAAACCACACCGTTTTGAGAAGCGTTTTTTATGCCTTTTTTGCACCTTTCCGTGTCATGATGCACCAGAGGTTTTTCTGTAACCTGCCTTTCGTGTCATAGTTCAAGAATCGTGTCATAATGCACCAGACATGAATTTGCCCCCCTGCCAGCCGGTTTACGCCGGAAGGCGGCGGGGCTTTTTTGTGCTCAACGGATTATATTGCAAAACATAAAAAGTTTAATAAACATGCCTTGCAAATATCAATTATTAGAGTTATCATTACCCCCCTATAAACAAAGAAATATTTAACATAATAAAAATAGGTGAAATTGTGCGACGGTCACATGGGTAAATGATGCTGAAAAAAGGTAAAAAAAATTTTTAAAAACCTATTGACCTTCACGCTACGGCATAGTTTATAGTGTATACAAGATCATTCAGAAAACAATGAGTGATCGAAAAAAATAAGGAGGATAAGAATATGAAGATTAATATTCTGGATACACGCAAGCTCTATACAGAGATGTTTTCCTTACCTGAGAATGAGCGAAGTGCATTTTTTGACGAAAAGTTTTTACAGCCTTTCGCTCCAATGTTCGAACGGACAAGGATGCCCCGCAATCCCGAAGCATTATCTTGCTTGGCATTATCGGGAGCAGATGACACCGCCAAAGAAATGCTTGATCAGCTAATAGCTGTGAACGCATGGGACGAAGCACAAAAGGCGATTGACTTTGCTGCGGGAAATCTGCAAAAGGTAGGAATCGAAATGCCCGAAGAAATAACGCTTGGTATCTTTTTGGGCGACCCTGTAAGACTTGCGCAAAGTGAAGGTTATACCGGCGCTGGTTCCATGCCGGGGTATATTCAGATAATGATTGCCCCTAACGCTCAGAACCTTCCGAAACTTCCTGCGTGTATTGCCCATGAGTTCCATCATAATGTGCTATTCTTTAGCGCAAAGTGGAACTTCATGAATGTAACATTGAGCCAATATCTGGCCGTTGAAGGTATGGCGGAGAGCTTTGCGTCAGCCTTATATGGTGAAGATTGTATCGGCCCATGGGTGACGGGTGTTAAGGGAGCGGATCTGGAAAAGGCGCGCGGTATTATCGGGAAGAATCTTGATGTCGCAGGCTTTATGGAAGTACGAAAGTACATTTTTGGCGATCACCCGATGATTCCCGAGAGCGAAGCGCTTGGTATCCCCTATTGTGGAGGCTATTCAGTTGGATATCATGCAATACAAGCCTATTTGCGTAAAACGGGCAAAACGATTGCAGAAGTGACCAAAGCCTTCATTGATGGGGAAGATATCGCAAAACAGTCCGGTTATTTTACTACTAACTAAGAAGGGATGATTATGGAATATAGTATCAATAAGCTGGCAAAGCTGGCTGGAGTCAGCACCCGCACTCTGCGTTACTATGATGAAATCGGGCTTTTATCACCGGAACGGATAAGTAATAACGACTACCGTGTGTATGGTCAAAAGGAAGTTGACCTACTTCAGCAAATTTTATTTTACCGCGAACTTGGTGTATCGCTTGATGAAATCAAAAATATCGTATGGTCGAAAGACTACAATGGTATAGCGGCGCTGCAAGGTCATCTATCGGCTCTAAAGGCAAAAAAGGAGCAGATAGAGCTATTAATTACCAATGTGGAAAAAACTATTGCCGCATCGAAAGGAGAAATAACAATGAGCAACAAGGAAAAATTTGAAGGTTTCAAGCAGAAGATGCTTGATGAAAACGAAAAGCAGTATGGCAAGGAAATCCGTGAAAAATTCGGTGACGCCATTGTAGATGCCAGTAATGCCAAAATGATGGGCTTGACGGCTGAACAATATGAGAAAGTACAGAATTTGTCCTGTCAAATAAACGAGCTCTTAAAAACGGCTTTTGAACAGGGCGACCCGTCAAGCGAACTGGCGCAGAAGGTATGTGCTTTGCATAAAGAGTGGCTGGGATACTTTTGGGATCACTACTCAAAAGAAGCGCATCTTGGACTCGCGCAGGGCTATGTGGATGACCCTCGTTTCAGAAAGTACTATGACGCCGTTGCTACCGGTTGTGCTGAGTTTTTGCGCGACGCCATTAA
The DNA here is from genome assembly GCA_001515265.1 of Candidatus Dichloromethanomonas elyunquensis. Lineage (GTDB taxonomy): Bacteria > Bacillota > Desulfitobacteriia > Desulfitobacteriales > Syntrophobotulaceae > Dichloromethanomonas > Dichloromethanomonas elyunquensis. The sequence continues at coordinate 2,305 of LNDB01000028.1, forward strand.
GATTTATTGCGAATAACATGTGTCATTGCTTCGCTTGGCATGTTTTCGGAAATGAGTAGCTTTAGGATTGACGGCGGCTTTGAATCAAAAAGCTGCCGTCAATTTTTTTAGCTTGTTAGAAGAAAAAGATTTCTTACAAATGCCATTCCGGTTTGGGGTACCTTAGTGTGTTCTAATGTTTGACAGCTATTGCAAAATCGTGTTACGCAATGCCGGTCGGAATATTTAACCGCCTTAAAATGATCTCTTGTCCCACGCGAACAAAATTTTTTGAGAAAGTTCGGTTCGCCTTTCCGATTTTCCGTACCCGCTGCAATCTAAAAAGATGAAAGGGGAAAAGCACAAGCGGTCGGGCATCGGAAAGGGGGTAACGATCATGTCGACTCCCACAGACAGAGATAAGCGACTCTGCCAGATGTTCGACAGCTATTGCAAATCGGTGCAGGATAACACCGCCAAATACCTGCGGCGCAAGGGAGGCATCCGTGTTCAGCGTGAGGAAATCATCGACATTGATACCTTGATAGATTTATTGCCATAGGGTTGTTCGGTGGG
>LNDB01000029.1 GCA_001515265.1 Candidatus Dichloromethanomonas elyunquensis
CCACTTTCTCTATCGCGCCTTTCGGGCAATACTTCACGCATTTTTCGCAGACGATGCATTTCTCAGCATCGATTCGCGGCAGTGCATAAATATTCTCCTGCGTAATCGCCGACTTCGGGCAAACCGCCATAGACGGGCATTTGTGGTTTTGCGGACACTTGACTTTATTCACGACCAGTCTCATTTGACTTCTCCTTTGCAATAATATTCTTTAAGCGTAGCCATAAGCGCGACAATCCGCTCATCGGCTATTTTGTAAACGACATTCATTCCGCACTTTTCGGAATCGAGGATACCCGCCGTTTTCAGGTGTGTTAAGTGCTGCGAAAGCGCGGATTGCGTAATATTATGAATGTGTGCGTGAATTTCGCCTACTGTGTGAGGTTCGGATTTTAGGACACAGAGTATCAGCAGACGATTTTCATTCGCCAGAATTTTCAGCAGTTCCGCGATTTTCTTCGCTTTTTCTTCCATTTTCTTTGAACTCCTTTCCGTGTTTAAGTTGGCATATTCCCTGCGTCATCGTTCCCATCGGGCAGAAAACGCACCAAGAGCGCGGTCGAAACAACACCATTGTCAAAAGTCCGAGAACCGTTGACGTGAGCATTACGCCGAAAAATCCGAACGCAAATTGCGCGACCCAAGGTGCGACCGAGCTAACATCCGCCCATTGCCACGGCAGTTTAAATACCCACAACAGCGTGACGGCTTGTCGGAGCGGCAATCCCGTGAAGACTTTGTATGTGCTGATAATCATCAGACCGAACATAGTCATAAAGAACGCCAAAAAGCCGTACCTAAACCACTTCGAGCGTAGAAACTTCGGCGGCACGGCTTTTCGTGACAGTTTTAGTTTGTCGCCAAGAATGCCGAGTAACTGTCCACGTCCGCAAAACCGATTACAATAAGTCTTGCCGCCGCCGAAAATCGCAATAACGAGCGGCGTAACAAAGAATATCATACCGAGCCAAGCGAACAATATGTTGAAAAGCCCGAGGCATAAGTAGGTCAATTCAGCGAGCCAAAGATAATCGTACCACTTCTTTTTCATTCACTCGCCCCCCCGACAATAGAAATGACGCCCGCCGGACATACTTTCGCGCATTTACCGCAACCGATGCACTTCTCGCGGTCAACGACAACGCCAACGCCCTTAAAAACCGATAACGCTGACCTTGGGCAAACTTTGACGCAAGTCCCGCAAGCAACACAATCCTTGTGGATTTCTGCGATTGATTTTCCTTTATTCATATGCACCTCACAAATAAAGTATATTAGCAATAACTTATATTCTTATTATGCTCATTTTAGACCGATTGTCAATAGGGCAAATTGTGAAATTTTCGTGAAAACAAAACACCCGCCTTGCGGCGGGCGTAAAAAGTGAGCGGCTGACATTATCGCTGTCAACCGCTCACTCTATTACAAATTCGTCTATGCAGACATAGTGGATATGGACTTCCTGCGATACTTTGCGTTGGCGGATTCTCTTGCGGTCTTTGTAGCTTTCAAAAACCGCCTCGTGAACCACTATTTTCTGAATGAACCTCCGCGCAATATCCGCCGTCAATTCCGTGATTTCCGTGTACTCATCAACCAGTTTCAAAAAGCGGTTTATGTTTAGAGCCTTTTCCTTGATGTCGGCGAGTTCCGTTCCGAGAACTTCAACTCGTGCCTGTAGCTCTTTCTGCTCCGTTCATATGTGGCGAGCATTTTAGCAAAACGCTCATCACTCAGCTTGCCGACCACGTTGTCCTCATAAATGCGGTTTATTATGGTATCAAGCGCTACTATGCGATTGCTGGATTTCGGAGTAACCGATGTAGCCTTTAATAATATTGAAATGTCTATTATAGAACATATTGAATCAAACGACTTATTAAGCAAAAAGCAACTCTTATTATTGTCTAATAAAATTGGTATCTCCAAAGTTGTATTTAAAAATAAAAAAGATTTGTACGAAGAAAAATAGCATCAAAGCATTTTTTATCGATTAACCGGTCTAACGCTGACGGCTGAGCCTGGGCCATTGAAAATCACTCCTCACTATCCATGTTCTCTACAACTTTCTTCCAGAAATCATCTCCGAGGTTTTTATCATTTGCCCGGCGCAGGGCTACTCGCACATGCGGGATATCTTCATTCATGATATAGCCGGGGAGGTCTGGGGCGGCCTCATCGCGTTCGCGTCCAGCAAGGTCAAACATCTCAGCCTTCTCTTCCGGTGTTAGGTGAAGCACCTCCGCGATTTTCTCCAGCAAACGCATCTCAGGGGGATTACGCCTTCCCTTGATAATGTCGGATAGATAGGTTGCTGTCATCTCCATTGCCTTTGCAATGTCCTTCAGCATGATGTCACTACCATCCGCAGCCCTCCCTCTGCGCTTTTGATCGATGAATCTTCCAAATTCACCTGCCATAAATCTGGTGCTCCTTTCTATAACAAGCGTCTGCGCTACTACGCTAATTCGCTTATCTGTGATTTATTATAACATGGCTATACCTGGGTGTCAATAGGGTTGTACAT
>LNDB01000030.1 GCA_001515265.1 Candidatus Dichloromethanomonas elyunquensis
ATTAATCAATGTTCATGTCTATGGTGAATATCTGGTGTATGAGAATGCGAATGTTCAATAGTTTCATGTGTATGGACATGTGAATGTTCCAAGTCTACTATATCCTTATGAGAATGAGTATGATGTTCATCATCGTGTCTATGTCTATGTTCATGCTCTAAACGCCCATGTAAATGCTTATGCCCATGTTCCTCTCCCAATATGAGTATAGCCCCAGTAATCATTATTGGAAGGGCATAGTAAAATAATGTGTTTGGTAATTCACGAAACAAAATGAAAGATAAGAACGTCCCCACAAAAGGTGCAGTCCCGAAAAAGGCACTCGTCCGAGAAGCTCCAATATTACGCATGGCAAAAATAAATAATACTATACTAAATCCGTAGCTGAAGAATCCTAAAAGCATAGCCCCTAATATTATTTTTAGTCCTGGAAAATTACTCCCTGCAAAAATCGCTAAAATAATCGAAACGCATCCAGCTCCAATACCTTTTATTGTAACTATAATTAATGGATCTTTGGCCGATATATTACGAGTAAAGTTATTATCGATTCCCCAAAGTATGCATGCCATTAAAACGCCCAATGCCCCAATCGAAAAACCCCATTCACTTTTGAAATTCCATGTTAACAATACACTTGCACTTGCAATTAAGGCTACCGCAAACCATATTCTCTTTCCGATAGACTCTTTAAAAACAATGACTGCAATTAATGTTGTTGCTACACTTTCAAAGTTTAACAATAAAGAGGCGGTAGATGCAGGAGTGTTACGCAAGCTGAACATTAGGACAATCGGTGCCATTACACCCCCTGCTATAACTGCACCAATTAGCCATTTTATTTCATTCATATTAATTTTTGCTTCAATCTCTATATAGCCTTTTTGCATTCGCTGTATCAACTTGAATAAAAGAAGTCCTATACCACTTCCAAGATATAAAAATGAAGCCAATGGAATAGGGTCAATTTCTCCTAAAAGGAGTTTTGCAAATGGAGCACTTGCACCAAAGAGCAACGCGGCCAATATTGCTTGAAACATTGGGTAACATCTAAGATTATTCACTGCGTTTTACTTCCTTTGTTAGTAAATCTTCTATTCATAATAAGACATCCTTTAACACAAAACAAAGGGTTCTGAAGCTCCGATGACCTTCTTTAATCCGCGCAGGACCGCGGCCTTTTTGCATGGCATTTCATGTAACGTCCCGCGTGTTCCCGAAGTCTGGTTACTACATCCATATTATCACAGATTTTGGGAATGCGCTGTTCTGCGAAGCTGTACACCCCCAGACTCAGAGGACGCCATGGACGGCGGCCCCTTACATGACCTATCGAAAATACAAATGAGCGGCGCAATTATGTTCGCTACTATGCTACTATGTTAATTGATGACAACAGCTCTATTAGATAAGCATACTTGTCTATTAGATAATCATACTTGTCTATTAGATAATCATACTTGTCTATTCGCAAAGTATACTTTACATCTCCTTTATCAATATGTTACTATTTGGTTAAGGAGGTGATAGTTTGAATGATAATATTCAACTAAAAAACCGATTGAAAGTTGCCCGAGCAGAGAAGAATCTTTCACAGGAACAGCTTGCAATTCTTGCAGGCGTAACAAGACAAACAATTAGTTCTATTGAAACAGGTCAATACTGTCCGACAGCAAAATTAGCTTTAATTCTATCAAAAGTTCTTAATAAACAATTTGAAAATTTATTCTATTTTGAGGAGGCTATCGATAATGAGCAACCAAACGGTTGAGAAAGATGAAAGATCAACATTCATTGAAAATATTAGTTATAAATTCGGATATATTTTTATTACATTTGCTTTGCTTCTTGATGTCGTATATAGATCGTTAAAAAATGAAGCGCCCTGGGATCTGCTTGCACTAGTAATTATAAGCGGTCTCGTTATGTCACTATATCAATACAAACAAAAGATTTTAGGTAAGACTTGGATAAAAACATGTATTTATGTATTTGCAGTTTCCTTTATTATTGCATTCATAATGGCATTCATTAGAAAATTATTCTAAAACTATTCCGCGCATGAAGGCGCGTTTTCTTTGCGTACAGTTTCGCAGAACGTCCCGAGAAGTCCCGCAGCGTCTTTCCACATCCATATATTCTAAGTTGCGGGACTTTATAATGACCCCAACAAGTTAAACACGAAATTTAAAAACTAAGTTATAATGGAGACATGAGTAAGAAAAGAAGAAATCACCCACCAGAATTTAAAGCCCAGGTAGTGATGGAGCTGCTCCGGGAAGAAAAGACTGTCAATGAGCTTGCGGCCGAACATCAAATCAGTCCGGTACTGATC
>LNDB01000031.1 GCA_001515265.1 Candidatus Dichloromethanomonas elyunquensis
AAAAGAATATTTATCCTAGTTTACTCAGGTTAATGGGGAAAGTTCCGTATTTATTTAAAGCATTAATAAACGCCCGGACGTTTTCCACAGGTGAACCTTGAGGAATCGCACAAGGTACAACCATGCATCCGCCATTACACGGGTACAGTCCCTTAATATATTCCTTGACCCGATTTTCAATTATTTCCGGTGTCCCTTCTTTAAACAATTCGGTATGGACTCCTACGGCATATGACTTATGGAAAGTATTGGCCGTCTCACGGAAAGTCTTGAGATCCCTGCTTGGACCTTGCTGGGGATCAGGGTCAAGATTGGTCATGAGAAATGTTCCTGTTGAAACCTGGCGGGCCAAGAACCTTGTCCAATCGTCACCAAGAAGGCGCAGGCCCCAATAATAATGAATAAACGGTAAGGGAGAGGCGCTTTGAATCATTCTGGCCAGATAAGGTGTGTCGAATTCCCAAAGCTGTTCCGGCCTAAAGTAAGGTACGCTGTTCCAAGCCGCGATGGATGTAATACCGTGAATCCCTGTTTCTTTAAAAGCCTGGACAAACTTGAAGCTTGCCTGGGTACAGGCTTCCACCACCCGGTGCATCAAAAGAGGCTTTGTGGCCATCCATTTCACAGCCAGAGGGTACCCCAGGATCTGTACAGCCACCGGAAGAGGCTGCATGGGTGTGGCTATAACGGCATACTTTCCTTGGGTCTTTTTGACCAACTGTCTGAACAGTTCCAGTCTGATTGGCATACGCCCTTCGGTACGTCCGTCCAAAGCCGCTACTTTTTCTTCCAGTTCTTCGACATCCCGCTCACAGGTTATCGCTTCCTTAACAATTTGGGGATTTGAATCCTTGGGTCTCTTTAAAGTACACCCTAGGACTTCAGCCTCAACAACTGTTGTTTCGATCCCCGGGAAAACTACGTCATACTCGAATTCATTAAAAAACTTTACAATCGCGTCCGAATGCTTTTCCGGATCTGCAGCCGCTTCACTGCAGGTGTAACCATACCGGTTGACAATCCACTCTGTGAACAAAAACCCTGTCGGGATCCTGTCGGCATGTTCATGGCATACCGTCAAAACGATCCTTTCAATAGGGAGAAGTTTTTCTCCTCTATCCCTTTTGGCAATGATATTTTTAACCATTTCCGCTTGTTCATTATTTGCCATAATTATTATTCACCTCCGAGCAATCTTCTGGCTTCCTTTACAGCCCCTTCTGCATCCTCAGCAAATCCGTCGCCGCCAATACGCTGCACGTATTGAGGAAATACAGCTACTCCTCCCATAAGCACCTTAACTTTGTCCCGCAGAGATTCTTTGACCAGGAGGTCCATTGTTTCTTCAATCCCTCTTAGGGTGGTGGACATGTATGAGCCAAGGCCTAAAATATTCGGTTGTTCCTTTTTTACCGCTGTGACAAACGCATCCGGTGTGACGTCTATTCCCAGGTCTATTACCTCGAAACCATCTGCCCTTAATAGCGCGGAAATAATGTTCTTGCCGATGTCATGGACGTCTCCTTCAACGCTGCCGATGACTACTTTTCCGATTGATTTAGGAGAAGCGTCCCCCGTCATGTGAGGAATGAGTAACTGGACGCCGGCATTCATGGCCTCACCGGCCATCATCAGCTCAGGAAGAAAATATTCTCCTGTGGAAAACCTCTTGCCTGCTTCTCTTGCTCCAGGTGACATTGCATTAATAATGTCTGTCGGAGCCAACCCTGCTTCAATCCCCTGACTCACTAGTTCTTTGGTTAGATCATCATCGCCGTTCAAAACTGCTTCCATCAATTGTTCTAAAACTTTGTTGCTCATTACATCTAACTCCTTTCTTTTTTGACTGGAATTGGGTCTTTTTGAAGTGGCCACCTT
>LNDB01000032.1 GCA_001515265.1 Candidatus Dichloromethanomonas elyunquensis
ATTTCAGGGGTTAAGACAGGTGACTCGGACCCTAATAAGTTGCAGTTTTAGAAGTTGACTTTTCGCTGCAAACTAAAAGGGACGCGACAGAAGTTGATTCTGTCTGCGTCCCTGCGTATTCCCATTGCTCTTTATGACTAAAAAAGAAAGCTTTCCTACATTTTTTCAAGCATTCCCAGAACAATGCGGTTGGAATTCTCAGCTGCCATGACCGCGAATTCATCAAAATTGACATGGGCCGAACCATCCGCCTTGTCAGACATAGCCCTGATGATCACAAACGGCACCTGATTCAAGTGGCAGACGTGGGCAATAGAGGCGCCTTCCATTTCGGTAGTGTAAGCGCTGAAGACTTTCTCTATAAATTCCTTTCGGTCAGGCGAAGCGACGAATTGGTCCCCGGAGACGATCCGGCCTTTAAAGACCTGGTGATCCTTGATGTGCGCCTGGCTGACTGCGTAGGCGAGCTCAACCAAAGCAGCATCCGCAGGAAATACAGAGGTCTCCATGCGCGGGATCATGCCGTGGGAATAGCCAAAAGCCGTACAATCTACGTCGTGCTGAAGGCAATCTGTTGAAATGACGAGGTCTCCCACATTCAGACTATGGTGGATTGCACCGGAAACGCCTGTGTTGATCACGACACCGGCACCAAACTCCGAAATCATAATTTGAGTGCACACCGCCGCGTTAACTTTTCCAACGCCGCAAGTCGCCACAATGACCTCCTGCTCTTTTAGTTTTCCGTCGAAGAAAGTGATGCCAGCCACTACTTTTTTTTTGCCGATAGTCATCAGCGCCTTCAGCTGTTCCGTTTCCAAATCCATGGCGCCTATAATCGCAATTTTTGTCATAAGGAACTCCTCTCAATAAGTTAATGCTGACTTAGATTTCAACCTGATATGATCCAGGGATGCCTTTTATTGGGCAGCACACTATTGCGGATAGTTCAAATTTTCAGGACCCGCATGGTTGAGCACTTCCAAATAAGCTGCTGCTTCCTGTTTAGCACCGGAGAGATTATGAAGCTCATAATTGCCGCATTCTATTGCGCTGACGCCAGGGATCTCACCGTTATAATCAGCTGCAAAGGCAAAGGCGCGCTTCAGCAGCGGCAGGATGTCTTCAGAAGTGTAAGCCCCGTGGACCAGCAAATACATCCCTGTCAGACAGCCCATAGGTCCGAAATAGAGAATCCTGGACGCGAATTCCTCATCATTTCTCACAAAGGTCGCGATCAAATGCTCCAGGGTGTGTATGGCGCCGTTGTCCAGACGCTCCTTGTTTGGATACTTCATGCGAAGGTCGAAGGTCGTTACGGTTTCAGCGCCGACGTGGTCGACTCTGGAGACGTAGACGCCCAGATTTAGACGTAAATGGTCGACTGTAAAGCTTTCAATTTTTTTCAAGGGGGATCTAACTCCTTTACACTTTCATTTGATAAAGAACTACTCAATCAAGGATATCACATCTGAGGTGAGAAATGAAGATGACGGCATCAGCCTACAGCCACCCTTGAAACTGAAGATTGGTGACGCGGACAAATACAAAGTTAGTGCCTGTCACCAACCCAAGGTTGGTGACAGGCACTAACTCAAAAACAGTGCCAGAGCTTGGTGTAATTTTACACTATTCATCGCTTTCCTCACACTCTCAACCACCACAAAAGAGGCCGGCAGATCGCACATTCCAGCGACATACCGGCCTTTCAAAATAAATCTTGGATCAATCCAACGACTTCTT
>LNDB01000033.1 GCA_001515265.1 Candidatus Dichloromethanomonas elyunquensis
GGCAGCAGTTGCGCCAATATAGATACCATCCCACATAAAGGCGATACAGCTAATGAGAGGGATTATCAGCAGCCATGGAAGAAACGGTTCCGATGCCTCAATTACTGAGTGGTTGTTTGTGAGGAGTCTGATAATTGGTTCGCCGGCAAACATATAAGCAGCCGTTGAAACAGCGGCAACAATAAAAGTCCAGAAAAACAAACCTTTAATAGCCTTTTTCAGAGATAAAAGGTCACGGGCTCCAATGTACCTTCCGGTGAGAGCCTCTCCTGCATATGCAAATCCATCAACAAAATAGGAGTAGAGCAGCATAAGCTTCATCATAATTGTACTCACTGCAAGAAGCTCGTCTCCGTATCTTGCAGAGAGGCTGGTAAAGCCGGAGTAAACAAGAAGCAGACTTGCAGACCTGATAAAGAGATTTCCGTTGAGAATGAAAAAATTCTTCATCTCTCTTATCTTCAGACTTGCTTTCAGATTTATGTAATGAAAGAGCTTTCTGTAGTAAATGGTGAGAAGGGTAATAGCTGTGAAAAGACCAACATACTGAGCTGCAACTGTGCCCAGTGCAATACCTGAAACACCCATTCCCAGAGTTATTGCAAACAGAATACTCAGGACCAGATTGAGAACATTTACCACTATGTCTGTTACCATTGGGCTTATGGTATTCTGCATACCAATAAACCACCCCTTGAATGCAAATAGCGAGAGTGTTGCAGGAGCTGCCCAGATTCTAATAAAGAAATACTCCCTCGCCATCCTTTCAACATCTGGCGAGCACTCTACTATCTGAAATGCTGCGATTATGTAGAAGTACTGAATGGCCAAAATGAAAAGTGCTGCCAGCAGAGCTGTTCCAACAGCTTGCACCAAAACCTTTATACTATCTTTGAAGTCCCGCCTTCCGTATGCCTGGGCCGCATATCCCCCAGTTCCTACCCTGAGGAATCCCATGTTCCAGTAAAGGAGGTCAAAAAGCATTGTGCCAATTGCAATGCCGCCAATTGAAGCTGCGTCGCCGAGTCTGCCGGCAATAGCCAGGTCTACCATCCCTACCAGGGGAACTGTAATGTTTGCGAGTATGCTTGGGGTTGCGAGCTTAAGAATTTTTCTGTTCATATTTTACCTGTATTTCTCCTCCTCTTCAAGCATTCCAAGGTAAGATATGTATCTGTCTGCAGAGATAATTCCCTCTTCTACGGCCTCTTTTACTGCACACCCTGGTTCGTGGGTGTGGGTGCAGGGGGCAAACCTGCAGTTGTCTGATATTTTGAGCATCTCAGGGAAATAGTGGCTGAGCTCCTCCTTCGCCATCTCTATAAGGCCAAATCCCTTAATGCCGGGAGTATCAATTATGAATCCCCCTGATGCGAGCGGGTGCATTTCGTAGAATGTTGTAGTGTGTTTCCCCTGCTGATGGTATTCCGAGATTTCACCTGTCCGCAGAATCAGTTTGTTGTCAAGTGCATTTATAAGAGATGACTTGCCAACACCGGATTGTCCCGAAAAGAGCGTCACCTTTCCGTTGCACTCAGCTCTGAGGCGTTCGATGT
>LNDB01000034.1 GCA_001515265.1 Candidatus Dichloromethanomonas elyunquensis
GGTCTTTTCGATTGCCTCAAGAAGCTCTCCGCCAGGCTCTCCTGCTCCGCCAGGAGTAAAGCAGTTGAAATAGAATGTGTGATTCCACACCTGTGCTGCATTGTTGAATATACCCCCTTCTGATTTTCTGATAATCTCCTCAAGACCCATATTTTCAAAAGGAGTACCTATTACCAAAGCATTAAGATTGTTTACATATGCCTGGTGGTGCTTGCCGTAATGAAAGGCAATTGTCTGGCTGCTGATTGCCGGCTCAAGGGCATTTGCCTCGTAAGCCAGTTTTGGTAATTCGAATTTCATAATTACTGGATATTAGTAGTGATGTTGATGTAACAAATTTAACAAAAGTTCTCAAGTAATTTTTATTAACTTTGGTAATTGTATCTTTTACTAAACCCGGACTTATTTATGAGAAAACGATTGCTCTCTCTGCTAATCACTCTTCTTGCCTGCATTCAGACATCGTTTGTATTTGCTCAGAATGCGGCTGAAATCTCCATTGCGGATTCAGTCGCAGAAGGCAAACGGATACTTATTGTCTATACAAAAGAGAGAAGTAATGAGAGACTCAGGGAAATTACCTCCGGATTTTCAAGCTATCACTCCGGAAAAAAGACTCATACCAGAATATCATCATTGTACCTGAACAGCAATGGTACAAGAGACAGGGATGCAATGCTGGATGCCTTTAATGTTGCCTGGCGGTCGTACAGAATGACGGGATTTGACCTTATTCTGGCAACAGATATTGATGCACTTGATCTTATAAAATCTGTTGACGGAAGCCAGGGGGCCGGGATACCGCCTGTATTGTGCATAAAACTTGTTGGTGCCGGCGGAGAGCTCAGACATGATGTCTCCTACATTTCAACCACGATTCCAATTAAGGAGAATTTTGACCTGGGAATGAAATTGTTTCCGCGAACCTCCCATATTCTGTTCATTTATGATGACAGTGTCTATGGTGAGAGGGAGGCTGCATTTGCAAAAAAAATTGCAGAAAAGGAGGGATCGTCAGTT
>LNDB01000035.1 GCA_001515265.1 Candidatus Dichloromethanomonas elyunquensis
TGAAATATTCAGGGTATTGAAAAAGGGAGGGAAACTTATTGTAACAACTCCCAACAGGCTGATGTCGCTCACCCGTAATCCGTGGCATATCAGGGAATATACAGGGCAGGAACTGGCACATCTGCTTTCATTAAAATTCGGTGAAGTCGCCCTGAAGGGAGTGTACGGAAATGAAAAAGTGATGGAATATTACTTAAAGAACAAGGAATCAGTCAGGAAAATCATGAAGTATGACGTGCTTAACCTCCAGTATCTTTTGCCACGTCAGGTACTTCAGATTCCATATGATTTCATGAACAGGCTCAACCGGCGTAAACTGCGAAATAGTAACGAAGGCCTGGTGAGCGAAGTAACTGTGAATGATTTCTTCCTGAAAGATTACGACGATCAGGCATTTGACATTTATGCCGTAGCAACCAAGTAGCCTTATCAACTGCTTTCCTGTGTGTATTTTAAGTTAATTTTTATCTGCTTCAGGTATAATCAACCTGTTTTTTTCAGTATTTCGCATTACGAAAAAATTAAGGCGCATCATAGCGTTTGGAATTGAATATAATATCAAATAAAAACAATACACACTAAAAACTAAAGTTATGTTCTCAGCATTTCCGGCCATTTTCTGGCTTGTGCCTCTAAGCTCCTTACTGGCACTTGGGTTCGCCTATTATTTCTTCAGGGATATGATGGGCTACGACGAAGGCACCGATCTCATGAAGAAGATTGCTTCGCATGTGCGCACAGGCGCTATGGCATATCTCAGGCAGCAATACAAGGTCGTGACCATTGTATTCATTGTATTGGCAGCACTGTTTGCATTTCTGGCATATGGTCTGCATATTCAGAATCCTTTTGTTCCCTTTGCTTTTATCACGGGAGGCTTTTTCTCGGGGCTGGCCGGATTTTTCGGTATGAAAACCGCCACCTATGCCTCATCGCGTGCAGCACACGCTGCCAACCAGTCACTTAACAAGGGATTGGTAGTGGCATTCAGGAGCGG
>LNDB01000036.1 GCA_001515265.1 Candidatus Dichloromethanomonas elyunquensis
GCACAGATACAGAGGAGTACATGCCTCTGCCTCTTACTCTCTCTCATATAGCTCTTATTGAGCTGGCAAAAATCCGCAGAGAGGGAAAGGAGATGCTCTATCTTCGTCCCGATTCAAAATCGCAGTTCACAATTGAATATGATGACAACAATACACCGCTAAGGGTGCATACAATCGTTATCTCTACTCAGCATGATGAGTTTGACATCAACGAGAAGGCAATGCAGGACAAAATTAAGGAAGATGTTAAAAACATTCTGATTCCAAGACTTATTGCCAGACTTCCAAAATATACCCAGGAGCTGTTTAAGGGAGATTACATTCTTCACGTTAATCCAACCGGAAAGTTTGTTATTGGCGGTCCTCACGGAGATACAGGCCTTACAGGCAGGAAGATTATAGTTGACACTTATGGTGGCAAAGGCGCACACGGCGGGGGAGCTTTTTCGGGTAAAGACCCCAGCAAGGTAGACCGCTCTGCTGCTTACGCCGCCAGATATATTGCCAAAAACCTTGTTGCAGCCGGTGTTGCAAAAGAGGTTCTGGTTCAGCTTGCCTATGCTATTGGAGTGGCAAGGCCGGTAAGCGTTTTCGTAAACACTTACGGAACTGCGGCTAAATTCTCAGACGGGGAAATCGCTCTTAAAATTCAGGAGATTTTTGACCTTCGTCCGGCAAAAATCATTGAAAGGCTTAAGCTGAAATACCCTATTTACGAGGCAACAGCTGCCTACGGTCACATGGGAAGAGACCCATTCACCAGAGAGGTTGAGCTTATCGAAAACGGCGTGACTGTAAAGAGAGAGGTTGAATTCTTTGCATGGGAGAAACTGGATGCAGTGGAGGATGTAAAAAAAGCATTCGGCCTTTAATATCCAGTCAGAAGAAAAATAGGTCTGGCACTAAGGTGCCTGCTTTCAAAAA
>LNDB01000037.1 GCA_001515265.1 Candidatus Dichloromethanomonas elyunquensis
TTTCGCTGCGTGCGGTCTGTATAAGCAGCCTGAGCCTGGCATTGCCCGAGGGGTCGGGACCACCTGCTTTCACTGCTATTTCTATTTCCTTACCCAGTTTTGTAAAAACACGGGACATATTGCCCCAGCGCTTCAATTTGCGTGCTTTGCGAAATTCAAATGCTCTGCCCATGTATCAGATTGTTGGCTTAAATGTGAATAACTAATTCCCGGCCATACCGGAAAGCGGCGCAAAATTAACTTTCTTTGCCGGAATAAGAAAAAGTTGTTTCGACTTAACTCGTCAGATAAAATCTAAATCATTCTCAAACAAGCTACTAGCATGAAATACCTTCTGACAATTTTGCTACTGCTAACCGTTTTTCAGCTCAGCGCCCGTACCCCCGACACCCTTACCGTCACTACCCACAACCGTGTCCTTGTCGTCACCGATCCGTCACAGGGAGTGAAACACTACCCTGCCTGGGGCAGTTTCCCCAATAACAGCACTGATGTGCGAAAAATCATCATGACGGTGACACTTGGTTGCCCCGATACCATACCCTGCGCCCACTGGGACTATCTCGACCATATTTATGTGAAGCATAAAGGAGGTAACGGCGTTGCAGCCGGCGATTATGAACTCAGCAGAATACTCACACCATACGGTAGCATTTTTAGCAGCGACTGGAAATACGGCTGGTCAGTGGATGTTACCGATTTCGCCCTGATTCTCCGCGAAC
>LNDB01000038.1 GCA_001515265.1 Candidatus Dichloromethanomonas elyunquensis
GGATCGGTGAAAATGAAAGCGCGAAGTTTTGGCTCTCCGTAATGAACGGGATTAAAAACCGTGGTGTTGAAGATATCCTCATTGCGTGCGTAGACGGCCTCACAGGCTTTACAAATGCCATTGAAGCAGTATTTCCCAAGACAGAAGTACAGCAATGCATAATACACCAAATCCGGAATACAACGAGATTTGTATCCTACAAAGACATCAAAGCACTCATGGCTGATCTGAAAAATGTCTACGCAGCAATAGATGAACAAACCGCACTTTATGAGCTTGACTCATTTGAGGAAAAATGGGGAAACAAATATCCCAAAATAGCAGTATCATGGAAAGCACACTGGGCCAACTTATCCACGTATTTCAAGTATCCCCAGGAAGTCAGAACATTGATTTATACCACAAACGCCATAGAAGGGTTTAACCGCCAGCTCCGTAAAGTTACTAAAAGCAAATCCGTTTTCCCAACTGATGATAGTCTACTTAAAATGCTTTACCTGGCCATGGTGGACATAACAAAAAAATGGACTGGCCGGAGACCAGACTGGGGTCAAATTCATTCTCAACTATTGATTTATTTTGAGGACCGGTTAGAAAAATACTAGGAACCAGCTCAGGGGTAGACTTGACATGGGGGCCCCCTGTGTCGGATGCTTCAATGGGTCGCGGGATG
>LNDB01000039.1 GCA_001515265.1 Candidatus Dichloromethanomonas elyunquensis
GAAGTATGGTACAACGACAGTGAAAAAAGGATAACTGAAAGTGTTACACTCGACAAAACGAATGCACATGCTCCGGTTGTTACAGTGGTATACGGCCTCCCGGCCACGAAAAGTAAAGTCACGATAAAGTACACGGTTACAGGAAATGCTGATGTAATGGTTGATTACACATTACAGGCCGGAACTGATAAACTGCCGATCATTCCTCGTGTGGGTCTTAACATGCAGTTGCCGGCTGCTTACCGCAATGTTGAATGGTACGGTCGAGGCTGGGGCGAGAACTACCAGGATCGCAAAACCGGTTCATTTGTAGGTCTTTACAAAGCCACCACCGATGAACTGTATGTACCTTATGTTCGTCCCCAGGAAAACGGCTACCGTACCGACATCAGGTGGGTCGCCATCAGCAACGGAAACAGCGGGATTCTTTTCCAGGGCCAGCCTTTGATTTGCTTCAGCGCACTGCCCTATTCTTATGATGACCTCAAAGGATTCTCACACGGCGGCAAGCATATTAACCAGTTGCCTGTCAATACATTCACCGACCTGAACATAGACCTGCTGCAGGCCGGAGTTGGCGGTGACGACAGCTGGGGCGCATGGCCAATGGAAAAATACCTTCCAAAAGCAACAGATTACAAGTGGAGCTTCAGGATGCGGCC
>LNDB01000040.1 GCA_001515265.1 Candidatus Dichloromethanomonas elyunquensis
GTGTCTTTCTCATCATCATCCTGTTCATGACCTTATTGCCTGGCATCACCATCATCCAACCAATCTATGACATGTATAAAAATCTTGGATTGCTCGATACCTATATGGGGATTGCCTTGCTGGCCGGTTTGCTGGATATGCCAATCAGCATCTGGTTTCTCATTGCTTTGTTCAAACAGGTTCCTATTGATTACGAAGATAGTGCAAGAATCGATGGGGCCAACTTGTTCAGGATCCTGATGAACATCTATTTTCCCCTGTTGAGGTCAGGGATATTCTCCCTGTCGATATTGGTGTTCATCAATTCCTGGAACCAATTCCTGATTGCTCAAATCTTGAACATGAAGGAGAGCCACAGAACTGTGGTGGTGGCGATAACACTTTATAAAAATGACTTTGATATCAATCTAGGGGCTCTTGCAGCTGCCGGCGTAACTACGATGCTGCCGATTTTGATTTTGGTTTTCCTGTTCCAGAAGCGGATAATCGATAATGTCTTAAGTGGTGGGGTGAAGGGATGATGGATACCTTGAAGTATAACGCAACAACTTTGGAAAAATTCACCGCTGATAAAAAAATGCTCTATTTCCCAGGTGTGACGATTGTGTATAATTTCACCGACCCTGAGCTGATCAAGATAATCACTG
>LNDB01000041.1 GCA_001515265.1 Candidatus Dichloromethanomonas elyunquensis
GGGGACGTAACAAAACTTAATGTTTCGGTTGCGCCCCCTCTCAATTTATACAATATAATTTTTCAAAAGTAAGTTACTTATCCAGTGATCATCGCCATCTTTCTCATATTATGAGCGATGCAATGTAATCCCCATTCGATTTTAACCTTTTCTAACCCTTTCAATAGAAATCTTCGCATACCGTGGTTTCCTTTGATGTCAGCAAAGACGCTTTCAACCTCGACCGGTCTCAAGCTTCTCATACGCAATCCTTCCTCCGAGCACAGATTCCTGCGGGCCTGTTCCTTATAGGCATTCAGCCTGCGATTAACGTATATTCTTCTATTGGCGTATGGATCAGATGATTTCACACACCGATCGCGATGAGGGCATCCGGAGCAATTCAGGCATTCATAGATCCTGATCAAGCTCCTGTAGCCATTGTCACTTTTTGAACGCCGCTCATATAAGAAAATAAGTGTTCGGCCATAACCGCAGATATATTCATCGTTTTCATGATCATAGGTGAAATTCTGTGGTTTCGTTATGTCTTCTTTCCATTTCTTACTGGCTTCTTTGTGGAAGGTATTGTATTTGACGTAATGTCCGATGTTTTTCTCTTGCAGATAATCGTAGTTTTCTTC
>LNDB01000042.1 GCA_001515265.1 Candidatus Dichloromethanomonas elyunquensis
AGAGAAGAGAACAGCGAAAAAAGTTACTAGAGATGCTGCAAGAGGCAGGAATCAATGATGTTTCAGGTGTACAAAACCTATTCAAAGAAATGGTCAGTACGGTACTGGAAAATGGCCTGGAAGCAGAGATGGAAGATGAACTGGGTTACAGCAAATATGACTACCGGAATAAAGAGACAGACAACAGCCGGAATGGTTACAGTGAAAAAACCATCAAAACCAGCCTGGGAGATATGGATATTTCCATTCCCCGTGATCGCAAAGGTGAATTTGAGCCACAGATTATCAAAAAACAGCAAACAACACTCTCCGGGGACATCGAAGAAAAGATTTTATCCATGTATGCCAAGGGAATGACTACTGGAGATATCGAGTCTCATATTCGTGAAATTTATGGTATTGAAGTATCAGACAGTACTGTTAGCCGCGTCACAGACAAAATCCTGCCAGTGGTTAGAGAATGGCAAAGACGCCCTCTGGAAAGCATCTATGCAGTAGTATTCATGGACGCAACCACTTCCATGTGCGCAGCGAAGGTCAGATTATCAAGAAAGCCGTGTATATCGCCATCGGCATCCAAATGAACGGAGTAAAAGATGTACTAGGCATGTGGATCG
>LNDB01000043.1 GCA_001515265.1 Candidatus Dichloromethanomonas elyunquensis
CGTAAGCGCTTAAAAACAGAGTGCCTTATATAGTAATGTGATCCATGTGATAATAAACTTCAAAGAATTTCAGAGTTTTTAAAGTCAAAGTTTTTCGAGTTTTTCCAGTCCTCTAAAACACAATAACGGAGGTATCACAATGGATGAAATAACTAAGGTTAAAATCCAGTTCCGTATGGAACAGTGGATGCCGTTGATAAAGGAATGCCAAGACAGTGGAATGTCCGTGAAATCCTGGTGCCGACAAAATAATGTAACAGAATCTGCATACTATTACTGGCTGAAACAAATCCGCCGGAAAGCATGTGCACTGCAGCTTCCTGTTGTGCAGCCGGAAAGCCAGAAGCCGGTCGAATTTGCAAAACTTCAGGTAGAAACAGGAACATCGAGAACTGGTGTTGCCGTCATCATTCATCTTCCATGCGCAACTGTTGAGGTTAAAGAAGGAACATCCCAGAAAACTCTTGAAGCCGTTTTGCTGGCTTTAAAATCTCTATGTTAGGAGACATTACAACGGCAAAAGAGATCTACATAGCCTGCGGTTATACGGATATGCGTAAATCCATTGACGGACTAGCAGCACTTGTCCAGGAAACCTTCGGCATAGATCCTTT
>LNDB01000044.1 GCA_001515265.1 Candidatus Dichloromethanomonas elyunquensis
GCCAAGTCCCAACAAAAATATCTTGAGAGATACCTGCTGGATGGACGTCTTGAAATTTCAAACAACCGTGCGGAACGCAGTATTAAACCTTTTGTAATCGGTCGAAAGAACTGGATCTTTAATAACACGCCAAACGGCGCCAGGGCCAGTGCGATTTATTACAGCCTAATTGTGAGTGCAAGAGAAAATGGCTTGAATCCATTTGAATATTTAACATGGATTTTTACCAATGCCCCTAACTTAGGAAAAGCAGGTTACATATCTGAAATTAAAGACTTTTTACCTGGTAGTGCAGCCTTGCCGGAGAAAGTATTCACCCCACAGCTTGGTAATACAAGTCCGGAAAAATATGCGTGGGAGGAAGACTGATGAAGGTTGGAAAACATACGGCGTTTATGATCGATTTTGTCTCCGATTTTGCTGACGGAAAGATATCTAGGTATGACTTTGAACTAGATTATTCAGGATATGTTATTGAGCACTTCCCTATGATGAAAAAGGAAAATGGGCGTTTAGCGAGGAAATTCACCGACACTGTCGATAGCGTATTCGAATATGCTCAAGCTAACAACATAACTGATGATGATTTTAGGATAATGGCTAATAATG
>LNDB01000045.1 GCA_001515265.1 Candidatus Dichloromethanomonas elyunquensis
CGGAAAAATCTATCGGACTGCGATAATGCGTCGAAAGAAGAAATAGACGGACAATTTCTGCATCATACTGGTCGAGTATTTCTCGAATAGTAAAAAAGTTGCCGAGTGATTTCGACATCTTTTCAGCGTTGATGTTCACAAAGCCGTTGTGGAGCCAGTAGTGCACAAATGGTTTGCCGGAATATCCTTCACTCTGGGCAATCTCATTTTCATGGTGCGGAAACACGAGGTCTTTGCCCCCGGCATGAATGTCAAATGTTTCCCCAAGATGTTTGAATCCCATGGCGGAACATTCAATATGCCAGCCGGGCCTTCCCGGCCCCCACGGGCTTTCCCATGCAGGTTCGCCCGGTTTGGAAGCTTTCCACAACGCAAAATCGAGAGGATCGACTTTGCGGTCATCCACCTCAACACGGGCGCCCGCTTTCAGGTCATCAAGATTTCTTTTGGAAAGTTTGCCATAGTCCTTGAAACTAGATACGCGGTAATAAACGTCTCCATCCACGACGTATGCATGTCCCTTCGCAAGCAGCCCCTTGATGACCTCGACCATCTCCGGTATATGCTCCGTGGCTTTCGGTTCAATATCCGCCTTCCCCACT
>LNDB01000046.1 GCA_001515265.1 Candidatus Dichloromethanomonas elyunquensis
TGCATCTCTGCGGGCACTGCCAGTTGTTCTGAAGCAATCACAAATCCTTTTCCCAGCAGCGGGCGGTCGTCGGCAGTGCGCAGATAAACATTGATAAATACTTCGGCATTTTTTGGCAGCAGTTGCTTTAATGGCAGGGGTATCACGGTTGATTCGCCCGGACGGATTACAGGAGCAGGAATTTCAGCTTTTATAATTGAATTCCCATCGGCTATCACTTCAAATGACAATGTGTTATTGGCCAGGTTGTAGAAATAGTTTTTATTGGTGATTTCAACTGAAGGTTCCTGGCTGTCGGCAAGTCTGAACCTGACATTCTGGTATACTTTCTTTATTTCGGTGAGGCCGGGGTGAGGCACCCTGTCGGGGAAAACGAGGCCGTTGCAGCAGAAATTCCCGTCGCTGGGAACACCCTTCGGGCCGAAGTCTCCGCCATAAGCCCAGAATTTTTTACCTGCAGAGTCGTATTGCAGCAATCCCTGGTCAACCCAGTCCCAAACAAACGCACCCTGCAACTGATCATGGCTGTCAATGGCATCCCAGTAATCGATAAGGTTGCCTGAGCTGTTGCCCATGGCATGTGCATATTCA
>LNDB01000047.1 GCA_001515265.1 Candidatus Dichloromethanomonas elyunquensis
TAGTTTAGCACATACAAAATGGAACTGCAAATATCACATAGTATTTGCTCCCAAATATCGCCGACAAGTGATTTACGGAAAAAATAAAGAACGATATAGGGAGGATTTTACGGAAATTATGTGAGCAAAAAGGTATCGAAATACTTGAAGCGACCGCTTGCTCAGATCATATTCACATGGTAATTGCAATACCGCCAAAGTATAGTGTAGCGAGTATTATGGGATACCTGAAAGGAAAAAGTTCGCTCATGATATTTGACCGGCATGCCAACTTAAAGTACAAGTACGGAAACCGGCATTTCTGGTGCAGAGGATATTATGTGGATACAGTGGGACGTAATGAAAAGCAAATAAGAGAGTACGTAAGAAATCAATTAGATGAGGACATAGCACATGACCAGATAAGTATAGAGGAGTATGTTGACCCGTTTACGGGTGAGCAGGTGAAAAAGGGCAAAAAATAGGCTGCTTTAGCAGCAGCCCGAGAATAAAAGCAGTTGGCAGACTTTTTCGAAGAGCCTTAAGGCTCAAGCGAGTAACAAGCCCTTATAGGGCTGAGCAAACTACCCGCTAAGCGGGTAGTTTTGATT
>LNDB01000048.1 GCA_001515265.1 Candidatus Dichloromethanomonas elyunquensis
AATGCCAATAAATACAGCTGGGTATGGGGCAAATCCACGAAGCGTTACAAGGAAGCGTTAAGGGAGAAATGCCGGGAATTATTTAAAGAAATCGATCAGATCAATGACGAAGAAAATGAAGAATACGGCGATAGTGATCTTGAAGAGCTAGGAAATGGCAAACCAATTGACTCAGAGGCCATAGAAGAAGCCGTAAGAAAAATCGATGAACGACTGGCTAAGAAATCGGCGGAAGAGAAACCGGATGCTGAAAGCAAAAAATTAAAGAAAACGCGAAATACCCTAACGAAAGACTATCTGCCACGAATGCAAAAATATGAGCAGCAGGAGCTTATCCTGAAAGAAAGAAACAGCTACTCCAAGACCGATCATGATGCCACCTTTATGCGGATGAAGGAAGACCATATGAAAAACGGCCAGTTAAAACCGGGATACAATGTCCAGATCGGGACAGAAAACCAGTTTGTGGTCGGATACAGTATCCATCAGAGACCGGGAGATACCAGCTGTATGAAGGATCACCTGGAAGAATTAAAATCGATCCTCCATGGGGAATTACCAAAGAAGATAATTGCCGATGC
>LNDB01000049.1 GCA_001515265.1 Candidatus Dichloromethanomonas elyunquensis
AATTGCTCGAAGACCACCTGTTTCTAAATCTCAGCAACCGGGAAACGGTCATTGATGTAAGTCATTTGCCATCGGGCAGGTATTTCTTCGAAGTGCAGGTAAACGGTGAAAGGCAATTCAAAAAACGGTTCAACAAGGAATAATTCTTAAGAGACTAAAAAAAAGGCCGTCCGAGGGGATGGCCTTTTTCATTTATATAGGGTCAGTCTGGTTAAAAGTATATCAGCAGGTTAAAAGTGAGGGTAACGCCAACCATCACGATCGAAACCATAGTCATCAGTTTGATGAGGATGTTGAGGCTGGGGCCCGAAGTATCTTTAAAAGGATCGCCAACGGTGTCGCCGGTAACGGCAGCTTTGTGAGCATCGCTGTGTTTTCCGCCGAGGTTGCCTTCTTCAATATATTTCTTGGCATTGTCCCAGGCTCCGCCTGAGTTAGCCATAAATACTGCCAGGATAAAACCTGTGGTGATACTTCCCAGAAGTAGTCCAAGCACTCCGGGTATACCGAAAAGAATGCCTATGATGATAGGGATGAGAATGGCAAGCATGGAGGGAAAAAGCATTTC
>LNDB01000050.1 GCA_001515265.1 Candidatus Dichloromethanomonas elyunquensis
CCGTATCAGAAAGTATAAGTTTTGGGAGCCGGACAGGTTCCCTTTTTTTGCGATTTTTGATAATGTAGACGCATGGAGAAAAACATCCTTCGGCAGATATTTTTTGACCAACATTGCCATTGGGATAAATTTTTAAATAAACATCGAAGCAATGTAAGGTCAGTCGTAATCAAGGAAATTGAAAAATTTCGTGGTTGTGGCGACCCTAAAAGAGGGTTTAAGCTGCTGGTATGTGAGGGGTGCCATAATATTAAAAGAGTGCCCTATCGATGCAAGGGGCGTTTTTGCACCACGTGTTCAAGTGGGGAAACAGAAGAATGGAGCCGGTTATTAAGCGAAGAAGTATTTCAGGTGAACCATCGTCACGTTGTTTTTACCATAGACGAAAGATTGCGGGAGATATTTTTAAAACACCGTGAAATGTTGAAAGAATTCATGGATGAAGCGGTCCGAATTGTGCAGGATTGGTTTGAAAAAAAGATGAAAGTGACGCCAGGGATCATCGCGGGATTACATACATTTGGGGCAAGAATAAATTTTAATCCTCATA
>LNDB01000051.1 GCA_001515265.1 Candidatus Dichloromethanomonas elyunquensis
AAGCATAATGGCGGAGAAGAAGGGCACCACCGGTAGCGTGGATAGTCTCATGCAAAAAGGCGAAAAACGCGGTGGGATGCTGACATACGGTGAGATCATGGACTCTCTCCAAAACGAAGACCTCTCTCCTGACGAAATTGAAGATATGTATGAAGTGTTCAACAGCAAAGGGATTCAAATCGTGGAAGAGATCCCTGAGTCTGTAGCTGCCGGCGATGAGCCGGACATGTCGGAAATGGAAGATACAGCAGTGGAAGAAATGGATCTGGATCTGTCGATCCCGGAAGGGATTAGCATCGATGATCCGGTTCGCATGTATCTTAAAGAGATTGGTCGGGTTCCGCTATTGACGGCGGATGAAGAGATTAATTTGGCCATGCGGATGGAAGCCGGGGATGAAGAAGCGAAGAAACGGCTGGCTGAAGCGAATCTGCGTTTGGTGGTTAGTATCGCCAAGCGGTATGTAGGCCGGGGAATGCTGTTTTTGGATCTGATCCAGGAAGGAAACCTGGGGCTGATCAAAGCGGTTGAGAAATTCG
>LNDB01000052.1 GCA_001515265.1 Candidatus Dichloromethanomonas elyunquensis
ATACAACCATATGTGGAAATAATCAAAACAGCTATACAGGAAAACAAGCTGCTTTCGTTCACCTATGCCGACCGTTACGGCAATAAAACCACCCGAATAGCCGAGCCGTACCAACTGGTATTGAAAGGCAGCCATTGGTATTGGCAAGGGTTTTGCCATAAAAGAAATGATTTTCGCTTATTCAGACTATCCCGCATGTCGAGCCTGCGCATGCGAGAGGAATCTTTCACCCCACGGGATTATCCAAAGCCCCAGTTGGATTTTCCCGATACCGCTCAAACCATACAAATCCAAATCAGCATTCGCATTCATGCATCCATCATGGACCGGGTGCTCGATTTTTGCACATATGACCACTGTACGCCCGACGGTGACGAGCATTACATCGTCACGTTCCCCTTCATAGAAAATGACTACTATTACAATATTCTTCTCAGCTTCGGAGCTCAGTGCGAGTGTTTGGGCCCGCCGCATATCCGCTCGGAAATGAAGCACCGAATACATGACCTTGC
>LNDB01000053.1 GCA_001515265.1 Candidatus Dichloromethanomonas elyunquensis
AAAATTTGAAGTTTGACGAGACATCCGGTGAAATTCTGGATATTAAAGAAAGGCCTGTCTTTGATTCCGAAAAAGTCGCCGAAGAAGAAAAGTACGATGGGTACTATGCGATTGTCACAAGTGAATTGGAGATGTCTGATGCTGAGATTATTGATACTTACCGAGGTTTGTGGGAGATTGAGGAGACATTTCGCATTACCAAGGGGGTTCTGGAAACGCGACCGGTTTATGTGTCACTTCAGGATCACATTAATGCTCACTTTCTGACTTGTTTCCTGGCGCTTACGATTATGCGGATTATTCAAAAGAAGACCGATAAAAACTATTCTGCCGAAAAGATTGTTGAATGTCTCAATAAAATCTCCTGTTCCAACGAACATGAAAACATCTACTTGTTTGATCACCGCAGCGAGATTTCTGATGCGATTGGCAAAGCTCTGGATTTTGATTTCACTAATAAACGACTTCGTCTTGGTGATATAAAAAATATTTTAGCACTTGCC